>QCLA01000008.1:0-45052 GCA_003214935.1 Prochlorococcus sp. AG-412-F02
AAAGTAGATACTTATCAATTTAATCTTTAATCTATGACAGTAATATTTAAATTAAACTATTTACAATTTTTCACTTCCCATAACCATCCGCCATTCCATCCACCCAGATTTAAATACCAGCTTTTAAAGTTTGTTTTAATGATTTTTTTATTTTCTATACACTGAGATTTTAATATCTCTTTAGTTTTTAGTATACACTCATCTCCTTTTACTTTATTAACATTTGCAGGGTTTGTACAATATAAGGGTGTTGTCTTATTAAGATCTTTTGCAAAATCGTTTAAAGAAGGGTATTTACTTGATCTATTTAGATTAGGCAAATCAGCTAAGTAATCAATTTTTCTAAAGTCTATATATTTAAAGTGATTAATATATTCTTTGCCTTTGAATTTACTTAATTCTCTATCAACTATTCCATCTAGAGACCAGACTCTAAATCTATCATCTAATTTATTCCTAATTTGAACTTCAATTGTTCCAATATCAATAACATCATCATTGTTTTTTGCCAATTTTTTAAAAACCTCATCTGAGTATTTTTTAACATTTTCTGGAGATGTAGACTTAATATGATCCCATAATATATTTTTATTGATGCAATCTGAATTTGGACATTTAGCAAATTTATGGTTATAAACTATACCTGCGTATACTGAACCTGATAAATATAAAATTCCTAAAAAAGCTATAAAAACTTTTGATAAATTTGGTATGATCCTCGCAGCAAATAAAAGGAAAATCAAACAATATTCATAAATAAAATACCTTGTAAACTGTACTGTTGGAAGAAAACCAAAAAAGTGTAAAAAAAGAGGAAAAATTATAAAAACAATTGTAATAATTCGGTCAATTCTTCTTAGATATTTTCTTAAAATTATCAATCCGAAAATTAAAGGATAAGTATATAAAAGGTATCTAAAAATTTTTATAGCGAGAGTAAAGTTATATCCAAAAATATTTAAATTAAAATTATTAATTGGATAAAGTGGAAGTGTTGAAATGTATTTTCGTATTGAACCCGCATTATGATAGTCTCCACCACTTATCAAAGATAGAATAATATATAATATTCCGCAGATTAGGAAAGAAACTATAGAAGAAAGGAAAAGTCTTTTATTCTTATTGAAAAAGGACTTTATAGATAAAAATAAGGGGTAAACAAGTCCTTCAGGCCTTAATAAAAAAAGTAAGGCAGATTTTAAAATAACACCTGTATTATCTAATTTCATATCCGATTTGATTTCATTTGATAAAAAAGTTATAAGAATTGCTGTAAATAAAATATTTTCCATACCAAGCATTGCTTGACTACTCATAAGACCAACTACTGATAATATTGACGCGCCAATTATTTTAACTGAGATTGATTTGCTTGGATTTATTTCGAAAATTTGATATAGAATCCATAAAAAAGATAAGAGTGATATTAATTTCATTCCATAGTATGTGTAGAAATTAAATAATTTATACATCAAGGAAACTATCAAAAAATAAAGAAATGAAGATTCTCCTCCAGTTTTATAGCCAGGATTAAATTCAAGAAAATGTCCATTTATAAAGTTCTTTGCATAAATTAAATGAATCTCAGCATCTCCACTTAGTGTATTTCCATTTATTATTAACTGATAAATTGACCAGGATATCATTAAGAATGAAATAAACTCTAGTAATTTATATTTTTCGATTAAACTTTCTATATTTCTAAATTTCATTTAAACCAAGAAAGTTAAATTTATATTATTTTATCATTACGTAAATTAGATTAATAAAAAATTAATTTTTATTTCTCTATCATAAATAAGTAATAGTTAAGTAAATATATTAATACAGATTTTTAGTAAATAAAAATTATCAAGAGTATTTGTCGTGATTTTTTAATTTATCTTTTTTAAATTGGGATGGATTTATAGTAATTAGTTTTAAAAATTTATTCTAAATAAATATTTATTTTTTTATTAAAATCTAGCTTAACTAATCTATACAAAACTCTAATTATCAATTTGCAAAATAAAATAATAAATTTATCTAATAAAAGAAGATCAACAATTTTATAAGTCTTTTTCTGATCATTTATTTGAGATCTTTAAGAAGTTTTCCTAATATTAATTTATAACCTTCTTCAGATAAGTGATTGCTATCTATATAAAGAAGTTTTCCTGAAGTTTGTACTTTACATGTCGAAAGTTTCTTATTACAGAAGCTTTCAAATGTATCAAAAATTTCCAGATTAGGTATTTCTTGAACCTCTTTTTTTAAAGTTAAATGAAAATCTTTTCTTGCTATTTCTGACTCTTGCATTGAAATTCCTTTGAAGCAAAAACTAGGAATATTTTTTCTAAACCATTCTTTTTTGCATATGCTTAAAGGATTATTTTTAGTATTAACCTCTGGAGGAGGTAGCAAAATATAAATATTATCTTTTGAGTTTTCTATGGCGAATTCACGAAGTTTTGAAATCCAAGAAGAGATAACTTGTTCCTTATTCATTACTTCTGTGTAATTATCATTCCAAAATGTACTCTTTAATAAAAGGTTATCACTTGAGCTTGATGGGTAAAAATAAATTGGATTTCTATTTGCAATAATTATATTTTTTTTGTTGTTATTAAATTCTGAGGAATTATATTCCTTCATAAATTTTTCTTTCAACAAATAATTATTCTCATTATTTTTTATTTTATTTATGAGGTATGGGTTAGAGTAATTAACTCTTGGAAATGCTGTCCTATAAATTGAAGCTAATTTTAATTGTTTTTCTGGTAAACATTCTTTCATCTCATTATATAGTTTTAAAGCATGACTATCACCTACGATAATTAAATCTCTGAGAGTTTTTAAATAAGAAGAACAATTTAAGCTACTTTCTGGGTTATTAATATCGGGTTCATTTGTTCCTAGAAATAACTTGCCTAAATAAGGTCTTCCAAGAATAAAACTAATTATGGCTGAGAAAAAAATTAATCCTATGCCTAAGGTTATAGTTAAATTTCTCTTAATTGATATAGACCTTAAAGGTAGTTCAACAAAACGATAAGATAAAAAGCTAATAATCAAAATAAGAGTAAATATTGGTATTAATGTTTGATTTGAAATACCAATTGTCCATTTGGATAAACTTAAAATACCCCAGTGCCATAAATATAAAGGATATGAAATTATTCCAATAAAGATTACCCATTTAAGTGTAAGTAACTTGTATAAAACTCCATTTTTATTTAGGCTAATTAAGAGAATTACTGTTAGAAATACCATCGTAATATTTGGTATTGGCGAGGATATGTTTGGAAGAATCATTAATATTGACATGAGAGAAAATATTAATAGAGATGGTAACTTATTAATTAATTTTTTAAATCTATTACTATTTTTAAATCCTAAGAAAAGTAAGCATCCTGCCGCAATTTCCCAAAAACGACTTGAAATTAAAAAATAAGCAGCTGATTGATCGTAATTGTATAAATATACAAAAAATGATAATGATGTTGCTCCTAATAAAGATAGTATTACAAAAAAATATTTATTACCATTTATTGTGTTCCTGGAGAAACCAGATAACCAGGATAATAAAGGGTATATGAAATAGAATTGTTCTTCTATACCTAAAGACCAAGTTTGAGTAAATGGATTTAATTCTGTGCTAGAAGCAAAATAATCAGTTGAATTCTGATAAAGATATATATTTGATAATCCAAATGAAGCAGTTAATGCTGTTTTTAAATAAACAGAAGGTTGAGAACAAAATGCACTTATACAGATTGCCATGATGATAAGGAAAATTGTTAAAGCAGGTGTAATTCTTTTAAGTCTTCTAGAATAAAAATCACTTAGGAAATCTTTTATATTTTTGTGTGATTTTCCAGATATTGATGAAGTAATAACATATCCAGAAATAACGAAGAATATATCAACTCCTAAATAACCATTAGGAAACAACTCTTTATTAAAGTGGTTCAATATTACTGCTATTACTGCAAAGGCTCTTATTCCATCAATTTCTGGTCTATATTTCTTATTTAATTTCTGTGGGTACAATAAATTTTGCAATTAAATTTTTTAAACTTAATTAATACTATATAAATAAGTTATAAAAGTAAAATCTTGATTAATTCAAATCTTATGAATTATGTTTCTAATATTTTTTTAAGTTGATAAAATCTTATTAAAAAATATATAAGATAAATTTCTATAATTTCATAATGTCATTTTTATTCAATTTATTTGATTGAATCTTGTATTAATTTAATTATTTGATTAGCAAAATATGAATACCTAAATTTATCAGATTTACTTGAAATTAAAAATTCATATATTCTATTTCTGTATTCATTAATTTCATTCTCCTTAAAAGAAGAAAGAAAATTAATCAGTTCCTTTGGGTTAGTATTTTTATCTATTCTTATAAAGAGATTTTCTGGCACATTAATATCTTTTGGACCAAAATAAACTGGTATTGACCCACTTAACATTGGATCAAATAATTTTTCTAAAAGCATTTTAGGTTCTCCCATATAAGGCTCTATAGCCAAAGTGAAATTATAATTATTTATCGTATTTAATTTATTTTCAATACAGCCTTTATTAGTTATTTGAGGGAATTTTTTTTGGTAGTAAAAAGCTACAAAGCTCTTAAGAAAGGGAATCCTATTAACCACAGCGATTAAGGGGAAATCGACAGGAATTACACTTTCATTCCATCGCCTACCATATAATGAAAAATTTTTAAATTTAGATAATCCTCTAAGCAACTTATTTCTAAACCTATAAGACCCTTTATTACTCAATGAAAGTATATTACTTCCTACATAACATAATAATTTTTTTCTATAATTTTTTAGAATAAAATTTTTATTTTTTATAATCTTTTGCTTATTAGGTATACTCGCTTGAGTGTAGAAAAAGTAGTTTGGTTTTTTATTGACCTTATTGCTGCATATACAATTAATCAGTACTCTTTTATAAATTTTAGGAAATACTAAGCTAAATCTCCTTCTACTTAATGGGGTTTCATCTGCCATATAAAAAATATCAATTTTTTTTGTAAATAGGTTTCTTATTAAAAAATTTAGTATCGATAAAATCCTAGGTTCATTTATAAAGAAAACTAAATCATATTTTTTATGTTTATTTTTATTATATGCTTCAAAAATTATATTATTTTTTTTGCCTAAATTATACAATTCAAGAAATCTTAAGTTACCATTTTCTCTTAATCCATCACTTGCCCCTTCAAGATAAAATGGAAAGTAATCATTAATTCCTATGAGCAATTTAGATTTATTATCCATAATTAATTAATGTTGTTATAGAGCAAATCATATTTTTTCTAAAAGCTTTTTTAAAATTTATAATCATTATTTATTATTGATATGGATTTAAAGGAATTATTCCCAAATTTTCCAAGGAGGAGTATTAGATTGCCATAATTCTTCAAGATTTTTTTTATCTCTGAGAGTATCCATTGCTCGCCAAAATCCTTCATGTTTATATGATGTTAGATTATTTTGTTTGGCTAAAGTTTTTAAAGGAACGTCCTCCCAGATACATTTATCATCTGAAATTAAGTTGAATACTTCAGGCTCTAAAACAAAAAAGCCGCCATTTATCCAGCCTCCATCTCCGAGTGGCTTCTCTTGAAAATTTTCAACTTTGTTATCAACTATACTCAATGAACCCCATCTGCCTGGAGGCTTGACTGCCGTTAATGTGGCATTTTTACCATTATTTTTATGGTATTTTATAAGATCTTTAATATCAACATTTGATAAGCCATCTCCGTAAGTCATGCAAAAAGTATCCTTAATATATTCTTTAACTCTCAATAATCTTCCACCAGTATTTGTATATTCTCCAGTATCTACAAGAGTTACCTTCCAATCTTCCATCATTCTTTTATGAACCTCTATTTGATTGGTATCCATATGAAATGTTACGTCACTAAGGTGTAGTGAGTAATTCGCAAAATATTCTTTTATCAAATAACCCTTATATCCGCAACAAATAATAAATTCATTAATTCCATAGGAACTATAAATTTTCATAATATGCCATAAGATTGGTTTCCCACCAATTTCTATCATTGGCTTAGGTTTTAAATGAGTTTCTTCACTTATACGGGTTCCAAATCCTCCAGCTAAAATAACTGCTTTCATTTAGATCTGGTATGTTAATCAATAAAACTCTACCAGACTAAAGATAAATTTTTATTATTTTGAAAAGTATTATAATTCAGGTACATAATTCATTATTTCTGACTCCCTATAATCAAATGCTCCAAATTCTATTTTTCCTTTTGCATCAATCCTAGACCATTCTTTTTTAGCAAAGTTCTTCAAAGAATCAACATTTCCACTCCCAAGGTTTCTAATAATAGGCTTTCCTCTTTTAACTTCTTTATCAAAACACCAGTAGTCAATCTTTTTAACACATTCAGAGATGTGAAGAAAATCTCTTTTTTGTTCACCCTTAGTCATAGGAAAATCGTTACCTTTTAATCCACTTGCGATTAATTTAGGCCAGAATCTTGAAGATCTCTCTCCTGGACCATATAAATAAAAGGGCCTCAAAATAACCATTTCTATTTTATTTTCTACTGCAAAACCCCATGCTGCGCAGCTAATAGCGGCTTTTGAGGCTGCATATGCATTCGTGGGCATTAGAGGTGCATCAACTGGAATTTTTTCATATCTTTCTGCAGATTGTCCATATTCTATTCCAGATCCAATACAGATTATTCTTCTAATATTGGCTTTTTTAGCAGCAATAAATAAATTTAATGATTGAAATACATTAACGTCAAAGTATTCTTGCCAATTATTTGTTTGTTCTGAAACACCATAAGCTGCCAAATGTATAAGTATTTCACATTCATTCAATTCTTTTGACCAATCATCGTTCAATGATCCTTCTAAACATTTAATATTTTTAGAGTTATGTAATTTTGACTTAGATTTGTCTCTTGTTAAACAAAAAAGAAAATGATTCTTTTCTAGCATATAATTAACTAAATTACTCCCAACAAAGCCTGAGCTTCCTGTAATAAAAATGTTCATTATTTCCTGTTTGTATAATTGTTAACTATAGTTTAATAAATTTCTCAAGTATTAATACTTTAAGATAGTAAAGATAGTTAATGTCTCTGAATAATTTCAATACAAAAAAAGTAAGCTTCATGATTTTATGTATAAGAAATATTTGATTGATCCAAAGAATGCAACACATATAAGGGTGGGCGTAGGAATTATTTTGCACACAGATAAAAAGCTACTTTTAGAGAAAAGAGCTGATTGCCAAAAATGGGGACTTATAGGAGGGGGAGTAGAAGTTGGAGAGGAACTAAAAATGACTGCATTAAGAGAATGTCAAGAAGAAACATCACTAAAATTAAATAAAAATAATTTACAATTTTTAGGGGTTTATTCTGACATATCACAATATAGGATCATTGAATATCCTGATAATTGTTTTCATGCTATTGATATAATTTTTTCATACAAAATTGCAAAAAATTTGAATCCAAAAAAAAGTATCGAAAGTTTAAAACTAACATTTTTCCCTTTTGATTGTTTGCCTGAACAATTAGTACCTCCTGCTAAAAAACCCATAGAGGACTTTATAAGATTAATTAAATAAAAATATTTTTTAAATGTTATCTTTTTAATGGGGTATATTAACTTAAAAATAATTTTAAAATTTTATAATTAGTATGATAAGTTTCGTTATTTTATGTGGAGGTTTAGGTAATAGGTTTCAAGATGTATCTAAAACTCTCCCTAAAATTCTTGCCAAGATAAATCCAAAACAAACTATGCTTGATTGGCTTGCGGAAGAATATTTACCTAAAGATAGTAAAATTATTTTAGCCACTGGTCATCTGCATAATAAAATCTCTCAATATATATCTAATAAAAATTATTTAGATAGTATTAAATTATCTTATGAAAGAAAAAAACTTGGAACAGGTGGAGCAATTATAAAAGCCTCCAGATTAATAGATTCAGAAGATTTTATAGTATTAAATGGGGATACAATTCAAGAAATAAAAATTTCTGAGTTTATAAAAAAATCCAAATTTTCAGGAAAAGAAGTGATTAATGTAGGATGCACAAAATCTTCATTAAGTGATTCAGGAAGAGTAGTTATTGATGCAGATAATGTAATAAAAAGCTTTACAGAAAAAAAAATTCCAGACTCCCTTAAAAATAAAAGTAATTTATTTAATCTTTGTTCAAGTATTGGTATTTATAGATGTAAGACTTTATACTTTAGAGAACTTCCTATTTCATGCATATCTTTAGAAGATGAAATTTTACCTAATTTAGTTAAATCTAATATGGCAAAAGCTTCAGTATTTGAAGATTCTTTCCATGATTTTGGGACACCTAATAGGTACAATAAAATACTTAATAACTTCAAATCATTTTAGTATTCTTTATAGCAAATAATGGAAAAATCAATCCTTGTTGGCAAAGGTAGTGGCATAAGTAACTATTTATCTAAGTCATTAGGTATAGAGATGATTTCATCAACAGAATTAGAGAGAATTGACCTCTCTAATTTTGATAATATTATTTACACTTCAACTGATCCTTCTCATTTTATTGAACAAAATAAAATGTGTAAATACTTGAATAAGAATATTAGAAGTATTTACAGAATTATAGAATCAAAATTTTCTGGAAGATTAATATACTTATCGAGTATTGAGTCAGGGCCAATTAAAGTTAAGAGAGAGAATTTAAATGATCAAGTAGAAGACATGTTTACACCATATTCTTTCAGTAAATATTCTGCGGAATCTTTATTTTTATCTCAAAATTGTTTTAAGCAATGTATAGTTTTACGGTTGGGGATGCTTTGGCCAACCAAAACAAACTCTAATCTTTTTCATGCACTTGAATCTCAACCTGAAGATATAAATCTAAATTTTAATTCAAATTTTTACTTAACACCTTATTCTCTTGTACTTAGATATATTGAGAAAATTACTAAAGAAAGAATTAGTAATGATATTTTTGGATATTTAACATCTTCAAATAAGTTTTCCTTATCAAGTTTATTAAAAATAAGAAAAATAAATTATTCTGATATTAATAATAACAAGTACTTGTATTTAACAAAGGATATAAGTTATGAAATTAAAAATTTCTCCACTGGTGGTTGGTATGATTGGGAAAAAGAATTAGACTATAATCATATAATAGCTAGTTCACTGAATTTAAATACAAAAGAGGAAATACTTCCAAGCCGTTTTTAATATTAAATTTTAAAAATTTAATTCGGCCCAAATTTGTTTATTAAATATTAATACTAATTTAGCTAATAAATAAATCACTTAATTAGGATTGGAATTTAATAATTAAATCTTAGAATTGAATTATTTTAACTTAGATCTTGATTACATAAAAAAGGAGACAGCAGAATGTGATTTTCGCAATAGTAATATTTTAATTACAGGATGTGCAGGTTTTTTAGGTTATTACTTATTTAATTACTTTGCAAAATTCAAAGAAAATCTAGGTATTAAATCAATTACTGGATTAGATTCATTTTTATTAGGCTGCCCAGATTGGTTGCAAAAACTTAAAGATGTAAAAGATTCAGGTATTGAACTTATTGAATTTAATATTGGAAAAGATAAAATAAATGATTTATCCAATGCAAAAGATATCACACATATCATTCATATGGCTTCAATAGCCTCTCCTACTTACTACAGAAAATATCCTTTAGAGACTGTTGACGCGAATATTTGGGGCTTAAGAGATCTTTTGGACTTTTACTGTAAAAGCAAAAAATTGAAAGGTTTTCTATTCTTTTCAAGTAGTGAAATTTATGGAGACCCTGATCCTGATAGCATACCCACAAAAGAAGACTATAGAGGTTATGTATCTTGTACTGGTCCAAGAGCCTGTTACGACGAAGCAAAAAGATTTGGAGAAACGCTATGCTCTATTTTTAGAAAAAAATATGATCAGCCAATAACAATTGTTAGACCATTTAATAACTATGGCCCTGGAATGAAAATTAATGATAAAAGATTACCAGCTGATATAGCAAAATGCGTAATTGAAAATAGACCAATAATTTTATTTTCTGATGGAAAACCTACAAGAACTTTTTGCTATGTGGCAGATGCAGTTTGTGGTTATATAAAAGCCCTTAATTCTGGCAATAAAACAGAATATAATATTGGTATTGATCTTGAAGAAACAAGTGTTTATGAATTTGCGGAATATAACTTAAAAATTGGTAGAGAATTATTTAATTATTCTGGTGAAATTCAATTTGCAAAAAGTGTGGATACAAAATATTTAACAGATAATCCACAAAGAAGATGCCCAAATATCCATAAAGCTAGAAACGAAATTAATTACAACCCAAAAATCACCTTGAAAGAAGGTATAACTAGATATTTATCTTACTTAATTAATCAAAAATGAATATCGCTGTAATAGGAAGCGGCTACGTAGGGTTGATCACGGGACTATGTTTAGCTGAAAAAGGTCATAATGTGAGATGTATAGATTTAAATAAAAATATAGTAGAAAAAATTAATAAAGGTATTCCAAATTTTTATGAAAACGGTCTAAAAAATCTTTTAAATGCTCAATTAAATTCTGAAAGGTTTTTTGCTTTTACTGAATTAGGTAGCTTAGATATTGAAGTTGAGATGATAATAATTGCTGTTGGAACACCTTCAGATAAGGCAGGCAATATTGATCTCAAATATATAAAAAATGTTTCAGTTGATATTGGTAGATTTTTAAAGAAAACTAAACAATTTATCTCTATTGTTGTAAAAAGTACTGTTTTACCAGGAACCACTGATGAATATGTAAGGAAGATTGTTGAAGAAGAAAGTTCTAAGACTTTTGGCGAATTTGGTTTAGGAATGAATCCTGAGTTCCTTAGAGAGGGAAGTGCAATTTTCGATTTTATGAATCCTGATAGAATTGTTATTGGATATGAAGATCAAGAAACAAAAATTAAATTAGAAAAGTTATATGCAGATTACGATTGTGAGAAGCTACTCGTGAATAGTAGAACTGCAGAATTTATAAAGTATGCCAATAATTGCTTTCTTGCTTTACAAATATCAGCTGCAAATGAATTAGCTAATTTAGCTTATCAAATAGGAAAGGTTGATATTGAAGAAA
The DNA here is from genome assembly GCA_003214935.1 of Prochlorococcus sp. AG-412-F02. GTDB lineage: Bacteria > Cyanobacteriota > Cyanobacteriia > PCC-6307 > Cyanobiaceae > Prochlorococcus_A. The sequence continues at coordinate 11,157 of QCLA01000008.1, forward strand.
TATTATATGGAGTACATTTAGATAAAAGATGGAATCCAATTATTAATAGAGAACGTGTAAATCCTGAAATACTGCAATATTTGAAAGCAGGATGTGGATTCGGGGGCTCTTGTTTTCCTAAAGATGTGAAAGCTATAAGAAATTTAGGAAAAAAAAATGGTCTAAATATGAGAATTCTCGAATCAATTATTGAAGTAAACGATAATCAACCTTTGAAAGTATTTGAAATTATTCAAAATATAAATAATCTTAATAAAAGTAATTTGCTTTTTTTAGGTTTATCTTTCAAAGAAAATACAGATGATGTCAGAGAATCTCCAGCTTTAAGAATTATTCCTAAATTGAAAAATAAAACAAAAAAAATATTTGCTCATGATCCTTTTGCAATTCAAAATTTTAAAAGCAAATTAGTTTTATTTGAAGGTCTCGAATATTCAGAAAATTGGGAAGATAAAGTTGGTTTATCTGAAGTTATAGTCGTCCTTACAAAATGGAAAGAATATAAAAAATTAGAAAAAATGGATTTAAAAGATAAAATAATCGTTGATCCAAGAAGATTTTTGGAAAGAACAAAAATTAATTCAAGGGAATATTATTCTATTGGATTAAATTAAAAAAACTTTTAATTTAATTTCTTTTAAAAAAGGTTTATAGGAAAATTTTATTAATGGATTTTTAGATTTGGGATTAATGTTATAAACTTTACTCCTTTCTCCAAAAGGTGCTTATTTTGATGTTTAATTTCATCAATTAAATTCCAAGGAAAGATAATAAGATAATCTAATTCAATATCTTCTAAAATCTTTGGACTGAAAATATTTATATGGCTTCCAGGGAGTAATTTGTTTTGTTTAGCTGTTGAAGAATCAACTATAAATGGTAATAAATCTGCTTTAACTCCAGCATAATTTATTATTGTATTTGCTTTGGCGGCAGCACCAAATGCTGCTATTTTTTTGTTTTCTTTTTTTGCTTTTATCAAAAAACTTAAGAATTGATCTTTTAGATTTTCTACCCTTGATTGAAAAGAAGAATAAATTTCTAAATTATTTATTCCGAATTCTTCTTCTTCAATTAAAATTTTCTGTACTATTTCGTTTGTTTTGATTTTACTAAATTCGTGACAACCATATACTCTATAGCTACCTCCATGTGTTGAAATCTTTTCTACATTATAAATTTTTAGGCCTACGCTTTTAAATATTTGATTTACTGAAATTAACGATAGATAAGAAAAATGCTCATGATAAATAGTATCAAATTGATTAAATTTAATTAAATTAAGAAGACTTGGAAATTCAAGTGTAATTGTTCCTTGTTCCTTTAATAATAGACTTAATCCTAGAGTAAAGTCTTTTATTTCAGGGACATGTGCATAGACGTTATTTCCTATTATTAGGTCTGCTTTACCATATTTGCTTACCAAATATTTTGAGGTTTCTTCACTGAAAAACTTCTTTTCTACAGGAATATTTTGCATCTCTGCTTTTTGTGCTGTTTCTATTGCTGGTTCAACACCAAGACATGGTATTTTTTTTTCAACGAAATTTTTTAATAAATAGCCATCATTAGAAGCAATCTCAACTACCAAACTATTTTTGTTCAAATTCAAGCTTTTTTCTATTAACTCTACATAGTCCTTAGAATGCTTCAATAAAGTTTTGGAATTACTAGAAAAATAAGCATAATCAGGTGTAAATAATTCTTCTGCCCTAGTGTAATCCTCTGTTTGAGCTAGAAAACAATTTTTGCAAACATTTACCTTTAGGGAGTAATTAAGTTCTGGATTATATTTTTTAGATTTTTCAATATAAGCGTTAGATGGAGGTGCAAATCCTAAATCTACAAGGGGTATAAATTCTTTAGAATCGCAAAAGCGACATTTCATAATCTATTTTGTATATATAGAATATATATTATATACCTTTTAAAGTAATATTTATTAATGAGTTATATTCAAATAAATTATGTTAAATAAGTGTTTTACTTGATTTTATTCCTAAAGTTTTGAATATTTAATCTAATATTTTCAATAATATAGTTTATTTTATTATTGCCTAAATTATATTTTTTAAAGTAAAATAAATATTGTAATGTTGCAAAAAATAGTAGAGTTAATTTATATAAAAAATTTAAATTCAAAGATTCTAACCAATTAATTAATTTCTTTCTATCGGAACTTGATTTTTTTGAACTTTCTTGTTTTGGATGATATCTATAAAAAAAATTACTTCTTAAACCATTTTCATACAAATTATTTCTTGCTGCAAAATAATAAACAATCTTTACATCTTCATGTATGCCTATATAGTTTTTATTATCTTCCCAATATTTCTTGTAAAGATTAGTTTTGAATGCAAAGGTGGGAAATACATTTTCTCCATCTCTATATGGAAAGAAATATCTATTGAGTACTTTTTGTTTACTTATTTTATAAACTTTATCTTTAGTTTTAATCGAGTTCATGTATGAATTAGTTTCACTATCTTGATCAATAAAGGAAGCAGAACTCGAAAGTGCATCTGGTTTATATTTGAGAATATTATTATAGGTGCTAGTTAGGAAATTCAATCCAATATTATCATCGTCATGTAAGATCATAATATAATCAGTTTTGCAAAGCATAACTAGATGCTTTATATGCTCAAAAACGTTACTAAATTTATGTTCATATTGAATTATATTGATTGCGTTTAAATTAAAATTAATTTTTTCTTTAATCTCATTATAAATATTTTTTTTTATTGAAAGTGATACTTTTATATTATTATTTTTCTTAGATGCTATTATACTTTTTATAGCTTCAATACTATACCTATCATTCCTGCTAATCATACAATATACTGACAAAACTATCATTTAAATCCTATTTTTTTCGAATTATAAATGTTAATAAAAAATAAGAAAAAATAATATTATTTTCTTAATAAATCGAAAACCTTATAACTATAATAAATCAAGATTAATATTTAAAAAGTTCAAAATAAAAACAATTTTTGGATTACAAAATTATTTTAAAGAATATCTTTATAGATATCATAGTAACCTCTTACTGTATTATCGATATTATATTTTTTAAGAACTGAGTCTCTAATATTGCGCTCTTCGGATAATTTTTGTTTAACATCCTTTTTCATTAAATTTATAGATTTTTTTGCAAATATTAAATAGTTATTGGGTTCAATTAAATTTTCTTCTTCAATAATTTCTCTCAAAGCGGGTAAATCTGAACTAATTACCTTCTTTCCACAAGCTAAAGCCTCAACTGCTACTAGTCCAAAAGATTCTGTTAAGGATGTACAAATTAATAAATCAATTCCATTATAGATGCTTTCCATATTTCTTTTTTCTCCAAGCAAAATTACATCTTTAATTAAATTTAAATTTTTTATTTCAGAGACTAAATTTTTGTTATTTTTATTCATTCTATGACCACATATCAAAAATCTAATATTTTTATTTTTAGTATTTTTAATTTCTTTAACCGTTTTCAGAAAACAATTTATTCCTTTATTAGGGTCATATCTCCCAATAAATCCTATAAGAAATTCTTTTTCTTTGATATTTATACTTTCCCTGAATGATTCTCCTAATTTTTTGTTAGGTCTGAATTTATTCATATCAATCCCATTCATAACAATTTTTGATTTACTTTTTGAGTATCCTAATTTTTTATGAACATCAAATGAATATTTAGAGCAATAAATAATCTTTATTGGTAGGTAATTTGAAAGTTTAGACAAAAGATAAACAATTAATTTTGAATGAAAACTTTCATATTTAAGTGAATAACTAGCATGATGTACAGTCCATAATATTGGAATATTTTTAAAAAATAAACCTAAAAATGATGCGGTAAAATCTGCGTGATATAGCCAACTTTGTATAATATCGGGCTTTAAACTTCTTATTAGTAAAAAAGCTTGGAAAATCAATGCAGGAAAACTAATTATATTTTTTCCATTTAAGTAATATATTTTTTCTGCATAATTTTCTATTTCTTTAGTAAATCCTTTTTCACTGGTTAATGAAATTACTATATGTTGATATTCTCTATTATGTTTTTTATTTTTAATTACTTCACTCAAAATTCTTTGAGCCCCCCCCCTCTCTAAGGTGGTTATGATATGAACAATGCGAATATTTTCTTTCTTAATTTTCATTCCATAATTTTATTAACTAAACTTTTTTCATATATTTTTTTTGTTTGATATTGAAGTATTTTAAAATTAGAGGGGCCACTATAGCAGTGTCAATAATTTCATAATTTTTTAATAGATTTTGACTTGTACTTCCATAAGTTAATAGGATGCCTTCTGGTATATGATATCCAGTTCCAATATCTCTTTCGATAAAACTCATTCCTATTTCGTTTGGTTTAAATTTTTTGTTTTTGATTTTAATAAAATTGTCTTCGGCAATTTTTTTTGATGTATTAATTATTAAATTAACAGTATTAGATTTTTGTTTGTACCTTACTTTTATAATTTGCTTATTTGTAGAGTCCAAAATCAATTTTATTTTTCTACAGATTTCTTCGTTAGCTTTTAGATCTTTACATACTATATTTATATCTGGATACATAGAAGGTACAATTTTATAATTATCAGAGTTGAGATCTAATGCTTTTAAAAGTTTTTTTGGATCGTTAAGAAAGATTTCTTTATTGTAAGAACCTCTTTCAATTGCAGCTTGACCCATGCTGCTCGCTACCCATAGATCGTAATTATTTTCTTTTGCGAATGATAATAAAGTTTTAATTTGCTTGTCCGCGATATCCAATGCTTTAATTATTGATTTTCTCTTAAATATACTTACTTTTCTAAAAGAATTTCTAAATTCATTAGGATAAAAATCATACCAATATCTATGCATCATCCCAGCTAAATGATTAGTGAAAAATGTAGAAAATGATGGCTTGTATTTTTTTAATTGCCAGGTATAAGGGTCAAAGCTCAACAACGGTTGCATTAATGATCTTCTGAGTTTGTATTTTGGGAATAAAAGCTCTTTTGATATATGAAAAGAAATCTTTAAAATTGTTTTAAATGATATTAATCTATTAAAAATACACTTTATGAAATTTTTAACGTCAACTAAACTTATTGGTCTAGTCACAGCATTATTATTGCCAACTAAATTTAAATTAAAATCTTGAAAAACTTTTAAACTCTGAGGAATAGCATTACTTTTTGGAGCAAAAGTATCAGGTAAATAAAAGCTGATATTTTCTAATTTTGGGGGAGGGTATGATTGAAGAGATCCAAATATCCCTATAGAAACGCCCTTATTTGCAAGTATATTCCAAATTGGCGGATAATTTTTTTCAGCAAAAGTTTTATCTTGATTGATAAATTGTATTTTGTGTAAATTATTATTTACTCCTCTATAAAAAGTGGGCCAAGTAGACCAAGGATGTAATTCTCCTTGATCAAAAGTTTTAGTGATTTTAAATGTTCCTTCTTTATATAATTTTGAAATTGTTGATGATGGTTTGAGCTTTATGTAATCTAGAAGCAATTCTTTAGGTAACTCATTTAGTTCATAAATAATGAGTTTTTTCATAATTATTTTTATGCAATAAACTCTTGTATTAAATTTATTATATTAACAGCATTGGAATAATTAAATTTCTTAAATTAGAAAAATAAATTTCTTATTAAATCTTAATTATTCAATTTTTAATACATGGAAGCTTTTTAACGAAAATTCGCTTAGGATTAAATATATTTAGGCAATCAATGGGTTTTAAAATAGTTTTAATTGCCAATACTTTATGGTTCATTGAAAAATTTAAATTTGAGTTGATAAAAAAATTAGTTATAAAAAATCGAGTAAAATGTTTATATCTTAGGGAAGGGCCCGCTCACAATACAAAAAATATTGATTTTTTAATTTCCAAAGGAGTTACTTTTGAAAAGTTGAATATAAGAAACACATTCAAAATTTTTATTAAACAATTTTTCCAAACTAAAAATAACTTCAATAAAAAATCTAGGATTATTGTTTTTACTATAGGACCAATTATTATATCTCAGCTTATCTTTTTTAAACAAAAAAAAATTATTGTATATGTCTTAGAGGGATTAGGGAGAGTATTTTCCTCAAGGAAAATTTTCTACAGAATTATCAAAAGATTAATTATTCAAATTTATAAATATATATTTAAAGATTGCAAAAAAATCGTCACATTGAATTATAGCGATGCGACATATTTAGTAGATATGAAGATCTCCACTCTTGATAAAATTTGTACCATTCCAGGAACCGGTTTTGAATGTGATGAATCAAAGTTGCAATATTTTTTTAAAATTCATGAACCTAAATATATTGATTACATTGCTAGATTAGTTGAAGATAAAGGTTTTTATTCTTTCTTATATACCAAATTATACATAAATAAACATATGCCCTTTTTATTGAGAAATAACAAATTCAGGATAATAACTCCTCAAACAGATATTGATAATTTGAGTGTAAAAGAAATAAAATATTTAGAAGAAATTGGGATAAGTTTATGTCCTTATATTGCAGATCCTATGGAATACTATAAAGAATCTAAAGTAATTATTATACCAACTACGTACGGAGAAGGTTTATCAAGATTATTATTAGAAAGTTTATATTTTGGGATACCAATTCTTGTCTCACGCAATAATGGAACAGAAGAACTTTTACCTTTTGATTACAAATATTTCATTAAATCCTTCAATCCCTCCTCTATCGCCAAACAACTAATGATGTTAATAGAGGATAAAGGATACTTTATTGATAATATTCCAAAACAAAAAAAATTAATAGATGAATATTATTCGTCCACAGCTTCTATTAAAGCTTTAGAGCAGATTCTATATAATTAAACTTATTTTCCGAAAGTTAAATTTACATTAATTCGATAATCATCAAATAAAGCTTAGGATATAGAATCAAAATCAAATTAATTGCATGGCAAAAATATTAGTAACTGGGGGTACTGGTATGATAGGAAGATACCTAGTCCCTTTGCTTCTTGATTTAAATCATGATGTAACTGTGGCTTCTTTGGATGGTTCTGAATTATGCGACCCCAGAGCTGATTTTAAAAAACTTGATTTAAGAAATATAAATAATTGTTTAGAAGTTTGCGATGGAATGGAAGAGGTATTTCACTTGGCTGGAGTTAAGGGTTCTCCAAAGATGTGTAGAGAGCAACCAGCAGATTTTTTTGTACCTACAATTAGTTTCAGCATTAACATGATGCAAGCAGCAAGAAAAAAAGGGGTAAAAAAATATCTTTTTACAAGTTCTGTTGGGGTGTATCATCCGGCTGAAATATTTATTGAAGACAATGTATGGAAGACATTCCCATCTGAGAACGATAAATTTGCAGGCTGGGCAAAAAGAATGGGTGAACTACAAGCAGAAGCTTATCAGGTTCAATATCCTGATTCAGATAATTTATACTGCATTGTCAGGCCTGGAAACGTTTATGGAAGATACGATAATTTTGATCCTTCTACAGGAATGGTTATCCCATCCTTAATTTCTAGAATTTATAATGGGGAAGATCCTTTAAAGGTTTGGGGAGACGGATCTCCAATTAGAGATTTTGTTCATGCATCTGATGTCGCAAAAGCAATGATATTTGTAATGGAAAATAGAATAGATAAACCTGTTAATGTATCATCGGGGAAGGCTACTACAATAAAAGAGCTTGTAAAAATAATATCTGAAAATTTTGGTGATGCAAAATATGAATTTACCGAAAGCGGTATAGCAGGAGATAACCAACGATTAATGGATATATCTAGATTGACTGATTACGGTTGGAAGCCAGAGACAGACCTATCAACAGGGCTTAAAGATACAATAGATTGGTTTAAGTTAAAAGGTTATAAAGGCTATGAAAGATATAATTCATTTAGAGAGGAGAACTAAAAAAAAATGAAAATAATAATTTGTGGGGCTACTGGTTTTATAGGTAAGAATTTAATGAAATATTTTTGTGATGATAAAAATGAAGTGATAGCAATATATAATAAAAAACCACCTTTAGCTGAATTTGAATTAAAAGCTAAGTGGGTTAAAGCTGATTTGAGGAATCCTCAGGTTTTATCGGAATATCTTCCAGGAACTGATCTATTTCTACAATTTGCTGCAACTACTTCCGGTTCTAAAGATATTACAGAAAGACCTTATATTCACGTAACTGATAATGCAGTTATGAATTCATATTTATTAAGGGAAGCTTTTGAGGCTAAAGTTAAGCATTTTATTTTCCCCAGCTGTACAGTAATGCTACAGTCTAAGGAATTTCAGTCTGAAGAAGATTGGGATCCTAGAAAAGAAATAAATAAAAATTATTTTGGAGTTGGGAATACGAAGGTCTATATTGAAAAAATGTGTAAGTTTTATTCAGATTTAGGATTAAAAACTACGGTAATAAGACATTCAAATGTATTTGGACAAAATGATAAGTTTGATTTAGAAAAGAGTCATGTATTGGGAGCAACAATAAAAAAAGTTTTAACAGCTTCTAAAGGGGATATTATAAATGTTTGGGGTTCAGGCCAGGCAAGGAGAGATTTCGTTTTTGTTCTTGATTTAATTAATTTTATCTTATGTGCTTATAAGAATCAAAAAAACTCATTTGGATTATATAATTGTGGCATGGGTTATTCAATTTCTATAAATGAATTAGTTAAAAAAATAATTTTAGTAAGTAAAAAAGAATTATCTATTAAAAATGATTTAAGTAAACCAGATTTGCCAACTGCATTATCATTAGATTGTACAAAAGCTAAAAATGAAATTAAGTGGTCTAATAATACTGATTTTGATGAGGCTTTAGCAATTACATATAATTGGGCTTTAGAGAATTTAAATGATTAAAAGTGATTTTAAAAATTTAATAAAAAGTTCAATTGAAGATCATAATAAATCTTTTGCTTATGTTCACTCAGAAAAGTTTGAAAAAAAATTTGAAGAAATAGTCAACATTATTTTTAAAAGCATAAATTCTGGAGGTACTATATATACCTGTGGAAATGGCGGATCTTTTTCTGATGCACTACATTTTACAGCCGAGTTAATAGTTAGATATAAAAGAGATAGATATCCTATATCTTCTTTAACATTAGGCGCTAATCAATCCAATTTAACAGCATGTTCAAATGATTATAATTTTGAAGAAGTTTTCTTAAGAGAATATAGGGCGTTTAGTAAAAAAGAAGATACGTTGATTGCTATTTCAACTAGTGGTAATAGTAAAAATATTATTCAAATAATCAATTATGCAACTAGCAAAAATTATAATTGGATTTTACTTACATCTGATAAGTTAAGAACAAGAGCGGAAGGGGGCATAATTATTGAATTCCCATTTACAAGTACAGCAGCTGTTCAAGAATGTCATATTTTCTTTTTGCAATTGATATGTAGAGCTCTAGATTTTTTAATTTTAGGAGATGAATATTAGCTTAGATTGAATGAGTATCCTTAAGAGATTTTGATAAGAAAATATTTTTAATTTTTTGAGAATTATAGAAAATGATTAAAGGGAAAATAAGGCCAATATTCGTAAAGTTCTGTCTAAATCTAAGAGAGCTTCCTAAGTTGAAAGCTCCTATTGTTCCGTAAATAAGTATATAACTAATCGTAATTATTATAAATAAATATTGAAAGAATTTTATTTTTCTTGGAGGCATAAAAGCTATGTTTATAACTTTATTCCATGCGATAAAATATAATCCAATATATATAGATGAATCAATTACATAAAATATTAATTTAGGATTTGTTAGCAATTCTTGTATAGTTGGAAATAAAGAAAGGTAAGGAAATAATAAGAAATAATTTCCTAATGTAAAAGTATCCCTGTTAAGTAAATATTCTCTAGATGTATTTGAACCTTCAGCCTGTAAAAATGAACCTTTTAAATATAAACTTTGTTCAACTATGTATTGGTTGTCAAATGATGAAATAATAAAAATTATAAGTAAGGTAAAAATTGAACTTATTGATAAGAAAATAAATATGTTTACTTTATTATTTTTATATTTCATCAAAAAAGAAGATATAAATGGAAATAATGTTACAAAAAAACCCAGAAATATATATGGTGCCGATCCAAGTCCTCTTACAAGAAGAAAAAGAAAAATACATAAAAATCTTTGAAAAAAAAGAGAAATATTGTTCCACTGATTAACTGGTTTAAAAATTATATTGTTAGCCTCAAAACAAATATAAATTAATGAGAGTGAAATAAAAGTTGCTTCCTTTGAGGGAAGTATGGTGTGAACACAATAACTTGGAATAAAAATTGTAATCCATAACAACGAAGAGTTTTTAGTGATCAAAAAGTTCTTTAAATTTTTCCAAATAATAGTACTTGTTATAAATGTCAAAATAATACTTGCAAGTATTAGTCCATCGGGGAGAAAGTTTAAAATTGCGTAATTAAAAGTGGTAGTATTTGCAAAAAAAGGAAGGGACAAATCAGCGTCTCTTAAATTAAGTCCACCTATTAAAAATCGAGCATCTCCATAACCTCTTTGCAATTGATTAAAAATATTAAAAGTAAAAAGAATACCTATTATTCTTAGAGAAATAAATACTAATAATGGTTTCTTAAACATAAACTACTTTAAAAATTAATTTTTTGAATATTCAATTTCTCCATTATTAAAATGTAAGTTAAATTGACATTTGCTCGCCAATTTATGATTATGAGTAATTATAAGTATTAGTGAATTAGAAAATTCATTTAAGAGATTATCAATAATTATATTTTCACTTTTAGAATCTAGAGCATTTGTAGATTCATCAAGAATTAATATTTTTGGATCTCTTATTATAGCTCTAGCAATTCCTAATCTTTGTCTCTGGCCTCCACTTAGATTTATTGCCTGCTCTCCAAGTTGAGTATTAATTCCATAAGAAAGTTTATCGATCATTTCAGATAATCTGACTAACTTTAGACATTTATAAATGTTATCAGTGTCATTAAAAAGGTCTTTTTCTCCCAAGCAAATATTATTTACAATAGATCCATTTATTATTGGAACTTCTTGTGGTACATATCCTATCTTTTTTAGTTTTAATTCTTTAGGTAAAGATATTTCACCTCCCAATGGAGATATCAAGCCCGTAAGTAAATCTACAAAAGTTGTTTTGCCGCAGCCTGAGTTACCAGTAATTGATATAGATGAAGGGAAATCAAGTTCTAAATTTATCTTCTCTAGAGAAAAATTATTTTTTTTAACTATTTTTTTAGGCAATTTATTATTAGTATTATTTTTTTCTAAATATGAAAAATAAACTTGATTAAAAATAACTTTATTGTTGTTATAAGAAAACTTGGTTTCTTCTACATTATTTTTGAAGAAATAATTGTATAGATCTTCAACTGAAGATGAGTAATTAATTACATAGGACCAAATTCTATAAATTTGCTGAACCGTTGGTAGGATTTTTTGTGAAGCAAATAATAAAGTAACAAAATAAACATTTGGAATATTAATCTGATCAATAAAAATTGAACTACCATATAAAACAGAAATCATCGTTAAACCCAATACCTCCAACAAAAGTCTTGGATATTGTTCAAAAAACTCTCCTAAAGCAATCTTCTCTCTTAACTTTGATTCTTGAGCATAAAATATATTAGTGTAATATTTTTGTGCTTTAAAGTGTTTGATGGTTTTGAGCGATTTAAAACCCTCTTGAATATATCTATTTATATCCTCATGCAAAAAAGATATTTGTCTAGATACTTTTGTTAAGATCGGTTTAGTTAATTTTGTTAAAATAAAATATGGGACTATTAGAAATAAGATTGCGAACAAAGTTGCCTTAGTATTTAAAATAATTAATGTCAAAAATAAAAGAATACACGTACTACCGTAGTTGATTAATAACATCAAGTTTTTTAAAACAGCAACAAAATAAGTATTGGTAGTTAAAAAATTACTTGAATACCTACTGAGATTATCTTTAGAAAGTAATTCATAAGGCTTTGATAAAACTTTTGAATATGCCTGACTAAATAAATTTGCCCCTATGGAACCTGTTTTCATTCCAGCTTCCCAAGTTACAAATATCCTTAGGAGATTTGAGCAAACAAAAATTAATGTAAAAATAGTTAAGGCGAAAAATTCTTCTTTTTGTGCGGTATTAAACGAAATGTTTAGCCTATTACTTAACCATGGAACAGATTCAGATAAACTTTGTTTATTTATTATGATGTTATAAGCTGGAATAATTAAATAAACGGACAGTACCTCAGAACAAGAAGTAAAAAAAATAAGAATAGACAAAAATAACAAATTATATTTATCTTTAGTTGATGTAAGAGCAAGGATTTTTAATATTTGACCTATAGTACTTATCTTTTTCATTTAATATCATTAGAAATTGAGTTATACAATAGTTCACAAGGACTGTTGCAAATATCATGTTTAACAACGGTATATTTATTCATATTTTTTTTAAAATCCTCCTGTAAATTTTCTTCAACCAAAAATAAAAAAAACCCCCCACCTCCTGCGCCCAATAACTTACCTGATTTAGCACCATAGCTTTTTGCGTCTTTGTAAATATTCAAAATCTCTTTTTTGTTTTCTGAATCGGGGAACAATTTTATTTTCTGCTCCCATGTCTCTTCTAAAAAACTTGAAAAATCATCAAAACAAATCTTTTCTTTCAAAATATTTTCAGTAACCTCGTTGGCAATCTCTGCAATTTTTTCTAAAGATTTATTTCTCTTATTAATATCAATATTCTGATTTTTTTCTTGTACTTCACTGGAATTTCTTGTGATACCAGTATAAACAAGCATCATTCTTTTTGAAATATTTTGTACTAATTCAGAACCAATATCTAATCTCAAGATTCTATAATTGCCTTCTTTATTAATCGATAACAAATTAAATCCTCCACAACATGTTTGAATCTGATCTTGTACTCCAACATTTTCCTTAAGAATTTTTTGTTCAAAGTATATAGTGCTATCAGTTAACTCTCTTGTAGAAAGTTCTTTACCTTTAAGATTCGAAAGGGCCATTATCAAAGCGGCTGAAAAGGCTGATGAAGAACCTAGACCAGATCTCGCAGGTAAATCTCCATCAGTATGGATTTCTAAACCGTCTTTAATATCTAGATAATCTAATGCGCCTCTGATAGCAGGGTGTTTTATTTTGTTTATATTATTGACAACTTCTATTTCTGACCAAGAGATTCTATAATTGTTTCCATAAAAAGGTAAAAGTTTTCTAATAGTTATATAGCAAAATGCATTAATGGAACAGGAAACTATGTTACACCCTTTTTCTTTATACCAACTTGGGAAGTCAGTTCCTCCGCCAAAAAAAGAAACTCTGTATGGACATTTAGTAATAATCATTTATCTTTCAAGAAAAGTATTACCCTCTTTTTCTATTCTTTCTCTCCAATAATTTAATAAATCTTCTAAGGTATTTTCATAACTTATACTTGGCGACCAGCCTGTTTTTTGAACAAATTTAGTTATATTAGGGATCTGTAAATCAGCGTCAATAGGTCTTAATCTCTCTTTATCAATTTCAAATTCAATAGTTTTATTTGTTGATAAACTTATAAGATCTTTCAAAATCTCTCCAACCTTAAGTGACTTTTTACCTCCAATATTATAGTATGCGCCTGGCTGGGGAGAAGTAGTAAGTAGTTTCCAGTAAGCTTTAACAGCATCTCTTACGTCAGCAATAGTTCTCATTGAGTCAAGATTGCCTACCTTCACAATTGGATCTTGATAGCCATACTCTATTAAGGCAATTTGTTTTGCAAAGGTAGATTCCATAAATACATCACCTCTTCTTGGCCCAGTATGAGTAAACATTCTTGTAACTTGGGTATTCAAATCATAAGCTTCAGCATAATAGCGGCCAATTAAATCTGTACCGCATTTTGAAATTGCATAAGGGGATGCAGGATGAAAATTCGTTTCTTCATCTATGGGGACCTTATCTTTAGAAACTCTTCCAAATACTTCTGAAGAAGAACAAACGTGTACGATAGCTTTAGGAGAGTATTTAAGAGTCGCACTTAAAATATTTTCAGTACCATCAATATTTGTTTGATAAGTTTCTAATGGATTAGTAAATGATACATGTGGATAACTTTGAGCCGCCAAATGAAAAATGTATTCAAATTTATGTTTAGAAAATAGATGGTCAACACCTAGACTATCTCTGATATCACAATTCTCTAGAAAAATCCTTTCTTTCTTATTGATTATCGGTATGTGTCTGGATATATTATTTAGTGGACTTCTCCATCGTGAGATTCCTATTATTTCAGCATCAGTATTATCTATTAAAAAATCTAAAAGATGAGATCCAACCATCCCTGTTATGCCTGTAATTAATATTTTCATATTTAAATTTTATTTTTAATAAATTTATCTATAACTGAAGTTATTTTGAAAATATTCTCTTTATTGATATCTTGATGGCAAGGAATTGCTAAACCGTCAGTTGCAATAGAAGAAGATATTGTTAAACGTGAATCTTTAAAATGTTTAAAGCTTTTCACTACAGGTTGCAAAGTAAAATCTCCTGCTAAAAAAGGTCTGGATTCAATATTATTTTCAATTAATAATTTTCTTAATTCATTTCTTTCCCCTCTCAATTTCCCATTTAAAACTAATGGGAAACCAAACCAGCTTGAATTGGCTTTTTCTAAAGGTTTGATATATTTAAAAATATCTTGATAATTTTCAAAGAAAGATATATATCTTTCTGCAGCGATTTTTCTTCTTCTCACAAAATCTTCTAATTGTTTTAATTGCTCTAGCCCTATGGCAGCTTGAGGTTCAGAAAGTCTAATGTTATAACCGATATAATTAAATATAAAGCTAGGATCAAGATCAGGGTTATCATGAAATATTTTATTATTTTTATCAAGATGCCTTATCCAACCATGAGATCTTATTGATTCTGCAACTTCATAATCATCATTATTTTTAAAACAAGTAAACCCTCCCTCTAGGGTACAAATATGGTGAGAGTAGTATGAACTAAACGTTGATGCATCACCAAAAGTACCTGTTTTTTTATTATCCCAAGCAGAGCCCATACTCTCGCAAGTATCTTCAATTAGAAGTAAATTATTTTTATTGCATAAATCAGTAATTGCATCCATATCTGCTGGACACCCATATGTATGAATTAGCATCAATGCTTTAGGTTTATGAATCTCTATCAGTCTTTCAAAATTTTCATTAGAAATATTAAAGTCACTATCATTGCAATCGCAAAAAACTGGTATCAAACCATATTGAACCAACGGGAATACAGTAGTTGACCATGATAATGCTGGAACAATTACTTTGTCTCCAGTTTTTAGTTTGCCTGATTGAAATAATGCTGAAATTGCTAATAAATTAGCTGAAGAACCTGAATTACAAGATAAGACTTTATGAGTTTTTCCAAGATAGTCACTATATAAATTTTCATATGCTTTTACCGTTGCTCCCATTGTTATTCTGTTCTCTAAGATTGCGGCTATACATGCAAAAGACGAGGAGGAATCTAACGTTGATGAATGTAGTCTTATAGGCTCACTCTCACTAATAGGGATTTCATTTTTTACTTGATAAATATTTTGAATTAATTTCTGTAGTTCTTGTATTTTTTGATCAAATTCTTTTCCAAAATTAGTTTGATGAGCTAAATAATTCATTAAAAAGGGCCTCTGAATGATGCTATCTCTGGGCTTTCATCGATTATTATATCAGCCTGTATTTTTAACATGATTTGAATCTTTTTAGCAATACTTGTGGGAGTTGGATAATAAATATCCTCTAAATATCTTGGAGTTGGACAAGGTGAATTTGCATATCCCATTATTTCACCTTCGCCTTTAAAACCCTGAATGTATAAATCACAAAGAATATCTTTTACGATTGAACATTTTGTCCATCCATTGTCAATTAATAAAATTTTGCCAGTTTTTTTTGCTGAAGAAAGTATCTTATCAATTGAAAAGTCGGTTAAGTTAACTAAACTGAAATGATCGATTGTTATATTTTTTGTGTTTAAAAAAGTTATAGCTCTACTAGCCTCTAATGATGTATGTGATAACGAAACTATAGTTAAATCTTCACCACTTTCAAGTTTTCTAATATTTGGAAAATAAGCTTTATCTAAATTTACTAACCCTTCGTTTTTATAAAGCATTCTATTTTCAACCATTATTACTGGATTATCATATTTTGTAGCCCATAACATTGAGTTAAAGATATCGTGAGGTGTAACTGGTGCTAATACGGTTAAACCTGGAATTGAAGATAAAAAACTATGAAAAGACTGAGAGTGTTGAGCTCCTTGACCCCAGCTTCTACCAATGATTGCTCGAACAATAAAAGGGCAAGAATCTTTACCATTTGATAAGTATCTGACTTTTGCTGCCATGTTTATTAATTGATTCATGCACAAAAGCAAGAAGTCAAATCTTTGATGAATATGAATTGGCCTAAAACCGTTAATTGCCATACCTACGCCTAATCCCGTCATTGCATCTTCAGATAAAGGAGTATCGAAACATCTATCTTTACCAAATTCTTCTACAAGCCCACTAGTAGTTCCATACATACCTTTAGGGTCATCAACCCCTAGACCATAAACAAGAACTTTTGGATCATTCCTCATCGCATGCTTTGTAGCTTCTCCACAAGCATCCCCATAATTTAAAATCTTTTCTGGCATTGAATTAATAAATATTTTTTAAAAGAGAAAAACTAGGAGCATTTTCTTTTTTGTTAGACTCATCAAAAATTTTGTTAACTTTTGCCTTGATTTCGATATTCAATGAATTTATATAATCTTTATCAACTCCCCATAAGTTAGGATTTGTCTCAAGATCAAACATTTTCCAATAATCTAAATCTTTTTTATCTCTATATCCTAAATCCCAATCGTAACCTACCCCAACATGTTCCATCCATCTGAAGCACTTAACTATAAGAAAATGTGGAAGGCCATTCCTAACGGCATTAATAGCTTCGTTAATCCCAATAGCTAATTGATTAGGTTCCTTGTAGGTATAAGAACTCGTTTTAAAACCATAACTCTCCACGCGTTTTTCGTAAGAAGTATTTGGAGTTCTTGCGTCCTGAAAGGAGTGAATTGCTAATTGATTGTCTTCGCAAGCAAAAAGTATTGGAAGTTGTTTTAAAGAAGCATAATTTATTGATTCAGTAAATACGCCTTCTTCCATAGCACCATCTCCAAACTGACAAATTACGATTCTGTTTCCATTATCTATTTTATTTAGTCTTTTTTGGGCTTCAGCTATCCCAACTGCTACAGGAATTCCAGAAGCGACTATGGCGCTTGTCCAAGGCATCCCCATTTCTGTACAACCCAGATGCATTGAACCTCCTCTCCCTCCGAATTCTCCACTACCCTTAGCGAATAATTCATCAGAAATACTTTGAGGATTTTTTGTTAGTGCCAGTGACAATGCATGACTCCTATAGTTTCCTACAATTTTGTCTCCTTTCTTTATTTCTTCAGCTAATAATACACTAAATAATTCTTGCCCAATGCTCAAATGTACTGGAGATTTAATTACGTCAGTATGGTAAATTTCTATTATCTTTTCTTCAAATCTTCTTATAAATAAAACTTTTTCAACTACTTTTTTATCCATAATTTTATTTATTAAACCTCATGAGTTCAAAAAAACTTTTAATCTTAGACAGGGACGGAACTTTAAATAAAGATCATAACGGTTACAGTCATGATATGAGATCATGTTACTTGTTTGATGATGTATATAAATTATTTGAAATGATAGATACAATAATTAACATCTGTGTAGTTACTAATCAATCAGGAATAGGAAGAGGTTTTTATAAGGAGAGGGCAATGCATGAATTTAATGCTCAGATTAATAAATTAATTAAATTAAAAACAAAGCATAATGGAGTAAATAAATTTTTCTTTTGTCCTCATAAACCTTCTGAAAATTGTGAATGCAGAAAACCAAAAAATAAACTTGTTATAGAAGCATTGCATTTTTTTAATTGTGAAGCAAAAAATGCGATATTGATAGGCGATAAAATTTCTGATTGTATTGCAGGAATAAGTGCTGGTGTTGATAGTTATTTATTGCAAAGAGAGGATCAAATTTTTGATTATCCTAAAGACATTAAATCAATAAAAACAATAAAATCTTTAGACAGTAATTTATTGTATCCTTTCTTACTTAAGGATTATTAATAAGAAATATATATTCCAGAATAATTCCTTTTGTTTTTTTATATCTGATGCTATAAAAATTGAATAAATAAAGATAATTTTCTGAAATATGAATTCTGGATCAACCAATAATTTAATATTTTATTGCATCTTTTTAATATTTTTATCGTTTTCCATCTCTTCATTAATAATTCCATATGTAAAAAGAATTGGTAAAAAATTTGATTTTCTTGATAATGTAAATTCTCGTAATTTAAATAATCCATCAGTTGTTCGTATAGGTGGGGTAGGAATATTTCTAGGATATGCAGTAGCTTTAATTTTTATTTTTCAGATCAGTTTTTTGAATAGTTTTTATTTAATTCCTTTATTTGTTGGATCATTTGTGATGTTTTTATTAGGGATAACTGATGATTTAATTCAATTATCTCCATATTTAAGATTAGTATTTCAGATTTTAATAGCAACTTATGTAATTAGTTCTGGCATTGTAATTGAAAATATAGATCTTACTTATTTAGGTATAAACAATTTGACAATAAACCTGCCGTGGATACTTAGCTACTTAATAACAATATTTTGGTTAGTAGGTATTACAAATGCGGTTAATTGGATTGATGGTTTAGATGGATTAGCATCTAGCATAACGGCAATAAGCACTTTAGGAATTGTTTTTTTAAGCTTAATGTTTGGAAATATAGATAGTACATTTTTTGCATGTGCAATTCTTGGGGCAAACCTCGGTTTTCTAAAATATAATTTAAGACCTGCTTCAATTTATATGGGTGATGGTGGTTCATATTTAATCGGATTTATATTGGCCTCACTATCAATTACAGCTAATTTAAATTCATCTCAAGCTTTGGTACCTCATTTCCCACTACTAATTTTATTATTGCCTATTACTGATATGTCTATGGTAATTTTGATAAGGATTTTCTCAGGTAAATCTCCATTTTTCCCAGATAAAAATCATATTCACCATAGATTATTAGCACATGGCTTAACTGAATCAAAAGTTTTTAATTTATTGTCCTTAATCAATTTTTTTCTGATAGGTTTAGCTTTGTTTAGCTTTAAAAATTAAAATTTCGAAATATTTAGTAGTATAGATTGTAGAAATTTCTGTACCAATTTACAAACAATTTGATCCCTTTTTCAGTATGTTCCAAAAATAATAAATATTAATCTAGAAACTGGTTTTGTAATAAGTGTGTTAGATCTGATAAACAATTTTAGTGAAACTAATAAAGTTGATATACCTTAATAAAATTACATCTCGAAAAGATGGCGATGTACCTATGCTAGTTGCGGATAATTCATTAGCTAAGAATATACTTAATTGGGTGCCAAAAAGAAGTTTAGAACTCATGTGTAAAGATGGATGGGAATGGAAGTTGAAATATCCAGATGGGTTTAAGTATGCAAAAGCTTAGAATATTAATAATTTAGGCTTTTTTAAAGTCTTAGAAATGAGTTGTTTTCTATCCTTTCTCTAAAGTAATCTACGGTTGATTTGATCCCCGTTGTAAGTTCAATTTTTGGTTTCCATCCCAATTTAGTTATCTGTCTGATATCAACTTGTTTCCTTGGATGTCCATCTGGCTTTGCATTATCCCATATTATTGAACCGTTATATTCAGTGGCTTCAGCGATAATCTCCGCCAATGTTTTAATACTTATGTCTTCACCAGAACCAATGTTCATTATGGTTAAGGGAGACCCATTATGGTCTTTTGGAGCATTTTTTTCTTTGGGATCCCAGTTTTCAAGCAAGAAAATGCAAGAATCACCCAAATCGTCAACATGAAGAAAGTCTCTTTTAGGGCTTCCAGATCCCCAACAAACAACTTCACTTATGGAATCTCTCTTGGCTTCATAGAATCGTCTTATTAGTGCAGGAAGTACATGACTCTTTGTTGGATGGAAATTATCCCCGGGACCATAAAGATTTGCAGGCATTACACTTATAGCATCAAAATTATGCTGTTTCCTTAAAGCTTCGCATAATTTTAGTCCTGCAATCTTTGCTATTGCATACCATTGATTTGTTTCTTCTAAAGGACCCTCTAACAATGATTCTTCTACCATAGGTTGATTCGCAAGTTTTGGATAAATGCAGTTACTTCCTAAAAATAAAAGTCTTCTAGTTCCTGATAGCCATGCGGTTTCAATGACGTTATTTTGTATCTTCAAGTTATCTAATAAAAAATCAGTAGGTTGAGTATTATTTGCAAATATTCCTCCGACTCTCGCAGCTGCAACAATTACGATATCAGGCTTGTGTTTGTTAAACCAGTTTTGCACCTCAATCAAATTCTGAAGATTTAAATCTTTCCTTGATGGAGTTAATAATTCTCCTCCAAGATCTTTATTCCCATAGCCATATTTTTTAAGTGATCTAACAATTGAACTTCCAGCTAATCCATTTGCTCCAGCAACAAAAATTTTATCATCTATTTTTAATTTGTTTATCATCTTAGAACAATAATTAAAACATAATCAAGTAATTATACATATGAAAGTTCTTTAATTAATGGTTTTAAGATTCTTACTTACCAAGATATAAATTTTTGAACTTAATTTGATAATGAAGTCTCTGGGCATTTATCAATCCAATCTTCCAATAAAGAGTTATTCATCTATGTATTTTTTAAATCTACTGCTGGAATCTCTTATTAATTCTTAATGGTTGGAATTACGATTTCCTTATTAATTTTACAGCAGTTTCAATTAACTTTTTTAAAAAGATAGAAACCTAAAAAATCTGCAGAAACGTTTTCTAAAATAATTTGACTGGTTAAATATATTTAATATGATGTATTAATAACTTATAATTTCCCATGAAATTATACAAATAATGATTGCAATAACTTAAATTAAGAAAAAATTTAATGCACTAATGAAATCAATTTTTGTTACTGGAGGTGCTGGTTTTATAGGTTCACATACTTGCCTTCTACTTTTAGAAAAAGGTTATGTGATATTTATTTTGGATTCATTTGTTAATTCATCTAAGAAATCTCTCGATAGGATTTCAGTAATCTTAGAAGATAAGGGTATAGATACTAAAGGAAGAATTTTTTTAATTAATGGAGATATAAGGAATTCAAGTGATATTGAAAAAGTTTTTCAGATGAGTATTAAGTTCAAAAATAAAATTCAATCTGTTATGCATTTTGCAGGTTTAAAATCAGTATTTGATTCAGTCATACATCCAATTGAATATTGGGATAATAATGTAAATGGAACAATACAACTTTTGAAAATAATGGAAAAGTATGGTTGTACAAATATTGTTTTTAGCAGCAGTGCAACCGTATATAAAGCCAAGACCAACAATTCAATTCTTGAAAGTGATATTTGTGAGCCAGTTAATCCATATGGAAATACAAAGTTAATTATTGAAAAAATTTTAAAGGATGCTTATAGTAGTTACCCAGACAAATGGCGAATTGCTTCTTTGAGATACTTTAATCCAGTTGGAGCGCATGAATCTGGTCTAATAGGTGAGGATCCTTTAGATAAGCCTAATAATATTTATCCTCGAATAACTAGAGTTGCTATTGGCAAAATGGATTCAATTAAAATATTTGGATCGAACTGGCCCACTAAAGATGGTACATGTATAAGGGATTATATTCATGTAATGGATGTTGCCGAGGGACATCTTTTAGCATTAAATTATTTATTTAGAGAAGAACCACAGTTTTTAACTTTAAATCTTGGGACAGGTATAGGAACAAGCGTTTTAGAACTTATTAGAGTTTTTGAAAAGGTTAACAATGTTAAAATTCCTTTTACTTTTGATCAAAGAAGGTTGGGGGATAATGCCATAGTAGTGGCAGATAATTCTTTATCTAAGTCGATTCTAAATTGGATACCAAAAAGGAATATAGATGATATTTGTAAAGACGGATGGAATTGGCAATTAAAAAATCCTAATGGTTTTTAGAAATTGATTTTAGTCAGATTATATAAATGCTTATAATCTTAAGTTAAAAAATTAATAGTGTAATTTGA
The DNA here is from genome assembly GCA_003214935.1 of Prochlorococcus sp. AG-412-F02. Taxonomy (GTDB): domain Bacteria; phylum Cyanobacteriota; class Cyanobacteriia; order PCC-6307; family Cyanobiaceae; genus Prochlorococcus_A. The sequence continues at coordinate 33,398 of QCLA01000008.1, forward strand.
TTTTTCAAAGTATATATTCGCTAAAGATATTATTAAATATTTATTATCATTTAGTGTATCAATTAGCCTAAATGATGGATAGATTTTGTTATAAATTTCATTTAATATCTGACATTGAAATTTGATTTCTAATGTAAAGTTGAAAGAAGATTATATTTTGTATGAAAAAGAGAAATAAAGTTGCTTTTATAACTGGAATTACAGGTCAAGATGGGAGTTATCTTGCAGAACTACTAATAAACAAAGGATATATAGTACATGGGATAAAGAGGAGATCAAGTAGCTTTAATACAAGTAGGATAGATCATCTATATCAAGACCCTCATTCGCAAAATCCTAATTTAATTTTACATTATGGCGATTTAACAGATAGCACTAATATTATTAGAATAATTCAAGATATTCAGCCTGATGAAATATATAACTTAGGAGCTCAAAGTCATGTGGCAGTTAGTTTTGAATCTCCCGAATATACTGCTAATAGTGATGCTTTAGGCACCTTAAGAATTTTAGAAGCAGTTAGGTTGCTTGGATTAAAAAACAAAACGAAAGTATATCAAGCTAGTACATCTGAACTTTATGGACTTGTTCAAGAATCACCCCAAAATGAAAATACACCATTTTATCCAAGAAGTCCCTATGCTGTTGCTAAATTATATGCCTATTGGATTATTGTAAACTATAGAGAAGCCTATGATATTTTTGCTTGTAATGGGATATTATTTAATCATGAGAGTCCTAGAAGAGGGGAGACTTTTGTTACAAGAAAAATAACAAGAGGACTTTCAAGAATTGAGGCGAAATTGGATAATTGTTTATATATGGGTAATTTAGATTCACTTAGAGATTGGGGACATGCAAGAGATTATGTGGAAATGCAATGGAGAATGCTTCAACAAGAGAAAGCAGAGGATTATGTGATTGCTACTGGTAGGCAAGAAACAGTTAAAAGGTTCATTGAATTAACATCAAAAGAACTTGGTTGGGGATCAAAAAATAATGATAATGGAATCAAGTGGGAAGGGGTTGGAATAAATGAGATAGGACGCAGAACTGATAATGACCAAATTGTTGTACGGATAGATCCAAGATATTTTAGGCCAACCGAGGTAGAAACTCTTTTAGGTGATCCTTTAAAGGCAAAAGAAAAACTTGGATGGGAACCTACAACCACTCTAGAAGAACTGGTGGCTGAAATGGTAAAAGTAGATAAATTAGAGGCTTTGAAAGAATCTTTGCTAAAGAAACAAGGATTTGATGTTAACAATTTCTTAGAGAGTCCACCCTCTTACTAGAATTAATTCTGCTGAAAAAGGAATCTTGGATTTTAATATTTGTAAAATTTTTTATACCAATTTATGAAATTTTTAATACCATCTCTTGTTGATGTTTTAGAGGTTTCGCCAATCCATTCTTTAATTGAGGAGCAATCAGATAGCGTATGCTTTACATCCCCTGGTTGGATTTTGTCATATTTTTTTAAAGATTCTATACCTATTTCTTCCTCTAACATCTTTATAAAATCAATTAGATTAACTGAACTTTCATTACCTAAGTTAAAAATTCTATGACTACACCAGCTTGTTGATGCATTAGGATTTAATCTTTCAAAATTAGTATCTGGAGTTGCTGGTTTGGATATTAATTTATAAATTAATTCAATAATATCATCAATATAAGTAAAGCTTCTTGACATCTCTCCATAATTGAAAATTCTAATTGGTTCTTTTGAAAGAATTGCTTTCGCAAATATCATTGGAGCCATATCAGGTCTTCCCCAAGGTCCATAAACTGTAAAAAACCTTAAACCTAAGCAAGGTATTCCATATAAGTGACTATATGTGTGAGCCATAAGTTCATTGGATCTTTTCGTGGCAGCATATAAACTTACTGGATGATTTACTGGGTCATTTTCATTAAAAGGAATTTTTGTGTTGCCTCCATAAACAGAGCTGCTGCTGGCGTATAAAAGATTGTCAACTTTTGATAATCTGCAACATTCTAGAATGTTAGAAAAACCAACAATATTAGAGTTTATATAGGCACTTGGGTTCTCAAGTGAATATCTAACCCCCGCTTGAGCGGCTAAGTTAATTACCGTTTTAGGCTTATATCTTTCAAAAATTTTTAAAAGCGAATCTTTATTCGTTAAATCAATTTTGATAAATTTCCAGTTATTATCTGATGGTAGCTGAGATAAAATTTCTAATCTTTTTTCCTTCAAAGAAATATCATAATAAGAATTAAGATTATCAATACCTATGGTTGGAAATCCATTCTCTAATAGTTTCTTACATAGGTGATATCCAATAAAACCAGCAGAACCAGTAACTAAAATAGTTTTACTCATATTGATAAGAAACTAAGTTAACTATAAGTTGTAATGATTTAACGATTATAAATCCAAATAAAGATTTATTTTTGTTCAAATATTATATTATTCAAATATTAAGAAAGTGATTTATGGCATGTGCAAAAGTATATCCTGTAATTTTATGTGGAGGAAGTGGTACAAGACTTTGGCCACTCTCAAGGAAAAGTTACCCTAAACAATTTCTTAAATTAGGTAACAAAAGTGACAAGTCTCTTCTTCAGCAAACACATGAGAGAATTAAATTAGTTAAAGATTTTTTGCCTCCAATATTAATTTGTAATCAAGAACATAGGTTTATTGTAGCTGAGCAAATGAGAGAAATAGATGTTAAACCTAATGCAATTATTCTTGAACCTTTTGGAAGAAATACTTCTGCATCTATTGCTCTAGCAGCAATAAATGTATTAAAAGAGAACAAAAATGCAATACTTTTGGTATTAGCTTCTGATCATCTAATGACATGTAATGAAGATTTTTATAAAGGATTAGAAAATGCTCTCTCTCTTGCTGATAAAGGTAGATTAGTAACTTTTGGGGTAACACCTAACTCTCCCAATACTGGGTTTGGATATATTGAATCTGAACAACCGCTTAACTATGAAACCTTAGAAGGGTGTAATATCCGTAGATTTATTGAGAAGCCTACTTTAGAAAAAGCTGAAAGTTTCTTTTTGGACAAAAGGTATTCATGGAATAGTGGTATGTTTGCTTTCAAAGCAAGTACTATTATTAACGAAATAAAGAAATATCATCCGGAAATTTATAGTTCTTGCTTCAAGGCTATTGATTCTTATAAAGAAGACCTAGATTTTAAAAGAATAGATGAAAGATTTTTCTCTCAATGTCCATCTATTTCTATAGATTTTGCAGTTATGGAAAAAACAGAAATTGGTTCAGTAGTACCTTTGAATACAAAATGGACTGATATTGGTAATTGGAAATCATTATGGGAATATGAAAAGAAAAATCAAGATGGTAATGTTATTGAAGGGAAAGTTGTATTGAAAAAAGCTTACGATAGTTATTTTAAATCCTCAAAAAATAGATTATTAGTAGGAATGGGATTAAAAGATATTGTTGTTGTAGATACTGATGACGCAACATTAATATGTGATAAAAAATATTCTCAAGAAATAAAAGAATTAGTCAATCAAATTAAAGAATCTGGAATGGAAGAAGCAGAAACTCATAAGAAAGGATTTAGACCTTGGGGTAATTATTTGTCTTTAGCCAATGATGAATTGTGGCAGGTAAAATTAATTGAAGTAAAACCAGGCGAATCTTTGTCCTTACAAATGCATAAGTTTAGATCTGAGCATTGGGTAGTTGTGAAAGGTACTGCATTAGTAAAAATTGATAATATCGAGAAAATTCTTAAAGAGAATGAAAGTACATATATCCCAATATATAGTAAACATCAGTTGTCAAATCCAGGCGAAACCAATTTACTAATTATTGAAGTTCAGAGTGGAACATATTTGGGTGAAGATGATATTGTTAGATTTGAAGATTTATATGGCAGAAATTAATTTTTTAAAGTTATCTAGAAGTATTTTTAAGATTTATTCCCATCCCCAACTCTCCAAAAATTTAAATTATTATTAATTACATCTTCTTTTACTAAAATTGATCTCGAATCGAATACCCATCCTGGTCTCCTAATTCTTTGTGAGGCTAATTTCCAATCTATTAATGCATATTCATGCCATTCGGTTAATACTATAACTGCATCAGCATTTTCAAATGCATTGTAAATATCCTTCTCAAAACACCATTTACCTTCTAGGGTTGTTAGTTTTTGTAGGCTTGATTTTTTTAAATCCACATATTCCTGCATCTCTAAGTCAATTGCAATTTGTTTAGGTTCTACTTTGGGATCATTAATAAATAATATTGCACCTTCTTCAAGAAGATCTTTGCATATATTAATTGCTGCAGATTCTCGTGTATCATTTGTATTCGATTTAAAGGAAAATCCTAATATACAAATTTTCTTTCCTGCAACTGTTCCCAAAAGATTTTTTATTATTAGTTTGGATATTCTATGTTGATGCCAAGTGTTTAAATTAACTACCTCTTCCCAGAAGTTTGCTACTTCTCTGAGTCCATAATATTCTGATAAATAAACGAGATTTAATATATCTTTTTTAAAACAACTGCCACCAAATCCTGGTCCAGAATCAAGAAATTTTGAACCTATTCTGCTGTCTGTACCAATAGCTCTTGCAACTTCTCTAACATCAGCCCCAGTTGCCTCACACAAAGCGCCAATTGAGTTTATGGAACTTACTCTTTGTGCTAAGAAAGCATTCGCAGTTAACTTTGCAAGTTCACTGCTCCATATATTTGTAAATAATATTTTTTCTTCAGGGACCCAATTCTTATAAATAGCTCTTAAAGCTTCCATAGCATCTTGATTCTCTCCACCTATTAAAACTCTATCAGGATTAATTAAGTCATCAATTGCAGTCCCTTCTGATAGAAATTCAGGATTAGATAATACATCAAAACTTAATTTCCTTTTTATAGGTTGTTCATTCTCTGAAGACTTTAAAATAGTTTTTATCACCTCAGCTGTGCGAACTGGTAATGTACTTTTTTCAACAACAATAGTATGGTCCCTAGCATATAAGGCTACTTGCCTTGCGCTTGCTTCAACCCACTTAAGATCACTTGCTTTGCCAGCTCCAAGACCTTTTGTTTTGGTGGGTGTATTTACTGAGATAAAAACCATATCTGCATTCGCTATACATTCCTTAACACTTGTTGAAAAAAATAAATTTTTATTCCTTGTCTCTCTAACGATTTTCTTTAATCCTGGTTCAAAAATTGGTAATTTCGATAAGTCTTTAGAATTCCAAGAATCTATTCTATCTTTGTTTATATCAACGACATTTATAGTTATTTGGGGACATTTGTATGCTAAAACTGCCATAGTGGGGCCACCAACATATCCTGCCCCAATACAACAAATTTGCTTAACTGATATCCCCATAAAATATTTTTAATATTTATACTATAAATAAAAAATTATTTGTATATTTGAAACTTATCATTATTAAATAAACAACATTTTTTTAAAAAATTGTCACTAAAGATCTATTTAAAATAGAGATAGAATCTATTAATCTATAATTATATATATTAATAAAATAAGAAATAAAGATAATGTCAGAAATAAGAAAAGGAATAATATTAGCTGGTGGTAGTGGAACTAGATTGTATCCATTAACGAATGCTTTGAGTAAACAATTATTACCTATTTATGATAAGCCGATGATTTATTATCCAATATCAACATTGATGTTGGCAGGAATAAGGGACATTAATATAATAGTTACTCCTGATAATTATTTACTATTTGAGAGATTAATTGGAGATGGTAAAAAATGGGGTATTAATATTCAATATACTAAGCAGTTTGAGCCAAAAGGTCTTGTAGAAGGCATAACTTTATCTGAAGAATTTCTAAATGAATCGCCCTCTGCCTTAATACTAGGAGATAATTTATTCCATGGGAGTAGTTTGATGAGGCATCTAATTTCAGGAGGATCAAAGGAAAAGGGAGCTACAATTTTTGCCTATCGTGTAAAGGATCCCTCAAGATATGGAGTTTTGGAATTTGGTCAAAGGGGTAAAGTTTTTAAGATTGAGGAAAAGCCCGAAAACCCAAAGAGTAATTACGTCGTGACTGGTTTATACTTCTATGATTCAACGGTAATTAGTAAAGCAAAAAAGGTACAGAAATCTGTAAATGGGGAATTAGAAATAACCTCTCTTAATCGAATGTATTTGGAGGAGGGTAATTTGAATGTTGAGCTAATGGGAAGAGGCATGGCTTGGTTAGATACAGGTACTCATGATTCTCTCTATGAAGCATCATCTTTCATTAAAAGTCTTGAGGATAGACAAGGGTTGAAGGTGGCTTGTCCGGAAGAAATCGCATGGAGAAAAAATTTTATAAACGAATCCCAATTAAGAGATTTGGCTAAACCATTAATTAAAAGTGGTTATGGAAAGTATTTAATTGATCTTATTGAAAACCCCTCCTTTGATGATTTTTATTTTAGAAATTTATAAATCTTTTAAAATATTATGCTTATTAAAATCCCGAATTTTTATAAAAAGATTTTAATCACTGGAGGTGCTGGGTTTATTGGTGGTTGCTTAGTAAGGAAGTTATTGGAGCATACGGATAGTATTATTTATAATATTGACAAAATCGGCTACGCTAGTAATTTAGATGGTATTGATAAAGTTCTAAAAAATTTAAGTCCACCATCTTTATATAGACATAACTTAATAAATATAGATATTGCAAATAAAAATTTACTTGCTGAGGCAATAAAAAAAATTGATCCTGATATTGTATTTCATCTCGCTGCAGAAAGTCACGTCGATAGATCTATAGAAGGACCCGAAATTTTTGTTAGGAGTAACATCTTGGGAACATTTAACTTATTAGAAATTTTAAATGCTCACTATGAAAATCTACCTTTAAATAGGAAGAAAAAATTTAGATTTCATCACGTTAGCACCGATGAAGTTTATGGTTCAATTGATTTAGGCTCAAGATTTTCAGAAAAAAGTCGTTATGATCCAAAGAGTCCATATTCTGCAACAAAGGCTTCGAGTGATCATCTTGTAAGGGCATGGCAAGCAACTTACGGATTTCCAATTACAATCTCGAATTGTAGTAATAACTATGGACCATGGCAGTCTCCAGATAAGCTTATTCCTCTAATTATTTTTAAGGGAATTAAGAATGAATCAATACCAATATATGGCAATGGAAAGAATATAAGAGATTGGATCTTTGTAGAAGATCATGTCGACGCAATTTTAAATATTGCCTTTAGAGCTTCAACTGGTTCTACATATTGTGTTGGAGGTTGTAATGAATATTCGAATATAAAAATTGCAAATTTAATTTGTAATTACCTTGATAAAGAAATGCCAAAATTAAAAAGTTATAAAAAACAAATTGTATTTGTTGATGATAGACTCGGACATGATTTTAGATATGCTATTGATAATTCTCTTATTTCAAAAGAGCTAGGATGGCAACCAAAAGTATCATTCGAAATTGGTTTGAATTTAACAATAAAATGGTACCTAGATAATTTAGATTGGTGCTCAAAATTTTTTAAAAATAATACTTAAAATGAAAGAATTTTTCACTTTAATTGCCCACTTTCTTCTAAAAAATTAATGCAGTGGGTATAAATTCTTTCGCTAGCATTTCCGTCTCCAAAAGGATTAACTGATTTTGACATTTTTTTGTATATCTTAGAATTATCTAAAATTTCATTTACCGCATTAATAATATTAATCCTTTTAGTTCCTATTAATTTAGAGATGCCTGCCTCTAAAGCCTCTTGCCTCTCTGTATTATCTCTAAGAATTAGCACTGGTTTGCCAAATGTGGGAGCTTCTTCTTGTATCCCTCCAGAATCAGTTAAAACAAAATGACAATTCTTGATAGCCCCTATTAATTCTTCGTAATTAAGAGGATTTGTTAAAAATATACCAGATGTTCCAGATAAATCTGAAATAATTTTATCTCTCACGATATTATTTTTATGCATCGGTATTAGGAAAGATATATCATTTCTCTCGGCTACTAAATGTTTGATGGCAAAATTTATATCTTCTAAATTCCCCCCCCAATTTTCTCTTCTGTGAACAGTAACGAGAATAATTTTTTTTCTCTTCCAATCCATATTTAATATCTCAGGATGCTTTACAAATGGAGAGATTTGGAGAAGAGAGTCAATAACTGTGTTTCCTGTGATGTAGATATTTTCTTGAATTCCTGATTTCTTTAAATTATCACTATTAAGTTTTGTTGGAGCAAAATGCAAATCAGCTATTTGAGATATCATCCTTCTATTTAATTCTTCAGGATAGGGGTTGAACCTATCATTAGATCTTAATCCTGCTTCTATATGTGCTACTGGTATTTTGCTATAAAAAGCTGCTAAAGCTGCAGAGAAAGCACTGGATGTATCTCCCTGTATGATTACAAGATCAGGCCGAAAACTCTCGAACTCTTCTTCTAATCCTTTTAATGATTTACAAGTAATATGTGTAAGACTTTGTTTTAAAGACATTAACCTTAAGTCTCTGTCTGCTTTAATCTTAAATAATTTTAGTATTTGATAAACCATTTCTGAATGTTGACCAGTTGAGATAATTCTTAAATTTATTTTCTTGGAATTGCCAAATTTTATTATTAATGGAGCAAGCTTTATAGCTTCAGGCCTTGTTCCTAAGATTATTGATATCAAAGTCATAAAAATTTAATTATTTAACTAGAAAAAAGAAATTAAATTAAACGTAATAAATTAACTTTAATTTACTTGTATAGTATATTAGGATTTATCCAATTTAAAAGGATCTAGATTAAAAATTTAGTCATGTATTCATCTAAATCTATTTGGATTGTATTAAGGAAAAGATTATTTCTTTATCCATTATTTGATATTTTAATTTTATTTATTCTAATTTTTTATAAAAAAAATCTTTATCAAAATACTAATTCTATAGATTTTCCTCATTTAATTTTATTTTTCTTTTTTTGGGCAGCTTTCAATTATATTTTTGGAATTTATTCATTTAGATTAAATCCTTTTTTGTTAGATTCCGTAAAAATATATATTAAGAATATAAGTAAATTATTAATATCTATTTCATCATTATATTTTCTTAATAGTATTTTTTTTAAAATCAGTTTTTTGAGTAGTCACGATCCAATATTTTCAATTAATTTTATTCTTCTATATATATTTTTTACTTTCTTAGTACATTTTTCATTAATACTCTTTTTCTATAAAAAAAATGCTGTTGTGAAAAAGTGGATTTTAATAGGTGATGAAGATTATAAAATGATCATAAATAGTAATTTAAAAAATCAAGAATCTAAGTTTAAATTAAAAATTATCAAAAATCTTTCTGAATTAAGGTTTATTGATTATGAGAAAAATAATTTTGAAGGAATTATAATAAGTTCTAATAAGCTAGAGGAAGATTTCGATTTCTCTTTCCTTCAACTTTACAATTTATCTCTTATATCATTAAAAGATTGGTGCAAAATTTACTTGCAGAGATATCCTCCAGAATTCTTAACTTCATTAGATATTCTCAAAATAAACAAACTTTTAAAAGATATAAGTTTTGAAATGCAATTAAAAAGAATAGCTGATATAGTTTTAAGCTTTTTAATTTTAATTGTCCTAAGCCCAGTTTTATTATTTTTTTCGATTCTAATTTTTCTTGAAGATAGAGGTCCAATATTATATTCACAAATTAGAACTGGATTAAATTTAAAACCATTTAGAATATATAAATTAAGAAGTATGTATGTTAATTCAGAAAAGAATGGAGCAACTTGGGCTATTAGTGGTGATAGAAGAGTAAGTAAGATAGGTAGAATAATAAGAGCTACTAGAATTGATGAATTACCACAACTTCTTTCAGTTTTAAGAGGAGAAATGAGTTTAATAGGACCAAGGCCTGAAAGACCCGAATTTGATAATTTTTTGAATAAAAAAATCCCTTTTTATAGTAATAGGTATTCAATAAAACCAGGATTAAGCGGATGGGCTCAAGTTAATTATCCATATGGAGCTTCAGAAAGAGATTCCTATAACAAACTTAGTTATGATTTATTCTATATTGAAAATTTTTCATTCGTTCTTGATTTCCTTATATTTATCAAGACTATAAAATTAGTAATTAATGCTAGAGGATCAGAACAGGGATCTAAGGTTTAATGAACGATAAGATAATCAGATTTAATAAGCCTTTTATTACTCCACTTGATAAAAGTTTTTATTCGGATTTAGAAAGAAATTTATCTTCTTTGTCTGGGGACGGAAAATATACAAAAATGGTTCATTTATGGTTGGAAAATTACTGTAATTGTAGAAAAGCCTTATTAACACATTCCTGTACTGCAGCTTTAGAAATGAGTGCAATTTTAATGAATATAAAAGATGGAGATGAGGTATTAATTCCCTCTTATACATTTGTATCTACAGCAAATTCAGTTGTCTTAAGAGGTGGTGTCCCAATATTCGTAGATATAAAAGAAGATACTTTAAATATTGATGAGAAATGTTTAGAAGCGAGTATAACTAGCAAAACGAAAGCAATTATACCAGTTCATTATGCAGGAGTAGCATGCGACATGGATACTATAAATTCTATAGCTAAAACTTATAAATTATTTGTTGTAGAAGATGCTGCACAGGGAGTTATGTCAACATACAAGGGCAAACCTTTAGGCTCTTTGGGAGATTTGGGAGCTTTTAGTTTTCACGAGACTAAGAATATTATATGTGGAGAAGGAGGCGCAATAATAATTAATAATGAACAATTTTTAGATAGATCTGAAGTGATTAGGGAAAAAGGAACTAATAGAACTCTATTTAAAAAAGGTCAAGTTGATAAGTATTCTTGGTGTGATATTGGTTCATCTTATTTACCTTCTGAATTAGTAGCAGGTTACTTATTAAATCAGTTAAATCTTTCTAAAAAAATTACAGAAGAAAGATTAATGATTTGGTTTAGATACCATGAATTACTCGCTTCTTTAGAAACAGAAGGTTTTATAAGAAGACCGATAATTCCAGAATATTCTACTCAAAATGGTCATATTTACTATGTTTTAGTTGATCCTAATATAAGAAACAAAGTTATTGAAGAATTAAGGGTTAATAATATTGAGGTTACTTCACATTATGTACCATTACACTCTTCAATAGCTGGAAAAAAATATGGTAAAACTTATTTACCTTTAAAAATAACTACTAAGATATCGGAGTCGATTATAAGGCTCCCGATCTGGATGGGCCTTGATTTAAAAACACAAGAATATATTGTAGAAAAATTGACCCAAATTTTGAAATATTTATAATTATATTATGAAAGAATTTTTAAATTTAAAATAATAATCTTTAATTAACCTAATTAAAAATGAAACCTTCAGCTAAGCAAAATATTCAAACCTTTTACGAGAAAATTCTTAATAAAGAATCTTTTTGTTTTGTTAGATTCAGTGATGGAGAAGTTGAAATAATTAGGAATAGATATTTAAAAATTTCCAATGGCATAACATACTTTAGGGGAAAGCAATCTAAGAATAATTTTTCTCAAATAGACTCAAAAGAGTTTGATCCAAAGATAAATTATGATATTAGGGAGGACTTGATTTTATCTTCAATTTCAAGTATGCCAAATTATTTTAAGGGTATGCCACATAAAAGGTTTATAAAAGA
>QCLA01000009.1:0-43789 GCA_003214935.1 Prochlorococcus sp. AG-412-F02
ATCAATAGTTACTTCAGCGGAAAATTTTATTCCAAAGAAATCCTGAGCCCCAATTTGTTTTAAATGAACATTATTATTCTTTTTGTATATTTTTTTGCTTAATAAGAGGTTTGGTATATAAAGATTTAGACGATCATAATCAGTTAGAACATTCCATAGAGACTCGAAAGTTGCAGTAGTTGTTAATTGTGCTGCAAGTCTTCTGGTCCCTCCAGGGAACTTTTCCATAGTTTGCTCAATTGTCCTGTAATCATTATTCTCAGAATGATATACAGATCCTTGAGAATTATTCATTAGTGAATTTTTAATCAAGTAAAAATATTACTGAGTTACTATACCTAGAAAATACTACAAAATGTTTAAATGATTAAACTTCATTTAAAATATTCCGATCTCAAAACGTAACCATTTTTATAAAAATCTAACAGTTTAATATACAAATTGTATAGTGTTTTATAAAAGAATTCTAAAAAATGTACTCTCAAGTAAAAGTTCTCGCAGGTGGTTTAGCTCATATTCCAGTAATAATAGGTGTTTTTTATCTTATACTCACATTTTTTAATAAAAGAGCTTTGAAATTCTCTCAGGATAATAAAGGGAAAAAGCCCTATGCAAAAGTAGCTTCAATAAAGGCTGAACCTAAAAAAGTTTCTGTCGCAAATTCAGTAGCACCAAAAACTGTTAAGAAAAAGCATGCTGATGTCCCTGTAAATATTTATAGACCAAAAACACCATATGAAGGTACTGTCATTGAAAACTATAGTCTTCTTAAAGAAGGAGCTATTGGAAGAGTAAATCACATAACATTTGACCTTAAGGATAGTGACCCTTTCTTGAATTATGTAGAAGGCCAGAGCATTGGTATTTTGCCTGCTGGGGAAGATGCTAATGGTAAACCTCATAAGTTAAGGCTTTATTCAATAGCAAGTACTAGACATGGAGATAATTTTGAGGGTAATACGGTTTCTCTTTGTGTTAGACAACTACAGTATGAGAAAGATGGTGAAACTATTAATGGTGTTTGTTCTACCTACTTATGTGATATTAAACCTGGAGATAAAGTAAAGATTACAGGTCCTGTAGGAAAAGAAATGCTCCTTCCTGATGAAGAAGATTCAAACATAGTTATGTTAGCTACTGGAACAGGAATAGCCCCTATGAGAGCCTATTTAAGAAGAATGTTTGAAGCAACTGAAAAGGAAAAAAATAAATGGAACTTTAGAGGAAAGGCTTGGTTATTTATGGGAGCCCCAAAATCAGCAAATCTTTTATATGAGGAAGATTTCCAAAGATATCTTGCTGATTACCCTGATAACTTTAAATACACAAAAGCTATTAGTCGTGAAGAGCAAAATGTGAAAGGCGGAAGAATGTATATTCAGGATAGAGTTTTAGAGTCTGCTAATGAGCTTTTCAAGATGATCGAAAATGAAAAGACTCATATTTATCTTTGTGGATTAAAGGGCATGGAACCAGGAATAGATGAAGCTATGACTAAAGCTGCAGAAGAGAAGGGGTTGAATTGGTCAGAATTAAGACCTAAACTCAAAAAAGCAGGAAGATGGCATGTAGAGACTTACTAGCTCTGAAATGTTGAAATCTAAATATAAACTTTTTGATACTTTTTGGTTTAGACACAAAATGTAGCTAATTACTTAAAAAAAGAGGATTTTAGAAATAACATAATTTTGAATATGCATTCAACTTTAAGTAATCCTCTTAGATTAGGTTTGCGACAAGAAAGAGTTATTTCTCCACAATGTTTAGTTATTTTTGGAGCGAGTGGAGACCTTACTCATAGAAAACTAATACCAGCATTATTTGAACTATTTTTACAAAGAAGAATTCCTAGTGAATTCGGTATAGTTGGTTGTGCAAGGAGACCTTGGACTGATAATGAATTTAGGGAAAAGATGAAAATTAAGTTGTCAGAACAAATTTTAGGTAATGAAAAAGAATGGGAACAATTTTCAAATTATCTTTTCTATGAGTCAGTGGATTTACAACAAATTAATCATGTAATAAAGCTTTCTAAAAGATTAAAGGATATTGATAAATCACAAGCCTCACATGGTAACAGAACCTTTTACTTATCAGTATCACCAAATTTCTATGCCAGCGGATGTAAAGCACTTAAAGTCGCTGGATTATTAGATGACCCTAAGAAAAGTCGTATAGTGATTGAAAAACCTTTTGGGAAAGATTATTTAAGTGCAAGAAAATTAAATAAAATAGTTCAAAGTTGTGCAGATGAAAGTCAGATATATAGGATTGATCATTATTTAGGTAAAGAGACCGTTCAAAATATACTAGTTATGAGATTTGCTAATACTATTTTTGAACCAATATGGAATAGAAACTATATTTCAAGTGTTCAAATAACTTCATCTGAGACAGTAGGTGTTGAAGATAGAGCTGGTTATTACGAAAGTTCGGGGGCTTTGAGAGATATGCTTCAAAATCATCTAACACAAATGCTAGCCGTTACTGCAATGGAACCCCCTGGTAAATTTGAGCCGGAGGCAATAAGAAACGAAAAAGCCAAGGTTCTTCAAGCTACAAAGCTTGCTGATGAAAATGAACCATGGAATTGCTGCATTAGAGGTCAGTACATAGAGGGAGGTAATAGTTTAAATCGACTTAAAGGATATAGGCAGGAAGATGGTGTGAATTTAAATAGCACGACAGAAACTTATGTTGCAACAAAAGTTTTTGTTGATAATTGGCGTTGGCAAGGAGTTCCTTTTTATTTGAGAACAGGAAAAAGGTTACCAAAAAGACTTGGGGAAATAGTCTTGACTTTTAAAGATGTCCCTGTTCATTTATTTGAATCAACAATAATTAACCCTTCTCCAAACCAACTTATTCTTAGAATTCAGCCTAATGAAGGTGCTACATTTAAATTTGAAGTCAAATCTCCTGGTTCTGGAATGAAATCTAGACCGGTTGAGATGGAATTCTCCTATGATGAATCATTTGGAGAGCCCTCTGATGAAGGTTATGTAAGATTATTAGCTGATGCTATGCTCTCTGATCCAACTTTATTTACTAGAAGTGATGAGGTGGAGGCAGCATGGAAACTTTATACTCCACTAATAGAATTGATGGATAATGCCCCCTGGAAGTTGCCTTTATACAATTACGAATCTATGACCTGGGGACCTCCTGAATCTGATCAGTTACTTTCGAAAGATAATATTTTCTGGCGCAGACCTTAAATAAAATGAAACCTCAACTAACACTTCAAACCCCATTAGAGCTACCTCATCAAGAAATCTCTAATTATCTTAATCAGTTATGGATTTCTGAAGATACAGATAATTCTGGTGCAAATACCTTTACTTTGATTGTTTGGCAGCCTGCTTGGCTTGAACAATATTTAGTCCAGACTGGATTATTACATGGCCCAATTACTGGAAATTTGAGTCCGAAGATTGTAGAAGTTGCTAAAAATTTTATATTAGAGGAAGGTCTCCCTCATACAACTTCTCTTAATAGCGATGAGTTATTCAACTTATTAAAGAAAAATTTATCAAATAAAGATTTTGAAGATTTTAGAGGACAATTCTTTGAATCATCAATAAGTAGATTAAACCCAAGGAGATTAATAACTTTAGCACCAACTTTAAAAAATAACTCAGAAATAAAAACGTTTGTATCCGCCTATTGTCCATTAAGTGATAGTTCTGGAATGCAACCTATATGTGGGGATTTAGTTGTTATTAGGGGCGACTCCCATTCAATTAACCAAAAAGGATTAAAAATAATTGAAGAATTAGCTATTAAAGAATTACCGTCTTGGTTATGGTGGAATGGCAGCTTGGATGAATCACCCGAAATTTTTGATTATTTTACAAATCATGGCCTTAGATTAATTATCGATACGGCTCTTGGATCTCCAAAGAGATGTTTAAAAGTTTTAGATTATTTAAGAAAATCAAACAAAGCTATTAATGATTTAAATTGGGTTCGCTTAAAAAGTTGGAGAGAATCATTGGCAATGATTTTTGATCCGCCAGGTAGAAGACCAATATTAGATCATATCACTGATATTGATATTGATATTGCAGGAGATCATATGCTTCAAGCTTTGTTTTTGATCTCATGGATTAGTGATAAGCTTGAGTGGACTTTTGCAAAAGTTCAAAGGGATAAAGAATTAATGAAGATAGAATTTGAGAGAAAAAATGGGGAAAGAATTTCTACTTCTATTAATCCTTTACCTTTAGGAAATCCATCTATTCATCTAGGTCAAGTTATTGGGTTGAGATTAATTTCTAAAATTAGTGAGGTGCAGAAAAATAACACTTGTGTAATTCTTGGATGTGAGTCGGTGGAATGTATAAGACTTGAAGCAGGAGGTATGGCTGATATGCAATTAATAGAACAAGTTGTTCCAAATTCTTTTTCTTCATCAGAGTCTGATGTAAGTAAACTATTAGGAAGTAGTAGAGGTAATACCAGTCCTCTGTTTGAAAATACTATTAAAATTGCCTTACAAATTTTTAATAGCTTTAACTAATAATAAATGCCTTGTGTAATATCTTCTCCTTCAACTGATAGTGGGAAAACTACTTTATCTCTTTTAATTTCTTGTTGGGCTTTTTCAAAAGGAATTAAAATACAGACTTTTAAAGTGGGTCCCGATTACCTTGACCAACAACAACTTAGTTCAATTGGACAACCCATTTGTAGAAATTTAGATATTTTTTTAAGCGGTGAAGAATGGGTGCAAAAATATTTTTTTAAAAATGCAGCAAAATATGAATTAACTTTGATTGAAGGAGCTATGGGACTATTTGACGGCTTAGGATCTACTTCCTATTCAAGCACAGCAGATGTTGCTAAACTTCTTGACTCTCCAATAATTTTTATTGTTAATGCTAAAGGGCAAGTAGCCTCACTTTTGCCTCTATTTAAAGGCTTCAGAGATTTTGATAATGGATTATCAATAAAAGGAGTTATTTTCAATAATGTTAATTCTGATAGACATAAAAAATTAATTAAAGAAGTCTTTCAAAATGAAGATATTGAAATTTTAGGCTTTTTACCTTCAGATTCAAGAATAACAGTGAACAAGGCAAATTTAGGTTTACTTTCTCCGCTGGATAGTGATCGAAAAATTGATGTTGAATATTTTGCAGGTTTTGCTGAAAAAAATCTTGATTTTGGTTTGCTTAGTAAATTCCTGAAATCTCCTCATGACAAAATACTCAAAAATTGCAGTTTTAATGATTTCAAAATTGACAAAAATAAACCTGTTGCAATTGCAGAGGACAAAATTTTTCATTTCCAATACCCTGATACTAAAGAGTTTCTTAATGAAATTGGTATACCGCTAGTCTCATGGAGCATCTTTGATAATGAAGAGATACCCAATGAGGCTTCTTCTCTTATCATTCCTGGAGGTTTCCCTGAAAAATATGCTAATCACATAAGTAATTCAGAAAAAAGCTTAAATTCATTAAGGTCATTTCGTAAAAAAGGATTTATTTATGCTGAGTGTGGTGGGATGATGATTTTAGGAGACTCAATCAAGGATGAAAGTGGTGAATGCTATAAAATGAGTGGGATTTTACCATTTAATTCTAAAAAGGGTAATTTGTCAGTGGGCTATAGATATATCAAGGGTTTGAAAGATACATTAATAATCAAACAAAATCAATTAATTAGAGGACATGAGTTCCATTATTGGGAAATCGATAGTTGTTTGTCAGATATTGAGTGTCAAAATCAAAAGAATCAAAGTGAAATAATTGCACCTTGGGAAATTAGATCTTGGAATACTGAATACAAAGGTGAAGGTTGGTCAGATAAAAGATTACATGCCAGCTGGATACACTTACACTTACCAAGTTCTCCTGAAGCCGCAAAAAATTTTATTGATGCTACACAAGTTAATTTTTCTCAAGACAACTAATTTAGTATTAAATTAAATATGTTTAATGGAGAGCCAATAAATACTATTCCTGGCAAAGTTATTAATGGACCTAGAAAACTTCCCACAATAACTTCAAATTTTGTATGACCAAGAGTTTCTTTTAAACCCACTTCTGCTTTTGGATCTAATTTTTTTGATATTTTGTTTATTTCAGCAGCTTGAATACCCGCTGCTCTTCTAACCCCGCTAGCGTCATACATAATAATTAGTGAAAGAGCAATTGCTAATGCAAATATTGGACTATCAAAACCTAATTGCAGTCCTATTCCTGAGGTAGCACCTGTTATTAAGGCTGAGTGACTTGAGGGCATCCCACCTGTTTCGAACATAATTCCAAATCTAATCTTGCCAGTAGATAAGAAATTAAATAATATTTTTAAAAATTGAGCAATTAAACATGATAATAAACTCCATAAAAGGACTGAATTATCTAGTAATGCTGAAAGTTCTGACATGAATTTAAAAACTATTTATCTATCTCTATTGGTAATGAAATCAGCTAAGGATAATAAATATTTTGCATCTGATCCCCATGGTTCAATAGCTGTTTTTGCTTTTTTCACTAAATCAATAGCTCTTTTCTTTGATTCTTCCATTCCAAGTAATTTGGGATATGTAGTTTTATCAGCTAAAAGATCTTTACCTGCTGTTTTACCAAGCTTCTCACTGCTAGAAGTTAAATCAAGAATATCATCTATTATTTGGAATGCTAAACCTATTCCCTCCGCATATGTTGTTAAGGCTTTTAGTAATTCCTTATTAGCTCCAGCAATCATTGCCCCAGTTCTTACACAAGCTTTTAATAAAGCCCCAGTCTTGTGAAGATGAATATATTCAAGGGTTTTAAGATCAACTTCTTTCCCTTCACATTCTAGATCAACTACCTGACCACCAACTAATCCCGGCGCTCCAGCGACTAGGGAAAGTTCTCCAATTACTTTTAATAATCTATTTGGCTCAACGCCAGGACTTCTTAATGAGACCATTTCAAAGGCTCTCGTTAATAAAGCATCACCTGCAAGAATAGCTAATGCTTCTCCATAAACTTTGTGATTAGTAGGTCTACCTCTTCTTAAGTCATCATTGTCCATCGCAGGCAAATCGTCATGTATGAGTGACATCGTATGAATCATTTCTATTGCAACAGCGGTCGGAACAGCCAGAGAGGGTTCTCCTCCTGCTAAAGAACAAGATGCTAAGCATAAAATTGGACGGATCCTTTTCCCTCCAGCTAACAGTGAATACCTCATTGATTCTCTCAGTATCTTTGGATTCTCAGGTCCTAAGGAAAAATCAAGAGCTTCTTCTACGACCTTTTTTGTATCTTTTAGATATTTTTCAAAATCAGAATTATTATCAATAACTTTAGTCATTTGAAACCTTTAGTAGAGTTTTTTTCATCTTGGGCTTTATGGCAGTAGGTCATTAAGGGTTGATGATAAACTAAATTGTTTTTGCCAGCTAAAAATAGTATTTACTAGTAACATTGTTACTGTCATTGGCCCTACACCTCCTGGTACAGGCGTGTAAGCAGATACTTTAGTAATAACATCTTCTAATAATACATCCCCACACAATTTGGTTTTGTTTTTATCAGAACTTTTTAATCTATGTATTCCAACATCAATTATTACTGCACCGTCTTTTACAAAACTCGAGTCTATGAGATTTGGTTTGCCAGCAGCAGCTATTAAAATGTCCGCTTCTCTGCATAGTTTATTTAAATTCTTGGTTTTAGAATGAGCCATCGTCACTGTTCCATTTAGATTAAGCAACATAAGAGAGAGAGGCTTTCCTACTAAGAGACTTCTACCAATAACAACGATTTTCATTCCTTCAATTGGAATACTGTTGGACCTTAGTAAATTTACAATTCCTGCTGGGGTACAAGATCTCATGGCAGGTTCATTTTTTACTAACTTTCCAATGTTTTTTTCATTTAATCCATCCACATCTTTCTCTGGATTTATATTACTTATCAAACTTTGCGCATCAAATTTCTTTGGTATGGGAAGTTGAAGCAACATCCCATCGATGTTTGTATCAAGGTTTAATTTTTCTATTAATTTTTCAACTTCTTTTTGGGATACAGTATCTTCTAAATGAAAAATAAAGCTCTTAATTCCAACTCTTGAACAAGCTTTCTCTTTGTTCTTAACGTAAACACCACTTGCAGGATCTTCTCCTATTCTTATTACAGCTAAGCCAGGAATTCTTTTTGCAATTAATTTATTAACAGATATAAAATTTTGTAATTTTTCCTCGATGTCAAGAGCTAATTTTTTACCGTCTAATTTTAATGACATTTAGATAAACATCTCCTTTTTATACCTACCATGACTATAATTCTAAATTAATAAGATAGTTTTACTTATATTCTGTGCAAAACATAACAACTATTATAAAAAAAATGTTTTATTTCTGGAAAAGGAGTCAGGTTCCAATAAAAGTCCCTATTAGAATTTCAAAAATTGATAATCTTATAATTTTTTTAATATGCATTGTAATTTCATTAGTTTCATCTTATAAATTTCATCTTTTATCATCTTTACAAAAATCAGATATTATAAATTTGCTTTTAACTTTTACTGAAGTACTTGTTAGTTGTTGGATTTTAATATTAATTTCTATAAAAGAAGTCCCTAAAATTACTTCTAGGCAAATTATTTTAATTATTTCTCTTCTTTTGATAGTACAGGTTATAAAAATAACTTTTTCTTCAAACATTAGTCCCTTATCCATAATTGTCCCACCTGCTTTAATCATTTCGCAAGGAATGGGAAGTATCACTGCCCTTTCATGGGTATCAATAGCCAGCCTAAATTGGCCTGATTCCTCAATTCCCATTAACAATACTTTGTTTTTTATTTCTTTATTCTGTGCATCAGTTGTCTCTGTACTAGGAGGAAGAATAAGAAGTAGAGCACAATTACTACAACTATCGATACTTGTTCCACTTGGGGCATTATTTAGTCAATGGATACTAATTGGTAATGATCAGGTGTCTTTTCTTTTGAAAGGAGAATTTGTCTTTTCTAATAATAAAATATTTTCAGATACTCTTTTCTTAGCCATAATAATGCTTCTAACGATATTATTTATGCCTATTTTTGAATCGATATTTGGATTAATCACTAAAGCAAGATTATTGGAATTAGCAGATAACGAGAAACCTCTTATTCGAAGATTATCTATTGAAGCTCCAGGTACTTTTGAACATACATTGTTGATTTCTTGCTTAGCAGAAGAGGCAACCAGAATGATATGGGGCGATATTGATTTAGTTAAAACAGGAGCTTTATATCATGACATTGGTAAATTACATGCTCCTAACTGGTTTATTGAGAATCAGGATGGTTCAAAGAATCCACATGATGAGGTAGATGATCCAATAAAAAGTTCTTATGTTTTACAAGCTCATGTAGATGAAGGTTTAAAATATGCAAGAAAAAATAGATTACCAAAATCAATAGCAGATTTCATTCCTGAACATCAAGGTACTTTAAAAATGGGTTATTTTTTTCATAAAGCCAAAGAAAAAAATCTTAACATTAATGTTAGTGATTTTAGGTATAAAGGCCCTATTCCTCAGTCTAAAGAAACAGCAATTTTAATGCTTGCAGACGGATGTGAAGCCGCATTACGAGCTATGAATATTAATGCTTCTGATAGTGAAGCTTTGGAAACAATATCAAAAATTATCTGTTCAAGGAAAAAGGATGGTCAATTAGATGATTCAGATCTCTCTATGGGAGAAATTTTTCTAATTAAAAGAGCTTTTTTGAATGTTTGGAAAAGAATAAGACATAGGAGAATACAGTATCCAAAAACTAAGAACAATACTTTTTCATAAGTTGTGTTTTAAGAATTTAGAACCTAATACTTCTTCGATGTTTTGGGTTGCACCAATATAATAGAGCTAAAGTGCTAAATAAAGTAACTAAAAGAGTAAAACTACCAATTCCAAAAATACCTTCTTTTAGTGTAGTTAATCTAACAATAGAATATGGAGCAGTACCAGCAATTACCATTGAGAGAGAAACTAGAGTTAACGTGACGCCCCATTTTCTCTCAGCTAAAAGAGCAGAAGATGATACTATCCCAACAATGGCAGCAGGACAGCCTAGACTGCTAGCTAAAGTAATGTTGGCAACTTTTAATTCAGGTAAAAAATAAGTTATTAAAATTATGATTGGCAGAGCAATTATATTAGATATTAATCCTATCCAAGCCAAAGTCCAATATCCAAATAACCTTTCCCTCATTATTTTTTCACATTTGTCACTTAATTAAATCTACATTACTAAGTGTCTTTTTTTTATGCTACTTAATAATCCTGATTATTAATTTAATTGTTTTTTATTTTATAAGACTATTTTTTTATCTGAATGTTCTAAATTATCAAATTGTGGGTGAATAGAGTTTCTTTTCTCAGAAAAAACAAGCCTATTTAAAGCATTTATGTAAGCATTTGCAGCGGCAACAACAACATCAGTATCAGCAGAATGACCTGAATATATTTTGTTTTCATTTTTAATCCTGATGGTAACTTCACCTAACGCATCTATACCTTCTGTTACCGATTTAACCGAAAATTCAATTAATTCATTAGGAACTTTGGCTAATGAGTTTAGAGCCTTGCATACTGCATCTACTGGCCCAGTTCCTATTGCTACTGCTGTATCCTCTTTATTCTCTTCTGTATTTATAAGAGTTATAGTTGCTGTAGGCTTAGATTTATTACCGCAACTGACTTGTACATGAGCTAATTGAAATTTAGATTCTGGAAGTTGAACCTGTTCACTAACAATAGCTTCTAAGTCTCTATCAGTAATTTCTCTTTTTCTATCTGCTAAATCTTTAAAACGAGTAAAAGCATCATTCAAGTCTTCTCTACTTAAGTCATATCCCAATTCTTCCAACCTTGCTCTTACAGCACTCCTTCCGCTAAGTTTGCCTAAGGATATTTTGTTCTTATTCAAACCTACAGTTTTTGCATCAATAATTTCATAAGTTAATCTGTTTTTTAGTACACCATCTTGATGAATTCCTGATTCATGTGCAAAGGCATTAGCTCCAACAATTGCTTTATTAGGTTGTACATTCATTCCTGTTAGGTTTGAAACTAACCGTGAAGTTTTTGTTATTTCTTCTGTTCTTATAGCTGTAAGAGGAGTAGGTGAATTTGGGTCTCTTTTAAAGAAACTATTAAAAAAACTTTTTCTTACATGTAATGCCATCACTAATTCTTCTAAAGAGGCATTACCAGCTCTTTCTCCGATACCATTTATTGTGCATTCTAATTGTCTCGCCCCATTTTTTACAGCTTCTAGAAAATTAGCTACAGCTAAACCTAAATCATTGTGACCATGAACTGAAAGAACGGCGTCGTCAATATTTGGAACGTTTTTGTTTATTTCAGCGATTAAATTTCCAAATTCACTAGGGGTCGTGAAGCCAACGGTATCAGGAATATTTATTGTTGTAGCTCCTGCAGAAATTGCTAATTGAATTACTTCATACAAAAAATCTGAATCACTTCTTGAAGCGTCCTCGCAAGAGAATTCAACGTCATCTACTAATGATCTAGCATAATTTACCATCTCTGGAACAATGGCAAGAACATCTTTCCTTGATTTTCTTAATTTATGTTCAAGGTGAATATCACTTGTAGCAATAAAGGTATGTATCCTTTTCTTGGGTGCTGGACTTAAGGCTTCGTAGCATGACTTTATATCGTTTTTAGAGGCCCTTGCCAAACCACATATTATTGGACCATTATCTCCACCAACAACATTAGCAATTTTATTTACCGCTTTAAAATCTCCGGGGCTAGCAAAAGGGAATCCGGCTTCAATTACATCTACCCCTAATCTGGCTAGTTGATGAGCAATAGCCAGCTTTTCTTCAAGGTTTAAACTAGCTCCAGGAGATTGCTCTCCATCCCTAAGTGTTGTATCAAAGATCAATATTCTTCCAGGATCTTTGGACATTTGTTAATTTCAATTAATCTTATATTAATTCAATTAAAAAAAAATTACTATATATTATTTAATATCGATTATCTTTTGGATAATTACTTTATAATATTGTTTAAAATTTTATAAATAAAAAAATATATATCGTTTAGTAAAGTATTGTTTAAGAATTAAATATTATTTTCACTGAAGAGTGAATTTTTATATTTTTAAGGTTTACAAGCAAAAATTATAAATGATATGAATGGGATTTACCCAAAGAAAAACAACTTAGGAAAATTAGCAATAGTATTACATGCCCATCTTCCTTACGTAAGGAAAAATGAAAAAAATTCCTTAGAGGAAGATTGGTTATTTCAGGCGATATTAGAGTGTTATATTCCATTGCTTCAAGTAATAGAATCTTCCCAAAAAGAGAATCCCTTAAATACGAAACTTACGATTAGTTTATCTCCAACATTATTATCTCTTTTACAAAATGAACAAATTAAAGAAACTTTTCCATCTTGGATTGAAACAAGAAAGTTTTTTCTGAATGAGTTATCAGCAGAAGAAAAAGTTGCTTCTGAATTTTTAATGAGAAACTTAAATGATAAATTTTTATATTGGCAAAAATATGATGGTAATTTAATTGGTAGGTTTAAAGTTTTAAATCAATCTGGCAATTTAGATATTCTTACATGTGCAGCTACTCATGGATATTTGCCAATTCTTAGAGAGAATCCTGAAACGGTTATAGGGCAAATAAACACGGCAGTTGTTAATCACAAAAATATTCTAGGAACTAATCCTTTAGGTATTTGGTTGCCTGAATGCGCATATTATGAAAATTTAGATCAGGTATTATTTAATTCTGGAATAAGATATGCAGTATTGGATGGTCATGGAATTTTGAATGCATCTCCAAGGCCTAGATATGGAGTTTATGCTCCAATATGTTCAAAAAATGGAGTTGCTTTTTTTGGCAGAGATAGTGAATCAACCTTACCTGTGTGGTCTGCTAAAGATGGATACCCAGGCGATAAACTTTATAGAGAATTTCATAAAGACTTAGGTTGGGAATTACCTCCTTCAAAACTGAAAAAAAAAGGAATTCCAAGTGCAAGGCCTCTAGGTCTAAAATATTATAAAATTACTGATGAGAAAATTCCCCTAGGTAAAAAAGATTTTTATATAGAAAATGATGCTAGAAGGAAGGCAGAGGAACATGCTGATACTTATCTTTTAGCAAGATCTAAACAATTAGAAAACTTATCTTTATCCTCATCTTTTGAGCCTTTGTTAATAGCTCCATTTGATGCTGAATTGTTTGGCCATTGGTGGTATGAGGGCCCAATATTTATAGGAAACATTTTAAAAAATTCAACTAAATATTCAATTAGACTTACCAACTTAAAGGAGATTCTAATGGAAAACCCAAAACTTCAGATTTGTGACCCATCTCCTTCAAGCTGGGGCCAAGGGGGATATCATAACTATTGGCTTAATGATAAGAATTCTTGGATTGTACCTGAAATTACTAAGGCAGGTTCAATGTTTGTTGAGTGTTCCTCAAAAAGCTTTAACGATGAATTTTCAATAAGAGTATTAAAGCAAGCTGCTAGAGAATTGCTTCTTTCTCAATCATCAGATTGGAGTTTTATCTTAAGGGCGGGAACGACGACTGAGCTTGCTAAAGAAAGAATTGACAGACATTTATTTAGATTCTGGAAATTAATTGAAATGCTAAAAGATATATCCAAGTTCGATTTAATATTTCTCGAGATGATAGAAGAAGAAGATAAGGTTTTTCCTGAAATAAATATCCTTGATTGGCAAAAATAAAATTTAATTTATGTTAAGCATACCAAGTTTAATTTTTAAAGGTGAATTTATAAACATCTTACTCATTACATAAATTAATTTTGGTAGAGGGAGTGTATTTGTAAGAAAACCGACCCATTCTTTTGTTGATAATTTAAAGAAGCTAGAAAAGAAACTTCTTAATTTCCTCTCATCAAAACGCATTAATCTTTGGAGACCATATTGATAAAGTTTATGCCTTTGAGTTAATTCATAAGGCCATAAGATTTCCCAGCCTTTTGAGGCTAATTCAATAGAACTTTGGTTTGGTTCTTTTAAGTAAATTGCTAACTTTTCTGCAAGTAGAGGAGCTCTTCTTAATAAAGATCCGATCATGTATCCAGATGCTGGATGAACCATGCTTGCTGCCCCTCCAAAACCAAGCACAAATTGTTTTTTAAATGGAAGAGGTAAATTCATTGGAAACAGACAATTTTCTTCATGGTATATCTCTTTTATCTGGATACCTTTATTCTCTAATCGGCTAAAAAGTCTTTTTTTAAGGCGATCTTGAGATAATGCAGGATAACTAGCTAATGATGTCTCTTCAACAAAAAAAGTATCATTACCAAGGTCCATTGCATAAAGAAAGGAAGGGGATGATAGTTTTTCTTGATTATTTAAATGGTCTGGTCGAAAATCCATTAAAACAAACTGATCCTTTTTAACAGGTGGCGATGAAAATTTGCCAACAATTCCATAAGCAGCTTGTTGAGCAACATCATTTCTGGCGGGTCTTTTTATAAAGTTACTCTTATGTCCACTAGCATCAATAACTAATCTTGCTTTTAGTTTTAGGCCTGAGAAACAAATGACTTCAGAAAAGTTTTTATCTTCCGTGATTTGTTTCGCTGTTTCATTCAGCCATTCAATCCCTTTACATTTTTTTAAAAGATCATTTTGAAAGGCTTCCTGGTTTATTAATCCGTAATCATATCTATGTTCTGTAGTATTATTACCCTTCTCACTTATTCCATTTCCAAAAAAACTTACTGTATTAGACCATCTATGTGATAGCAATGATTCTAATCCTAATTCCTCTAATTCAGATGCCCAAATTCCATATGTATTTTCCCATTTATCCTTTGGTGATTTAGTTGATATACCCATTATATTGAGATTCTGTTTAGCTAATTCAGAAGCTAAACATAATGCTGCAGGACCAGAACCTAAAATTAAAATATCAAGTATTTTCATATGATCTAATTAGGTACCTGTTTTTAATTATGCTCGCTTGAAATTAATTCATCTGAATTCTTTATTTGTTCATGAGGAACAAGGACAACTTCAGATAAATGATCACCTTCATCCAGCTTTTGTAATTTTACTCCAGTAGCAGTTCTGGATTGCTGAGATATTTTATCTGCATTTGTTCTTACAATAACCCCCTTTTCTGTTACTAAAAGGAGTTCTTCACCTTCTCCAAGTACCTTTAACCCAACGAGTACATCGTTTTTTATTCTAAATTTTATAGCTCTTAAACCCATACCAGCTCTTTTTTGTAACCTAAACTGTGTTACTGGTACTCTCTTCCCAAGACCAAATGCACTGGCTACTAAAACCCAAGGTCCATTAGACGAATTACTCTCGATATCACAATCAATCTCTTTAACTGGATCTTCAAGGCTTGCTAATTTATCAACTAGATTTGATGTTAAGACATCCATGGAAACGAGATTGTCGCCATCTCTTAAGTTCATTGATTTAACGCCCCTAGCAGTCCTCCCAAGGGGTCTTAATTCATTAAGATCCAACCTAAAATGTATCGTCATTCCTGTTCTTGATCCAATTAGAACACTATCCCCTTCTTTTGATAATCTTACCCATTTCAAAGCATCTCCATCTTCTAAATTAATTCCTATTAATCCATTTGAGCGAATTTTAGAAAAAGCACTAAGTGATGTCCTTTTTATAAACCCTGCATTAGTTAACATTAATAAGTAACATTCGTTGTCAAATGAATCTACAGAAACAATAGAGGTAATTTGCTCCTCTCTGGGAATTGGAAGGAGTTGAACAGAAGGAGTTCCTTTTGCTGTTCTACTACTCATGGGAACTCTATAAGCTGGTAGGGCATAAGCTACTCCTCTATCACTGAAGAGCAAAAGAGTATCATGATCATTACAGCTTATGAATAATTTCACTTCATCATCTCCCTGTGTTTTAGTGCCAGCTTTCCCCCTAGACCCTCTGCTGGTGGATTCAAATTCATTAACAGGCATTCTTTTTAAATAACCAGCCTCAGTCAATAAAACTACTGATCTCTCATTAGCAATTAGATCAATATCATCCAGGCCTCCACCTAAATCAAGAATTTTAGTCTTTCTTGGAGATGAAAACTTTTCATCAATTTTACTAAGTTCTGTCAGAATTATTTCAAAGATCTTTCCTTTATCATTAAGTATATCTTTGTATTTATTTATTTTTTCTGTTAGTTCAGCATGTTCCGCTTTAATTTTATCTGCCTCTAATGCCGTTAATCTCCTTAATTGCATTTGCAAAATTGCATCTGCTTGAGTAGGAGATAATTCATGGTTTTTCTGTAATTTTTCTCGTGCTGTGTTGGTATCCTTTGCTGACCTTATTAAGGAAATGATTTCATCCATAGCATCTAAGGCTAATAATAGGCCTTTAACAATATGATCTCTTTCTTCTGCTTTCTTCAATAAAAAGCTTGTTCTTCTTCTAATAGTTTCAACTCTAAAATCTAGAAATACATCTAACATTTTTCTAAGTGAAAGAGTTGTAGGCTCACCTTTGACTAGAGCAAGAATATTTGCACTAAAGTTATTTTGAAGCGGTGTTAACTTGAATAAATTATTTAAAACAACCTGAGGATAGGAATCTCTTTTTAGCTCTATCACAATACGCATCCCATCCCGATCACTTTCGTCTCTAATATCAGAGATGCCTTCTAATTTTTTATCATTAACTAAATCTGCGATCCTTTCTATTAAAGCTGCTTTATTAGTTTGAAAAGGTAGTTCAGTTATTATTACAGCATCTTTTTCTGCTCTGCCAGTTGATTTTATTTGTTCAATATCTGCTACCCCTCTCATAGTTATTGAACCTTTTCCTGTTGTAAAAGTTTCTTTAATGCCATTCCTTCCTAGGATTTGCCCTCCAGTAGGAAAATCAGGACCTTTAATTAATTGAAAAAGATCCTTATCTTCGATTTCGGGGTTTTTAATTATTGATTTGAGACCACTTATTAATTCTCCTAAATTATGAGGTGGAATATTAGTCGCCATTCCTACAGCTATACCAGAAGAACCATTTAGAAGGAGTTGAGGGATCCTTGCAGGCAAAACAGTTGGCTCTTGTTGAGATCCATCAAAATTATCAGAAAAATCTACAGTCTCCGATTCAATATCCTCAAGTAAACTTTCATCTGTAAGTGATTGTAGGCGTGATTCTGTATACCTCATCGCAGCAGGCGGATCATTATCTACTGAGCCAAAGTTTCCATGGCCATCTATAAGAGGCATGCGCATAGAAAAATCTTGTGCCATCCTTACCAAGGCATCATAAACAGCAGTATCTCCGTGAGGATGGTATTTGCCAAGAACTTCTCCAACTACTCTCGCACATTTTCTATAAGGCCTCCCACTAGTTAAACCAAGCTCATACATTGCGTAAAGAATTCTTCTATGTACTGGCTTTAATCCATCCCTAGCATCCGGAAGAGCACGACCAACAATAACGCTCATAGCATACTCAATGTATGAACGAGACATTTCTTCTCTTAAATCAGTCTGAATGATTCGATCGTTGTTTTCGCTCAATCCAGAATCCCCAGAATCAACAATATCAGACATACAAAAAGGCTTTATTTAATAATAATCGCTGATTGTCATAATGAATAAAAAAAAACTTATAATTAATTCTCAAATACTCACATTTACACACAAATAAGAAAAAAAACTGTTTTTTTTGAATTAAAATTGGATTATTACACCTTTAGTTGTTAATTTAATCAGAATAATTAAAAAATCCGTGAATATTGAACTTGGTTTAAACAGAAAAGTCAGAAGGGCTTATGGTATTGATGAAATAGCTTTAGTACCAGGAAATAGAACCCTTGATTACGACTTAACAGACCCTTCTTGGAAAATAGGCAATCTTAAAAGAGAAGTACCCATCATTGCTAGTGCAATGGATAGCGTTGTTGATGTAAAAACAGCAATAGAACTTAGTAAATTAGGTTCTCTTGGGGTACTTAATATGGAGGGGATACAAACTAGATATGAATATCCCGAAGAAATATTGTCCCAAATCTCATCTGTTGGGAAAAAGGAATTTGTTCCATTAATGCAAAAAATATATAGTGAACCTGTAAAGAAGGAACTTATATTCAAAAGAATAAATGAAATTAAGGAAATGGGTGGAATAGCTGCTTTAAGTGGAACACCACAGGCCGCTATAAAATTTAAAGAAACACTAGTTCATTCGGATATAGATTTATTTTTTTTGCAAGGAACTGTAGTTTCCACAGAGCACCTTGGCATGGAAGGCAATGAATCCTTAAGTATTGGGAATTTATGTCAAGCTTTGGCAGTTCCAGTAATAGCAGGAAATTGTGTAACTTATGAAGTAGCCCAACTGCTTATGAAGGCTGGGGTCTCAGGTTTAATGGTTGGTATCGGTCCAGGTGCTGCTTGTACGTCTAGAGGGGTATTAGGAATTGGGATACCTCAAGCAACAGCAATTACTGATTGTAGTGCTGCAAGAGATGATTACCTTAAAGAAAGTGGTAAGTATATTCCTATTATTGCTGATGGTGGAATTGTTACTGGTGGTGATATTTGTAAATGTTTAGCATGTGGAGCAGATGCAGTAATGATTGGTTCTCCAATAGCTAAGTCATCAAGTGCTCCAGGAAATGGCTATCACTGGGGTATGGCTACACCAAGTCCAATATTGCCTCGTGGTACGAGAATTGAAGTCGGCTCTACAGGATCTTTAGAAAGGATTATTAAAGGCCCAGCATTGCTTGATGATGGGACTCATAATTTACTTGGTGCTATCAGGACATCCATGAGCACACTTGGGGTTAAAAACATCAAGGAAATGCAAAATGTAGAAATAGTTATTGCTCCATCACTTTTAACAGAAGGCAAGGTATATCAAAAAGCTCAGCAGCTTGGTATGGGCAAATAGTTTTTAAAACATAGAATTATTTATAAAAATTTGATTATTTATTTTCAACAAAATACTTTTTAGGAGTTATTATAGAAAAATGGGCTAACCCCCATACTCCTCACACACTAAATTGCCCGTTATTCGGGCTTTTTTTTGAGATTTGTTACTTATATTATTTTATATGTAATGAAATCATCACTTAAAAGAATAGCTTGCTAAATTTCTTTAAAGGAATACTTAAATTATGTCTTCAGCTCCAGCAGTAACAGATTCAACTTTCGACAAAGAAGTACTGAAAAGTAATCTCCCAGTATTAGTTGATTTTTGGGCACCATGGTGTGGCCCTTGTAGGATGGTAGCTCCTGTAGTAGAAGAAATTTCTAAAGACTTTGAAGGGAAAATTAAAGTTTTTAAATTAAATACTGATGAGAATCCAAATGTTGCTAGTCAATATGGCATAAGAAGTATCCCAACTTTAATGATTTTTAAAGGTGGTCAAAAAGTAGATACTGTTGTAGGTGCTGTTCCAAAAGCTACCCTTTCAAGTACTTTATCTAAGCATTTATGAAAATAAAACTTTGCATAAAATAGGACTTATAGATTACGGAATGGGAAATATTCATTCTGTAACAAAATCTCTAGAAAGTCTTGGAGAAGAAATTTTATTAATTAAGAATATTGACCAATCAAAGGATTGCAAGGCATTAATACTTCCCGGAGTTGGTTCCTTCGACCCAGCAATGATTAATCTTAGAGATACAGATTTAATAATTCATATTAAGAATTGGATTAATTCTGGAAAATCATTTTTAGGAATTTGTTTAGGCCTACAATTACTTTTTGAATCAAGTGATGAAGGTTCTCTTAGTGGTCTAGGTATAATTAAAGGCGAAATAAAGAAAATACCTAAAATATTTAACCAAAGATCTCCCCATGTTGGTTGGTGCAAACTCAATCAAACAAAAAATAATACTTTGATAAAAGAAGGTGAATTAAATAATTGGGTTTATTTTGTTCATTCCTATCATGCAGTTCCTAAAGACTCAAATATAATTGCAGCAAATGTTGATTATGGTTATGAAAAATTAACAGCAATAATTGAAAATGATAATTTATTAGCTTGTCAATTTCATCCAGAAAAATCTGGTAAAACTGGAGAGAAATTCTTACGAAGGTGGCTTAAAAATATTCAATAATTTGAAGAGATATGAAAACAAAATTAACGTTAATAGGCGGTAAAAGGCTTGAAAGTCCAAAAAATATATATACTAGGCCTACTACTTTACGTGTCAGAGAAGCTATTTTTAATATATTGAGAAATAGAGTATTGAATAGTAACTGGTTAGATTTGTTTAGTGGGACTGGATCAATATCTTGTGAGGCATATAATCATGGTGCAAAAAAAATTGTTGCGATTGAAAAGAATAAAAACAACTCAAAAATATGTTTAAAAAATCTTCTTTCACTTCACAATATCGAAAGCCGAAAAAAAGATATTGATGTTATTTGCAATGATGTTTTAATTTGGACAAAACCAAATTATAAGAGAAACGCATTATCTAAAAATAATGATTTAAATAAGTTAAAATTTGATTTTATTTATCTAGATCCACCATACGGTGCAAATTATCATCAATTCGTTTTAGATCAAATTTTTAATTGTAATTTTTTAAAAAAAGATTCAATAGTTATTTGTGAACACTCACCTGAATTGGTTATTAAAAAAAGTAACTTATGGGAAACTATAGATGTTAGAGATTATGGACAGTCAAGGTTAACTTTTTTAATCTATGTCTAAGATTCCTGAACCTCTTCTATATTGATTCCAAGCACTTACAAATAATCCTAGGAGAGTAATTGGGACTAGTCCCAATACTATTCCACATAAAAGAGGCTCAATCATTTTCTGGCATTTTTTTAATTTCCTATTCACAATTGTTACACAGGGACTATTTTTTGTGACAACATCTTCATCATCTGCAGCAGAAAAGAAAATAAAACTAGAAATCTGGAAAATGGTTTTTATTGTTTTACTTGTTGCTTTTATTATTTTTGTTCTGATTTACCTAAAAAATCATGAGTCAAATGAATATATTCTTAAAACGCTTGAACTTGAAGGATCTGTGAAAGATGGAAATGCTCTTTTCAAAACAAATTGCGTTGGATGTCATGGAATTACAGCGAGAGGATTAGTAGGTCCAGATTTACACTCAATAACTCAAAGTTTTAATGATAAGGAGATCATAAAACAAGTAACTGGTGGGCTTACACCACCTATGCCAAGTTTTGAAATTGATCCTCAAAATATGGCTAATTTACTAAAGTATTTACATAGTTTGGATTAATTTGGACAAAAATTCTTCAAATTTAAAAGTCGTATTAGTGGAACCTAATGGTCCTTTAAATGTGGGAAGTATTGCAAGATTATGCGCCAATTTCGAGGTTGATGAATTAAGAATTATTTCACCTCAATGTGATATATACTCTTTAGAAGCAAGAAAAATGGCTCTTAAAGGTCAAAGATATATTGATAAATGCAAAATCTTTAATAATCTTGAACAAGCTATATTTGATTGTGATTTAGTCCTTGCTTCGTGTGGGAGAGTAGAGAAAAGCAAAGATTCATACTTTGAATCTCCAGAAGATATATGTAAATGGATATTATCTTTAAAACAGGTAAAAAATTTAGCAATTTTATTTGGAAGAGAAGATAGAGGTTTAACTAATGAAGAATTGCTTATGGCTCATAGGATTGTAAATATACCCTCTTCTGAGAATTATCCTTCATTAAATTTATCTCACGCAGTTTCAATAATACTTTATGAATTAAATAAATCTCCTAAAAGAGATTTACATAAGGACTTAAAAGTTTTTGATCTTGCCTCATCAAAACAGATAAATGATTCGTTTTTGGAGATAGAGGAAATGCTTTTAAGGGTTGGATATCTTTTGAAACATACATCTGAGGCTAAAATAAGTAAGTTTAAAAAATATATCTTAAGAGCAAACACATCAATTCATGAAATGAATATCTTGAGAGGAATTGTGCATCAAATCAATTGGTTCTTAAATAATTCAAAAAGTAAATAAATAAATAAAAAATAAATAAAACTTTCTTTCTGAAGTTTCAATTTAATATGTATATTTACTAAAAACATTTTCTGAAGTAGCATCTATTGATCATTTGATAATTAAAGACAACTAAACCTGTGACTACAACAAAGAAAAGAAGAGTTTTTCCTTTTACGGCGGTAATTGGTCAGGAAGAAATGAAATTAGCTCTCTTATTAAATGTTATCGATCCAAGAATTGGAGGTGTAATGATAATGGGAGATAGAGGTACTGGGAAGTCAACCACTATTAGAGCTTTAGCTGATTTGTTGCCAGCAATAGATGTTGTTA
Source organism: Prochlorococcus sp. AG-412-F02 (assembly GCA_003214935.1). Taxonomy (GTDB): domain Bacteria; phylum Cyanobacteriota; class Cyanobacteriia; order PCC-6307; family Cyanobiaceae; genus Prochlorococcus_A. Next base: position 22,306 of record QCLA01000009.1, read on the forward strand.
AAGACGATCCTTATAATAGCTCATTGGTTGATCCTGATTTGCAAAGTAGAGAAGTCTTAGAAAAAGTTGTTCAGGGAGAAAGTCTAGAGAGTGATCAAAAACAGGTACCAATGGTCGATTTGCCTTTGGGAGCTACTGAAGACAGACTATGCGGAACTATTGATATAGAAAAAGCTTTAAGCGAGGGAGTTAAAGCCTTTGAACCAGGATTGTTAGCAAAAGCTAATAGAGGACTATTATATGTAGATGAAGTAAATTTACTTGATGATCATTTGGTCGATGTTCTCTTAGATTCAGCAGCCTCTGGCTGGAATACAGTTGAAAGAGAAGGGGTCTCAGTTAGACATCCTGCAAGATTTGTTTTGATTGGATCTGGCAATCCAGAGGAAGGGGAATTAAGACCGCAATTACTAGATAGATTTGGAATGAGTGTTGAGGTCAAGACAGTAAGAGATGCGGAATTAAGAGTTAAAGTTGTTGATCAGAGAACCTCTTTTGATGATAATCCCGACGCTTTTTCAATAAGTGTAGAGAAACAACAGGATGAACTTCAGCAAAAAGTAATTAAAGCTCAGGAAATATTAAATTCAGTTCAAATGGATGAAGATCTTAGATTAAATATTTCTGCAATCTGTGGAGAGCTAGATGTTGATGGATTACGTGGAGATATTGTTACTAATAGATCAGCAAGGGCAATCGCTGCCTATGAGGGTAGAACTGAAGTTCAAGAAGAAGATATTGCCAGGGTAATTACTTGTTCCCTAAGACATAGATTAAGAAAAGATCCTCTAGAGCAAGTTGACTCAGGTGAAAAAGTTATTCAGGCCTTTTGTAAGGTCTTTGAATTGGATGAAAAAGATAATCTTTCAAAGTTCCAATTATCAACTAATGTTTAATTGTCGTGAGGATAATTGGGATTGACCCTGGATTAGCGAGAGTTGGATATGGAATTATTGAAATAAAAAAAAGAAAAAAAGATCATATTAGATTGTGGTGTGATTGAGACTAGTAAAGATAAAAAAGAGGAATTTAGACTATTTGAGATATTTAAGGATCTTAATGAATTAATAGATCATTGGAATCCTAATATTGCTGCAGTAGAGAAATTTTTCTTTTATAAATCTAGTAGGACTATTAGCGTAGTGCAGGCTAGAGGTGTAATTATGATGGTATTAGCATCAAAACATATTAAAGTCAGTGAATATTCACCAGCTCAGATAAAGCTAACCGTTGCTGGAACAGGTAAAGCATCTAAGAAAGAAGTTCTCGATTCAGTGATGTATAATTTAAACCTTAATAAACCTCCAAAACCTGATGATTCTTCAGACGCATTAGCAATAGCCCTTACAAAATTAAATGAAGAAGGCTTTAACTAATTAATAATTATGATTATCTCGGTAAAAAAGAATTTGGAGAGAAATATTTTTAGAAAACAAAGAGATGAAAGCTCATTAAATGATAGGAGTAATGTAGTTATTAATGTGAATAAGTATATAGAATATTTTTTAAATAGAAATCATTATATTAATCACATAGGGATATATTGGCCTTTAAAAAATGAAGTAGATATTAGAAGTCTTAAAGATAAATTTCCTGTAGCTTTGCCAAGATGTGAAAAAAATAAAAAACTTTCATTTTATTCTTGGGATGATAAACCTCTTACTAAAGATTTTGAAGGTATTCTAGGCCCTGAAAACTCAAAGCCATTAACATATAAAGAGATTAGTATGATTTTTTTACCATGTCTTTCTGTGGATCAAAAACTAGTTAGATTAGGTTATGGGGGTGGATATTTTGATAAATTAAGAGAAGATGAAAATTGGCGTAATATTCCATGTATTGGTTTGTTGACTTCTAATTGTGTAAGTATAAAATCATTAACCAGAGCTGATTGGGATATTCCTTTATCAGGTTTTATCACTGAGAATGAAATATCTGTATAATAAGTTACCTACAAGTAACTATAAAGTTTTTGAAGAATGGATAATCAAAAAACCTATATTAAGTTAAACAAGTTAGTTGATAAGTTGAAAAATTCAGAAGATCCTAAAAGAAAATACGAATATATTTTATGGCTAGGTAAAAAATTGGAAGAACCAGATAGTAATATTCTTATTCCTGAGAATAAAGTTATGGGATGCGTTTCCGAAGTTTTTGTAAAAGCTAGTATCCATGGTGGCAAGCTATATTGGCAAGGATATTCAGACGCCTTAATAACAAAAGGTTTGCTTGCATTCCTTATAAATGGATTGAATGAATTGACACCCAAAGAAGTTGTTAAGATAAACAAGAAATTTTTAGAAGAAACAGGTTTAAAAGCAAGCTTAACCCCTTCAAGATCAAATGGATTTTTAAATATACTATTAAAAATGCAGTCACAGGCAAATCAATTTTTGTCTGTCCAATAATATAAAATTAAATCTATTATAAACAAGAAATAAAAATGGTAAAATGTAAAATCGGTATTGTAGGTTTTGGAACTGTAGGCACAGGGATTTATAAAATATTAAGATCAGAATTTGACTCGCATCCAATTTTAAAAGAAATAGAAATTGTGAAAATAGCAGTTAAAGATGTTAATAAAAAAAGGGAGATCGCCATAGACAATAATTTGTTAGTAGATAATCCAATTGAATTAATTGATGATCCCTCAATTGATGTAATCGTTGAAGTAATGGGAGGGATAGATATAGCGAAAGATATCATTATGAAATCTTTAAGAGCTGGTAAATCTGTTGTTACCGCTAATAAAGCAGTTATTGCTAGATATGGAAGTGAAATATACGAGGCTGCAGCCAAGAAAGGAGTTTATGTTTTGTCGGAAGCAGCTGTATGCGGAGGGATTCCAATAATAGAACCTTTAAAAAGATCTCTTAAAAGTAACCATATAAAAAAAATGGTAGGGATAATAAATGGAACAACAAATTTTATTCTTTCAAAAATGACAAATGAAAAAGCTGATTATATTGAAACTTTAAAATTAGCTCAAAAACTAGGTTACGCAGAATTTGATCCAACTGCTGATGTTGAAGGACATGATGCTGCAGATAAAATCTTAATTCTTAGTGAACTAGCATTTGGAGGAAAAATCGAAAGAGATTCAATAATTACAGAAGGTATTAGTAAAATTAATCTTAAAGATATTGAGTATGCAAATAAATTAGGATTTGAAATTAAACTTTTAGCACTTGCAGAAAGATATCCTATTAATAGTAATGATTCACTTCCTTTAAATATTTGGGTAGCCCCTTCTTTAATTCCTAAATCTCACCCCTTAGCAACTGTTGAAGGAGTAAATAATGCCTTATTGATAGAAGCCGCTCCTCTTGGAGAAATAATGTTATATGGCCCTGGAGCTGGAAGTGGACCAACGGCCGCTTCAGTGGTCTCTGACATATTAAATCTACATGCAACTTCGAAAAATAATAATAATACAGTAGATCCATTATTAGCTTTTGATTTCTGGAGAAATTGCCACATAATAGATTCTTCACAAATTACAAAGAAAAATTATCTTAGAATTATATGTATTGATAGCCCTGGGGTAATAGGTAAGATTGGTGATATCTTTGGTAATTATGATGTTTCAATTGAATCAATTGTTCAACTTGATGCAAGCGAGGATAGAGCAGAAATAGTTGTAATAACACATGAAGTTAGTAATGGGAATTTCGAGAAATCAAAGGAGGAAATAAATGCTCTCAATGAAGTTAAAATTATCGCTAGTCAATTAAGTTGTATTTAAAAAAATAATTTGCAAATTCCTTGATAGCTTGTTAAACCGAAGAGAGTATGTGTTTAACTTCTACAGCTATAATGAATTATTCAAAATTAATAGAAAATAAAAAAGAAATTAATTCTCGAATTATTCCTGAGAACCTATATAAAGGTTCATGCGTAAAAATTAAAAATAGTAAAAAGACTTTTCAAGTAATAGGTATTAACATACAAAAAAAAATTTGTTGGATAAGAGAGTGGCCTTTCCCCTCTATTGCTAAAAAAACATTCGCTTTGGAAATAAGTCAAATAACCTTACAAACCTATTGCTCAGAACAATTCAGAAAATAAGTCAATAATTTAAGTTAAAAGATTATGCAAAATAAATTTATATTATCAATATTAATTTTTTTAATTTCCTTATCCAATTATTCCTGTGCATCAAAAAAAATATCTCAAAAAATTATAGTTGCAAGTTCTGGGAAAATAGAATCTATAGATCCTGCAAGAGCTACTACTCTTAAGACAATTCAATTATTAAATTCACTTGGAGATACATTATATGAATTAAATGCAAATGGTGAATTAATTCCTAAATTGGCGTTAGGAATGCCCATCATTTCTAAGAATGGATTGCAAATAATTATTAATTTGAGAAAAAATGTATTTTTTCACGATGGGACTTTATTTAATGCTGATGCATTTAAGTTTACGTTTGAAAGATTCAAAAGAATTGGAACGATGAATTATATTTTGGGTGATAAAATTAAATCAATAGAAGCTCCAAGCGATTATAAAATAATAATTAATCTAAAAAAACCATCAAGTTCTTTAAATGGATTACTTACTTCTGTAAATTTAACACCTATCTCTCCAACTTTTTATAAGAATTATTCCGATAAATTTTTAAATGAACAATTTGTTGGTACTGGAAAATATATCTTAAGAAGATTTTCTAATGAAATTCAAGTAATTGATCCAAATTTAAAATATTGGGGTAAATCCCCAAATAATAAAGGTATCAATTTTGTAGGCTATGCTAATTCTTCCTCTCTTTTTGGAGCTTTAAAAAGTAAACAAATTGACGTTCTTTTATCAAATTCAATTGATGACATACAAATAGATAGTTTACGGTTGCTCAGTAAAAATAACAAACTTAGAGAAGGTAATAGTCCCGCCACAGAAATAAGTTTTATAAGTTTTAGAACAAATATTCATCCATTAAATAATCTCAATGTAAGGTTGGCTTTAGCAAAAAGTCTTAATAGGAAATTTATTAGTAAAAAAGTAAGCTATGGATTAAGAATTCCATCAAGGTCTATAGTCCCACCTATATTTAAGAATGGCAATCAAGATTTGTGGCCCAAATATGATCCCTCAGAAGCAAAAAAGTTACTTCAAAAAGAAGGCTATTGCAATGGAAATTTATTAAATATCCCTCTTACTTATAGGTCTAATGTTCCAGCTGACAAACTTATTGCATTAACATGGCAAGAAGAAATAAAAGCTGTTTTGAATGATTGCATTGAAATAAAACTCAATGCGGTAGAATCTACAACAATTTATAAAAATCTAAGCTTAGGAATTTATACAGCTGTAATTCTAGACTGGACAGGAGCTTATTCTGATCCAGAGGCATACTTAACTCCACTTTTAAGTTGTAGTGAAATTGATAAAGGTGTCTGCAAGAAAGGTGAAGCGGTTTATAGTGGTAGTTTTTGGGGATCCAATAAAGTAGAAAAATTATTTTTAGAGAGTGAAAAGGTAAATGGTGATAAAAGATTAAATAAACTTCTTGAAATCGAGAAAATCGCTGCTAATTCAATTCCATATGTTCCTATATGGATATCCTCTCAAAAAGCATGGTCTCAAATAAAGATTTCAAAACCCACTTTCAATGGAGCAGGAATTATTTCATTGAGCGATCTTAAATTAATTAATGAGTAGAGATCTAAATAAAATTCTTAATTATTCGTTTTTAAAGCTTTCTTTAATACCCTTAATGTTGTGGATAATATCTACATTAGTTTTTATTTTATTAAGAATTGCTCCTGGAGATCCTGTTGATGCGATTCTTGGGTCTGGGGCGGATGAAGTATCAAGAGAAATTCTTAGAAACAGATTGGGATTGAATGAATCTCTTCTTTCTCAATACCTAAATTATATTAATAATATTTTACACCTGAATTTAGGGCTTTCTTTAAGTACTGAAGAGCCAGTTTTGAATATTATTCTCAAGTCATTACCAGCAACCCTCGAACTTGGATTTTTTTCAATATTAAGTGCAATATTAATAGGCTTCACACTAGGGTTTATTGGGTTAAGGTACAAAGGGAAAAAAGGAGATTATATTATTAGAATAATTGGTATCGCTTCTTATGCTATCCCCCCTTTTTGGGGGGCGATGTTGGCTCAGTTAATATTCTCTGTATATTTTAATATTTTTCCTATTGGTGGAAGATTTCCTGTCTTTCAACATCAAAACCATATAACTGGATTTTTAGTACTAGATAGTTTTCTTTCTAATGATTTTATTGGTTTGAGAGAAAGCCTCTATCATCTTGCACTACCTTCTTTAACTCTAGGTTTTCTTTTAAGTGGAATTTTTAGTAGATCTTTAAGAATAAATTTAGATAAGTCATTAAAAAGCGATTATGTAAATGCTGCTATTACTAGAGGTGTTTCGAGAAGAAGAATCATTCTAAATCATGCATTACCTAATGCACTTTTGCCAATAGTTACTATTTCAGGTTTAACAATTGCTTCCTTAGCAGGTGGTGCTCTTTTGTTTGAAGTTACTTTTTCATGGCCTGGCATCGCGTTAAGGTTGCATGAAGCAATTTCTCAAAGAGATTACACATTAGTTCAAGGGATAGTAATTATCACTTCATTATTGATAGTTTCTCTAAATCTTCTTGTTGATATTTTGATTGCATTATTAGATCCCAGAATTGAATACTAATTTTTAGAAATTTCATTTATAGTCTTTCTATCTAAAAGATGAAAATCAAGATTAATGTCTGTCTTATTTGAAAATATTTTGAGGCTTTCTTCATTTTTAAGGTTATTTATAAATGCTGTCAAAGTTCTTAATGATAAATCTTGTACTGACTTTGGATCTGCCCCAATAAATTCCCCCCTGATTTTGAATATGTCATTATTTCCTTCTAAATTATTTTCTATTCTAATGGGAGAAAAATGACTTGCACCTTCAATAATTAGAAACCTATTAAGTGAATTATTCGCGGATAAAAATACTTTAAATTGTTCTCCTATCAATGGTGTAATTAGATCATAGGTACCCCCTATAAGAAGTATAGGAATATCGATTCCTGAACTTTTTTCTTTTGGCCAAATTAGGCTTCCAAATGCATTGAAACCTATTATCGCATTTGCCTTCTTTGGATATATTTTTTTAGGAAGTTTAATTTCACTTAATTGACATTGTACAAATTTTGATAAATTTGTTAAACCAAAATCTGTTAGTGCATTATCACATCTATTTTCAAGTCCATCTAATGGTTTTTCTCCCTCATATAAAAGTGATATTAAAGCACCAAGTGAATGTCCCATTAATATATAAGAGTCATTATCTAACCCAAAACTTCCATTCCTGTGTTCTTTTAAGACGGCATCTAGATCCTTTATCCTGTTAAAGAAAAAGTCTGTACTTCCTGGAATTACTTCTTTACCTTCAAGAACTTGTGAAATAGTTTTTGAATTACTTCCTTTATGATGTACAAGAATAACTGGCCATCCCTTTTGACTTAATTCTTTCCCAATCCATTTGAAATTATTAATATGACCTCCTAGCCCTGGCATAAAAATTATTAGTTCTTTATCAGATGATTCTTTATTACTTTTCCAATATTCAATTTCTACAGGTTCCACTCGGTGAGGTGCATAGATTTTCTTTTGTATTGATATAAGATTTGAATTAACATTTTCCTTTACCCTTTTTAAAGATTCCTTATTTGATATTTTTAGTTCATTTAATTTAAGAATGAGATTTTGTTGCATAATTAATTCCTTTTTCCAAGAGGAAATTATCAATATTAGATTTTCTATATCTAATAATATTTCTTCTGAAGGTAAAGCTTGTATGATATCTAAGGTAGAAATTTCACTTTTATAATCCAATAAATTTTCAATAGTATTGAAAACTTCAATTCCATCTTTATCATTAGGAACTATTATAGTTTTACTTAATTCTGAAAGAATTTTTCTGCCTACCCAACTACGTAATAATTCTCTGTTTAATCCTTCTTGTTTGAAAATTGGGAATTTTAAAAATTTTGTTAATTCAAAAACTCTTGAAAATCCATTTTTCTTAAACCAACCTATTACTTCTTTAGAATCATCCTCGTATTGTTCTAGTTTTGATAGTTTCTCTATATTAATAGGAATTTTCATTTCCTCAAATATAATATTAATCTGTTCGGCAGCTTTGGCAGAACTATTACCTAGAAATAAACTACAAATACTTAAAACAAATATAAAAATGAATTTCAATTGTGATTAATCCAAATAGGTTTCAAATTGCCAAATATTGGTGGATAGAATTTCCATTTCATTTAAGGTTAATTACTAAAATAAGATTTTTTGCTTCATTTGGGGCCGGAGGTGTCATTTATTTAACATCACTTATTTTTAATGATATTGGTCTCTCGGCAACTGAAATTGGTCTAGGTTTTACTATCTCAGCAATTATAGGTACGATAACAAGATTATTTACAGGTAATTATTTAAATAAAACAGGGAAAATACAGTACCCATTAATTGCCTCTTCAATAATAACTATTGTTGCAGGATTTTTTCTGATTTTTTCTAAGGATCCTTTTTTTTACATAATTGGACAATCGTTTATTGGCGCAGCAGCTGGAATATATTGGCCATCAGCTGAGTTTGGAGTGCCTTATTTTTGTTATCCAATGGATACTAGAAAAGCTTATTCTCTTGTAAGAAGCGCAGAGGCTTTCGGAATATTTATGGGGGTCTTCTTTGGAGGTTTTCTAACTAATTTTTTCTACTCCAAATCAATTTTTGTAAATGATATTTTTTGTATGTTTGTAATAATATTTTTGATTTTACAAAACAAATCTTCTATTCAAAAAACTTTAGTAAATTTTCAAAAAAGTTCTAAAGATCCAATTACATTAAATCAAAATAAATGGAATAAAAATTCCACTCTGATAATTATATCTATTGTTTTATTAACTACTTCTATTGCTTTAATTCAAGTTACATTACCTCTTGACCTTGTCAAAGGAGGCTTTTATAGAAAGGCATTAAGCGATGAATTTATAAGTTTTGTAATTTCATTTCAGTTGATTTTATTGCTCTTTTTACAATGGCCAGTTGGTTCATGGATATCAAAAAAAGGAAGGTTATTTGGATTGAAATTTAGTCTATTAAGCTTTTCTATTGCTTCATTATTTTTATTCATATCTAGCTATTTAGATTTTTCAGCTATTTATTTAATCTTTTTTTCATTAATCATAATTAGTTTAGGTACTTCTTCCTTCCTTCCTACATCAACAGACGTCGTATTCAGGATTGCACCTTCAAATAAAAAAGGTTACGCTCTTGCTTTATTATCTCAATGTTTTGCTATGGGATATTTCTTTGGACCTTTTATTTCTGGAAGAGTATTAGATGTTTATGGTTATGCTTCAATCATTTGGTTATCAATTTCTTTTTTTTGTTTGATAAGTTTTATGATTTTATTTAAAAAATTATTTTAATTTTATTTTTTCTAATTCATTAATTCTTCTTTCTCTTAGAAACAAGAAAAAAGGAGCGGAGAATGCAAATGCAATTAGAAAAGTTCCAAAGTAAACAATCCACATGTTTTTCATATTTAACTTTTTAGATTCATTTACTATCCATATAAAAACTGCTGTTGCTCCAATTAGTAAGTCTCTAGAAATTGATTGGGCTGCAGGATTAGCATTTGCTAGTTCAATAAAGTTATTAATATCAAAACTATTTCCATATTCCATAGCAAAATCAAAATTTGCCAACATTGGAAGTATCGCACCTAAAATTGATAGAAAAAGATAAAGATAAGAAATTATTTGTTTATTATCTTTTAGAATACTTAATGAATTCATAAGTCAAAAATATTTAATTTAATAATAGTATTTAGAATCTAATGATATTAAAAAAAAAGAGTTCAATTAAAGATTATAAATTTAAGAAGGGCAATTTAAATTTTGCTGTAGTAGGTCATGTTGAGTGGATGAATTTTCTTAAGGTTGATCAATTACCTAAACCAGGTGTTATTTCTCATTCAGAAAAGTCAATAGAATATCCTGCGGGGGGAGGATCTGTTATAGCAAAAACTCTTTCTGAATTAACAAATAATCAAGTCCACTTTTTTACCTCTTTAGGTAATGATTATTACGGAGAACAAAGTTTTAAAATCCTTTCAAATTATGGAATAAGGTTGCATGTTGCATGGAGAGATAAACCAACTAGAAAAGGGTTTAGTTTGATTGATTCTAATGGAGAAAGATCTATTACGGTTATTGGAGAGAGATTGGCTCCAACTTATAAAGACAAATTAGATTGGAATTTATTTGAAAAAATGGATGGAATCTTTATCACAGCATCAGATTCAGAGATATTTAAAAAAGCCAGAATTGCAGACTCACTTTGTACAACTCCAAGAGTAGGATTAAATATAATTAATAAATCAAATGTTTTGTTAGATGGATTAATAGGAAGCAATCTTGATCCTGGTGAAGTTTTTTCTTTGTCTGATATATCTATAAAGCCTAAATTAATTATTAAAACTGAAGGTGAAAATGGTGGAATATTATATCCAGGAGGTAGATATGAGGCTCTTATAAACGCAAAACAAAAAATTGATTCTTATGGATGTGGAGATGCCTTCGCTGCAGGTATCCTTTATGGATTATCATCAAAATGGAATATAGATAAAATTTTAAGTCTTGCTAAATTATTGGGAAGAGACGCTAGTGAATGCTTTGGTCCATATAAAATAAATGAAAATTAATTAATTTAAATTTTATGAGTAGTTTGAAAAATAAAGATAAAAACTATCTTGTAGAAAACTTGATTGTTTTCTTTTTATTTATTGTTGTTATATTTTTTAAATCACTAAAAACGTTATCTGAAATTTTTTCTTATGGTATCTTTAAAAAAGAAATTTTAACTACAAAAAGTAACCTTGGTTTTGATATAAAAATTAAACTCAAATAGAAATGACTATATTTTTAATATTTTTAGTTTTAGTAATAATCATAATGATTTATAAATATATAAATTCTAAAAAATTAAAGAAAAATACTCTTTTAAAATATAAATCAAAACTTCTTAGTAAGGAAACAAATATTGAAAAAATATTTTTGAGAGAAGATGAAAAAAATACTTCAGACCCAAATATAAATATAAGAATTGAATATTATGATAATGAAGAAGTCATAAAAAGAAAGTCTAATATACACAGAGCTAGACTCTCAAAATTTAAAAAATCAAAGTTAAATGATGAACTGATATATATGGATGATGATCAAAGAATTTTTAAATATATTGATGGTAAAAGGCGGTATCTATGATTCTACTTCACTAATCACACTCAAGACTTTCTCTTGTCGATACTCCAGTGGTTGGGTTTATTCCTTCGGCAATATCACAAAGTTTTCTTTGATCCTCACTGTCAAGAATTGCAAAACTAAAATCTGCCCCTTCAATTTGAGCACCAGCAAAACTACTTCCTGATGCAATCATATTAACTAAAACAGCATTTCTTAAGTCAGTTTTTTGGAAATTTACTCGATCAGAGAGGGTATCTGTAAGATCTACTCCATTTAAATTAGAACCTTTTAGATCAGACAAAGTTAATGTAGTTCCGTGTAAATCAACGTCACTAAAGTCAGCATCCCTAGCAACAGCTCCTGCTATAGATGATAAATGTAAATCTTCTCCATGAAAATCAAATCCTGTTATATCAGATCTTACATAACTTGGTACTTCGTCTCCTTCACCTTTTACAGCTACATTTGCTCCAGCAAAAACTGGTGAAGATAAGATTAATAAAGAGAAAGTTAAACATAAAAAATATTTTATAAAACTAAAAAATTTCATATTAAAATATTGCAATAAAATTATTTTATAACAATTAAATAATTATTTTTATTTATATATAAATTTCGACGATGTTTTTAAAATTATTTAACACTAAAAATTTTAAATTTAGGCTTTAGATTATTTATACAATCAAGTAACTTCTTATTATCTTTGATATTAATTACTTTAAATTCAGATTCTATTGTAGCTCCTTTGTCTCTTATTGCTTGATTTAAAACTATAGAACCGTTCTTATCAGAAACTGATCTATGGAAAGTACCTCTTGGGATTCTTAATATATATCCACAGGACTCTAATCTGACTTTATAAAAAGGATACTCCCAACCAAAATTAACCAGAAAGAATGTTCTTCCTCCTGAAATAGCTAATAGATTATCTTCTTGGTTGTGGTGTATATAAAATGCCCAATTACCTAATTCTTCATCATTAGGTGGGCTAATGGCAGGACCATTATGAATTACTAAATCTCTGCAATTAGATTTATTTATGCTTATATCAAAAAATCTAACGTTTTTTGTATCTCGAAACTTTTCATAGCTTATCAATTCAAAAAAATCTGATTTCTTTGATTTAAAATTTTGGATTGCTAAACTTGAATTCAATGTCCTTAAAATATTAAACAAATAAAAACAGATAAATAAGTTAAAGAACGTATCAGTTGAAACTAAAAAAGAAGCAAAATTTTTAATTTACCTTTCTTTTAATATTTTTTTTAGATTTAAATCTTTATTAGTATTTATTAATACCAAAAGGGATATCTAATTAATGGATCTATTTGATTATTTTATTCTTTGATGTATATTTCTTAAAAATGTAAAAAAGAAGGTTTCTGGAAATTTTCAATTTGTTTTTTTAGCTATTTAGCAAGTTTACTTTTTCTTCTCTTTCACAGTTTGCTTGTCCTAGATCATATACCTTTTGGTGCCGCACTCCATGTTCTTGGTGAAGTTTTTTATTACCCCTTGTTCTTTTATGGAAAGAGCTTGGAATCTTGTAGTTATTTCAGTTCTATTTTTCTTCTTTGATATTTGGGGACTTTTAAACACTCCTTGGAATTAACTGATATTATTGACTTAGAAATTTTTGGGAAAATGATATTAAAAATAAGAACAAATACATATCAAATATTTAAATTAATCTTTCTAGTATATTTAGCATATATTCCCCATATAAATTCGCATAATTTTATTAATGGGGGTTGTAAAGATCATTGCCACTCAAATGTTAAAGCGATCATTAACAAAAAAAATTTAAATAATGTTTATGATCAAGAGGAAATTGATATTAATAATTCATGTTTAAATAAATCACTTTGTAGAGGCTAATCCTCCAAAAAATTTTCAATCTGTTTTTGAAATTGATCTTTTGTGGTTATCCTAAAGTTTATATTTGCTTGGTAATTTTTCTTAGGAAGCTTTATTTGACTTTTAATTATAAAAATAAAAGTATAAATTAAAGGTAAAAGTAAAGATGCAATTGCAATAAAAGCAATTATTTGGTTCAACCTAATAATTGGTTTTTTTACAAGATCCTCTCCGCATAAGCCACAAATTAGAGAACCTTTTTGATTTTGTTTTTCAAATTGATACTTCGGGTTGCAATAAGGGCAATAATATTTAACCATCACTTTAAAATTTGATTTCTTCAATTATTATCTATAAATCAATAATATTGTCATCTTAATTTTTACATAAAAAAAAGAGAGCTTATAAAAGCCCTCTTTTAACTATTACTTTTATTTTCTGAAGTTAATAACGCACCTATATCATTGATCCTTGTTAATAACCTCTACTCAGCTAATGCTCACCAAATTTAACTAATTGTTTTTAACTGGGGCAAAAACTCTAGAATTAAGCTTGTTTCTTATAGGGCACCTAAACGATGCGGAAGAAGGAAGCTTATACATTAATAAAAAATAATTGGAGCAGTTAATTAAATTAGTTCGAGTTATTCCGAAATTTCTGGCAGGCTATCGATCATTTTGAAAGACCTCCTAGAACTCAACAATATAAAATTAAGAAAATTTTTATCTAATGGCAATCCGTTTTTATACGCATTGCTTTTTATACCAAAATGTCCGAAAGTGGTAATGTATTGCTTTTTTTATTAGAGATAAATCGTAATTATAAATTTAGTCTGAAGTGAAAAATATAAAATTTAAATCTTTTTGAGATATTTAGTAAATTTTGCTCATTTATTTTGATATTTAATTCGCCTATCTTATTTTTAAGTATATTGAGGAGTTTTTTATTATGACAAATGCCAAAGTTGATAATAATGATAGATCCAATCCTATAGATGAATATTTTCAATGTCTTTCATATTGCGATATTCATCCAAAGGGTATAGACAATGACTGCGAGTTTATTTGCATGGAAAGGCATTTAAAATCAAACTATTGGTAAATCTCTTAAGTTGTATTTATCTATTTAAATCCTTTTGAAAAAAGATTAGTACGAACTTTGAATTTCCATACATTAATCTTACCTTTTGCGTTAACTGCAGCAAGTGCGCAATCATCAGGTCTCCATGATATTGCTCCTACTAAATCTCCTGCGAATGCAGCACCAACAGGATCTCCATTACCATCTTTTCTTAGGAAACTAGCAACCACAGAACCATCTCTGGAACCCGAAGCTACAAGCATACCTTTATTTGAAAAGGCTAGACTAGAAATTGGTTCTGTATGGTGACATAGCTCTCCTGGCATGGTTCCCTCTGGACCATTACCTATAAAGCTCCAGACTGTTATTCTTTCACTTCCACTAGTTGCTAATAATTGTCCGCTGTCATCAAAAGAAAGGTGACTTGGTTTCCCAGGATAGCCTGTCATTTCAGCATCCATTCCAGTTGATCTTCTCCAAAAATGAACTGAATTGTCTTGACTCCCGCAGGCGACTATATCTCCATCAGGGCTTAATTCCATTGATACCAATGATCCTTGCCACTCGAGTTTTTGATTCGTTTTATTGTTAACTATGTCAAAGAAGGTCACTCTACCGTAGCAGGCTGTTGCTAACTCGTTTTTATTTGACCATGTGATTGCACTTACTGTGCTTGGATGTTCATCTGAAATCCATTTTTCTTCACCTAATACATTAAAAACAGAAACTTTTCTTGATGAGGCTATTGCTAGAAACAAACCGTCATTGGACCATTTGAGGTGTTCTACCCAACCTTTACCAAGATCAAGTGTTTTGAGTAATTTAGCATCGTGGCAATTATAAATTTCTACATTTCCGTCTTGACCTGATGTCGCAAAAATTTCTCCTTCTGGATGGATGGACATTGCTAGCAGACCACCAGAATGTATATTTTCTTTTTCCCAAATAATTTTTCCAGTATCTCCTTCAAATGCGAAAAGACCTCCTGCTACGTCACCCACAATAAATTGCTTTCCTTTAAGGGCCCAACCACAAGCTATAGCGTAATCATTAACTTCTGCGGTCCATCCCTCATGGAACATACCTCTTGGGCTAAATGGTTCTATATCAGGCATTTATCAAAGCCTTCTTGCATCTCTTTCTCATCTAAATTTCTACCAATAAAAACAAGTTGGTTTCGCCGTGGCTCGTTACCCATTCTTTATCAGGTTGTGCGGTAAATAACATATGTACTCCTTGGAATACTATTCTTCTTGGGTTCCCTAAGTAACTTATGAAACCTTTAGTTCTGAATATATCTACCCCTTTTTCTGAGAGTAGCCTGCCCATCCAAGTGTTTAGTTTTTCTGGGTCAACATCTCCAAAGCGTTCTATTGCAATTGAACCTACTTCATCATCATGCTCGTGCTCTGCCTGCCAGAACCTTTCAACATTGAAGGGGATCTCTTTTGAGTTGTTTACATCAATCTTTATTACTTTCATATTGAATTCTTCAGCGGTGTGTTGCGTAAACAAACCTATTTTTGTTTGCTTTTCTATGTTCAGGAAGAAAGATTTATTTCCTTTATCTTCCAATTGAAGATTTATATGTTCTCCAAATGGAATACTATTCCCAGGTTCTAGACTTTTAGCTTTTTCTGCATAAAGTCTTACAGAGGATTCAGCACCATCTTTAAGTTCTTCCTCGGTTGAGCCTTGATTTGTAAAAGCTACTAATGACATTTCAGGATCGGGTCCTTCTTCTAGAATTAATTCATATTTACCTGCAGCAAGATCGTAAACACCTGTCCATTCAAATGGATATTCTGGTTCAAGGAACGTAGGCCTGCGCTTAAGAATCTGATCTAGATCAAATGCACTAAGATTTAAGACTGTTTCAATTGGTACTTGGGCATTCTCTGCTCTAATAATTCGAGTCATTCGGTTCATATCTCTCAATCTTGATTCAAGGGTATCTAATGCATCATCAGAGACTAAATCAGTTTTATTAAGGACAAGAACATCTGCAAATGCAACTTGCTCTGAACTTTCATCACTCCTTCCTAGTTGCTGTTCAATATGTGCAGCATCAACTAAAGTCACAATTCCGTCGAGAGTAAATTCGGAACTAATTTCTTCATCCATGAAAAAAGTCTGAGCAACTGGTCCAGGATCTGCTAATCCAGTCGTTTCTACTAAAACATAGTCAAACTTATCTCTTCTTTTCATAAGGTTGCCAAGGACTCTTATTAGATCACCGCGAACAGTACAACAAATGCACCCATTTGACATCTCAAAGACTTCTTCATCAGCATTAATTACGAGTCCTTGATCTATACCTACTTCACCGTATTCATTTTCGATTACTGCTATTCGTTTCCCATGTTCTTCACTTAATATTCTATTAAGAAGAGTAGTCTTACCTGAACCTAAAAATCCAGTAAGGATGGTAACAGGAACTTTATCTTTGATGCTCATTTAATGGCTTTACTCTATCAATAATACTTTCATATAATAGTAATTATTAGAAATGAAAACCGTTTTTATAAGAAAAATTTAATTAGATAGTTTCCCCCAACTGCTTTCTATATTTGAACCAGCTTTTTTATCGCAAGATCCTCCTAGAGAATTCACGATAGTGCAAGTATTGTGAACGGCTACTGAAACTGTGTTCCCATCCATCATTAACCCGTCAACAAATATTTGCTTAGAAGAAATAGGAATAGAACTTTGTCTGCTTAGATTTCTTAACAATTTGGAAGCAGGTTTTTGCTCTGGGAAAAGAGTTAAAACATTGTCTTCTTTAAGTTCTTTAAGTACAGACTTTATATTATCTGGTCTTAAGCTTGAGGAGTCTCCAAGAAAGTCAAGTAAACTAATAGTTTCAAAACCAAATGCATCCCCGTAGTAATCCATTGCTTTGTGTTTAGAGACAATTAATCTGTTCTCCTCTTGAATAGTGCTTACTTGTCTAACGATCCAAGAATCTAAGTCTTCTAATATCGAATCAGCTTTTTCGAATCTTTCGTTAATTAGTTTTCTGTCTCCTCTATTAAAAATTGATATATCTTTCTTTAAACTTTTGCTTACAATTTTTGCCATTTTTATGATGTTATGTGGATCATGCCAAACATGAGGATCCATTCCTCCATGGTCATGATGGTGATGATGCCCCTCTCCTTCATCTGGTACTTGTGCTATTGGTTCGACATCACTATTTAAAACGTCTTTAAAAAAGTGTTCATTTGCCTCGAACTCAAAAGGCATGTGTTCAGTAAAAAATGTATATTGACCATCATCTTTGATTTCCACCTTAAAAACGGTGCTTTCTTTCCTTTGATCAAAGTTAAGAACAAATGCTTTATTACTTGCGGTCAAAGTCTGATTATTTTTTCTGCTTATTGAGTCTTTAGATCCTAATAGTTCTTTAGCTAAATCTTCAGATTCCTCTATGTCATTAGATTTAAGAATCACCATCTTCATTGCAGGATCTGCATATTCGCCATCAACCTTTGCAAATGACCATTTGTAGGAACCCTTAGATAGCTGGAATTTACCTGCCCATTCAAATTCACCTTCTGCGTGATCATCATGCCCACCATGATCTGAGTGATCATCGTGATCTCCATGGTCAGAATGATCATCTACCTTGGCTGTATGTTCATCGTGATCATCGTGACCTCCATGATCAGAATGATCATCTACGTCTATTGCACTAACACCTACAACAACAGTTTGCTTTTTGCTTTCCCAATTCCTCATACTTGGAGTCATTTCTTTACCAAGAGTGAATACTTTATCTGCCTTATTCAGTAATTGAGCTTGTCTTGGATTGATTTTTAAGTCATGAACATCCTGCTTTCTATCTACTAAACATGTAACTTCATCAGAAGGTAATGCAATTGATCTAACTAAATCACAAACTAATGGTTCTACTGCTAAATATGACTTTCCTTTAGCCATAAGATCTTGTCCAAAACCACAAAATATTATGCTTCCTGCGATCACGGAATTTTTAATAATTGACTTACTTGAAACTGTTTTATTTGCTAAAAGTCTTTTAAAAATTGACATAAAAAATTATTAAATACTTAAAAATGATAATCATTATCATTCTTGCTGACAAGTAAAGGTGTCAATTGTTATTAAATGAATACGAAGCATGTATTATTGGTAAGCTTATAAAGTGAATATTTTAAAAAATTGATTAATGGCTACTTTAGTCGCTGAAAATTTAACCTATTCATACACTAAAAAAAGTAAGCCAGCTTTAAATAAAGTATCAGTTGAGATTAAACCCGGAACTTTAACAGCGCTAGTTGGTCCAAACGGAGCAGGTAAATCTACTCTTCTGAAGATACTTCAAGGACAAAACTCCCCAGACAAAGGCGAAATAAAAATTGATGGGGACAAGTTATATAAATCAAGATCTCTTGTGGCACTTATGCCTCAACGAAGTTCTATGAATTGGAAGTTTCCAATTACAGTTGAAAAACTCGTATCTCTTGGACAAATAAAGTATTCAAAATCTAGAAGTAATGCCCCCTTTCAAATCAAGGCCCTTCTAGCAAATCCTAATGCCTGGGTCAATAAATGTTGCGAATTAGAAGCGACAATGCAAAGAGTAGGTATAGCAAATTTGGCTAATAGAAGACTCGATTCTCTTTCAGGTGGACAGCAACAAAGGGCGCTTCTAGCAAAAACTCTTATGTCCCCTGCTAAAATTTTTCTTCTTGATGAACCATGTGCTGCATTGGACCCTCCTGCTAAAGAAGATTTTCTAAAAATTGTTCGTCAACTTGCAGATGCTGGTCTTTCTTTGCTTGTCAGTAGCCATGATTGGGGAGAATCTTTAAATAATTATGATCAAGTAATAGTTCTTGATAAAACCGTTTTGGCAGTTGGTAGTCCTGATTCAATTAAAGATAAATTAAATTCTATTAACATTAGCGCAATAAAGAAAAATAATTTCTGTGATTAGACAATGTTCCTTATTAATTCTGGGCCTGATAACAGTTTTGGCAAAGGCCGAAATATTCGAGTGTATGAAACAAAAGTTGAAACTTTTCTGGATTTTTTTTAGGAGTATGAATATCTTTTACAGGACAACCTTCCATTTTCGATGTCTCTCCGCACTGAACACAGGTCAAATGATGAATATCTCTATCAACAGGAGTATAAAGAACCTCACCTGTTGGAAGGTGTCTAGAACGAATTAAGCCATGCTTTATCAATATTTGCAGATTTCTATAAACAGTTGTCAAACCCATAGATTTTCCTTTGTTAATCAATTGCCTATGCAACTCTTGTCCGCTCAATTCATCATCGCATCGATCAAGTTCCTCAAGAAGTTGTGTTTGTCTTTTGGTAATGTCAGTATTACTTACCATAGTTTTCAAGATCTTTTTATGTCTCGTATTTTCGATCATAACGAATCATTCAAATAATGTCTTTTATAAATAACAACTGGTGGCTTGTTCCTTTAATAATAACTTTTTTTTCAGGAATCTTATGCCCAGCAATGGGAACTGTATTAATCACTCATAAAAGATTATTACAAGTTAATTTAATTTCTCACTGTGTTTTGCCTGGACTTGCTATTGCCTTAGCGCTTGGAATTCATCCTTCAATTGGTGGAGTTATTAGTGGTCTTCTAGGATCTGTAATCGCTGAAAGTTTAACTAATAGAAAAAGTGATAATTATGAAGCAGTTATGAATACTATTCTTGCTGGAATGCTTGGATTTGGAGTTCTTATTATTCCTCTACTCGGAATAAGAATAGATTTGGAGGCAGTATTATTTGGCGATTTATTGACAGCAAATTTTGGAGATTTACTTAGAACAATAATTGCTTTTTTAGTATTTATACTTTTAATGACTTTTGGATATGAAAATGTTGTTTATGTTGGGTTGGATCCAGAAGGTGCATCTGCGAGTGGTATAAACGTTTCTTTATTAAATCTAGCCCTTAGCTTCACTACTGCATTAGTAATTGTTAGCTCGATGTCAGCAGTTGGCGTGATTCTTGTAATTGCTCTTCTTTCAACCCCTACCTTGTTAGGCATAGATAAAGCTCAAAGTCTCAGAATTGCAATGATTAGGTCATCATTTTTTGGATTATGTATCTCATTATTAGGTTTTATTCTTTCTATTATTTTTAACTTATCTCCTGGCCCTGCGATTAGTGTTATTTGCGTTGTATCTCTTTTGATTCCTAAATTTCGTAAATAATTAAATTTTAAATGTTCAGTCAGAAGTTAATGCTTCAGCTCAATTAGAAACTCATAATATTTTTTTTAACTTAATTTAAACTTAACCATTAAATAATTAAATTAATATACTTTATTTTAATAGTTAATTGAAGAAGCAAATAAATTAATTATTTTGAAGCTTTTCAACAACAGATTCCTTGCTGATTTGTGCAACATCATGCAAGCCATTAGCGTCAAACCATGGAGCTTCTTCCCAGTCAAAACCTTCCCCAAAAGTATTATCAGGTGAAGCTACATACCAGTGACACGATGCATCAGGAACATCAACAGCACATTTTGACCAATCAGCGTCCCATTGTGGAACTTGGACCCACATCACAGCAGCTAATAAAAGGGAAAAAATAAAATTCATAATATTAAGTTAGCAAAATTTTGAGAGATTCTTTTCACATTCCTTCTTTCTTTTCTTCCAATAATCCTCGAGGATTTGATATTTATGTTCACTTTTAAATTCTTTAAAAGGCCTATCAAGAGTAATAATTGATGTATTTTTCATTTTTATAGCAAAATTTATCTTTATTTATATATATAAATCATTTTTATTACGTATTTGAAGTGGATTTATACTCAATTTAGAGAATTTCGTTGAGAAAATTAATATTAGTTTTCTTAAATTACAGTGAATTAATTATGTATTAATTCTATTAATTATTTATAAATATATTCCCTAAATATAAAAGTATATTAAGTTATAGATTCTTATGAAAATGTATGTATTTATCTTGATTTTTAGCTATATAATTAATCGAATATATTACAATCCCCCCTCCTCCTCCAAAATATAAACAAGAAAAATTGAGAAATAATAAAAACTATTATTATAAGATTTGGTTGCATACAAAATAAAGCATATTATTTATATTTTTGAAGATGAAATAGATTTATTTGCAGATAAATAATAATTAGTAATTTATACTCTAAGCTTTTAAATTACTCGAGGAGTAGATTATAACTATCAGAAACTCCTCACACATTTTTTTCTGATACTTTAAAGTACTCAAGGTAATTCTTTGAGT
>QCLA01000010.1:0-42200 GCA_003214935.1 Prochlorococcus sp. AG-412-F02
AATCTCCTGTATATTTGCCAGTACCATATCCCAATCTAATTTTCAAATTATTTTTGTGCATTAAAGTTCCTATTTTATACCCCATCACTGATCGATTAACGTTCCCAGTACATTCATGTGCACTGGAAGTAGAACACGAATATAAAATAAGTTGATCTCCTTCAATTTCCCATTGGGCAATATGCCACCCCCAACCAAAACCATTAGTGCCCCAATAAGATTCTTCTTTTCCTACAAATCCTTGCCTATTGTATTTATATGTCGTTTTATATTGTTCTGATTTAACGAATGAAATAATTCTATTATCTCCAGTGATGCAGTATCTCCGAATATTATATTCTATTATTTTATCGTCCATTTCATAACGCGTTTCTTTTGTTGTTTTCTCATATTGAGCATTTTCATAAGAACAACTACTTCTTTGTTGATAACTTTCTTTTATATTTGCTTTTCCGTTCTCTGTAAGTACTAAATTTAAGAAAGTTACAGAAGCAAATATTGGCGAAAAATATCTTTTGAAATCCATGGATTAATAATTTTATTTTATGTTTTTAAAAAGACAAAGTGTAGAGATGAAATCTCTTCTATGATTTCTCTATAGAGACAGGATTTTCGCTCCACGGGAAACTCACGGGAAACTCACGGGAAACCTCCATGCTCAAATTCATTGCAAATACGTTATCAGATTTCTACGGGAAACTCACGGGAAACCTGTTTTTTGTATCTATATCTACACTTTGACCCTATTGACTATTCCCATTCAATAGTTCCTCCAAAAAGGTAAATAAAAAAGCAGTTATACCAATGGGTGTGAGCATATAATAACATAAAATTTTCTACGTGAAACCCACGTGAAACCTGATTAAATATCACTTACTGCAATATTTACAGCTTAAGCAACCCTAAATTCCCGTTTCATATTCATTTCAGGCAGGTCATTCATTGAATCTCTCCATTCCTGGGCCCATTCACTTTGACTATGTCTATAAATTCTAATTAGTTCATCTACAGAAGAATCATGATAATCAACCCTAAGGTCTAAAAGGGGAAAGCCTAGTTCTCCACTTACCTTTAGGGCGCTTGAGGTTGATCGAGGGCTTCGTCTATCTCCACCTATATTTTCTCCCGCATTAAGAGCATCAAGTAGTCTTTTCCCTAATTTAATATTTGAATCGCTTTGTTTAAAAACATCAGCCATCACCTCAAGAACTTCAATATTCTCTAGAAAATTGCCAGCTACAGAAAAGTTTTCTCCACTTATGTGTCCGCATGTCTGAAAACATTCTTGACCTGTCCAGCATGCGCTTCTTCCATACTTGTCAATTAAATGAACCTGTCTTTTTTCCCTGCCAAAATCTTCCTTAATTAAATCTTCCAAAACAATTTTAGAATCTGAGCAGGATTGAAGTGACTCAAGACTTCTTAATCCTAAGTAAGGATTAGTTTGCCCTTGAGTTGCAACAGCGCCAACCTGTGATCTAACGAATGAAACTGTTGAGCCAACAGCTATATGGCAAGAAGAAACTGCAACACCAAATCTATTTTTTAAAGGATCAAAACCAATAATTGAAAATGTCATTTATATCATTAGAGGATTTTCTAAAAAATTCTTATCAATAGAAAATATTGTATTTAATAAAACCTCAATACCATTAGCACATTGATCAAGAGAAGTATATTCCTTATAGGAATGACTAAGACCACTTCTGCTTGGGACAAAGATCATCACCATAGGACAGATCCTTCCTATTTCTTGTGAGTCATGACTTGCTTTGCTTGGTAAGATTCCAGTTTTAAATCCCAACTTTTCAGATTCATGAAATGAAGAGCTCACTAATTTAGGGCATGACTTAGTGGGAATAACTTCAAATTGAGGTTCTATCTGTATCATGCATCCAGTAACTTCTTGAATTTCTGAACATAGATTCTCAATTCTTAAACTCATTTTCCCAATTACATCTTCATCCAAATCTCTCATATCTATCGTGAATACTGCCTCTCCTGGAATAACATTTGCCGCATTGGGATGTAATTTCAATTTACCAACTGTTGCGACTGCACTTTCAGAAGTAGTTTGAGCTATCTGTTCAACGCCAACAATAATTTTAGAGGCGGCCAAAAGTGCATCATTTCTATTTGACATCGGCGTAGTTCCAGCATGATTTGCCTGACCTGTAACCTTAACGGTTATTCTTTTTTGACCAACTATTCCATTAACAATTCCGATATCCAAACCACCATCTTCAAGGACCTTTCCCTGTTCAACATGTAATTCAAGAAAAGCGAATATATCTTTTTTACGTCTTACCGCACTTTTAATGTCAAGCCAATTTCCACCAATCCGAGAAAGATTATCAATTATTGAAAGGGAATTACTTGTAATAAAATCTTCTTCGTTTAAAGATAAATTTCCTGTAAAGCCCTTACAGCCAACCATTGTCGATTCTTCGTCAGCAAAAACAATGATTTCAAAGGGTCTATTTAATTTAATGTCATTTTCCTGAAGGAAAAAAGCAATTTCAATTCCTGCAATTACTCCTAAAGTACCGTCATACTTACCTCCCTTTGGAACAGTGTCGAGATGAGATCCAGTAACAATGGGAGGCAAATTATTATCATGCCCATCTAATCTTGCAATAATATTTCCGGCAGTATCTATTCTTATTTTTAAACCTAAGTCCTTAAGAGTTTTTATAAAAAAATTTCTTGCATATATATCTTCATCAGAAAAACCTCTTCTGGAAACAGAACCATTCTCAGAAGCTCCGATTGAAGAAAAAGAATTTAGCAAGTCTTGGATTCTCTCCCTATTTATTACCTGTGGCTCTAGGATATTTAACCCAGTGCTATAGCTCATACTTCTTTTACTTAAACCTATTTAAGGTCTCTTATTATTCAAATAAAACCTGTATTGGTTTACACCTTTTCAGAAATTAATTTAAGAAACGAATTCAAACTTTCCAGCCCAAATTATCAGCCATCTTTTGAGCCTTATCAGGGATATCCTCAATTATAAAAATCTTATATAAGATCTGAACACTTAAAAGATGATTGATTATTGCATCCAATTGTACTTTTTCTGAGGCATCTAGCTCTGAACTAAAAAATTTATTCAGCAAATCATTTACTTCTGTTTCATCCAAGATTCCAAATTCTCTTATCCTTTCAGGACTTAAAAATTCATTCACAATTTCCTGCATAGAACTTAAATTATCTTTATCTGCATGAGAAGGGGGAGCCATGAAAGGGAATTTTTCACGTTTATATAATGATTCAGGCAGCAATCCTGACATGGCTTCTCTTAAAACATACTTCTCGACATTGTCTTTAATCCTTAATTCAGGAGGAACAGTAACGGCAGCTTCAGCTAGGTGATGATCTAAAAATGCAGGTCTAGCTTCCATTGAATTTGACATATCTACTCTATCTCCACCCCATGTAAGAATTTGACCCTCAAGCATAGTCTTCATCCAAACGTACTGAGCCTGATCAATTGCGTATCTATCTTCTAACTGTTCAAGATCAAGTTCTCTAAAAATTGCCGCCCCAGGATCATAATTTTCCGTTATCTCTTTATATTTACTTGAGACTAGACTTTTCGCGTAAGTTTCACATGCGAGCCAAGGTTGAAGGCAACTTGGCGTAAATCCTAAATATTCCTTGAAAGATCGATTACTTATCTCTTCATTAGCTAACATCGCACCCTTGAAAATATCATTCGAATTTTCCAGATTCTTTTTAAGATTCTCAGATTCTGAATTAGAAATTCCGACCCCATAGGTATACATATCTTTTCTAAAAGCGGGATAGCCACCAAATAATTCATCTGAACCCTCTCCTGTCATAACAACCTTATAATCGAGCTCATTCACTCTTTTACTCATAAGGTATTTGGCAATTGCAAGGGTGTTATAAATAGATCTTTCAGTAAACCATAGAACCTTTTCAAAATTCCCATACAGATCATCTCCATTAATTTTTAAAATCTCATGATCTGCATTTGTGGCGACAGCCATCTCTTTTGCTATCGAAGTTTCATCATATCTTTCATCACTGAAACCAATCGTGAATGCCTTTACTGATTTTTGACTTATGGCAGAAGCCAATCCCAAAATTGAGCAACTATCAATTCCACCGGACAAATAACAGCCTACAGGAACATCAGCGACCATTCTTAATTCAACTGCTCTCAACAATTCTTTTCTAATATTTTCAATATAATATTTTTCACTTTTATCTCTTTCATAAGTGTTTTTCTTAGGGAAATTTATATCCCAGAATTTTTCCTCTGTTATCTGAAATTTATTATTTACTCTTTTGACCTTAAGGATAAATCCGGGTTTAACTTGTTTAACACCGGCGAATGCTGTAGAGCCAGGAACCATTACCTGCATCAATTGATGAACCAATCCTTCACCCGTAAATTTTCTTTCAACTGATGGATGGGCGAATAATACTTTTAATTCAGAGCCAAATATTAAGGAATCATCGGTCTCAATCCAGTATTGAGGTTTAATCCCAAAACGATCTCTTACAAGATAAAGACAATCCTGTTCTGCATCAAACAATGAAAAGGCAAATTCTCCTCGCAGATAGGATAATGATTCATCAATGCCATATTTCTCATAAAGCCTAAGTAATATTTCCGAATCACTTTTTGAAGAAAAGCTTACGCCCTGTGCAACAAGATCAGCCCTGATTCTCTGAAAGTCATAAAATTCACCATTATGCGCCATCAGAATATGATTTTCGGCACCTCCGACGAAAGGCTGTCTGGCCCTATTTTCATTTAAATCTATTATTGATAGTCTCGCATGACAGAATCCTACGGAAGCATCATCTGATAATTTATATCCAAAACCGTCCGGTCCACGATGGCTTTGAATAGCCGCCATATTTACAAGAATCTGAGGCTCAACAGATTTATCTTTTGATTTATTAAAAACCCCGCCTATTCCACACATCTAGTTAAACGACATCCATCACTCTTGTTGTTCTATCCATCAGACAGGTAAGTAATGCCATTCTTACAAATACCGCTCCTCTTGACTGAGCAAAATACCAATTTTTTGAGGTCTGATCCAGTGATGTTGACAATTCAGGTCCACGAGCGAGTGGATGTAATATTATGGAATCTTTTTTAAATGGCAACTCACTGTGCAATTTAAATGAACTTCCATGAACCTCATAATTTTCTCCAACCCATGCAATTGCATTTATATAGGTAACGTCCAGGGAAGGCAATACTTTTTGCATATCCGTCTCCAGCTCAATCTTTAGATCAGATTCAATAAGTTGTTCCAGCTGACCTTCATCAAATAGATCGTTCTGATCAATGGATTTGTCATCGTAAATGACAATAATTTTTTTTATGAAATATGGAAACTTGCAGAATAATTTCAGAAGAGATCTGACTGTTCTCATTCGTGATGGAACTCCGATGATACCAATGGTTATTTTTTCACTATCATCAATTGATTTGTTAACCAGATGCGGTCTCCATTTAAAAATCGTATAAAGATCAGACATAGCTTGAGTGGGATGTTCATCGATTCCGTTACCGGCATTGATTATTGGAATTCTCAATGATTTTGTCATTTCAAAGATCGCCTCATTGTCACTTTCTCTGAGGACAACGCAGTCACCGTAATTATTAAACATATGAGCAATATCCAGATGGGTCTCTCCCTTGGCAATTCCAGTGGAACTTTTATCGGTGATATTTATTGAATCCCCACCCAGCCTGTGCCATGCGCTATCAAACGATAGCCTTGTTCTGGTGCTTGGTTCATAGAAGGCATTTATGAGTATCTTTCCTTTGAGGGGACTGTTATGGGAAATATATCTGTTTGGATTACTTTCAAATTTTGCCGCCAGCCTAAAAAGTTGTAGAAGACAATCTTTACCGAAGGGGTCTATGGAAATTACATGCCTGTCCAATAACTCATATAGAAATTCTGCTCTTTCCTTTATTTCAGATAATAAATTCTGAGGATGAGTGGAGCCATAAATATCAGGTCCTATTCTTGAAAAAGAATATGATTTTTCCTTATGTAAGGGTTTTACTGTATTTGATCCCAAAATATTAAAGTTCTAAAATTTGTACCGATAACTACATTTTTATAAACAAAAATCAATAAAGACAAGTAATTTCAAAGAAAAATCTCAAAAAAATTCTAATCATTAGCAGTTTCTGTATAGATATAATACAAGAAATGATTAATTTAGCTTGGAACATTATTCACCGTAGAGAAAATTATTTTTATAAGATTTCTCTACAGAGATAGACTTTTACCTTGACGTGAAACCCACGGGAAACCAATTTTTTAAGTCTATAACTGGGTTTATAACCTATTCTTCATTCCCACTCAATTGTTCCAGGAGGCTTACTAGTAATATCATAAACAACTCTATTTACTTGAACTACTTCATTGACAATTCTATTAGATATTCTTTCTAAAATTTCAAAAGGAATTTTTGACCAATCCGCTGTCATCCCATCTTCACTTGAGACGCATCTTAAAACTACTGGCCAAGCATACGTCCTTTTATCTCCCATAACTCCTACATTTCTGACAGGTAACAATACTGCAAAGGCTTGCCAAATATCATTATAAAGACCAGCTTTTTTTATTTCATCTCTAACTATCCAATCAGCATCTCTTAGACAATTTAATTTTTCATCAGTTACTTCACCCAAAATTCTTATCGCTAATCCTGGGCCTGGGAATGGATGCCTTTTTATGATTGCATCCGGCAATCCTAAAACCCCTCCTAGTTTTCTAACTTCGTCTTTAAAAAGTTTTCTTAATGGCTCAACTAATTTAAATTGTAAATCTTTAGGTAATCCTCCTACATTGTGATGACTTTTTATTTTGACAGCTATCCTCTCACCTGTTTTAGGATCAACATTTGTACCAGCACTTTCAATAACATCAGGATAAAGGGTTCCTTGTGCTAAGTACTCAAAAGGACCTAATCTGATACTTTCCTCTTCAAAAACACTTATAAATTCTCCACCTATAATTTTTCGTTTTTTTTCTGGATCAGAAACTCCCTTTAATTTCTTAATAAATCTTTCTCTTGCATTAATATATTCAACCTTAATATGAAATTTCTTATCAAAAAAATCCATTAAAAATTCAGGTTCACCTTTTCTCATGAAACCTTGATCAATAAACATACATGTAAGTTGTTTGCCGATTGCTTTATTAAGAAGAAAAGCTAAAGTTGATGAATCAACACCGCCTGATAGAGCAAGTAATACTTTCTTGTTACCAACTTGGTCCTTAATTCTAGGAATTGTCTCTTCTAAAAAGGTTTGAGTATTCCAATCAGGTGCACATTTAGAAATTGAATAAACAAAATTTTTAATTACAGTCATTCCAAACTCTGAATGAATGACTTCTGGGTGAAATTGAACACCAAATAATTGCTTTTGATTATTTGCAATTGCCGCATGAATTGTATTCTCAGTATGCGCAATTTTATTAAATCCATTAGGCAAGTTATTAATTGAATCTCCATGACTCATCCACATTATCGATTTATCCTCAACATTAGAAAGCAAATCTATATTTGAATCAATATTTATAGGGGCTCTACCATATTCTGCTTTCTTAATTGCTGGAGTGACTAAGCCTCCAAGTTCTTTAACCATTAATTGCATGCCATAGCAAATACCAAGAACAGGAATTCCTAAACTAAAAATTTCTTGATCACAGGTAGGTGCATTTTGTTCATAGACAGAGTTTGGGCCTCCACTTAAAATTATCCCTTTTGGATTAATATTTTGAATATCCTCAATTGAAATACGATTACTCACTACAAGAGAAAAAACGTTGATTTCTCTAACTCTCCTAGCAATTAGTTCAGAATATTGAGATCCAAAATCCAATATTAATATTGAAGGGTCCCTTTCCTTTTTTAATAATGTTTGACTCATGTATAAAAGTTAGCTCAAAATATTGCAAAAGCATAATCATCAAATATTAATCGCATGCAAAAGAAGAAATATAACCTTTGCCATTACAGCCAGACCACCTTATTTTTCTTTGCCTATCAAAAATAACTGCAGCAATTTGCATATCTGTCTTTAAATATTTATTAACATATTCAACAGAACGTTCCTCAACATAATTTGATAATTTATTCCACAATTTATCAGCTTTAGATTTACTAAATTCCTCAAGCAATAATAAAGATTCCTCAATGGTATTTAAATTAGATAATTTCATAATTACTTCAATTGGAATTTTTTCTTTTACAGCTAAATAAACAAGAGTTTCAATTCTCCCATCAGCTATATGATTATGAGTATGAAAAATACCGCCAGCTAATTTAATTAATTTGCCATGATAACCAAATAGAATAACAGTTTTAACATTTTTAATTGCAGCATCAACTAATAATGGTCCTATCCAATTTCCGACTTTAATAATAGGTAATTTTAAATTGCAACTTTTTGCCAAATTCAATCCGTTTTCTCCAATAACAAAAATTAGTTTTCCCTTAAAATTATTTTCAAGTACATGCTCAAGCTGTCCCTTGGCAGCTTTTAGTTGGTCTGGAGATGCACTTGAAAAAGTATCAGCACTAGTTCCAATAATTGATAATCCTTCGACAATCCCAAATGATTTATTACTAGTTCTCTCAGCTAAATTTTTTCCATTTGGGAAAATAATTTCAAGATTCAATTTAAAGCCATCTGGAATAATATCTAATAAATTTGCATATAAAACTTCTTTTGCAAAAAGAGAAATACATATCTCGGATGACTTTTGATCAATACCAACTCCATAACCTGCAATAATATTTATCTGATCTTTTTGTGTAATATTTTTGATTAAACTTTTTTCTAAAGAAGCTATTGTCCATATTTCCAAATTTTGAGTTAAATCAAGTGCTAAGTCAGACTTCGCATAAGTAATTCCCATTGCATGCGAATTACCTTGAATTACAGCAGCAGAATCTACTTCGATTTTTACCTGTCTTTTTTCATTAGGAATTTTAATTAATTCATAATTTTGAAATGAAGATCCTAATAAATTTTTTAAGGCTGATTTAGCAGCACCCGCAACCCATAAAGGTAAAGAAAATCCTTTTTTCAAATCAAGTAATTGAAAAATAGTTAATGACAACTAATCTAAGAATGACCTATTAATTAAAAAGTGGCCATACAAGAAAAATTATCTCTGATGATTCCTGGTCCCACCCCAGTTCCAGAAAAAGTTTTACAAGCGTTAGGGAAACACCCTATTGGGCATAGAAGTAAAGACTTTCAAGATCTTTTTAAGATTACTACTGAAAATCTAAAGTGGCTTCATCAAACCGAAAATGATGTATTAACAATTACTGGAAGTGGCACTGCTGCGATGGAAGCTGGCATAATTAATACCCTCAGCAAAGGAGACAAAGTTATTTGCGGGGAGAATGGCAAATTTGGACAAAGATGGGTCAAGGTTGCCAAAGAATTTGGTTTGGAAGTAATTAAAATTGATGCTGAATGGGGTAAGCCATTAAATCCAGAGGATTTTAAAAAGATACTGGAAGAAGATACGCAAAAGGAAATTAAAGCTGTCATCTTAACGCATTCAGAAACCTCAACCGGAGTAATAAATGATCTACAAATGATAAGTTCTCATATTCGAAAGCACAAAAAAGCATTATCGATTATTGACTGTGTCACAAGTATTGGAGCTTGCAATGTGCCGGTAGATGAATGGGAACTAGATATTGTAGCTTCAGGATCACAAAAAGGTTATATGATCCCGCCAGGACTAAGCTTTATATCAATGAGTAAAAAAGCATGGCAAGCTTCAGAAGATTCTAATTTACCTAAATTTTATTTAAATTTAAAATCTTACAGAAAAAGTCTTTTAAGTAACAGTAATCCTTATACTCCTGCAGTAAATTTGGTTTTTGCTTTAGATGAATCTTTAAAAATGATGAGAGAAGAAGGATTAGAAAATATTTTTGCTAGACACAATAGACATAAATTAGCAGTTAGTAACGCTGCAAAAACTCTTAATCTGAATTTATTTGCTGATGAAGAACATTTAAGTCCTGCCGTCACCGCTATAGCTACAGATGGAATTGATGCTGAAGAGTTTAGAAAAAAAATAAAAAATAAATTTGATATATTATTAGCTGGTGGACAAGACCATTTGAAAGGAGAAATATTTAGAGTCGGACACTTAGGTTATGTTAATGATAGAGATATTATTACAGTAATTGCAGCTATTAGTAATAACCTAATAGATCAAAATAAAATTACAGCTCAACAAGCAGGAGAGGCTTTAGCGGTGGCTTCGAAATATTTAAAATAATTTAAAATAAATTGATTTGTATTCCTTGTTTCTAATATTTTCTTCAATTTCAACTATCTTTTTTTCAAACATATAAAAAATTTCATGCCAAATATAAATCTAATTTATTATCTAATAGCTGGTGGGCTTTTGGGGGCATTAGCATTAAAAACTGGGATTCCTGCAGCCCCACTGGCTGGGGCTTTGATTGGCGCAAGCATACTTAGCATCAGTGGCAAAGTGGATATAGCAGAGTGGCCAATTGGCACAAGAACAATATTAGAAATTGGAATTGGAACAGTTATTGGTACATCGTTAACTAAAGACTCATTAGTTGAGCTTCAAAGCTTATGGAGGCCAGCTATTTTAATAACTTTTACTTTAGTTATTACAGGATTAGCAATTGGATTATGGACAAGCAGATTACTTAATATAGATGTGATAACAACAATTCTAGGGGCTGCACCAGGAGGTATTAGCGGGATGAGTCTTGTAGGATCAGAATATGGAGTAGGAGCTGCAGTAGCAACTCTACATGCAGTAAGGCTGATTACTGTACTTCTAATTCTTCCTTTGGTTGTAAAATGCTTAAATTTATTTGGATTAATAAAATCTTAAATTTCTATAGACATATTCTCAATAAAAGATATTTTTAAATAGAAGAAAAAGTGTAATGCAAAAATCTAAAAAGAAAAAATTAATAATATTAACTTTAGGAATATTGACTCCTTTAGCCTTTACGACATCAAAAGTAAATGCTAGTGCATTTGGAGCAGAAATTTTTTGTACAATGAGAGATGGAGGAAATGACCATGAAAGTAGCTGGGATGCAGCATACTCATATATCAAAAAACAAAAAGGAGGATTTTTCAAGGTTTCACCTAAAAATGCAGCAGCCCAAATTACTGAAACAGTTATAAGAGAAAGAGAAAAATTTAAATATTGCGTTCAATACTTAGATAATCTGCATCCAAATAGGCAACTAATAAGAGATTTACAAAAAGAAGAAGAAAGAATAGAAAAAGAAGAAAAAGATAAAGAAGAAAGAAGAAAAAAGTTAGAAAGAGAATTAGAAGAAACTAATGAAGATTATTCTGAAGATATAATTGATAGATATAGTTACTAATTCTCATAATAAATAGCATTTATTATAAATAAATTAGTAAAAATAAAATTTTGTATATATCAATACGTAAGTTATATTTTTATGACTAAAATTGCATATTAAAGTAATAAATCTATGTTGACTTTTAAAAGATATAAGTCATTATTTATTTAATCAAATTGACTGCATGCATACTGATGATGCTGTATTTTTAGAGGATTTATGTCCTAAATTTAGATTCAGACAATGGCGAAAGTCTATTCATCGATTTACAGGAAAAAGTTGTATATATTGCGGAAAACCTTCAGAATCTATTGATCATATTTTGCCACGAAGTCAAGGTGGTTTAAGTACAACTGAAAATTGTGTTCCAGCATGTCTATCTTGCAATGGAGATAAATCAGATGAGAATGCTATGTATTGGTATAGGAGGCAAAGATTCTATGACCCCAGAAGAGCAATGGCTATTAGAGCATGGTTAGAAGGAGATTTAAGATTAGCAATAAGATTATTGCAATGGGCTAATCCAAATTTCAAAAATAATAATCCTAAAGAAAACAAAACAAATTTTAAAGCCGCTTAATTACCAAACATTACATATTTGCTTGGAATAATAACTATGACATATACTTTCTAATTCTTTAGGCGTTTCAGGGAATATTAAAAATGTAGACAATGCTGTAAGAATAACAAAGAATTTTTGATAGAATTTAAAGTCAACTAAAGTTTCTGAACTTTTAACCTTTTGCCTTAAATGAGAAGTGTTACTTCTTAACCTAAAAGTGTCTATTTTTGATCCTGAATTAATTAATGTCCTCATTTCCAAATAATACATATGTACTACTTTAATATAGCATGACGAATCTGGCAAGTTCAATCAGTTCAAACAAAAAATTCTTAATATTTGGATGCGGTTTTAGCGGAAATGTTTTTGCTCAAAAAATTAGACAGCTTGGATGCACTGCTTTAACAAGTTCTAGATCTAAAAAAAATGATCCGCATAGTTTTGTATTCAATAGTGAGACAAATATTATTCCTGATGAAGACATTTTTGATGGCGTAACACATATTTTAAGCTGTATTCCTCCAGGAAAAGATGGTAAAGATCCTGTATTGAAAACCATGAAGAGTAAACTACAAAATTTACCCCTTGATTGGGTTGGCTATTTATCAACTACTGGAGTGTACGGCAATACATTTGGAAACTGGGTTTCAGAAAAAAATCACCCTGATCCTTTTCAAGAACGAAGTCAAAAGCGATTAAATTGCGAAAAAGAATGGATTGATTCAAAGTTGCCAATACAAATTTTTAGATTGCCTGGAATTTATGGCCCAGGAAGATCGACATTTGAAGCAATTAAAAATAAAAAAATTAGAATTATCTCTAAAAAGAATCAGGTATTTTCAAGAATACATGTTGATGACATTACAAATGCGATTATATATTTATTACAAAATAGAAATAGTTTAAATTTCTATCGCATTATTAACATTGCTGATGATGAACCTTGTTCTCAGTTAGAGGTTATTCAATATTGTTACGATTTAATTGGCCTAGAAATGCCAAAACCAATTTTATTTGAAGAAGCAAAAAAAGATTTATCTCCAATTGCTCAATCATTCTGGATAGAAAATAGAAGAGTTTCTAATAAACTATTGTGTGAGAAACTAGGGTATAAGCTTATTTATAAAAATTATAAAGTAGGGTTAAAAAATTGTCTTATTGATATTTAACACTAAAAATTAATTTTTTATATGGTTAGTTTTAAAGTACTTTTTAAAAAGCAGTAATTATATTTATGAATTCCACAAAAAATAAAATACATAATAAATGTAAAATTATTCTCAGTGTTGGAGATGAGTCTGGTATAGGCCCTGAAATAATTTTAAAAGCCTTAAATTCTAACGAGATCCCTAAAGATATTGATATTTTATTAGTTGGATCAAAAAAAATCTTACAAGACACATATATAAATCTTAAATCTTTAGGCGTGGAAAACATCGTAGATCCAAATAATTATGAAATACACGATATTAATATTCCTTTTGGAATTAGTAATCCTAAAATAAGTTTTGGCAATGCAAGTTTTCATTACTTGAACAAAGCAATTGAAATTGTCAAAGAACATGCTAATTCAGCACTAGTTACCGGCCCTATATGCAAAAAGTCATGGTCATTAGCAGGTCATAACTTCTCTGGACAAACAGAAGTATTAGCAGAATCTTGCGGTGTAAAAAATGTTGGGATGCTATTTACAGCAAAGTCGCCTATTACTGGTTGGAGATTCAATACTTTATTAGCAACAACACATATAGCTCTTTGTGAAGTGCCAAAAAAACTAAACTTAAAATTAATTCATTCAAAACTAGATCTGCTGTCGGAGTTTTGTAGTAATTATTTGAAAAATCCTACATTAAAAGTAGCGGGGTTAAATCCTCATGCGGGAGAAGAGGGGATATTAGGAAGTGAAGAAAAAAATTGGATAAATCATGCAATCATGACTTGGAGCGAAAAAAATAAAGAAATTAAATTATCTGGACCAATTTCTCCTGACACTTGTTGGAATTCATCTGCAAAAGCTTGGAGAGAAAAAGAAGCAGAAAGACATGATGGAATTCTTGCTATGTACCATGATCAAGGATTAATACCTATGAAAGTTATAGCTCTTAATTACTCAGTGAATACAACTGTAGGATTGCCTTTTATACGAACATCTCCAGATCATGGAACTGGTTTTGATATTGCAGGGAAAGGTATCGCTCAATCTCAAAGCATGATTGAGGCCATAAAAACTGCTATTGAGTTAACTAAAAATTCAAGACTGCTTAACGCGCATTAAAACTTGTCCAAATTCTACTGGAGTTCCATTTTCGACAAGTATCTCTACTATTTCAGCATTAAATTCCGATTCAATTTCATTCATTAATTTCATAGCTTCTAAGATACAAATAGTTTGACCAACCTTAACCTTAGTCCCTAATTCAACGAATGGCTCCTCACCAGGGGCTGAAGCCCTATAAAAGGTGCCAACCATAGGCGAGGTGATTTCAACAAGATCTGAGCGCCCAGGAGGAGGGACTTGGGCCTTTTCAGCCATGTTTGCAAGTGCAATATTATCACTGGAAGAATTTTGCGTGGCAATAATTTGCTGCTTTTCTAAAGAATTTTGAGTAGCTAAGTAATTATTAGAGGATTGATTGTTGTTAAACAAATTCCTTTTTATTTCAAGTTTAAAATCTTCTCCCTCTAGAGAGAATTCTTGAATATCGCTTGAAGAGATTTTTTCTATTAAGCGATTTAAGTCATCATGATCTAATTTCATAACCATTAGTTTTCACGTCCAAGATAGCTATCGTTACGGGTATCAACCTTAATCATTTCTCCAACCGAAATAAATAAAGGGACCATAACTTGAGCACCTGTTTCTAGAATAGCTGGTTTTGTGCCCCCACTAGCTGTATCCCCTTTAACCCCTGGATCTGTTTCTGTCACTTTTAGAGTAATAGATATTGGAAGTTCTACTTCTAAAACCTTGCCATTATAGAAAATTACATTAACCTCCATTCCCTCTTTCAAATACTTTGCACCCTTTCCAATTTGCTCGACAGAAAGTCTGGTTTCTTCAAAACTTATCATATCCATAAAAACATAATCTCCAGACTCCACATAAGTATGTTGCAGGTTAGACTTTTCAAGGATAGCCTGCTGTACTGATTCTCCGGCTCGAAAAGTTTTTTCAACTACATTGCCGCTTTGAACTGATTTTAATTTTGTTCGCACGAAAGCAGAACCCTTACCAGGCTTGACATGTAGAAATTCTACAACTCGCCAAACTTGTCCATCTAGTTCGATGGTGGTACCTGTGCGAAAATCGTTACTGGAAATCATTCCTGTATTACATCCCCAAGGATCATAAACCTGCAAGAGTGCTATGCAAAAATTCTTATCAAATCAGAACAAACATTGTTTTATTCTAATAATCATATTTATACAAGTTTTTTTCTTCAATCCAATTCAAGTTTTCGCTGATTTACCTAATGGAAACGCTGTCAAAGACCCTAATACAATCCTTAGAAATGCCCTCCCTGTAAAGCAAATTGAACTACAAGAAATTCAACATAAATTAGAAGAAACAAGCAATCTTATACGAGGTGGAAGATGGCCAGCCCTTGCAAAAACTGTTACAAAATGTCAATCTTTACTAAAAAAATACCAAAGTCGAATTACACAGCAATTACCCGCTGAAAAACAAAAATCTGCTGAAAAAACATTTTTAGAACTAAAAGAAAATTTTGATAATCTTCAAAACAATGCAAAATTAAAAGACAAATATGCTTTTATAGCAACTAGAAAACAAGCTTTAGATAAGATAGGCGGCCTAGAAGAATATTTTTTACCCACTAAATTTCCATATTCGATTCCTAGCGAATTTGATAATCTTCCTAGATTACTAGGAAGAGCAAAAGTTAAAATACAGACTTCCAAAGGAGATATGGAAGCAATTATAGATGGTTTTAATGCTCCACTAACTGCAGGGGCATTTATCGACTTATCATCAAAAAACTTTTATAGTAATTTACCAATCAATAGGGCAGAAGAATTTTTTGTTCTTCAAACAGGGGATCCAATTGGCGAGGAAATCGGCTACGTAGATCCTGATACGAATGAAGAACGACACGTTCCTCTTGAAATAAGAATTCCTAACAACCAAGAGACCTTTTATAATCAAACTTTTGAAGAATTAGGTTTATATACTGAAACACCAACGTTACCATTCGCAACACTGGGAACACTAGGCTGGTCGCATTCAAATAC
The DNA here is from genome assembly GCA_003214935.1 of Prochlorococcus sp. AG-412-F02. GTDB lineage: Bacteria > Cyanobacteriota > Cyanobacteriia > PCC-6307 > Cyanobiaceae > Prochlorococcus_A. Next base: position 16,229 of record QCLA01000010.1, read on the forward strand.
AGCAGTAGATGATGGATCATCTCAATTTTTCTTTTTTTTATATGAGGCAGAACTTAATCCAGCTGGCCGCAATTTAATTGATGGAAGGAATGCTGCATTTGGTTACGTTGTAGAAGGAATTGAAATATTAGAGGAATTAACAAAAGACGATACGATAATATCCATTGATGTTTTAGAGGGAATTGAAAACCTCAAACCAAATGCATAAAAAATTATTAAAAGATATTGGAGAAAAAGAATTAATCAAAAGGCTTGCGAAATTTATGCCTAATAATCAAGTTTCAGACGACTGCGGCTTCGTAAAAAGTAAAAAAAATAATATAATTGTCAATACCGATGCATTGGTAGAAAATGTACATTTCAGTGACGACACAATATCCCCTCTAGACCTAGGATGGAAAGCAGTAGCAAGTAATATATCAGACTTATTATCAAGTGGCAGCAAAAAAACTATTGGGATTACTATTAGTCTTATAATGCCAGCCAAAACAAAATTGGCTTGGATTGAAGAATTATATACAGGGGTAAATCAAGCATTAAATCACTACGGTGGTGTAATTATTGGAGGAGACTGTTCATTAGGCAAAGAAAAAGTGATCTCAATTGCCGCTTTAGGCGTGCAAGGGGAACTAAAATTACGAAGGAATGCATGTAAACCAGGAGAGATCATTTTGACAACTGGGATTCATGGTCTTAGCAAATTAGGATTGATGATAAAAAGTGACAATAATTTTGATAGTGATGTTTGTCTCACAGAGAAACTGATCAGTGAATCACTTCAACAATTTTGTAGACCAAAACTTAAACCTAATTTCAACAAAAAACTTCTTAAAACGCGTACTAATAAAAAAATAACAAAAATTGGATGCACTGATAGTAGCGATGGTTTAATTCAAGCCTTAAAAGATTTATCAATTGAAAGTAACTGTAAAGCAATTATTGATTACGAAAAAATACCCAAGCATAAAGATTGGCCTCAAGGAGATGAATGGGAGAAATATTATTTCTATGGAGGCGAAGATTACAAACTAGTCTTTTCTCTGCCAAAAAAATGGGCAAAGAATTATTTAAAAACAGATAAAAACAGTAGAGAAATAGGGTATTTCTCTCAAGGTGAAGCAACAGTGGAATTTACAAACCCTAAGAAAAATACAATTTTGAACTCTAAGCCTTTCTCACACTTTTAATTATTCCCATTTTTTTGCAACAATTTCTGCTAAATCGACAACTCTCTGACTGTATCCCCACTCGTTGTCATACCACGCAAGGACTTTAACAAGATTGTCACCAATACTCATTGTAAGATCACTATCTACGATAGATGACTCATTAGTTCCTGCATAATCACTTGAAACTAAAGGTTCGTCACCATACTTAATAATTCCCTTCATAGAACCCAAAGAAGATTCCTTAAGGGCATTATTTACCTCTTCACTGGTTACAGATTTAGATGATTCAAAAACCAAGTCAACTGCTGAAACATTTGGTGTAGGGACTCTCATCGCAATGCCAGTTAGTTTCCCCTTCATTTCTGGGTAAACCAAAGCAACTGCTTTAGCAGCACCAGTTGAAGTAGGAACAATATTAGCTGCTGCTGCTCTAGCTCTCCTTAAATCTCTATGACTATTATCCAAAATCCTTTGATCGCCTGTATAGCTGTGGATTGTGGTCATCAAACCTTTATTAATACCAAAAGTTTGATCCAATACTTTAACTACTGGCGCCAAACAGTTTGTAGTACAACTTGCGTTACTTAAAATATCAAAGTCCTTATGCTTATAGGTATCAGCATTAACTCCTACTACATAAGTACCAACACCATCTCCTTTCCCAGGAGCAGTAAGAATTACTTTTTTTGCTCCTACTTCTAGATGTTTACTCGCAGCAACGTCAGTATTGAACACACCAGTTGATTCAATCACTAAATCAACACCCCAATCTTTCCATGGTAGGTTCATTATATTTCTATCAGAAAAACACTTAATTGTTTTGTTATTAATTACAAAAGTGTCATCAGTATATTGAATATCAACACCTTCAAGCTTACCTAGTACTGAATCGTATTTAAGCAGATGAGCGTTGGTTTTAGGATCAGAAGTTACGTTAATACCAACCACTTCAATATTGGTATAAGCACCCCTACTAAGCCAACAACGCATAAAGTTTCGACCAATTCTGCCAAACCCATTAATAGCAACACGCAAAGTCATAACTGAAAAATTTTCTAATGATTAACCTAAGTTGCTGATCATACTGAATTTTTTGCAATAAAGTAAGTATTTTTTGATTTATTAAGCAAATAAGTATTTTTTGTATTAATTCAAAACAATAATAATTATCTTTTTTTTCAAGAAAAAACACCAAAATTTTTCAAAGAAGTTATTTTGATTGAAGAAAAATACGAAAATTGAATAAAGAATTTTCAAGAAAAGAGCATTTTCACTTTATTGGAATTGGAGGCATTGGAATGTCAGCGATTGCAATGGCTTTGCTAAAAAAAGGCTATTCAGTTTCTGGGTCTGATTTAGTTAACAACAATGAAACCAATCAATTAAAAAAAGACGGTGCACTAATATTTGACTCTCAAATTAAAGAAAATATTGAATATCTAAAGTCAGAATTAAATAATAAAGTAATTCATTTTGTAATAAGTTCTGCAATTAAGCCAAACAATGAAGAATTATCTTACTGCAGGGAAAACAATCTACCAATAAAACATCGTTCAGAAATCTTGGCTATGTTAATGGATTCTTACAGTTCAATAGCCATAGCAGGAAGTCATGGGAAAACATCAACAAGTACATTTCTATCTACAATATTAGAGCTATGCACACATAATTCTTCCTCAATTACAGGTGGAATAATTCCTATCTACAACTCTAATGCGCATATAAAACAAACGAAATTCTTAGTGGCTGAGATTGATGAATCTGATGGGACAATAAACAAATATAAATCTGATATTGGAATAATTATTAACATTGATTTTGATCATTGCGATCATTTCTCAAACATAAATGAAATTTTGTCATCTTTTAGAGATTTCGCTTTTAACTCTAAAAAATTACTAGTTAATTATGATTGCGAAATAACTAAAACAAACTTTAATTCTCAAATCAATTGGTCTATTAAAGAAACAAAAAACGTAAGTTATTCAATAATCCCAATTGCAGTTAATCAAGACCACACGATTGGAAGATATTATGAGAACGGAAATTTTATTGATATATTAAAAATTCCTATTCCTGGATTACACAATTTATCTAATATTACTGCCTCAATAGCAGCTTCAAGAATGGTTGGGGTTAAGTTCAATGAAATTAAGAAAAATATTAAATACTTAAAACTACCTAAGAAAAGATTTGAATTAAGAGGTGAACTTGATGAAAGAAGTATATATGATGATTATGCACACCACCCAAATGAGATCAAAGCTACAATTACTTTAGCAAGACTATTTATTAATCAAAACAATCATAAAAAAGGTGAAAAAAGTAGATTAGTAGTAATATTTCAACCTCACAGATATTCTAGAGTAAAACAATTTGTTAATGAATTTGCTGAAGAATTATCAAAAGCAGATGTTATTTATATAACAAATATTTATGGAGCTGGAGAAATAAACAAAGATAAAATTAATTCAGAAATTATTAGTAATATCATTTATAAAAAAAACAAAAATGTTAAATATTTAAAGGATTTTCATGAAATTATAAATAAGTTCTATCAATTAACTGAAAAAGGAGATTTTATTTTAAATATGGGAGCTGGAGATTGTCATAATTTTTGGACAATTTTAAATAATAAAAATACTTAAAAACTTTATATTAATTATGAAAAAAAATATTTATACTAAAAACTTTAATCTAAGCAATTATACAACTATCAAAGTTGGTGGCGTTACTGAATATTTTGCAGAACCAAGTAATCTAAAAGAATTTACAAATTTAATAAAATGGTCACATTTAAATAATCAAACATGTCGAATCATTGGAGCAGGTTCAAATTTATTAATCAATAATATTTTCTTAAAAGGTTTAATTATATGTACAAAAAAAATGCGGTCAATCACAATTGACCTAAATTCTGGGATAGTTGAGGCAGAATCTGGCTTGATGCTGCCAACTTTATCAAATTTACTCGCTAAAAATGGATTGCAAGGGGGAGAATGGGCTGTAGGAATTCCAGGAACTTTGGGTGGAGCAATATTTATGAATGCAGGTTCAGGAAATTTTTCATTAGCTGATAATCTTATATCCTTAAAAGTTATAAATACTAAAACACTAAAAACATTTGACATAGAAAAAAAAGATATAGAATTTCAGTATAGATTTAGTACTTTTCAACATAATGATCTAGTAATAATTAGTGCAAAACTACGTTTCGAGCCAAAAGGAAATATTGAAAAATTGATTCAAACAACAAAAAATAACCTTAAATTAAAAACAGAAACCCAACCCTATCATTTACCAAGTTTTGGTAGCGTTTTTAAAAACCCAAAAAATAATTACGCAGCAAAATTAATTGATGATATTGGATTAAAGGGCTTTAAAATTGGTGGTGCGGAAATTTCAACTATGCATGCAAATTTTATAGTGAATACTTCCTCAGCTAGTTCAAAAGATATTTTTGATTTAATAACTTTAATTCAACAAAAAGTACTACAAAAAAAGGGTATTCATCTTCAAACAGAAGTAAGAATGATTGGTTTTGACTATCCTAATTAAAGAAACTTTTTTATCAAATGGCGGGTTTTGGACTTCCTAACTTTGGACAACTAACAGAAGCTTTTAAAAAAGCTAAACAGATTCAACAAGATGCACAAAAATTACAAGATGAACTTGAAAGTATGGAAATTGAAGGCAAAAGTGATGATGAAATGATAAAAGTCTGCATTAGTGGAAACCAAGTTCCTTTAAGGGTTCAAGTGAACGAAACAATCTTAAATGCAAATAAAGACAAGATAGAGCAAAATATTTTACAAGCTATTCAAAAAGCTCATGAAACTTCTACAACAACTATGAAAGAAAGAATGAATGATTTAACAGGTGGGCTAAATCTTAATCTTCCTGGTTTAGATAATAGTGACTCTTAGAAGATTCAATCATTTGCTTATAAAATACATATCTTTCAAAAGATTTATTTAAATTACAACCTTTATCATTTAAATGTAAGCAATTACGAAATTTACATTTAATACCTTCATCAATTACTTGTATACGTATCTCTGAATATAAGTTTGGCAAAAAGCTAACATCTATTTCTAGTTTTTGCATATTAAACCCAGGAGTATCAACAAGAAAACTATTACTTGATAATGAAAATAACTCTACATTTCTAGTAGTGTTTTTACCTCTTTTAATTTTCCGAGAAACTTTAGCAGTACTATTCTGAAGACCTGGAATTATCATATTTAGTATAGTAGTCTTTCCAACACCTGAAGGGCCCATAAATATTGAGCATGGTTTTGTTTTAAGTTCAGCCAAAAAATCTTTATAATTATTAGGTTTGTATAAATTTAACGTAGTAGCTTGGTAGCCCCAATTGGCAAATTTATCAATTAAAAAAAGCTTTCTTTTTTCTGAAATCAAATCACACTTAGTTAAAACCAATGAAACTTCAACTCCCAAAAATTCAGCAGATATTAAAAATTTGTTAACTTGAGATAAATTTAAATGCGGCTCTTCTACAGAACAAATTACATATATATTTGAAATATTCGCGACTGATGGTCTCGCTAGTAAGTTTTTTCTTTTTACTAAATTTTCTATTACTGCCCTTTTCCGTTTTATATCGATTTGACCAATTACCACTTCATCTCCGACATAAATAATTTTATTTTTAAAATTTATAGATTTCCGAACCTTACATAAAAATTTTCTGTTATTTTTATAATTATCATTATGTTTTAAATCAACCAAAAAATATTCATTATATTTTTTAGTAACTAAGCCTAAATTTTTGTTATCAATCTTCATTTAAAATTTGAATTTTTATTGAATTCTTATCTTCTTTAATTCGTTTAAATAAATATCCCATTTCTTTTAAAGTTTTCTGCACCATTTCCTCTGGCTCGCCTTTATCTAATTCAATTATTAACTTCTGATTGGGAGACAACTTCTCCAAAGCTAATTTTACTTTGACTACGTTTAAAGGACATGGAATACATTTAAGATCCAATAACTTTAAAAGTGCCATTAAGATTCTTTACCAAATAATTTACTAAATAATCCGCTACTTGGATTTATATTTTTATCTGAATATTGAGAAGCTAAACTTTCTAAAAGTCTTCTTTCTTCATCGTTTATTCGTGTTGGCAATTTGACCTTTACTAAAACCTGATGATTCCCTCTAGCAACTGGATTACCAAGTCTAGGTACACCTTTTCCCTCTAAAGATAGAGTTGTATTTGGCTGAGTTCCACTAGGGATTTTTAAATTCACCTGACCATCAACAGTAATAATTTCAACAGTATCACCAAGAATAGCTTGAAGATAACTAACAGTTATCTCAGAATAAATAGTTACACCTTCTCTTTTTAATTTCGGATCATTTTTAACCTTTATGAACACATAAAGATCTCCAGGGGGTCCTCCTTTTAAGCCAACATTACCCTCTCCGGAAACTCTTAATTTAGTTCCAGTATCAACTCCTGCCGGAATATTAATACGTAATTTTTTTCTAACTTGTTTAACTCCATTCCCTCCACAAGCTGAGCATGGATCTGCAATTATTTGACCAGAACCGTTACAATTAGGACATTCTGCAACTTGAGTAAAGTTACCAAATGGTGTTCTTGTTGCTCTTCTTACTTGTCCACTCCCTCCACAAGTTGAACAAGTTTTTGGCCCAGTTCCAGGTTTAGCGCCCGATCCTCTGCATACTTCACATTGTTCAAGATGTGGTATCTTTATTTCTCTTTGTTGACCAAAAATAGCATCCTTAAAATCAACATTTAAGTCATACCTTAAATCATCCCCTTGTTGAGGGCCTCTTCTTTGGGTTCTACCCCCAGTTTGTCCTCCAAACCCATTAAAAAAAGTATCAAATAAATCTGCAAAGCCACCCATATCTCCCATATCTGGCATGCCAGCAGCCCCACCTAGACCAGCCTCACCAAACTGGTCATATCTTGCTCTGGTTTCAGGATCAGCTAATGCTTCATAGGCTTTACCAATCTCTTTAAATCTATCTTCAGCACCTGGTTCTTTATTTATATCTGGATGATATTGTCTCGCTAATTTTCTATAAGCCCTTTTTAAGGTATCAGCATCAGCATCTCTGGAAACCCCAAGTATTTGATAAAAATCTGCCATTAAATAATTCTCAACTATACATTTAGGAATTTAATTATCTTCAGAGGTACTATCCTCTGGATCAATAATCTCTTCAACTTTATCCTTTTCTACTTCCTCTTGTGAATTTTGTTTTCCAGGTCCCATAGAAACTTTAACCAATGCATGTCTCAACACCCTACCTTCTAAATGATATCCACGCTGCAATTCTTCTATAATAAAATCCTCATTAAGATCTTCACTAGGCTCTTTTAAAACTGCCTCATGTAAAGTTGGATCAAATTGCTGACCAACAACTTTCATCGATGCCACACCTTGTTGTTTTAAAACTTCAACTAATTGTTTATATAGACCTTGATAACTACGATGAAGAGCTTGTGCTTCTTCACTTTCAGGTTTAAGTTGTTGTCTTGCTCTCTCAAAATTATCAACAATGGGTAATATTGACGTTAACGCTTTAGATACAAGTTGAATTTTTAAATCATCTTGATCTCTAGATTGTCTGTTTCTAAAATTCTCAAAATCTGCAGCAATTCTTACATATTGACTTTTTAAAGTTTCATGCTCTTTTTCTAATTGCTCTAATCTTGCATCATTATTAGAAATAGTATTTTTTAAATCCTCGGCGTTAAGGTCCTCTTTCTCATTGACAGGTGATTCATTCTCTTCATTAATTTGATCTACAAGGGTATTATCCTGCTCAGAAACTTCAGTATCTTTATTTTCGATATTATCTGATTGATTTTCAATCATTGTTTTTTAAAATTTATTAAAACCATTCTCTATTAAATTGAAGCACAAAACAAGTTGCGGAAGGCCGCACAAATTATTAATCAGGTACAAACCTTAATGCTAAACCATTATTACAATAACGTTTACCTGTAGGGCGTGGACCATCATTAAACACATGTCCTTGGTGCCCTCCACACCTAGAACAATGATATTCAGTTCTTGGTACAATTAATTTAAAATCAATCTTTGTTTCTATAGACCCTTTAATTGAATCCCAAAAACTTGGCCAGCCTGTACCACTATCATATTTAGTATCAGAGGAAAACAGAGGTAAATCACAACCTGCACAATGAAAAATCCCTTTTCTTTTTTCATTATTTAATTGGCTACTGAAAGCTCTTTCAGTTCCCTCCTCTCGCAAAATATAATAAGATTCTGGACTAAGCCTATTTTTCCATTCTTCTTGTGATAAATTCCAGCTATCTTGAGAAGATACAGAAGAAGCTAATACTTGCATAGGATTAAAAATAAATTTTAAAATTGACATTATAGGAATTAAAATGAAAGTTCTTCTAGATAAAAATTGATTCATATATCAAAATATCCTTATAAATTGTAATGAAAATCGATCAACATAATTCTATAACTAAATTTCACAAATTAAGTATTGCTCCAATGATGGATTGTACTGATAAGCACTTTAGAATGATAATTCGAAAAATCAGTTCAAAAGCCCTTTTATATACAGAAATGATTGTTGCTCAGAGTTTAATTTACACTGATAAAAAAGAAAAATTCTTAAATTTCAATGAGGAAGAACACCCGATTTCCATTCAATTTGGTGGAGACAATCCTCAGATACTAAAAGAAGCAGCCCAAATGGCAGAAGATTGGGGTTATGACGAAATCAACTTTAATGTAGGGTGTCCAAGTCCAAGAGTCTGTTCAGGAAACTTTGGGGCATCCCTTATGAAAGAACCTAAAAAAGTTGCACAATGCATAGAATCACTAAAAAATAGTTGCAATTTACCAATAACAATAAAACACAGAATCGGAGTTGATGAAGTAGATAGTTTCTATAGTTTAGACAATTTCGTAAAACAAATAGCTAATGCTGGTGCAGATAGATTTACAATTCATGCAAGAAAAGCAATATTAAAGGGTTTAAATCCAAAACAAAACAGGACTATACCCCCACTTAATTATGAAATGGTTAGAAAATTAAAGCAGTCAAATCCTAATTTAATTATTGAAATTAATGGTGGTATTACAAATATAGAACAATGTATAAATGCATTAAATGATTTTGATGGAGTGATGATTGGTAGATCTATTTATAAACACCCATTAAGGTGGTCAGAAATCGACAAAAAAATATATGGCTTAAACACAAAAGCTAAAACTGCATCAAAAATAATATTTTCCTTAATACCTTACATAGAAAACCATTTACAAAATGGAGGTAAAACTTGGGATATTTGTAAACACCTAATAAATTTAGTTGAAGGAATCCCAAAAGCAAAAATCTGGAGAAATCAGATTTCAACTAAATCAATCAAACAAGAATTAAATATTGCTTATCTCATAGAATTAACATCTAAACTGGAAAAAATAGGATACTAACTGTCCTCGTTAGATGTGCCTCCATCATTAGAAACCCCTCTTCGTCTTCTACTTCTACCACTTTCATATTCTGAGTTTTCCGTGGAGTTGCCATAGCTTCTATCTTCCCAGCCTTCTGCACCAGAAGATTTATTAGTGTAATTTGAGCCGCCACCATTATTACCACCGTAGCCGCCGCCACGACCTCCCCTGCGAGGTGCACCACCACCACTGCCTCGGGGCTCTGCTTTATTAATTCTTAATGGCCTACCCATAAGTTCAGTGCCTTGCAAACCTTCAATAGCTGTTGACTCAATTGCCTCATCTGCCATCTCAACAAATGCAAATCCTCTTTTTCTCCCTGTATCTCTTTCTAAAGGAAGAGAACAATTTATAACTTCACCAAAAGGGGTAAATAACTGTAAAACATCTTCTCGCTCTGCGCGAAAAGGCAAATTGCCGACAAAAATACTCACTTGAAACTAAACTTTAAATTGACCAAAATTAAAAACTACAAAATAGTAGTTTAATAAGATTACCCTATTATTCTACTGCAATAAATACACTTGTTGTAGAAAATTAATCTCGATTTATTAAAGTAACAATTTTTTTTGCCAATTCTTTATCTCAATCTCCACTTGAACGAAACCTGTTCCTCCTTTACTAATTCTGGATTTAACAACATTAATTGGATGAATATTTTCAAAAATATCTTCTTCAAATTTATTATGAAATTTTTTAAGTTCATCTATTCTAAGGTTTTTAAATAAAATTTTTCTTTTTAAGCAATACTTTACTATTTCACCAACTACTTGGTAAGCACTTCTAAAAGGAACATTTTTGCCGACTAAATAGTCTGCTAAATCAGTTGCATTTGAGAAATCATTGTCCACCGAATCAGCTAAATTATCAACATTAAATTCAATCCCCTCACTTATTAATATAGTCATTGCTTGAATACAAGAAGAGGTAGTCTCTACGGTATCAAATATAGGTTCTTTATCTTCTTGAAAATCCTTATTATATGAAAGGGGAACGCCCTTTATCATAGTTAATAATCCTTGTAAATGTCCATAAACTCTTCCTGTCTTGCCTCTGATTAATTCTGGAACATCTGGATTTTTTTTCTGAGGCATTAAGCTGCTACCTGTGGCACATTTATCAGTTAATTTTGCAAAAGAAAATTCATCAGTAACCCATAAAATAATTTCCTCGGAAATCTTACTTAAATGAGACATTACTAAAGCTGACGCCGAAACAAATTCAACACAAAAATCTCTATCACTAACTGCATCAATACTGTTGTTATAAATTTTTTCAAAACCTAATTCCTCAGCCGTGAAGTTTCTATCTATTTTAATTTTTGTACCGGCTAATGCTGCCGCACCTAATGGAGAGGTGTTCACTCTAGATCTAACTTCTTTGAGCCTTTCTCGATCTCGTTGGAACATTTCTAAATATGCCAACATATGATGCGCTAGAGACAAGGGTTGTGCTCTTTGCATATGTGTATAACCAGGAATTAAAGTATAAACATTTGCTTTTGCGATATTAAACAATGCTTTTTGCAAATCAATAATTAATAGATCAAGATTATCAATCTCTTTTCTTAACCATAATCTTAAATCTGTACCTACTTGATCATTTCTACTTCTACCTGTATGTAATTTCTTCCCAGTCTCACCAATTAATTTAATAAGTTTTTCCTCAATACAATAGTGAATATCTTCAGAAGGAGCACCAGGGGAAAATTTACCTTCCAAGAATTCACTTTTAATATTCTCTAAACCTCTAATTATCTTTAAAGCTTCTTGCGAAGATATAACTTGGGTATGTCCAAGCATTTTTGCATGAGCGATAGAACACTCTATATCTTCTAAAATTAGTTTCTTATCAAAACAAATTGAAGCATTAAACTTTTCAATAAAAGGATTAAGACTACTATCAAATCTTTTACTCCAAACTTTTGACATATCAATGTAAAAATTTATTTAATACTAATAAAGCATTTTTTCATATATGTGACAAAAATATCTACCTCAATTGAAAAACTACAATAGAAGCATCATCTTCTAAATGTCTATTTTCACCTGTAAAGTCATCTAATTTTTTAAAAATTTTATTAAGAATTTCCTGAGATGAATAAGATTGTTTACATAATTTTGAAAGTGTTTTAATTAATCTTTCCTCATCAAACCTTTCTCCTAAAACATTTGAAGTATCAGTTATTCCATCTGTATAGTACAGGATTAAATCATTGGCATTAAGCTTAATTTCGCCACACTTATACTCAGCATCTTTTTGTAATCCAAGAACAAATCCTTCAGTATCTAACTTGATAATCTTCTGCTCAGAATTTTTCCAAAGCAACGGTGGATTATGAGCAGCATTAGAATACCTCAATTTCTTTGTCCTAGGATCATAATCTGAATAAAACAAAGTTACAAATCGATGCGATTGATCTAAATCATTAATTGCCAACTGGTTTAAATCATGCAAAATTCTATCTGGAGGCAGGCCTGTCAAAACCTCTGCACGCAACATTCCTCTTAACATAGTCATTAGAAGACCAGCCGGAATACCTTTTCCCATAACATCACCTATTACTAAAGCCCATTTAGATTTTTCTTTTCTCTTATCTGAGAAATTAGGCTTCAAAGACATAAAGTCAAAATAATCTCCCCCTAATTGAAGAGCAGGCCTGCAATGAGCAGCCAAGTCTACGCCAAAAATTGCAGGGCAAAAATCAGGTAATAATTGAGATTGTATTTCAGCTCCAGTAGAAATTTCTCTATCTATATTCTCATGCCTTTTTTTAGTTTTTATTAACCAATAATTTTCTAACCCAATAGCAAGACAATTTTTAATAAAATTAAAAATTTGATCATCGAAAATAGTCTTGCTTGAAATTAAGGTGTTAAATATATAAATAAATCCTCTACATTTACCTCTAGATAAAATTTTTTCAGATTCAATATTATATTCCTTAAAATTATTTTTTAAATCTTGTTCAAAAGTTTCAATTTCCTTTAGTTTAAAATTTTTAGAGAAATTAAACTTTTTAAGAAAACTATTAATTGCTATTTCAGCTTGCAAAAATTCTATATTTGCTGAAATTCTGATATTTTCATTCCATATTTCTCCTTTTTCATTTAATGGGATAATTATAATTAATCTTTGATCAAAAATATGCTTAAAAATTAAACATATATAATCTAATAATTTTTTTATATTAGAAAAAGATTTTAAGTAATATGCAATTGAAAATGCAAGTTCGGAAAATTTATCGTTTTTTTTAATTGATGATTTATATTCATTTTCTAAAAATGTTTCTACAACTTTTTTAGAAAATAATTTGTCTTTTTGATTATTAAGCAAAATCAATAAAATATATAGCTATGTTTTAACATTAAAATTATAATTTTAAAAAAAATTAATTAAATATTTATCTATCTGCAAGCAAAGCTTCCACAAATTCAAAACTGTTAAAAGGTCTTAAATCTTTTATTCCCTCTCCAGCACCAATAAATCTTATAGGTAGATTAACTTCAGCAGAAACAGCTAAAGAAACTCCACCTCTTGAAGAACCATCTAATTTCGTAATAATGGCGCCACTTAAATTTGCTGATTTTGCAAAACTTTTTGCTTGCTTTAAACCATTTTGACCTTGACTTGCATCCAGCACTAATAATGATTCAACTATTGCATCAGGAACCTTTTTATCAATAATTCTTTTTATTTTTGATAATTCATCCATAAGATTATTCTTTGTTTGCAATCTACCTGCAGTATCAACGAGTAATAAATCGCAATTCCTTTTTTGTGCTGAATTAATAGCATCAAAAACCACAGCTGCTGGATCAGCATTGGTTGATTGATTAGAAATTACATCAACATTACTCCTTTCGCCCCATACCTTTAATTGCTCTACTGCTGCAGCCCTAAAAGTATCCGCAGCTGCTATCAAAGTTTTATAATTACTTCTCGATGATAAATAAGCTAATTTTCCTAAAGTTGTAGTTTTACCAACCCCATTAACTCCAACTAATAACCAAACATTGAACTTGCCTTTTTCAGGAACTAAAAGATTTTTACCAGAATTTTTTATTGGTTTATCAATAATTACCCTTAATTCTTCCTTGAGAAATTTAATTCCCTCCTCTCCCCCAACAACTTCTTCATTTAATTTTTTTCTAAGAGATGAAATTACCTTATCGGTTGAATCAATTCCTACATCAGCTCTTATTAAGAGGGTTTCTAAATCATCAAGAGATTCTGGAGTAAGAGGATCATCTCCTAGTTTGTCCAATAATTCTGTAACAAAACCTTTTCTCGTTGCTTCTAAACCCCTTCTTAATTTAGTTAACCAATCAATTTCATCAATTGATATTTGATTTATTTTTTTTCCTTGAGCAGCCAAGACCATGGCTGACCAAGTAAAATCATCATCAAATTCTCCAAGTTCAACTTCATTATCATTGTTAAGGCTTAGAGGAGTATTTTTTAAGTTTTCAGAAAACGCCTCTTTTTGTTCCGCCTCTTTTTGTTCCGCCTCTTTTTGTTCCGCCTCTTTTTGTTCCGCTTGTTGTTTTTTTAGCATTGCATAGGCTTGTGAAGCCCATTCTCGAGAATTATCAGAATCAGTCATTAATATTTTTAAATCATATATTAATTAAATTCTAAAATAATATTTATTTATATCAAATAATCATTGCAAGTTAACTTTTTGCAATCTCCTTAAAACTCCATTTATCATCTTTCTTCCTTGTGTATCACTGTATTTATTAGCTAAATTTACTGCCTCATCACAAGCTACTGCTACAGGAGTTTTTAAAAAATTAATATCTACATAAGCTAAACGCAAAATGTCACGATCAATCCTTGGCAACCTTTTTAATCTCCAACCATCCATTACTTCGTCAATTTCAGCATCAATAATTTTAATGTTATTTGTTATATGTAAAATTCTTTGATTAACATCTTCTCTAATATCAAGTTGATTGCTAGAAACTACTAATTTTGGAAAATCTAAAATAACTGCAAGAGTATTCATTACCACTTCAATTTTTTGAAGTGCTTTTTTTAACTCATCTCTTTCATTTGAAAAAGAGGAATTAGCATCTTCTTTCAATTCACTATCTAATATGTATTGTGAGGCATTTTCTAAATCTGCTTCACATTTATCTAACTCATCTCTACAGTGGTTTATTAGTGAGTCTAAAGCAGCTTCAAAAAGCTCTTCTATCTGGAACTGATTTAATTTAAAATCTCCTTTATCTTTAATAATACCTAATGCAATTAAAGATAGTTCTCTAGAAAGTGATCTATTACTATTCATCTATTAAGTTGAAGAAGTATTAGTAGAAGCTCTTAATTGAGAAAATAATTTTGAAAATGTAGGATTACTTGTATTATTTTTGTCATCTGGATTAACAATCCCAGCAGAAATTATTGTTTTAAAAGCGTCCTCTACAGAAATATCAAGATCTTTAACTGAAGATTCAGGAACTAATGTGTACCAACCAGTTGTTGGGTTAGGTGCTGTAGGAATAAAAACACTTAATAATTTTTCTTCTATTTCTGGCTGAAGAGAAGGTCCAACAGCACCAGTCACAAAACCGACACTAAATAGTCCTTCACGAGGATATTCAACTAAAACAACCCTTCTGAATCTATTAGATTTATTACTTAAAAAAGTTTCAAGCAATTGCTTAAGAGTTTTATAAACTGCTCCCGCTACTGGTATTTTAGATAATGTACCCTCTCCAAATTCCAGAAGCCATCTTCCTACAAAATTTCTGGCCATTAACCCTATAAGCAAAATTGCTAGTAAAGGAACTGTTAAACCTAAAGTTAAATTAATTAAATCTTGTAATAAGGGATTGAGTGTAATAAATGGATTTAATTGTTTAGGAACAGAAGTGACTAAAGTTAAAACAAATTTACTTACTAAAGATGATAGCCAAATAGTAGTTGCCAAAGGGATTACAACTAACAAGCCAGCTATAAGGTCATTTTTTAAATCCTGTTGGAGCCTAGATCCTAGGTTCAAATCTTGATTTTCATTAGATTCAACCAAAACTAATTGTTCTCGCTACATTAACTTTACTAAGATTTAACTGTTTTTACTTAATAGGGATATATTTATTTTTAATAAATTTAAATTATTTATTAGTTTTTTATTTAAATATTACCTTTTATAAGAAATCCTATCCATAATGAAGTAATTATGAAAACAAGTCAAAACAAAATAGAATTAAGTAAAAAACTAAAAGAACGAGCAAATTATGAGGGTTTTGCGATCTGTGGAATTGCAACAATACCAGGAAGTTCTCGAATAAAATTAAGAACTAATGCATTAGAGAGATGGTTATCAAATAACTATCATAGTGAAATGAAATGGATGGAAGCAGAAAGAAGAAAAAACATAGAATCGCTCTTAGAAGGAGCAAAAAGTGTGTTAAGTGTTGGATTGAATTATAAAAGTGACCAAAATCAAAATAATACAAAATATAAAGTTGGAAAATTTGGTCAAGCAGAAGATTATCATACAGTTATTTACAAGAAATTAAAAAATATTAGTAAATGGATAAAAGAAGAAATACCTGATTGCAAATGGAAAATATGTGTTGACAGCTCCCCTCTTCTTGAAAAAGCATGGGCCGAAGAATCAGGATTAGGTTGGATCGGTAAACACAGTAATTTAATAAACAAAAATTATGGGTCATGGTTTACCTTAGGGTTTATCATTCTCACAAAAGATTTAATACCAGATAAACCTTATCAATCACTTTGTGGTAAATGTGATAAATGTATAGAACAATGTCCTACCAAAGCAATCGTAGAACCTTTTGTCATACAATCCGACTTATGTATTTCCTATCACACTATAGAAAGTAGAAGCAAAACAATACCAGAAACAATTGAAAAAAATTTAAATGGATGGATTGCAGGATGTGATATTTGCCAAGATGTATGCCCTTGGAATAAAGCCGTTCCCAGCAACAATACTTTTGAAACTACTCCAAAAAAATGGATTAATAATCTTGATATTAATTCATTAAGTTGGGATGATAAGAAATGGAAAGAAAATCTGAGAGGATCAACATTAAAAAGAATAAAACCTTGGATGTGGAAAAGAAACATAAAAGCAATGCTAAAAAATTATTAAGATTATGAAAAAGCATTTCACAAAAATATTATGTATTTCCTTATTAGTTAATTTCTTATTGAAAGGAGATCAATTAAACGCATTAGTTCCTTATTATTACTTACCAACAATAAAAAATTTAGAAAAAGAAAGTTTATCTATTGGTAGAAATGCATATCAACTTTTATATTTTGGACAAATTAAAGAGAGTCTTAATCTAGCCAAATTAGCTGTAAAAATTAATAAATTAGATGAAAAATTATGGTTAATTTTATCTGAATCACAAGTAGCTAATAAATTATATGACGAAGCATTAATTTCTCTAAAAAAAGCAGAAAAAATCAACCCTAACTTAAGTGAAATATATTTTTCAAAAAGTAATATTTTTATAAAACAATTAAAACTAAAAGATGCAAAGATTGCATTAAAAAGAGGTTTACAAATAACACCTGAAAATCATAACGCAATATTTCAATTAGGGAATATTTTTTTAATGGAAAAGAACTACGCGTCAGCAATAAATATTTTTGATAAAGCTGTCAAAATTAAACCTGAATTTTGGCAAGCAATAAATAATCAAGGTTTAGCTTACTTTGAACAAGACAAAATAAATCTATCTATTAAATTCTTCGAAAAAGCTATTGCTCTTGAAGAAAATGCAGAACCATTACTAGGACTAGCTTCATGTTTAAGCATAAAAGATATGAATTCAGCAATATTACTGGCAAAAAAAGCTTTAATTAGAAATCCGAATTATGTTGAATATGATTATAGGAAAGAACAATTATGGGGAGAAAAACTACAAATTTCAACAGAAAAGCTTTTAAAAAATGACAAACTTGAACAGGACATAAGAATGGCAAAATTAAAAATAAATCAATCTTCCTAATATTTAAGACTGGTAAAAAATTTTTTACCTATTAGTCTTAATTAAGTTAACTAAAGCATGTTTAATTTTGCTCTTTAATGGATAAGGAAAAATTCACTTCTATATCGCTCCGAGAAGAAATGCAGCGTTCCTATCTGGAATATGCAATGAGCGTAATAGTTGGAAGAGCTTTACCCGATGCTAGGGATGGGCTTAAACCTGTGCAAAGGAGAATTCTTTTTGCAATGCATGAATTAGGTTTAACGCCTGATCGGCCCTTTAGAAAGTGCGCAAGAGTTGTAGGAGATGTTCTGGGTAAATATCATCCTCACGGCGATCAAGCTGTATATGATGCATTAGTTAGATTAGTCCAAAATTTCTCAACAAAATATCCAACACTAGATGGTCACGGAAATTTTGGATCAGTAGATAACGATCCTCCAGCAGCGATGCGATATACAGAAACCCGCCTTGCGCCAATAGCTAATGATGGATTTCTTGAAGAAATTGATTTAGAAACTGTAAGCTATTCAAATAATTTTGATGGTTCACAACAAGAACCAGATGTTTTGCCTGCGCAACTCCCTTTTTTATTATTAAACGGTTCATCAGGAATTGCTGTGGGAATGGCAACAAACATTCCACCTCATAATTTAGGGGAAATAGTAGATGGATTAATTGCAATAATAAAGAACAAAGAAATAAGTGATGCGAAACTATTTAATATTATTCATGGACCTGACTTTCCAACAGGAGGTGAATTAATTTACAATGATGGAATTAAAGAAGTTTATAAAACAGGAAAAGGATCAATAACAATCAGAGGTGTAATAAACACAGAAGAAATAAATATAGGTAAAGGTAAACACAAAAGAAATGCCCTAGTAATATCAGAACTGCCTTATCAAATAAGTAAAGCAGGATGGATTGAAAAACTTGCAGAACTTGTTAATACAGGAAAAATTGATGGGATCTCAGATATTAGAGATGAAAGCGATAGAGATGGTATGAGAATTGTAATAGAATTAAAAAAAGATTCTAATAGTGATATTGTAATTTCCAATCTATACAAAAAAACTAGTTTACAAACAAACTTTGGCTCAATATTTTTAGCTCTAATAAATGGCAAACCACTTCAACTAACCTTAAGAAAATATCTTGAATATTTTTTGGAATTTAGAGAAGAAACAATAAGAAAAAGAACTAGGTACTTTCTAAAAAATACATCAGAAAAACTTGAAATCCTAAAGGGTTTATCTATAGCGACAAAAAAAATAAAAAATATTATTGAAATTATTCAAAAGTCAGACAATTCTTCTGAAGCTAAATCAATATTAATTAAAAATCTTCTCTTAAGTGAAAGACAAGCAAACGCAGTATTAGATATGCCACTAAAAAAATTAACAAATCTAGAAAGAAAACAAATAGATATCGATATAAAAAAGTTAGAAGAAAAAAAGAATTATTTAAACAATCTATTGAATGAAAGAAAATTATTATTTGAATTATTAATAAAAGAATTACTTATATTAAAACAAAAATATAATATAAAAAGAAAAACAAAAATTCTAAAAAATATAGATCAAGATGACGAAATAGAAACTATTAATAACCAGATATTAGAAGAGCTTATAAACAAAAAAACTAAATTATATATAAATAATAGACTATATTTAAAAAAAATGATTTTTAATAGTTACAAAAAATCATTAGAGGCTGAGAATAAAATTATAGAAAATAAAAATGTCCAAAAGTTTATATGCGATATTGAAAAAAATTTAAAAATTATTGGAATTACTTATACAGGACGTGTTTTCCAAATTAATTGGAAGGAAAATATTAATAATGATTATAAATTAGATAATAAAGTATTAGCAAATATTGACCCTAAAGAAATCATAAATTTTCATCATATTGATAAAGGAATAAAAAATTATTTATGTACTTTAAATTCAGATGGAAGATTTAAAAAAGTTTTATTTGATGATGAGATGCTTAAAAGTAATAGAACATTTTCAATTACAAAATTAAAAAATAATATAAAAATAATTGATTCATTTATTTATAAAGGAGAAGAGAACTTAATAATATTAACTTCAATAGGAAGAATTTTTAAATTTAATTTATCTAATCAATATCTAACACCAACTACTAAACAATCTCAAGGTTTATTACTAACAAAGCTTTTACCTACTGAAAAAATAGTTTCTTGCTGTAAAAGCAAAGTTGGCGAAAAACTTTATTTAGTGTCTCAAAAAGGAAAGTTTTTTAGTTTTAAAAATGATGAAATATATTATGCAAATGATTATAAATTAGGATATATAAATGAAAAAATTCAACTTAAAAATGATCACTTCATAAAATTATTACCAAGTAATCAATACCTTGATATTGAAACCAATAAAAACAAATCTGCTAGGATAAACTTTGATAAATTGGTTATTGAATCTAATAAAAAATGTTTAACAATAGATTTTTTAAATTTAGAAAAAGACGAATATCTTGAAAATTGTTTTAGCCATGAAAGCTTTATAAATTAAGATTTATATTCATTTTCTACCCAAGTTAAATACTCTTGAGTAACTGTTCCTGTCACATAAGAACCTGTAAAACAACTCATTTCAAGATCTAGAATTTGAGAATCGCTAATAATAGCTTTACGTAAATTTTCTACGCTTTGATAAACAAGATTATCAATTTCTAGTTTTTCTGCTATTTCATTTATTGTTCTGTCATGAGCTATCAATTCATCTCTATTAGGCATATTAATACCATAAACATGTGGAAAACGAACTGGTGGGGCAGCAGAAGTAAAGAACACTTTATTTGCTCCAGCATCTCTTGCCATTTGAACAATTTCTTTTGAAGTAGTACCTCTGACTATAGAATCATCAACTATTAATACATTTTTATTCTTAAATTCTGTACTCATTGCATTTAATTTTTGTCTCACTGATTTTTTACGTTTTTGTTGACCAGGCATTATAAATGTTCTACCAACATATCTATTTTTAAAGAAACCCTCTCTATACTCTATACCCAATTGCCTTGCCACTTGCATTGCAGCTGGACGAGAAGAATCAGGAATAGGCATAACAACATCCACATCCCCTGATTTAATTTTTTGTTTAATAGTTTCCGCTAAATAATCACCCATCTTTAAACGCGCTTTATAAACAGATATACCATTCATAATTGAATCTGGTCGAGCTAAATAAACATATTCAAAAGCACAGGGAAATAATTTTGGATTATCTGAACATTGCTTAGCAAAAAATTCACCATTCTGATTAATAAAAATTGCCTCTCCAGGTTCTACATCTCTTACTACTTGATAATCATTATTTTCCAATACCAATGATTCACTTGCAACCATCCACTCTTCTTGTTGGGTTTTAAGCGAAATTCTTCGCCCAATTACTAAAGGTCTAATACCAAATGGATCTCTGAAAGCTAATAAACCATGCCCCGAAATTAATGCAATTGAAGTATATGATCCTTGAATTCTTTTATGTAATTTTTTGACAGCATTAAAAAGAATATCTGGCTCTAATTCTTGATTATCAATTTGTTCTTGTAATTCTGTAGCAAAGATATTTAATAACATTTCTGTATCGCTAGAAGAATTAGTATGACGTTTATCAATATTAAATAATTGTTTTTCTAAGTCTCTCGTATTAGTTAAATTACCATTATGTATTAAAACAATCCCATAAGGAGCATTAACATAAAAAGGTTGGGCTTCTTCTACACTTTCAGCTGATCCTTTTGTTGCGTATCTTACATGACCCAATCCACTTTTTCCAATTAAATTTCTCATATCTCTAGTTCTATAAGCATTATTTACCTGGCCTTTAGCCTTATGTATATGGAAAACAGTATTTTCCATTGTAGCTATTCCTGTTGAATCTTGACCTCTATGCTGAAGGAGCAAAAGGCTATCATAAATTTGTTGATTGACATCCTCAGAAGAGACAATTCCAACTATTCCACACATAATTTAATTGCTCAATAGTTCTGATAATTGAAAATATTCATTCATTAATATTTAAAAGTAACTTGAAATACTATTATTAAATTTTTTGGTTAATTCCTCAACCTTAATATTGCAAATTTCCTTACTTTGAAAATTTATTGTTAGATTTTCTTTTGAGACATAACCTATTTTTTTTACATATACACTATTTGGAAAATCTATTTGTATTTCCTTTAAATAATTTAACCAATTTAATTCTTTATTTTTATTTACTGAGAAAACTATCCTTGAACCACCCTCAGAAAATAATACATTATCTAAACGATCAGAAACACTTTCTAAGTTTATTGTTGCTCCTTTTGAAGACAAAATACAACATTCTGATAAAGAAACAGCTAAACCTCCATCACTTATATCATGAGAAGAAACAACAAAATTTTCTAAAATTGATCTTCTCAAAAAACTCTGGCAGTATTTTTCATCTTGCAAATCAATCTTTGGAGGCCGACCTAAAATCTTTCCATGGAAATATTCCAAATAAGAACTAGCTGATATTGTCGACTCAGAAGAATATGAACCTACTAACCAAATTGAATCATTAATATTTTGCCATCCACTACTAATCGCTTGATCGATATTATCTATCTTTCCAACCATACCTATCACTGGAGTAGGATTAATAGGAGTTATTTCATTCTTTTCATTTTTCGATTCATTATATAGAGAAACATTACCACCTGTAACAGGCGTTCCTAAAGCAATACAAGCCTGAGAAATGCCGTCGCAAGAAGATGCAAGCTGCCAATATCCTATTTGGTTTTCAGGGGATGAAAAATTTAAATTATTTGTAATTGCAATTGGTTCAGCCCCAACACAGCTAACGTTTCTAGAAGATTCGGCTACTGCAGCAATACTTCCTCTAAAAGGATCAAGAGAAACCCATCTACTATTGCAATCTACAGAGGCTGCAACACCAGAAAAAATCTGATTTTTATTTTTTTCACTTTGCGGTCTTAATCTTATTACAGCGGCATCTGATTCTCCAGGTTTAAAAACTGTATTTGCTTGAACTTGAGAATCATATTGTTTATATATCCATTTTTTTGATGCTATTGAAGGATTAGAAAGAAGTTTTAGAATGATTTCAGAAAAATAAAAATACTTATTTTCCTTCATAGATAAAATTTTATTATCATATATTTTTGGTAAATTATTTTCTGTCCATTCCCATTTCTTAAGCAAGTAATTAGGTGGATTATTCATCACCTTATGTATATTAATAGGAGTATCATCAGATAAAGCAGAAGTAGGAATTTGAGCAACTATTTTACTCTTATGAAAAATGATAACCTCTTTATTTTTTATTACTTCACCAATCACATTTGCAAAAAGTCCCCACTTTTTAAATTCCTTAATAAGATGATTTAATTTATCTTGTTTAACAACAAGCAACATTCTCTCTTGAGATTCAGATAACAAATATTGGTAAGCAGACATATTATTCTCTCTAGCAGGAACTAAATCCAAATCAATTGAAATACCTAAATTACCGTTTGCAGCCATTTCTGCACTACTACATGTCAATCCCGCAGCTCCCATATCTTGAGCTGCTATAACATCTCCAGTCTTAAAGGCTTCTAAACACGCTTCAATAAGACTTTTTTCAATAAATGGGTCACCGACCTGAACAGCAGGTCTATTATCTAATGAACTAGTAGTTAATTCTGAGCTAGCAAAACTAGCACCTCCAACACCATCTCTTCCTGTTGTATTTCCTACGTATAACACAGGAGAACCAATTTTATTAGCTCCAGAGCAAACAATTTCTTCAGTCTCCAAAAGTCCTAAAGCCATCACATTTACTAAAGGATTACCAGAATAACTATCATGAAAATCAATTTCTCCACCAACAGTTGGCACACCAACGCAATTGCCATAGTGAGAAATCCCTGAAACTACACCGCGAAGTAAAGAAACATTAGATAATTTGTCAAGATTACCAAATCTCAATGAATTTAAAACTGCTATTGGCCTTGCACCCATTGTAAAAATATCTCTTAATATACCTCCAACTCCAGTTGCAGCTCCCTGAAATGGCTCAATAGCAGATGGATGATTATGACTTTCAATTTTAAAAACAAGTTTTTGATTATTACCAACATCAATAACACCAGCATTTTCTCCAGGCCCAACTAAAACATTCTTCCCTTTAGTTGGGAAATTTGCTAAAAGAGGTTTTGAGTTTCTATAACAACAATGTTCAGACCACATAACTCCAAACATACCTAATTCAGTTCTATTTGGCTCTCTTCCTAATCTTTTACAAATTTCTTTAAAATCATCCTTTGTTAAGTTTTCAAATTTAAGTGCTTCACTTATATCAAAAGACTCAGGATTAACATGATTTATCATTATTCAAATCCATGGTTCATCTTCTCTTTTCTCGCTAAAAGATCTTGTTTTGCTATTATCATTATAAAAACTTTTTTCTTTAAAATCTAAATTTTGGTTTATATCTTCATCTTCTTCAAGCCAATCCTCCAATTTATTTGAAGCAATATTTTTCATATCGCTAACCCTATCAAAAACTTTTTTTCCTTTTTTAAAAAATTCATTTTTAATACTAGATTTTATTAAAATTAAATCATCTAAGGCAGAACTTGAACAAAATACTAATCCCGGTTGTTGATCATTAATATCATCAATATTTAATTTCCACCTACTGGAACCAGGAATTTTAGGATTAGATCTAGAAACTAAATAATATTTAATATTTCCTGTTTTCATA
Organism: Prochlorococcus sp. AG-412-F02; assembly: GCA_003214935.1. Classification (GTDB taxonomy): domain Bacteria; phylum Cyanobacteriota; class Cyanobacteriia; order PCC-6307; family Cyanobiaceae; genus Prochlorococcus_A. The sequence goes on from QCLA01000010.1 coordinate 40,640, forward strand.
TCAAATACAAAATCTGCAATAAATCCTATCTTTGAGCCCTTAGAATTTATCAAACCAGCTTGTATCAAACTAGGAAACCTATTTAAAGTTGCCAAATCAGAAATAGCAGGTTCACCTTTTACATAAATTTCATTATCTATAATTTGACTAATTTGGTTTAATCTCCAAACATTTCGTTTCAAATCAAAATTTGAAGGACGAGAGTACCATCCTAAGATTCTATGAACTGGAGGATGCATCCAAACATTTTCTCCATTTCCATAATTAAGAGTCATATTTCCCTTAACATTACGATTTAATAATTCACTTAATAAAAATTCTTTTGGTAATTTCAATTTAAGAACGTACCTGAACAGGCATAACTAGATAAGTAAAAGAATTAATATTATCTTCTGGAACAAAAACAGCTGGAGTAGTTGAGAGATTACACTTCAATACTACATTCTCAGATGAAATCACTTTTAATCCTTCAAGCAGATATCTAACATTAAATGCAATATCGAAATTTTCTCCAGAATAAGAAACAGGAATAGATTCATTAGCACTTCCTATATCTTGTGCATCAGCACTTATAAGCGCTAAATTATTTTCATCCAACTTAATCTTTACAACACTACTCTGTTGATCAGCTAAAACAGCAATTCTGTCTAAAGCATCAGTTAATTTTTTTGTATTAAAAATAAATAGTTTTGAATAATTATCTGGTATTAATTGAGAATAATTAGGATAATCTCCTTCTAGAGTTCTAGTTGTAATTATTTGATTAGAAGCAATAAATACTACTTGTCCTTTATCGTAAAATAGTTTGATTGATTTTTCAGTACTTCTTAAACTTAAAAGTTTTTCAATTTCCCTCAATGATCTAGTTGGAATAGTAACAGAAAAGTTATCTTCATTCAGAGAAGAATTTTCTGTGTCTTCAATATTTTCTTCATTACCTATTAGTACTACAGCTAATCTATGACCATCTGTTGAAGCAGATTCTAAATATTTTTGCTTAAATGTGAAATTAACACCTGTAAGTAGTTGCTTTGAGTCATCATTACTACTAGCAAAGAGAGTTAATTTTAAAGCTTGTAAAAAGGAACTAGGATCAATATTTAAAGATGTCCCACTCTCAACAAATGGTAAGTTCGGATAATCATCAGAAGGAATACCTTTTAAATTAAATGTACCTGTATCACTTTTTATTAAAATATTATCTGAATTCTCATCAACCACCAAATTAACTGGGGTTTCACTTGGTAATTTATTTATAATTTCTGATAACAGTTTTGAAGGAATTGTAATAGCTCCACTATTTTTAACTGTTGCCTCAAAAGAAGTTTGGATTCCTAAATTCAAATCAAATCCTGTCAAACTAATTTTATTAGTTCCTTGATCAGCTGTAAGAAGTATATTTGCAAGAATAGGATGTGTTGGTCTTGAAGCAACTGCTTTACTTACTAGTTGAATAGCATTATTTAATTCATTTTGATTGCAAACAATCTCCATCAGGCCTGATTATTATTTTGATATCTACAATATACTTTTTTAATAAATGAAATTCAATAATTTATTT
>QCLA01000011.1:0-40315 GCA_003214935.1 Prochlorococcus sp. AG-412-F02
AAAATAGCTTTACTGGAATGGCAGTTGGAGCAGCAATGACAGGTCTTAGACCGATAGTAGAAGGCATGAATATGGGATTTCTACTTTTAGCTTTTAATCAAATATCAAATAATATGGGTATGCTTAGATACACAAGTGGTGGTAATTATAAAATACCTGCAGTAGTACGTGGACCTGGCGGAGTTGGACGTCAACTTGGAGCTGAACATAGTCAAAGACTAGAAGCTTACTTTCATGCAGTTCCTGGGATAAAGATTGTTGCATGTAGCACTCCTACAAATGCTAAAGGTCTAATGAAAGCAGCTATAAGAGATAATAATCCTGTACTGTTTTTTGAGCATGTCCTTTTATATAATTTATCTGAAGATTTACCTAAAGGAGATTATATTTGCGCTTTAGATCAAGCTGATGTAGTAAAAGAAGGCAAGGACGTTACATTATTAACCTACTCAAGAATGAGACACCATTGTCTTAAAGCTATTGAAGATTTAGAAAATAAAAATATAGACGTTGAATTAATTGACTTGATAAGCTTAAAACCTTTTGATATGGATACTATTTCTAAATCTATAAAAAAAACAAATAAAGTAATTATAGTTGAAGAATGCATGAAGACTGGTGGTATTGGAGCGGAATTAATTGCTTTAATAACAGAACAATGCTTCGATGATCTTGATGCAAGACCGATAAGATTATCTAGTCAGGATATACCTACTCCATATAATGGAAATCTTGAAAATTTAACAATAATACAACCACATCAAATAGTGGATAAAGTTGAACAGTTATTTAATGGGAGTATTTAATAATGAAAAGAAGGCAAGGTTGGCTTTTTTTTATAATTTTCCTATTAACATTAGCAATTTATTTATTAATTAATTATCCCTTACAGTTAGGTTTAGACTTAAAAGGAGGATCGCAATTAACACTACAACTAATAAAGGAAGAAGGAAAAGTATCTAAGGATGAACTTGATGCTGTTAAAGCAGTTTTAGATAAAAGAGTCAATAATTTAGGAGTATCTGAATCCAACTTGCAAACATTAGGAAGGGATCAATTGATTTTAGAATTACCTGGAGAACAAAATCCATTAGTAGCTTCAAGAGTATTGGGTAAAACGGCCTTGTTAGAATTTAGAACTCAAAAGATTGGTACTACTAAAGAATTAAAAAAACTACAACTTCAGAGATTTAAAATAAATGATCTAATTGAAGAATATTCGTTGTTAGAACAAAATAAAATTATTGATGATTTTAATAATATTAATTCACTCCTTAACGATATTCAATTAACTATAAATTATTCTTCTACAAGTCAAGATTTATTTGAAAAATTAATTGAAACTAAATTATTTATTAATAATGAAATTGCAAATCTATTCATTGAAACAGAATTATCTGGAAAGGATTTAATTAATGCTGGTAGAAGACAAGAACAAACAAATAATAATTGGGAAGTCTTACTAACATTTAGTAATGATGGTGGTGAGAAATTTGCAGATATTACTAAATCAATAGCTGGATCAGAGGAATTATTAGCAATCATCCTTGATGGTGAATCAATTAGTGAGGCGAGTGTTGGTAGTCAGTTCTCAAACACTGGAATTACAGGAGGATTAGCCACAATCAGCGGTAATTTTAGTGCTGAAGAATCCAGAGAATTAGAAGTTCAACTTAAAGGTGGATCATTACCCTTGCCAATAGAAATAGTTGAAACAAATACTATTGGTGCTTTATTGGGATCAAAAAATATTATAAAAAGTCTTTATGCTGCTATTGGTGGATTGATTGTTGTAGGGATATTTATGATACTAAATTATAGAATTCTTGGTTTTGTTTCTGTTATTTCATTAATGCTCTATGGATTTTTTAATTTAGCTCTTTACTCTTTAATACCTGTAACATTAACCCTTCCAGGAATCTCAGGTCTTATTTTGAGTATTGGCATGGCTGTTGACGCTAATATTTTAATATTCGAGAGAATAAGAGAAGAATTAAAAAGAGGTAATACTCTTATAAGATCTATAGATAGTGGTTTTCAAAGAGCTAATTCTTCAATTATTGATGGACATATAACAACATTTGTTAGTTGTTTTGTTTTGTTCTTATTAGGAACAAATTTTGTTAAGGGTTTCGCAGCTACATTAGGTATTGGCGTTGCAATAAGTTTATTTACTTCTTTAAATTGCTCTAAAACTATTCTGAAATTTTTAACAACGTATCAAGCCCTTAGGGAAAGAAATCTCTATCTTACAAAGGAGAATATCCTTTAAAAACTTTAGTTCTTTCTTAATTTATGAATTTTTTCAACCTTAATTTAATTAAAAATAGAAAAAAGGTATTTACTTTTTCATTATTTCTTATTTCTTTAAGTTTGGTAGGAATTTTATATTCAACGTTTAATACTAGTTATAAAATGCCAATTAATCTTGGCATGGATTTTCTAGGAGGTAGTGAATTAAGAATTGAAAGAGTCTGTGAGAATAAGTGTAGTAATATTTCTCCTGATAAAGTTATAGAAAACTTAAAGAAGGTTTCAAAGAATAAAAACCTAGTAAATAATATTAAATTACAATTTCAAAATGATAATAAATTAATATCTATTAGAACACCTTATTTAAAAATAGAAGAATCAAATAATCTCATTAATAATCTTGAAACTGTAATTGGTCCATTAAATGATGATTCAAAAAATTCTAGATTAATAGGCCCTAAACTCGGGAAAAAACTACTTTTAAATTCTGCAACTTCACTATTAGTTTCTTTATTTGCAATTTCTTTATATATAACTATTCGCTTTGATAGGAAATATGCATTTTTTGCATTACTTGCATTATTTCACGACTTATTTATTGTTTTCGGTATATTTTCATGGTTAGGAATTTTACTTTCAATTGAGGTAAATAGTTTATTCGCAGTTTCTTTATTAACAATAGCGGGTTACTCAGTTAATGATACAGTTGTTATTTTTGATAGAATTCGTGAAAATTTAAAATTAAAAGATATTGAATATAACGAAACAATTCAAATTTCAGTTAATGAGTCATTTAGAAGAACCGCATTTACCAGTATTACAACTTTAATTCCATTGTTAACTCTAATACTCTTTGGCTCTTATTCTCTTTTTTGGTTTTCTATATCTCTATCACTGGGAATTATAATTGGAAGCTATTCTAGTATTTTGTTAGCACCATCATTTTTACTTAGAGATTAAGAATTAAATTTATAAGCTATGAAAATAAATTACTATTTAATACTTTTATTTTCTTTAGTATTAATTGATTTATCTACCGAATTGAAAATATTATTTGATCACTTTACTTTTAATTCACTTTATTTTGCTTTATCTAAGCATCCCTTGGCCTTTTTTATTCTATTTTCCTATCCATATTTATATAAAAAATTAAATAACTAAATCTATTTGTTTTCGTTAATTGATTCTTTTATTAAAACTTGAATAACAACTGCAAGAGGAAGGGATAATATTAATCCTAATGGTCCAAAAATGTAAGTAAATCCAAATTGAGATATTAATGTTAACCCTGGAAGTAAATTTGTTCTTTTTTTCATTATTGACGGCATTATTATATAACTTTCTATATTTTGTATTAATATATATGCTCCTAATACAACTAGAGGCTTCCAAAAATTATCTAGTAAGGCTATAGATATTGGAAATATTCCGCTAATTACAGGCCCTATATTAGGAATTATATTTAATATCATTGCTATTAAAGCATTAGAAACAACATATTTCACATCTAATATAGATAAAACTATTAATGATAAAATACCTACAGATAATGAGCTTATAACCACCGAAAAAGTCCAGTTAGATAGAGCTATATTACATTTATCTAAAATATTTCGAAATTTATTACGATAGGTTTTTGGAATGATTATCAAAACATTTTCTTTATATTTAGTAGGTTCAATTGATATCATCAAACTTACTACTAAAACAAATATTATTCTTATCAATCCTGATCCAAGGTTACCTGCTAAATTAATTATGTTTATAAAACTTTCTTGAATTCCTTTAGCGATAGTTCCCATATTAGGTATTGGGAAAATACTATTTATAACATTAAAAACATCAATAACATTATCTGATTCTTCTCCATAATATAAAGTATTAAATTTATTAATATTTGAATTTAGTAAAGTATTTATTTTTGATAATCCATTAGGAATATCTAGTAATATTTCATTAAATTCTTTTATAAATGGAGGCAATACAAGAAAAAGTATTGCAAAAATTAAGAAAGTAATAATTGATATAACCGTCAATAAGGAAATTAATCTAGGAAGATTTAATTTATTTTGTAATTGATTACATAAATTACAGACAATATTTGCGATAACTAAAGAACAAATTATTAAAAGTAAAAAATCCCTTAATGTCCATAAAATTAAAATGGTTAATAATATTACCGCAAACTTAAAATAAAATGAACTATTCAAGTTAAAATTTTCCTACTTATTTTCAGAATATCCTAATCCATTTGATTTAGCATAACTGTTTGCAAATCTCATAAATCTTTCAAAGTCTGATGTTTTTTTCCAAATATATACAGCTTCCAAAAATAAGGGTTCACCATCTACAAATCTTACTTTTACATCTCTAGTTAATAGCTCGCCTTCTGAATCTATCATCCTCATACCTGTAATTTCTCCACTTGTAATGGATGATAAAGCTTGAGGCTTTTCAAATAAAAAGATGGCTTGTCCTGTTGTTCCATCTTTTCCTCTAGTTAACCTTATTTCTGGAACTACAGGTTCATCTACTCCATCATAAAATTGTATTTTTGATAATTTATTTGCGGCCATAAAATTTTATATTTATCTATCTATTTTATAAAGTTTTTATATAAATCGTTTTTAAAAGATTTATAAAATATTATTTATTAATCCTAATATTGATTTATCATATTTAAGATCTGTTAGGTCTATATTTTTTATATTTTCTTTACCTATTTTTTCATATTCATAGCATTTATCATAATATTCTAGGACTGTTTTACAGACTACATCCCATTTCCTTTCCCTTATTGAATTAACGGCAATTGTTGTTCTTTGTGGACCAAGTCTTTTCTTAATCCTTAATATAGATTCTTCAAGCTCATTTTGTTTAAAAATACTATATGTACTAATCAATTCATCTAATCTATTTGATTCACTTCTTATAATTTCAATTCTTTTAGAGCTTTTCATCTGATTAAATAATTCATGAGGTACTTTACATTTACCTATATTGGCACTTTCAGCTTCTAAAAAAATAGGTTCATCCTTTTTAAAAGATATTAATTTTTCTGCAATCATATTTTCAAAATGTTCATTAGTTGGTTGTTCTTTCATTCCCAATGCTCCGAATGTACTTCCTCTGTGGGAAGCAAATCCTTCAAGATCGATAGTTTGATATTCATTCTTTTCTAGTAATTTTATTAATTTTGTTTTACCAGTTCCTGTTTTACCTCCAATAACTATAATGTTGTATTTTTTAGAAAAACTTTCAATTATCCATCTTCTATAGTTTTTATAACCGCCTGTAAGTAAAATTATGTTGTATTTAAATTTTTCCATTAACCAACCTATACTTAATGATCTCATACCTCCTCTAGAGCAGTAGATCCTTATAGGAGATTCTTCTAATTTGTTTTTATGATTAGTATATTTATGCTTTTCAATGCATTCAAAAATACTATTTAAAATCGTTTCAATTTTTCTTTCTACAAATTTCAAACCTTGCCTTACGGCTAGTTCCCTACCATTATTCTTATAAACTTTTCCAACGATTGCTCTTTCCTCATTATCAAATAAAGGAATATTAATAGAATTAGGCATATGTCCTTTATAATATTCAAAAGGGCTCCTAACATCTATAAGTGGTCCATTAAAACTTCTAAATTTCTTTAGTTCTTCCCTTTTGATATGCATGGATAGTTTTTTACTTTTAGATCAATTAATTTGAAATGACTAACAAATCTCAAGATGACTATAGTAATGCTACATTAGATCTAGTTAATAAATTCGTAGTTGCTAATCAAAGAAAGAGATTAAATTTATTAAAAGACATAGAAGCAAATGCGCTTGAAATATTTAACATAGGTTATGAATTATTTGATAAATTTGATAAATTTGATAAAGATGGAGATGATTGGTCTGCTGGTTGGATATTGCAGGTTTTAAAAAAACATCAACCTCAGTTTTTTGAAAAGAAGTTATTTAATAATTGGTTTAATACTTATTCTGATGTAAATATTAATTATGATGAATTGCAATTATTTTTATTGGAACAAAAATTTGAAGAAGCAGATAGATTAACAAGTTCCTACTTAAGAAAGTTAGCCGGGAAACTTGCCGAAAAACGTGGTTATGTTTTTTACAGTGAGGTAAATAGTATTTCAGGAACTGATCTTCAAACAATTGATCGACTCTGGAATATTTATTCTAATGGTAGATTTGGTTTCTCTAACCAAGCAAAAATTTTAAAATCTGTAGGTTTAAGATATGAGTCTTTATGGCCTAAAATTGGGTGGAAAAAAGATGGTTTGTGGACAAGATACCCTAATTCATTTAGTTGGTCATTAAAAGCTCCTGATGGACATATGCCCTTAATTAATCAATTAAGAGGTGTTAGGTTAATGGATTCGATATTAAGGCATCCTGCTATAGCAAAAAGACATAACAACATTCTTTGATCATGGGATAATTCATAAGTTAAAATAAAATTAGTATAAAAATATTATTATGTCCTTTTTTCAGGGCAAGAATATTTTAAATAAATTTCTTAAGCGACCTAGAATTAATTGGTCAATTTTTGAATTAGAATCATCATTACAATTAAATGAATTTGTAGAATTATTATTAGAGCCAATAAAAAAATCTCGTTCAAGCTATCTAATTAAACTAGGTTTACATGAGGCTATTGTTAATGCTGTTAAACATGGAAATAATTTAGATCCAAAGAAAAATGTTAGAGTTAGAAGAATAATTACCCCTAATTGGTGTGTTTGGCAGATTCAAGATCAAGGCAAGGGATTAGAAACAAAAAATAGGAATTATAATTTACCAACAAAAAAAAGCAGTGTGCGTGGCCGTGGTCTTTATATTATAAGTGAATGTTTTGATGACATCAGATGGAGTAATAAAGGTAACCGCCTTCAGTTGGCATTAAAAAGATGAATTTTTGCTAGGGCATGGTTTGTCTAAATTAATTTCCTTCAACCATTTAATACTTTCTTCCATATAGTCGATAGCATATTTTTCATTATTTGAAATAATTAAATGGCATAATCCCGCTGACATAAGTTCTGCAGATCTTTTGTATTTATTTCCCTTATGTTTGTGCCAATTATGATGATCAATTTTTAATTTGTCATTTAATTTTTGTGCAAGTTCAATAATTTCTTTTTCCCAATAATTCATAGTTTACCTTTTTTTTTATTTTAAGGCAGACCATACTTTAGTCATAAAATATGAATTTGATTTAACGTTGTGAAAACCAACTTCATGAATTTTGGAATCAATATCATCTTTAATGTAATCACAATAAAATGGCTCATGAAATGTTTTATAGAAATTCTCCATAATGTCAATGAAATCAGGAGAATCACTAATTTGTATAGAATCTGCAATGACTAATATTCCTTTTGGTTCAAGAACTCTATAGAATTCTTTTAAAACTTTGTCTCTGATAGTTCTGGGTAATTCATGAAATAAATATACACATGTTATACCTTGGACACTATTATTCTCAAAAGGTAATTCTTCAGCATTACCCTTTATCAATTCAATAAGATCCCCATCTAAATCTGATAAATATCTACTTGCTTCCTTTAAATATGATCCAGATAAGTCGATACCTTTAATTTTTTCCTTTGGAAACGCACCTCTTAGTTGTTTAAGTGTTCTTCCTGATCCAGTTGCAACATCAATTATTTTTAAGGAGTTTCTTTTTCTATCAGTAAAATTTAACAAACCTTCTTTAAGCGGTTTTATTATTCTTCTTCTCATTGCATCTGCAGTCCCATTAAAAAGTATCTCCACTTGTAAATCATAAATACTTGCTGAAAAATCAGATAAATATCCATCAGTTTGATGATGGAAGTTTCTTAAGTAATATTTTGGGTAATTATCTTTGTCAACAGATTTAGGAATGTCATCATATTTTTCTTTTCTGCGCCTATTCCATATGTTTGGCATGTCTAGCCATAATTTAGGGTACTGGGTTAAATATCTAAGCCATGGCTCATCAAATAATAATTTAAAAGGATAAATATTTTTTTCTGCATCAGTCCAATCTTCTTCTCTTAAAACATCCATAGAATTTTGAATTTTAATTAGTAGATTTTTATCTAAATTAAAATTAGAAAGTTCATTATCAGGAACTATAAAGTTCATTATTCTAGAACTTATTTCTTTATGAGCAAGCCCTGCAATACTTTTACCTTGCTGTAATGTTTTATATGCAATTTTTGAAAATTGTTCTCGTGCCATTTTAATTATTATCTATATATATTCCAACAAAAAAAAAGTCAATTTGAGAATATTTTGTGATATTTCTCAAATTGATTAATTTAATAATTAGTTTCTACTTTTACTTAAGCGTCATAGTACATAAAGAATTCATGAGGATGAGGCCTTTGTCTTAATTGTTGGACTTCTTCATACTTAATATCAATGAAATTATCAATAAAATCTTCTGTAAATACTCCACCTGCTAACAAATAATCTTTATCTGATTTAAGAGCATTAAGTGAATCATTAAGTGATGATGGAACTGTATCAATTTTAGAAAGTTCCTCTGCTGGTAATTCAAATAAATCTACATCTACACCATCTCCTGGATCAATTCGATTTTTTATTCCATCAATACCAGCAAGCATCATTACGGAGAAAGCTAAATATGGATTAGCAAGTGCGTCACCTGATCTAAACTCTAATCTTTTAGCCTTGGGACTTGGACCTGTTAAGGGAATTCTTACTGCTGCTGACCTATTGCCCTCAGAGTAAACTAAATTAACTGGAGCCTCAAATCCTGGTACCAATCTTTTATAACTATTTGTGGTGGGATTAGTAAATGCAAGGAATGAAGGGGCATGCTTAAGTATTCCACCTATGTACCATCTTGCAGTTTGAGATAAGTTTGCATAAGCACCTTCACCATAAAAGAGTGGTTGGCCACTTTTCCATAAACTTTGGTGAACATGCATCCCTGTACCATTATCGTTAAAAACCGGTTTAGGCATAAATGTTGCAGTCTTGCCATATTTCTTTGCAACGTTTCTTACGACATATTTATATGTCATAACATTATCAGCTGAATTTATTAAAGAATCAAATTTCATTCCAAGTTCGTGCTGACCAGCACCTGCAACTTCATGGTGATGTTTTTCTGTTGGTATACCTAATTCACCCATTAGGAGAAGCATTTCTGATCTTATATCTTGAGCTGTATCATTTGGTGAAACTGGAAAGTAGCCTTCTTTATATTGAATTTTATAACCCAAATTTCCACCTTCTTCTATCCTCCCAGTATTCCATGGTGCCTCAATAGTATCTACACTATAAAAACAAGATCCTTCTTTTGAATCATATCTGACATCATCAAAGAGGAAGAATTCTGGTTCAGGACCAAAGAATGCTGTATCTGCTATTCCAGTAGACTCTAAGTATTTCAAAGCCTTTTGAGCTAGTGATCTTGGACATCTATCGTAAGGCTCTCCGCTTCTTGGCTCCTGAATGGAGCAAATCATACTTAATGTTTTGTGTTTATAAAATGGATCAATCCATGCAGTACTTGCATCTGGCACCATTGACATGTCAGAAGCATTAATTGCCTTCCAACCTCTGATTGAGGATCCATCAAATGCAAGTCCCTCGGTAAAAGAGTTCTCATCTATCATGTCCGAGGTTAATGTTAAATGTTGCCATTTTCCATGAATATCTGTGAATTTCAAATCGATGAGTTCAATTCCTTCATCTTTAATTTGACTTAGAACATCTTGGGAAGATTTAGCCATTGCTTTTTTAATACCTGCTATGAAATTAATTAGTTAATGCTTCTTATTATGTATCAAACATAACTTTTTTCAACAATTAGAGTCTTCTTTTAGTGTTTCAAGTTATATCTTTAAAATTTATTAACCTAATTATTTAAATTGAATTAATTTCGTTTAAGAAATATAGATTATATGACTAAAAGTAGTTTATTTTAAAGGTAATACATTAAAAGGCTTTGACAGAAGCAAAACTAATTTCAAGTTTAAATGAGGAGAATTTATCTTATCTCTCCAAAACTTATGTTCCTTCAAGACTTTTACTAGGCCCAGGTCCCTCTAACGCACATCCAGATGTTTTAAAAGCTTTATCTCTTAATCCAATTGGACATTTAGACGAGGCATACATAAATTTAATGTCAGAAGTGCAAAAACTTCTTAGATATACATGGCAGTGTAATAATCGTCTTACACTACCAATGAGTGGAACTGGTAGTGCAGCAATGGAAGCTTCTATTGCAAATTTTGTAGAACCGGGAGAAAGAGTTTTAGTAGCGAAAAATGGATATTTTGGAGAACGTTTGGTTGATATGGCAAATAGATATAAAACTGATGTATCTGTTATCGACAAAAAGTGGGGTGAATCTTTTTCCTATGAAGAAATTAAATACGCAATAGAAACTCACAAGCCTGCAATCTTTGGAATAGTCCATGCAGAAACATCAACAGGAGTATTACAACCCCTAGATGGAATTGGTGAAATTTGTAGAAAAAATAATTGTTTATTTTTAGTTGATGCAGTTACTTCGTTAGGAGCTTTAGAACTTTTAATTGATAAATGGAAAATAGACATTGCATATAGTTGTAGTCAAAAGGGCTTAAGTTGCCCTCCTGGATTAAGTCCTTTTACAATAAACAAGAGAGCTGAGGATAAACTAAGTTCTAGAAAATCTAAAGTTCCAAATTGGTATTTAGATCTATCCCTTTTGAATAAATATTGGGGTTCCGATCGTGTTTATCATCATACAGCTCCAGTAAATATGAATTTTGCAATAAGGGAGGGTTTGAGATTGATAGCTATAGAAGGTTTAGAAAATATATGGGAAAGGCATAATAAAAATGCGATTAAATTATGGAGAGGTCTTGAAAACATCGGCTTGCAATTACACGTATCTAAAGACGTACGCCTTCCTACACTTACAACAGTAAAGATTCCACCTTCAGTTGAGGGAGACTCATTTAGGAATCATCTTTTAAATAACTTCGGAATCGAGATAGGAAATGGATTAGGAGATTTGTCAGGTAAAGTCTGGAGAATAGGATTAATGGGTTTTAATTCTACTGAAGAAAATGTTGACAGATTATTAAATCTTTTTGATACGGAATTAAAGAAATTTTCTATTATTGACTCCTCAACTTTTTAAACCAAACCTGTAAATTTTCCTTGCATTCTTCTTCCAAAACACCTCCTATAACATCCATTTTGTGATGAGAACTTTTATGATTAGATAAATCTATAGACCCTCCTAGACCTCCCCTTTTTTCATCATAAGCTCCATATATAACTCTTCCCATTCTTGCTTGTATTAAAACTGAAGTACACATGGTACACGGTTCCAAATTTGTTATAATTTTACATTCATTAAATCTCCAATCATTTTTTAATAATGAAGCCTGTTTAAGTGCAATTATCTCTGCATGACCTAAAGGATCATTATTAGAATTCCTTTTGTTAGAACCTCTACCTATACACCTTCCTTTCTCATCAATTATTACAGCACTAATGGGTATCTCTATCATTCCAATTGATTTTGATCTTCGTAAAATGAATCTCATCCATTTAATATATTCTGATTTAGCATTTACCTCATTTTGATCACAAATTCTATTTCTATTTTCTAAAAAGTATTTCATTTAACAATATTATCAATAAACTAACTAATAGGTATTTTATCTAATGACTAACGATCTAATCAATAATAATGAAATATACTTCCCTTCATTTTGTAGTTCTAATGATAATCTCAATTCACTTATAAATAGGACATCTCAAATTATTTGTAATTGGTTTTCAAATTCAGAAAAATATGGTCCTCTGCCTATTGATGAAGAATTTAAATGTCTTATGCCAACTGAGAATGGTAATTCTCCTGAAGATTTATTCTCTGAAATAGAAGATCTTATATCTAATTCTTTTAATCCAGTACATCCAGGATCTCTTGCTCACTTAGATCCACCACCTTTAATTTTTTCAATTTTAGGTGACTTAATAGCCGCTGGTTTAAATAATAATTTACTTGCTTATGAGTTATCTCCTAGTCTTACTATTCTTGAAGATTCTTTATTTAAATGGTTTTCAAAAAAAATTGGATTTGGCGATTATTCAGGAGGTATAGCGGCAAGTGGCGGTACATTGAGTAATTTAAATGCCCTTATTGCTGCAAGAAATCATGCGGGATTAAGTTCAGATCCTGATGCTGTATTCCTAATAAGTGAAGAAGCACATACTTCGTTTATAAAATGCGCGAAAATTATGGGTCTACATGAAAATAATCTTATCAAGGTAAGAACTGATAAAGAAGGGTCTATGGATTTAAAATGTCTTAAAAATAAAATTTCAGAATGTTCAAAAAAAAATAAAAAGATATTTTCTATAGTTGCAACTCTTGGCACAACAATAAGGGGTGCAATAGATCCTATTGGAGGTATTTGCGAAATTTGTAAAAATAATAATATCTGGCTACATATTGATGGATCAATAGGAGGTATTTATTCAATAACAAACATCCAAATAAATGGATTAAACAATATTAACTATGCTGACTCAATAACGATAAATCCACAAAAAATACTTGGAATAACTAAAACATCTTCTTTATTATTGGTTTCAAATATAGAAACCCTGAAAAAAACCTTTTCTACTGGTTTACCATATATTTCTCCGAACAATAATTTTCTTGATAGGGGAGAACTAGGTTTACAAGGTTCAAGGCCTGCTGAAGTTATTAAACTTTGGTTAGGGTTAAGATTTTTAGGTTTAAAAGGTATTGAGGACATCTTAAAATCATCAATTGATAGAAAAGCTTACTTTGAGAAAAATTTAAGTAGTAAAAAATATGAAATTTATTCGGGCCCTTTGCATATAATTTCATTTCTTCCAAAAGGAATTAGTCTAGAGGATTCTAATTCTTGGACAAAGATAAATAGAATTAAACTTTTAAATAATAATTATATGCTTTCTAGGCCAGAATTAAACGGAAAATATTTTTTAAGAGCCGTTATGGGTAACTATAATACAAGCGAATCTCATATTAGAGATCTACTAAAAATATTAAATTCTATTTAATGAATATAAGAAGATCAAAATTTATCGCCATATTAACAGGATTCATTTCAATTACTATTTGTATTGCATACTTGCTGTTAATAACAGTTTTTGATTTCAGAGCTTTACTAAATGATCGACTATCTAATATTAGTTAATAAAAGGAGGTAATTTTTTATTTGATTGATAATCCTTATTTATTTCTATCTTTAATAAAGCCTCTTTAATAAAGCTATTTAGAAGCTCCTCTCTTTTATTTATTTTGTAAATATTATCAACTACTTCTTGTATTCCTCGGTCACCCCAGTTTTCTCCATTTTTGAAATATTCAATTAAACTATGTCCTACTATTTTAATTATCCAGCCTGAGGTAATAGCTTGTATAGACTTTGATATCATTACAGTTGTAAAATTCGATGCTAGTGCAGATGAAATAATTGATAGACCTCCTTTTATTATTCCTAGTTTTGTTAAAGCGGTGATTAATGTATTTGATAAATCTATTGCTTCTTTTTTAGATATTTTTATATCATAAATTTTAGATAGTTCAATAATCAATTGAACGTTTACTGTCGTAGTAGTAATGAAATCTACAGCAGGTAGAGGATTTACTAGTACAGCCCCTCCTGTTATCCATATAAATTTATTTATAATTTTAGTAGCTGTTAAATAACGTTGTTCGGATATAAATTTTTTACTTTTTATTCCTAATTTATTTGAACGAAAAAGAATGTTATCAGCAAGCAGCTCTTCTCCATTATTATCCAATGTCGTAATTATTTCCATAAATAAATTACTAACCTCAGGCAGGATATATAAATTATCTGATTTTCTGTTTTTTGTTGATTGTGGACTTGCTATTGTTTTAACAACAGAAATATTATTATTTTCAGAAGATGTAATTGATCTAATATTTCTTTGAATTATATTGTTTTGTTCTTTTGATCTTAGGTCACATTTATTTAAAACAATAATTAATTTCTTTCCAATTTTTAAAAATTCTTGTATTAGATAATCCTCGTATTTATTAATATCTTGATCTAATACAAAAAGAATTAGATCAGAGTTTGATGCTTGTATTATCGTTGATTTCTCTCTTTCCTCTCCTTTAACAGATGGTTCGAATAAACCTGGTGTATCAATAATATTAATGTTTCTTTTTAAAATCGGTATTCTAATCTTATAACTCGTTATATCCGTTGTTGTACCAATTGTTGGGGATGTCTTACCGATGATACTTTTTAATAGAGATCTTGCTATTGACGTTTTCCCGGAGGAGCCTGCCCCAAATAGTATTACATTATAATCCCCTGTTTTTAATTGGGATTCTAATTTATTCTTTTCATAATTAATTAAATCAAATTTTACTTTATTATTAATTTGTTTATTAATTTCTTCAATACTATTAAGACTTATTTTCGCAGCTCTAAATTTGTTTTTAAAGGATAAATTGTTATTTTTATCATTATAAATAATCTTATAAACTATTCTTTTAAATTTCTTTTTATCTATATTATAAATGGTAAAAGATATTATTATTAAAAGTAATATTGAATATATATTGATTACTCTTTTTAAAATAAAAAATATACTATAAAAAGTTAATATATATAAAATATATTTTAGATATTTAATTTTAAATTTATACATGTGATTGCTTTAACTTAAATAGATTATAAAGAATTAAAATGAAACCAATGTTTATGGCTATATCGGATAAATTAAATATAGGAAAATTGATAAAGTTTAAATTTATAAAATCGACAACGTAACCTTTGAATATTCTATCAATACCATTCCCTAAGCTACCTCCTAGAATAAAACTATAACTTAATAGATCTATAGTTTTATATATATTAATTTTTAATATAAAATAAATAAGTATGAAGGAAATTAAAATACTTACTGTAGATAAAAAGGTTCTACTTCCACTAAATATATTAAAAGCTGCCCCAAAATTCTTTACATAGTCAATAGTAAAAAAGATTAAATCTGTGTTTACTATAGATTTATAGTTTATACTTATAAAATATTTACTAAGCTGGTCTAACAAACAAATTAATAAACTTAAAAAGATAAAGTATAATCTGTTTTGTTTAATGTAAATCATTATTTTTTATATCTACTATAATTTATTGGTTTAATTAATAAGGATAATGGTATCAGCATCAAAAAATGATACCCTATTTTGCCTAAGGAATAAATTGATAAATTATATAAAAAAGTACTTAGCTTGTTATAAACTAGCATTAGTAAGAAGGTATAAAGTATTCCAGTAATATGCATTGCCGTTATTCCTAATATTCCACTTTTTATAAATTCAGAAATCTGTATTTTCTTTTTTGTATTTACTTTATCTATTATTTTTATTAATGGGTAGATACCTATTAAATATCCAAAGTTTGGAGTTAGTAAATATCCTAGAGAACCACCTTGATGAAATATTGGAATTATAAATAATCCTAAAAAAAGATAAATACTAAATGCTATATATAGTACTTTCCTTTTAAAAATAAGCGAAAGAAAAATGATAGTTGGTATTTGCAATGTAATTGGTATTTCTAAGCTTTGGATTAACTTGTTTGATTCCTTTAACGAAACTAAAATTGGAATCATGGTTGAGATATATATTGACTGAAGACTAATTAATATCTCAATAATTTTTAAATAATTGAGCATGATTATAAATTATATTTATAAACTTCTTAATGCCACTATTGGATCTAATTTTGATGCTCTTTTTGCTGGCAAAACACCAAAAATCAACCCTATTGATCCCGAAATCAACATTGTTGATAATGTTGTCGTTATTCCTACTGAAGCTGGAAGAGGTGTTATTACACCTAAAAGAAAAACACCAGATAATCCAGTTGTTGTTCCTATTAACCCACCAATTGAGGATAAAATCAAAGCCTCAATTAAAAATTGCATAAGAATATCAGACTGCTTTGCTCCAATAGCTTTCCTCAATCCTATTTCCTCAGTTCTCTCGCTTACTGAAACAAGCATAATATTCATAATTCCTATACCTCCAACAATTAATGAAACAGCACCAATACCAGCCAATAAAAAAGTTAGACCACTTGTTATGTTCGTTACTATATTAAGTGCATCTTTTTGAGACCTAACGGCAAAGTCATCATCCCTAATAATGTTGTGCCTTTGTCTAAGTAAATTTGTAATTTGAAATTTTGCTGCACTAGTTTTATTTTTATTAATTGCTTCAACACTTATGAAGCTTAAACTAACTCCATAAGTGGGATCTTTTCCAGTAATTCTATTAACCATTGTAGATAAAGGAATATAGGCGTTTTTGTCTTGATTATTTCCAAAAACAGCTCCTTTTGGTTTAAGAATTCCTATTATTTCATAGGTATTATCTTTAATTCTAATGCTTTCTCCAATTGACGAAGATCTGGTAGTAAAAAATTCTTCTTGTAGATCAGGTCCAATTACAACATAACTTCTTGCACTTTTAACATCGCTTTTAGAAATAAATCTACCCTTATCTATTTCAAAACTTCTGACATCAAGAAACTCAGGAGTTACTCCTGCTATTGATATACTTAAACTTTTCGAATTTGACTGTACTATTTCATTTGTTGAAATTTGTGGTGCCACCTTTTTAACAGTTGGAACTTGATTGCTAATCGCATTTGCGTCAGCTAAAACTAAGTTCTTTGGAAATGAAATACCCCGCCGCCTTGTATCATTGTTACCTGGCACGACAAAGAGAACATTTGCACCTAAGTTGCTTAATTGGTTTTTTGCTAATGTTTGAGCACCTCTACCTAGACCTACAAGTGTTATCACAGAAGCATTTCCTATTATTATTCCCAGCATTGTAAGGGTACTTCTAAGCTTATTTGAAACTAGTGTCTTTGAAGCCATATTAAAGGCTTCTTGTAAAGAGATATTGCTAGACATACTTATATTTATCTAGAACTTCCTCATCGTCTTCAATTTGTCCCATATAAATTACTCCTTCATTAAGCTGAAGTGTTATTAAGTTGCCATTCACTACTAATTCTTGAATACTATCTATATTACATATTGTAGAAATTTTCTTTTTATTTTTATTAAATAATTTATAAACTTCATCTACATTCTCATCAGTAACAATTCCAGCAATATTTTTGCTTAATGGTAATTGTTTTAATATTTCCTTTGGAATAAATAAAATTTCTCCTGGATTTATTAATGATAAGTCTTGAATATCTTTTATATTCCTAGCTTTTCCTGTTACACCTTTCTCTCCAATAGAAATTCCTCTAGAAATTATTTTTCTTACTAAACCAACTTTTATTAGATCTGTAGAGCCACTTATACCTGTTAAGGTTCCTGCAGTTTGAACTACTAAGTCACCTTGTTTTAGGATTCCCATTTCTTGTGCAATTTGCACTGCTAAGCTAAATGTTTTTGCTGTTCTTTCGTCTTTTTTTACTAATATAGGTGTAACCCCCCAAACTAGTTGTAATCTCCTTGCGACACTCCTTTCTGTAGTCGTGGCCAAAATTGGTGTTGGTGGCCTAAATTTACTTACATTACGAGCAGTAGATCCAGATTTAGTAAGTGGAATTATCGCTCCTGCTTCTAGCTGTCGAGCAATATTACTTACAGCAGCACTTATTGCATTTGGTATTGTACTTGGTAAATGACTTTCTATAGCTTTAAGTGGATAATCTCTCTCAATTCTTCTTGCAATGGTTGCCATGGTTTCGACTGCTTCAACTGGATAGTCTCCTACTGCGGTTTCATTAGAAAGCATTACTGCATCTGTTCCATCAAGTATTGCATTAGCAACATCACTAACTTCTGCTCTAGTTGGTCTAGGGTTGGATGCCATAGAATCAAGCATTTGAGTTGCAGTGATAATAGGTATACCTAAGGTATTTGCTTTACTTATTAATTGCTTTTGTAAAAGAGGTACTTCCTCAGCAGGCATTTCAACTCCCAAATCACCTCTTGCAACCATTACACCATCACATAAAGGTAATAAGGTATCAATTTGATCAATTGCTTCAAATTTTTCTATTTTTGCGACTACAGGAGTAGAGTAACCATCTTTATTTATTAAATCTTTTATTTCTTTGATATCGGAAGGATTCCTTACAAAACTCAAAGCTATCCAATCTACTCCTGCAGCTAAACCAAACTTCAAATCCTCTTTATCTTTATCAGTTAATGCTTTTACCGATAATTGTACATCCGGAAAATTAACTCCTTTATTATTTGATAAAGCACCCCCAACAGTAACCAAGCATTCCAGAAGATTTGCTTTACTATCTACTTTTTCTACTATCATTTCGATTTTGCCATCGTCTAATAAAATTCTTTTACCAGCAGTAACTTCTTGTGCAAGTTTTTCATAAGTAACATTCGCTATATCAGAACTACATTCCACTTCTTTTGAAGTTAGTATAAATTTATCTCCTTTTTTAACTTTTACAGGGCCATCTTTAAATCTTCCTAGTCTAATTTTCGGGCCTTGAAGATCCTGAAGTATTCCAACATCTATATCTAATTTTGTGGATACTTCTCTAATAGTTTTTATCCTTTCTGCATGATCATTATGATCTCCATGTGAGAAATTTAATCTAAAAGTTGTTACTCCTGCTTTAATAAGATCCGTAATAATTGCTTCAGATTGTGTTGCTGGACCAATTGTGGCTACAATTTTTGTTCTTCTTTTTAAATCAATATTCGACATATATAAATAATATTGCTAGATATAAATAAATTTAACATACCTAAAGTTCGTTATTTAAATTATGGATTTTAAAACTTATCAGAAAAAAGCACGAGAAACTGCTAAATATCCAAATTTAGGTTCAAATAATATTTACCCTACCCTTGGTTTAGTTGGCGAGGCTGGTGAAGTGGCTGAAAAAGTAAAAAAAGTAATTAGAGATAAAAACAGTATATTTGATGAAGAATCTAAATTAGCTATAAAAAAAGAGTTAGGGGATGTTCTATGGTATTTAAGTAATCTATGTACAGAATTTAACTTTAGTCTAGAAGATGTTGCATTAAATAACCTAGAAAAATTAAAATTAAGAGCTGCTAAAGGTAAAATATCTGGTTCTGGAGATGATCGTTAGTTTTTAGCTATATCCCAAGCTTGCATATTGTAGATTAGCGATTAAATTTTGAATAACATTTAGAAGTAAAAAAGCTAATAATGAAGAGATATCTAATCCGCCTATAGGAGGGATAATACCTCTAAAAATGTTTAAATAAGGATCTGTAATTGATGTTAATGCTGATAATATTCCATTACTCCAATCAACTCCAGGAAACCAAGTAAGCAAAATTCTTATTATTAACAAAAACGAATATATAGATAATGTTTGGGCTAGAACAGCAAAGATTTCAGAAAGCATTATTATTTTACTTATATTTAATTTATTCTAACATTTACTTTTTCTTAGTGCCTATTTGCGAGAGATATTCATTACTTACTGCAAAAGTTTGAAAAAACTTCTCTGATAATGACAACCAATATGATCTTCCATCTTTTTGCTTACGCTTAACAATAAATTTTTTGTTCAATAATTCCTTAATGTGATCATAGGCTCCAGAACCTCTAAGCATAATAAGATCTGATTGCAAAATCTTTTTCTTAATTGCTATCGTTGCTAAGGTTCTCAATTCTGATGTCTTTAACTCAGAAGGCAATAAATCTTCTACAAAATCATTAAGAGAAGATTTCAACTCTAGACAATAGTTATTATTTATTTCGTTTAGTTCTAGTGCAGATTGAGAGTTACAGTATTTTATTTTCAATTCGTTTATTGCTTTTATAATTGAATTGATATCAGAATTAGTAATTTCCGCAAGATCATTCTTCGAAATAGGCCTACCCTTCAAATACAAAACAGCTTCAACTTTAGTAATTAGGTCTATTGTCAATAATTTCTTAGTAATGAGATCAGTTTGATTGATTTTTACTACCAAAATCTTTCCTAATTTACCTCATATTTAATCTGATGCACCTAGAAAAAGCTTATATGTATGGTTATTAGTTTCGTTCCAGTGTTTATATCCTAAAAATTTAATAAATTTTACCCAGTCTTTAATTTCATTTCTATTTATTAAAACTCCAATAACTATTCTTCCAATATCTGCACCGTAATTTCTATAATGGAAAACACTTATTGTCCAATTAGATTTCATATTATTTAAGAAATTTATTAAGGCTCCTGGTCTTTCTGGAAATTCAAATCTGTATAACAGCTCTACCTTCTTTTTATGAATAAATTCCTGAAAATTATGTGGTAATCTTCCGCCTACCATATGTCTAAGATGGTTTTTTGATAATTCATCATTACTTATATCAATAAAAGGATAGTTAGAATTTTTAAAATTAGTAATTAGGTGTTTTTTGTCAATGGAACCATTTACTTGAACTCCAACAAATATTTGAGCATTTTTGGAATTTGACATCCTATAGCTAAATTCAGTTAAGCTTCTGTTGTTAAGTAATTTGCAAAATTCTATCAAGCTTCCTGCTCGTTCTGGTATTTCAACTGCCATCATTACTTCTTTACACTCTCCAAGCTCAGCTCTTTCTGCTACAAATCTAAGCCTTTCAAAATTCATATTTGCCCCACATGCAATTGTGACCAGCTTTTTATTTGCTAAATTACATTCTAAAATATCTTTTTTCATTCCAGCAATGGATAAGGCTCCAGCGGGCTCTAATATTGATCTAGTATCTTCAAAAACATCTTTTATAGCAGCACATATCTCATCAGTATTAACGGTAATCATCTTATCAATGTAATTCTTCCCAATTTCAAATGTTTTTTTACCAACTTTCTTGACAGCTACTCCGTCAGCAAACTGACCTACTGATTTCAATTCAACAATTTTAGATTCTTCCAGAGATCTAAACATTGCATTTGCATCTTCAGGCTCTACTCCAATTATTTTTACTTCAGGCCATATACTTTTAATATAAATTGAGATTCCCGAAATCAATCCTCCTCCACCAACAGCTACATAAATAGCATAAGGTGGTTCTTTTAATTGTTGCTCAAGTTCTATAGCTATAGTACCTTGGCCCGCTATAACGTCTGGATCGTCAAAAGGATGAATAAAACATAATTTTCTTTCCTCACTTAAACGTATAGCTTCCTTGTATGTTTCATCATAATTATCACCAAATAATATTACGTTTGCTTTTAAATTTTTAACAGCATTAACTTTAACTAAAGGCGTTGTTATAGGCATTAATATTGTTGCTTCACAATTCAATTTAAGAGCACTTAAAGCGACCCCTTGAGCATGATTTCCTGCACTTGATGTAATTACGCCATTAGAAAGCTGTTCTTCACTCAGCTGTCTCATTTTGTTATAAGCTCCTCTAATTTTAAATGAAAAAACATCTTGGAGATCTTCTCTTTTTAAATAAATATGATTTTTGAAAGTGTTACTTAAATTATTAGCTTTTTCTAGCGGAGTTTTTTTTGCCACTTCATAGACCTGAGCTTGAAGTATTTTTTCTAAATATTCTTTCATATTTATATTTTTAGCACTAAATATTAATCTAATAAAACATTACATGATCTATTTCAAAAAAAACACTCATTTTGCACCATGGCGTTTTAAATTATATAAGTAACTATTTTTAAGTAATGCTTTTAAGCGAGTTAAGCCATCCTAATCAACTTCATGGCTTAACGGTTTCACAATTAGAAGAAATTGCTTGTCAGATCAGAGAACGGCATCTACAAGTAGTGTCTACAAGTGGAGGCCATCTTGGTCCTGGATTAGGTGTAGTTGAATTGACATTAGCTTTATA
This sequence comes from Prochlorococcus sp. AG-412-F02, assembly GCA_003214935.1. Classification (GTDB taxonomy): domain Bacteria; phylum Cyanobacteriota; class Cyanobacteriia; order PCC-6307; family Cyanobiaceae; genus Prochlorococcus_A. The sequence continues at coordinate 22,132 of QCLA01000011.1, forward strand.
TCAAACACTTGACCTTGATTTTGATAAGGTAGTGTGGGATGTAGGACATCAAGGTTATCCCCATAAATTAATAACTGGTCGCTTCAATGAATTTGACTCACTACGGCAACAAAACGGAGTAGCCGGTTATCTTAAAAGAAGTGAAAGTGTTTTTGACCATTTTGGTGCAGGTCATGCAAGTACGTCAATATCAGCCGCATTGGGAATGGCATTAGCAAGAGACAGAAAGGGAGAAAATCATAAATGTGTTGCTGTGATAGGAGATGGTGCTTTAACTGGAGGAATGGCATTAGAAGCCATTAACCATGCTGGACACCTTCCTAATACCCCCTTGGTTGTTGTTTTAAACGATAATGATATGTCAATATCTCCACCTGTTGGAGCATTATCAACCTATTTAAATAGAGTAAGACTTAGTCCTCCCTTACAATTTCTTTCAGATAGTGTTCAAGAAAGTGTTAAAAATATACCTCTAATTGGTAAAGATATTCCAGAAGAGTTGAAATCCATTAAAGGGAGTGTAAGAAGATTGGCAGTGCCAAAAGTTGGAGCTGTTTTTGAAGAACTTGGATTTACTTATATGGGACCCATTGATGGTCATGACATAAATAACCTAATCAATACATTTAATGCTGCCCATAGACTTAAGAAACCAGTCCTTGTTCATGTTGTTACCACTAAAGGGAAAGGTTATCCATATGCAGAAGCTGATCAAGTAGGTTATCATGCCCAATCATCATTCGACTTGACGACAGGAAAATCTATCCCATCTAGCAAGCCAAAACCTATTAGTTATAGTAAGATTTTTGGTCAAACATTATTAAAAATATGTGAGCAGGATAGCAAAGTAGTAGGAATAACAGCAGCAATGGCTACTGGTACTGGTTTAGATTTATTACAAAAAAATATACCAAATCAATATATAGATGTAGGAATAGCTGAACAGCATGCTGTAACGCTAGCTGCTGGAATGTCTTGTGATGGTCTTAAACCTGTTGTGGCAATTTATAGTACTTTTTTACAACGTGCATTTGATCAACTAATACATGATGTTGGTATTCAAAAATTACCTGTATCATTTGTTCTTGATAGAGCCGGAATTGTTGGAGCTGATGGTCCAACACATCAGGGTCAGTATGATATTAGCTATATGAGATCAATTCCTAATTTTGTACTAATGGCTCCAAAGGATGAGGGGGAATTACAGAGAATGTTAATTACATCAATTAATCATAAAGGTCCTACAGCACTTCGTATACCAAGAGGTTCAGGGCTTGGAGTAGCTGTAATGGATGAAGGGTGGGAACCTATAAAAATTGGTGAAGCTGAAATATTAGAAGAAGGAAATGATATCTTAATTCTTGCCTATGGATCTATGGTCGCATCGGCGATAGAAACAGCTAAATTATTAAAGGATAAGAAAATTAATGCATGTATTGTAAATGCAAGATTTGTAAAACCTTTAGATCATAATCTAATCATTCCTTTAGCCAATAAAATTAGAAAAGTGGTAACTATGGAGGAAGGAACATTAATTGGAGGATTTGGTTCAGCCATTGTTGAGTTATTCAACGATAATGAAGTCAATGTTCCTGTATTAAGAATTGGTATACCAGATGTTTTAGTTGATCATGCTACACCAGATCAGAGTAAAGAAAAATTAGGACTAAACCCTGATCAGATGGCAGATAAAATTATAGAAAAATTTAAACTAGATAAGTAGATTGAAATCTACTTAAATTAATAATTACTATAAAACACCTCTAGAAGCTAATCCTAGTATTGTTCCAATACCCATAATATGTCCAAGGCAATTTGCTCCAACTACAGATGCATGGCTTAAACCACCATAATATTTGGAATTTGGTATTTCAAAACCTTCATTAGGTTTTTGAATATTTGCTCTTGCTATTGCATAGGCAATACCATTACATGTAATCATTATCATGGCGCATTTTGGTGACCAAGAGAATGTTGCTGGATCAGCAGCTGCAAATAATGTAGTAAGCATAAAAAATCGGTATTTTTAATATTCTCCAATACTTTTAGCGAAAAAACACAAAATTGTAAAAGGTCTTAAGAGTTTTTTACTTCTAGTTGTTTTAACAAGTTAATAAAGCCTACTAAAATAACAAAATCACTTAAAGTTAGAAAAAACTCTGCTAATCCATGTAAGAAATCAACTTCAACAAGAGTTTTACCATAATTATTTAATGATACTAAAGACAATAAAATAGTTATTATGACAAAAAACACAGTAAGGGAATAACCTGTCTTTATAACTTTATTAAAAAATTTTATCTTATATAAATAAAATAAGAATATAGTATATGGAATAATTGATACCGCAAATAATGCTGTGTTATCGAACTTCGCTAAATATTCTATAAAATTTAAGAAAAAATCATTCATAACTACTCGTTAATTTGTAAATAGCAAAAGTAGAGATAGCTAATGTTGTATTGCCGATTAAAGTCGAAATTCCTTGTAGAGTTACTAAACCGTATAATACTTCTTGATTGTCGTAAATATGCCAGGTAATTGCACACATAGCACTTATCAAATTAGGTATCATTCCAAGACTTAACCAAAATAAAGGTTTATATTTTTCAAATTTACTTATTTTACTAATTACGAAAATTGCAAATATCCATTCAATTACTGAGGAAATATGAATAAGCCATGTAGCAAATGATAGTTCGTGCAAAATACTTATATTTTTTTCTTTAGAACAGTAAGAACTTCTTTTGCGTGATTTAGAGGTAATACACTTATCCATCTGTACGATATTACACTTTCTGGTGAAATCAAAAAGGTATTTCTATCTGATAATGGAGGGATCCATGAACCATATTTTTCACTTATAGTTCCATTAGGATCAGATAATAATGTATAGTTTATTGATTTTTCACTACAGAAACTTTTATGTGAATCTTGATTATCTGCACTAATACCAACAATTTCTGCATTAAGTTTTGAAAAAAAACTTTTTAATTCTGTGAAACTCTTGGCTTCAAGAGTACAACCTGCTGTAAAATCCTTTGGATAAAAATATAAAACCAACCATTTACCTTTAAAATCATTTAGGTCCCATTCCTTTTTTGATTTAAAACTATTATTAATACCTTGAAGGTGAAAGTTTGGAGCTATATCACCGATCTCAGGAGCAAAATCAAAAGCTAATGTTGGACTGCTATTAATAAAAAAAAGAAATAATATTAGTAAATTTACAAGTAAATTTTCCATTAAGTTTAGAATTTACTTAAATCAACTCCATTGGATTTAGCAAATTTATCTAAACCTACTTTTTGTATAGACTTTAATGCTTTGGTACTAATTTTTATATTTATCCATTTTTTCCCTTCATTCCACCAAAGTCTTCTTTTTTGAAGATTAACTTGTTGTAATTTCTTAGTACGAATATGTGAGTGACTCACTGCCATACCATTATTAGCTTTTGCGCCAGTTAATTCACACACTCTTGACATATTTATTTTTAAAACTTAAAAAATTCTAACACATGACTTAATTTTTTGAATCAAGCAATTCTGAAATTAATTCGGCATTATTATTTTGAAAATTAATGATCTGTTCTTGATCTAATCCACCTACAGATAGTTTAGCCATATCATAAACATGATTAACAATTTTTGATGTCAATGGATTTTCAATAGGATCTTTATTATCAAGAATTATTTTATTGCTTGTAATTTTATTAAGTCCAACAATAAGTGGATGTTCTTTATTAATTAAAAGGACATGATATTCAGGTAAACTAGGCATCTTTTGCTCCATGTAAGCTCCCATATCATTAATTCTTCTCATTTGTTCTGGAAGCAATATCATTGCAGGAGGAGCATCTTTGCTACTAAGCGATTGAACTTTAACTGTTACTTTTTCATTGTTAAGTGATTTAACTATCGTATCTTTAAGATTATCTGTATGAGATTTGCCATCCTTATCTACAATTTCCTTAGATTCCGTATCTTCTAATTCATTGATTTCTGAATCAACTCTTTGAAATTGATAATTTTCGTTTTTACTTTCTAACCATGGAAGAAATTGTGCATCAATTAAGGGATCTGATTTAATAACTTCTTTGTCATCAGATAAACAGATATTTAAGGCACTCGACTGAGCTATCATATCTGAACAATAAATAATTTTTTTAGTATCTATTGTTTTATTGCGTTCTTTATAATTTGCAAGAGTTGTGAAATATTTATCATTTGATTTAATAAGGGTTTTATCTTTAATATCCTTGTTAACGTCTTTTTCTGATTTGATAATTGATTCAAAAATTATATTATTTTCGATTAAATCAGCAAATTTTTCATCTTCTATAGCACCAATTTTAATAAAAGCAGAAATAGAATCCCAAATTTCTGCATAAAACTCTGGCGAATTTTTTAACAAATCCTTTAATTTATTAGCAATTTTTTTAGAGATGAATGAAGATATTGATCTTACCTTTCTATCTGTTTGCAATGCACTTCTACTGACATTTAATGGAATATCTGTTGAATCAATAACTCCTCTAAGGGGTAAAAGGTACCTTGGAACTATCTCTCTAATAGAATCGCTGACAAACACTTGATTACAAAAGAGCTTTATTTCTCCTTTTTCCCAGTCTGCTCTTCCAGACAATTTAGGAAAATACAAAATGCCTTGTAAGTCATAAGGATAATCTGTATTCAAGTGAATCCATAAAAGCGGATCTCCCTGAAAGGGATAAAGGTATTTATATAACTCGATATAGTCTTCATCTTTTAATTCACTTGTTTGTTTTCTCCAAGGGGGATTTTTCTTGTTAATTGTCTCACCTTCTAACAAGACATCTATTGGCATAAAGTCACAATATTTTTTTATTAATGATTTAATTCTTTCAGGCTCAATAAACTCTTTTTCGTCTTGAAGTAAGTGAAGTATCACATCTGTACCAACAGTCTCTCTTTCTGATTCCTCTAAGGTGAAATTTGGGGATCCATCACAAGACCATTTGTATGCTTTTGATTCACCAATCGCAGATTTAGTTAATATATCGACTCTTTCTGCAACCATGAAACTTGAATAAAATCCAAGTCCAAAATGACCAATAAATTCATCATTATCCTTTTTATATTTTGTTAGGAATTCTTCTGCGCTTGAGAATGCTACTTGATTTATATACTTTTTAATTTCTTCATCATTCATTCCAATTCCATTATCGGATATTGTTAGGGTATTTTTTTCACGGTTAATAGTTATTTTTACTTGTGCTTCCGCAGAATTTTCACAATCGCCTGCCATAGAAGCCATTCTTCGTTTACTTATTGCGTCAACACCGTTACTAACAAGTTCTCTTAAAAAAATCTCATGGTCAGAATATACTGCCTTCTTGATAATTGGGAAAATATTTTCGGTATTAATACGGATTTCGCCTTTTTCCATTTATAAAAAAAATTAAACAATTAAATCCTATTTCCTAAAAACTAGTTAATCAAGTTTAATTAGGAGTATTGTCCGTACAATATATATCTGTAAAAGGTGTTATTTGACCCAAATAATTTCAGTGCAGTTATTTTCTGTCATTATTTTATTGGCTATTGTAATGTCATCACATGGATTCAAATGTAATATGGCGATTTGTCCACTTTTCTGGAGTTCTTTTTGCTTGTCCATACCTTTTCCCAACATATAGGAATCTCTAAACAATAATAAAATCTTTTTCTTATTCGTAGTTTCTTCCTTAATTAAATTTCTTAAGTTATCTATTGATATTGTGAATCCAATACCATTTAAAATTTTTTCCTTAGGACTAAAGTATCTTACTAATTCATCATATCTTCCACCTTTTGCAATAACTGTTTTATTATCAGAATCAGCTATAAGTTGAAAAACGATACCTTCATATAAATTCAAATGGGGTTGAAAAGTCGGATCAAGTTGTAATTTTACTCCATATTTATTAGATATTATGGATAATGTCTCAAATAGAAAATCTACTTCATCTAAAGTTTTACTAGTTCCATATATATTTTTCATTTTTTTTATAACTTCTTTTGGTTCCCCTCTAGTAAATAATAAATCTTTTAAAATAAATTTATCATCTTGATCAATTTCTAATTTAGATAATTTGTCTTGATCAAAATTAACCATACTTTTCTTAATTTCTTCAAAATTATTATTTTTATATTTATTTAATATTAAGTCCATTATTTTTGTAGTACTAACTAAAAGAGATAAATTACAGTTATCCTTCAACTTAATATTATCTATTGCATCAAATAAGATATTAATAACTTCAATTTCTGGGTATTTTGTCTCGTATCCAATTAATTCAATTCCACTCTGAAGTTTCTCCTGCAATTTAAAGGAATTTTTATTATTTTGTTTCTTATCAAAAACAATTCCATTATTGAATAACCTTATAGGCCTTTTTTTATTTATTAATCTAGTAGATGTCAATTTAACTATTGATGTTGTCATCTCTGGCCTAAGACATAATGAATTATTACTTACAATTCCAACAACTTCATTTTCTTCGATAACACCACGACCTTTTATTGTCTGTAAAGTATTTATAAATGATGGAGACACTTCTTCATAACCCCATAATTTATAAATGTCATTTAAATTATTTATGATAGACGAATTATTTTTTACATCTAATAAATTAAATTCCTTTATATCTGTCATATTAAGATTAAATAGTTTTTAAGTATAAAGATTTTCTTTAAAAGGAGTAACATTATTTAGTTCTTTTCTTAATTCTTCCTCAAGAGTAGGAGAACATGCAAGAATTCTTCCAGAACTTAAATTAAATTCGCCTGATGGATAATCCGAAATAATTCCACCTGCTTCTTTAACAATAATAGCACCGGCGGCTAAGTCCCATACCTCTAAACCTCGCTCCCAGTATCCATCTACCTTGCCTGCAGCAACAAATGCTAGATCAATAGCAGCTGCACCTCCTCTTCTAACACCTCTCGTTTTATGAGTTAAATAGCAAAATTCAGCATAATTATTGTCTTCTGTTTCAAACCTGTCATAAGAAAAGCCCGTGACAAGTAAACTATCAGAAAGGTTAACAGGATTAGATACTTTAAGTTTATTATCATTGCAGAAGGATCCTTCACCTATGCAGGCTGAATATAATTCATTTAAATATGGTACTGATATTGCCCCTAAAATTGGTTTGTTTTTGTATACAAGACCGATAGAAGTACCAAAAAAGGGGTATCCGTGGGAATAATTAGTTGTGCCGTCTAGTGGGTCTATACACCATGTTAAATCTGAGGATTTATTTAATTTTCCTGACTCTTCAGCATTTATAGATATATTAGGTGTTTCATCTAATAAATATTGCTTTATTTTTTTTTCAACCTCTAAATCTACATTAGTTACAAGATCACCTTTTCTTCCTTTAGATGAGATTGTTTGAATTTTCTTATAGTTATTTTTAAGGATTTCATTGCCAATCAAAGCAGATTTTTTAGCAATTTCCAAGATCTCTATTAAGTTTATAGTCTTTGTTAATTCTTCAATTTGATTAAGGTCAAACATTTCTTTTATTCTTCTTCAAATTCCCAAGGAGGTGCAATTCTTGTATTACCCTTTCCAAAATATTGGCCAAATTGTAATTCATAAACTTCATCATAGTAAGTCGTTTCAACCTCAAGATCTTCAGTAGCTTTAGCCACACAAAGAAGAGCATATCCCTTTTCTTTAAGTGCTTGGGATACTCCCATAGCTTCCGGTTGCTTTAATTTTCCTGATATTATTTTGACAGCACAACTTGTGCAACAACCATTCCTACATGAAAATGGTAACTTAAAACCTTTTTTTTCAAATTGATGAAGAATATATTCCTCATTATTAACTTCTTCCTGGTATTCCTTACCAGTTTCCTTGTTTTTTATTGTGACTTTGAAAGTTTTTTTCAAGTAAAGATCCTAAAAAAATTGGTTAAAAAAAGTGTAAAATATAATTCTGTGGAGAGGTGGCCGAGTGGTTGAAGGCGCAGCACTGGAAATGCTGTATAGGGGTAACTTTATCGAGGGTTCGAATCCCTCTCTCTCCGTTTTATATTAATAGATTGTGGTTATAAGCACCATTAAATACTTCAAAAAGATATTATTTTTGTCCGCAAAGTAAAAATAATTTGTTAATTAGTTATAAATTAAATTATTTACTTAAATATTCTTGAAATTATTGCTTTTTTACTATTATATGTAGATATCAAAGATAATACATTGATTAAATTATTAGTAATTCATTACTAATAATTAACAATCTAAAACCATGGGGAAAATAGTTGGAATCGATTTGGGTACTACTAACTCCGTTGTTGGAGTTATAGAAGCTGGACGTCCAATTATAATTGCAAATTCAGAAGGAAATAGAACTACTCCTTCAATCGTAGGTTTTACAAAGGATAAGGAAATCGTTATTGGTGATCAAGCTAGGAGACAGCTTGTCTTAAACCCCAAAAATACATTTTATAACTTAAAAAGATTTATTGGATGCGACTGGGATGAACTTGATGAGAATAGCATTTCTGTACCTTATAATGTAAAAGCTAATGATAGTGGAAGTATTAGAGTTCTTAGTCCTTTCACAGAAAGAGAATATGCACCAGAGGAGTTAGTCAGTTCAATTATACGTAAACTTATTAATGATGCTGAAACGTATCTTTCTGATACTGTTGATTCTGCTGTTATAACAGTACCCGCATACTTTAACGAAGCCCAGAGGCAAGCGACTAAGGATGCAGCAATATTAGCTGGAATTAAAGTAGAAAGAATTTTAAATGAGCCCACCGCAGCTGCTCTATCATATGGCTTTGAAAAAAGTTCCTCTAATAATGTTTTAGTTTTTGACTTAGGCGGAGGTACTTTTGATGTCTCTTTATTGAAAATATCTAATGGAGTCTTCGACGTTAAAGCAACTTGTGGTGATACCCAACTTGGTGGTAACAACTTTGATTCAAAAATAGTTGATTGGCTAGCTGAAAGATTCATTAAAAAATACAAAATTGACCTTAGAAGAGATAGGCAAGCTCTACAGAGACTTACTGAAGCTGCTGAAAAAGCTAAATGTGAATTATCAGGATTACAAAAAACAAAAATTTCTTTACCATTTATTACTACTAATGAAGATGGGCCATTACATATTGAAGAGAGTATAGACCGAAAATTATTTGAATCTTTATCTCAAGATCTGTTAGATAGGTTATTAGAACCTGTTCAAATTGCATTAGAAGACTCTGGCTGGGATCCTGAAGATATTGATGAAGTTGTTCTAGTAGGAGGAAGCACAAGAATACCAATGGTACAACAATTAGTTAAGACTCTTGTGCCTAAAGATCCATGCCAATCAGTCAATCCTGATGAAGTTGTTGCAATAGGAGCTTCAATCCAGTCAGGAATAATTAGTGGAGATTTACGAGATTTACTTCTAAATGATGTTACTCCTTTATCTTTAGGCCTAGAAACAATTGGGGGAATAATGAAAGTTCTTATTCCTCGTAATACTCCAATACCTGTAAGACAATCTGATGTTTTTAGTACCTCAGAAGCAAATCAATCATCTGTTGTAGTGCAAGTTAGACAGGGAGAAAGACCACTAGCATCAGAAAATAAGTCACTAGGAAAATTTAAGTTATCTGGAATACCTCCTGCACCCAGAGGAATTCCCCAAGTCCAAGTTGCATTTGATATTGATGCTAATGGCCTTTTAGAAGTTAGTGCAACAGATAGAACTACAGGCAGAAAGCAAACAGTTACGATTTCCGGGGGTTCAAATTTAAACGAGGAAGAAATTAATTCAATCATTGAAGAAGCAAAATCTAAAGCTAATGATGACAGAAAGAAAAGATCAGTTATTGATAGGAAAAATAATGCACTTACACTTATTGCTCAAGCGGAAAAAAGGTTAAGAGATGCATCATTAGAATTTGGACCCTATGGTGCAGAAAGGCAGCAAAGAGCTGTTGAGATTGCTATTCAGGATGTAGAAGAATATATAGATGATGACGATCCACAAGAATTAGAGATTTCCGTAAGCTCTCTTCAAGAAGCATTATTTGGCTTAAATAGAAAATTTGCAGCAGAAAAAAGAATTGAAAGTAATCCTTTACAAAGTATTAAAAATACATTTGGATCAATTAAAGATGAATTATTTTCAGATGATTATTGGGATGAGGATCCTTGGGATAATGAAATGAATAGTAATTATAGAAATTCAAGGTATCGTAACACTAGGGATGAAGATCCATGGGACAATGAATACTTCCTCTAAAAAAGATTATTTGTCGATCTTAGGTTTATCTTATGATTTTGACGATATTGAACTTAAAAAGGCTTTTCGAAGAGAAGCCAGAAAATGGCATCCAGATTTAAATAAAAATGATTTAAATGCAGAAGAAAGATTTAAGTTAATAAATGAAGCGTATGAATTCTTAAGAGATCCAAATAAACGAAATTATTCTTCAGATGAAAAAATTCAGCGTCAAGATAAAATTAATAATTTTAAAAGCGGATTTCCTGATTTCCAAGACTATCTAAATTCCTTATTAGGATATCAATACGACTCGAATAATGATGAAGATTCTAATTTTTCTACTAAAGATGTATCAATAAATTTAGAAAATGAAGAATTTAATAGTTATGATTACCCAGCCACATCTCCAGAAGAACCTCCTCCAGTAAAAATTCACAATGATATAGAGACAATTATTGAATTAACTCCAGAAGAAGCCTTATCTGGAGCAACAATCATGATAGAACTTGAAGACGAAACTGTTGTTGAAGTAGATACTCCGCCATTTGCAGGAGATGGATGGAGATTAAGACTTGAAAATATTGCTAGGGGTGGCATGGACCATTATTTACAATTAAAAGTTCAAACAGAAAGTGGACTAAGAATTGATGGTTTACGTGTTCTCTACAAATTGGAATTGTTTCCACCTGATGCTCTACTTGGTTGCGCAGTTGAAGTTCCAACATTGGATGGGAATGTAACTCTTCAAGTTCCGCCTAAATCATCTACCGGTAGAATGTTGCGACTAAAAGGAAGAGGTCTGGTTTATGGAGATAATGTAGGAGATCAATATGTTGAAATACTTGTTGTCATACCAGCAGATATTAACGATGAAGAAATTGCTTTATATACAAGATTACAAGAATTATCGCTTTCTGATTCCTAATCAAATAATATATAATTAATAAAAAATTTTTATGCAAATTTTTGTTCTTCTATATAATTCCGGAACAGATAAAGAAGGGATACATTCAATTGAACTCAAAGGTAGAACTATAGTACTTATGTTTGAAGATAAAGATGATGCAATTAGATATTGTGGTCTATTAGAAGCTCAGGATTTTCCTTTGCCAACTGTTGAAATGATTAATATTGATGAAATAAGAGATTTTTGTATAAAACTTGATTATGAATGCAAATTAGTTGAGAAAAATTTTATACCCAAAACACCCGAGGATAGATTATTGATTTCACCTCCACAAAAAAATCTAGAATCAGATGATTGGAAGGATGATAAAGACAAATTGGATAATATTGATTTAAATTCCATTAAGGAAAATCTTGAAAAGTTACTTTAACATCTAAAGTATATTTGAACTATAAATTGGAAAATGACAAGAGCTCTATTTAAAACTGAAGTTGGAAATATTAATATTGAATTTTTTTCAAATGATGCTCCCAATACTGTTAATAATTTCACAAAATTGATAAATGATGGCTTCTATGATGGCTTAGCATTTCATAGGGTTATTCCTGGATTTATGGCACAAGGTGGTTGCCCAAATACTCGTGAAGGTTCAACAGGCATGCCTGGTACAGGAGGGCCTGGATACAATATTAAATGTGAAATTAATCAAAATAAACATCTAAAGGGTTCACTTTCTATGGCTCATGCGGGTAAAGACACAGGCGGAAGTCAGTTTTTTATAGTATATGAACCACAACCACATTTGGATGGAGTTCATACTGTTTTTGGAAAAACAGATGATATGGATGTTGTTCTTAAACTAACTAACGGTACAAGAATATTGAAGGCAACTTTAAATTAATTATATTATTTATCAAAAACAATACTAAATGTCTCTTTATCTAAATTAAATTTCCTAGTAGAAGAGTATAAAATTTCATTGTTTATTGAAAAATTTGTATTTATTAATTTGATACTATTTTTAGGATGTAATGCTTGTTCAATATTTTTAGATACGATAATACCGATTCTAGTACTCTTATTGTACTTAGATAGAAAATGAATAAAAAGCTCAATATTCTTTATCTCGATATCATTTATGTTGGTATCTTTTCTATTTCTATTATGCAATATTCTCCAAACTAATTTTGGTCTATTCCAAAAAGCTAATAATCTTGGTGAACTTTCTAAAATAATGTTGATGTTAAGATCATCACAGAATTTTAAAACTTTATTCTTTATCGGGACTAAATCGATCGATTTATATTCACCGTCTAGAAAAATAGCTATGAAAGGGTCAATATTTATAGAATTAGTATTTTCCTCTTCTATCATATGACCAAGTTTTGTTCTTTTGACGCTTAAATATGCAGCATTATTATCGTTGGGACATATTACCAGGGGGACTCTCTCTATTACTTCAATTCCATACCCACCTAAGCCAGCTATTTTTCTAGGATTATTTGTTAGTAATTTTAATTTTTTTATCCCAAGATCAGTTAATATTTGCGCCCCAACTCCATAATTTCTTAGATCAGCAGGAAACCCTAATTTTTCATTAGCTTCTACAGTGTCTAAGCCTCCATCCTGAAGGCTATAAGCTTTTAATTTATTTATAAGTCCTATACCTCTCCCCTCTTGTCTTAAATAAACAACTACTCCCTCTTCTTCTTTTTCTATCCTTGACAAGGCTGCTTCTAGTTGAGGTCTACAATCACAACGCAAGGATCCAAAAGCATCTCCAGTTAGGCATTCAGAATGCATTCTTACTAAAACAGGTTCGTTTAACTTTGATGACTTTTGTTTTACTAATGCAACATGCTCTGATCCATCAAGTTCATTGATATATCCATAAGCCTTGAAATTACCAAAAATGCTTGGAAGAACAGCATCAGATTTCCTAAAAACAAATCTTTCGTTTTGAAACCTATAACTTATTAGATCTGCAATTGATATTAATTTCATACCCCATTGTTTTGCATACTCTTTTAATTGTGGAAGCCTTGACATGGAACCATCTGGATTCTGGATTTCACATATAACTCCGGCTGGATAAAGACCAGACATCGCGGCAATATCAACAGCAGCTTCGGTATGTCCTGCTCTTTTTAATACACCACCTTTTTTTGCTCTTAAAGGGAATATATGACCTGGTCTCCTTAAATCATCAGGTTTAGTATTAGGGTTTATTGCTACTTGTATTGTTTTTGCACGATCTTCTGCAGAAATTCCAGTTGTAACATTATTTTCAGGACCTGCATCAATAGAAATAGTAAAAGCTGTTTGATTTTCGTCAGTATTTCTATCCACCATTAATGGCAAATCTAGTGAATCAAGTTTGTCTCCTTGCATAGCCAAGCAGATCAGACCTCGACCTTCTGTAGCCATAAAATTAATTTGTTGGGGAGTTGCAAACTGTGCTGCACAAATTAAATCACCTTCATTTTCTCTTCTTTCATCATCAACGACAATAATACATTCACCATTTCTAATAGCTGCTAATGCATCACTAATTGGATCAAATTCTATTTTAAAATCTTCATTTATATCCAAAATTGTTCCATTATTAGAATTGGGACTTGTTTCTTTCATTATTCCTATCAATATAGAAAAATAGTGTGTTAGTTATTATCATTTCAACACTTTATAATCCTATCTCAAATTCTGCCAATTAATAGAAATGAATGTTGCAATAGTTGGTGCTACAGGTTACGGCGGTATTCAAGCTGTAAATCTCTTGAAGAATAATAAGAACTATAAAATATCTTATCTAGGAGGAAATAAGTCTTCTGGGTCAAAGTGGAATGATAATTTTCCGTTTATTCATCTTGATTACGATCCTTTTATAGAAAAAATTTCAGTTGATAATATTTCTAATAAGACAGATATTGCTTTGCTTTGTCTACCTAATGGAATATCTTCAACTATAACAAGAGGATTATTAGATAAAGGTGTTAAAGTTATTGATTTATCCGCTGACTATAGATATAAATCACTTGAAGAATGGAAAAAGGTATATACAAGAGAGGCTTCTATTTATAAAAGAAATGATGATGATCTATGCAAAGAATCAATTTATGGTCTTCCTGAAATTAATAAAGATGAAATTTCAAAAGGACGATTAATAGCTTGTCCAGGTTGTTATCCAACATCTGCTCTTATTCCACTCATTCCATTCCTGTCTCAAGGAATTATTGAAAATGAAGGAATAATAATTGATTCTAAAAGTGGAACTTCAGGTGGAGGCCGAGAACCAAATCAAAAATTACTTTTATCAGAATGTGGCGAAAGTATATCAGCTTATGGATTAATTAACCATAGGCATACATCTGAAATAGAACAAATAGCATCAATTATATCTGGGAATGAAATACAACTCCTCTTTACTCCGCATTTAGTTCCAATTGCAAGAGGTATGCATTCAACAATTTATGGAAGATTAAAAGATCCTGGATTGACATCTGATGACTGTAGAATTCTTATGGAAAATTTTTATAGGAATTTTAATAATATTAATGTTCTACCTGTTGACACTTTCCCATCAACTAAATGGGTTAAAAATACAAACCAAAATTATCTGTCAGTAAAAGTAGACAATAGAAATGGGAGAATTATTATTTTATCTGTAATAGATAATTTATTAAAAGGTCAAACTGGTCAAGCAATCCAGAATTTAAATATTATGAGCGGCTTCTCAATGGATGAAGGACTTGAATTAACTAGTAATTATCCTTAAGCTTTTCTCTTATCAAATAGCCTGCATGGGAAATTGAAAGAGGCAATATTTTATGTTCAAGAATTTGTATTTTCTTTGTAAGTGATTCGAAATTATCATTTTTTAAAACTGGTAATGCAGCTTGAATTATTAAAGAACCACTATCTACTTCAGTCTCAACAAAGTGTACTGAACATCCCGTAATTAATGCCCCATTTGACAATGCTTCATTAATTGCATTACTTCCTTTGTAAGATGGAAGCAATGAAGGGTGAATATTTATAATTTTACCTTTAAATCTATTTACAAAACTGGATGATACAATCTTCATCCATCCAGCCATAACTATTAGTTCTACATCAAAACTAATTAATGTATTAATAATTTCAGCTTCAAATAACTTCTTTTGAAAAAATTCAGTTGTACTTATTACTTTATGAGGAATATTGGCATCTTGTGCTCTTTTTATACACCCAGCATTCCCTTTATTTGTAATAAGAACTTTAATATCTATGTCAAGTTTCTCGTCTTTTGAAAGATTAATTAATTCCTGAAAATTTGTACCTTTACCAGAGGCTAGGACTCCAATTTTTAATTTAGGTGTAAAACTTCTAAATACTGATATTTCAGGTGAAATTATGTAATTGAAGGATTTATCCAATTTTTTTTTTTTAATTAAATAATAAATCAGATAAAAAATAATAAAACCCCAAAAATGAATTATTTAAATTCACAAACATTTTTATTTTAAAATATATAGTTAAATTAATTTAAATCATTATATTTTTAGTACTATAATTAAAAAATTATTATGGAAAATGAAAAAAATTTATAATGAATAGTAATTTTAATTCTTGGGATAAATTCTGTAATTATCTATGGTTCGATAAAAAATTAAATATCTGGTTAGATATAAGCAAAATAAATTTTAATAATGATAAGATCCTCTTTTTAGAAAAGAAATTTAAAGATGTTTTTTCTTCAATAGAAAAATTGGAAGCAGGTGCAATTTCAAATATTGATGAAAACAGACAAGTTGGCCATTATTGGTTAAGAAATCCCTCAATAGCTCCTTCAGTAGAAATAAGTGAAGAGGTAATTAATGATATTAAAGTTATATCTGAATTTGGAAAAGACATCTTGAGTGGCAAGATAAAAAATAAGAGTAATCAAAAATATACAAATGTTTTATGGATAGGTATAGGTGGGAGTGGATTAGGACCAATACTTATTACTGAATCCCTACAAAAGTTCTCTGAGGGACTTAATTTTTCTTATATCGATAATATTGATCCTTTTTTAATAAACGAAAAATTAATTGAATTATCAGATAAATTATCAACTACATTATTTGTAGTAGTAAGCAAATCAGGAGGTACTCCTGAGCCTAAAATTGCAATGGATATTATAAAAACTCATCTAGAAAATAATGGATTTGAATGGAACTTAAATGCCATAGCTATAACCATGAAGGATAGTAAGTTATATAAAAAAGCTATTAGTGAAAACTGGTTGAAAATTTTTAATTTACAAGATTGGATAGGAGGTAGAACAAGTATAACTAGTGCTGTTGGATTACTTCCACTTGCACTTATTAATGAAAATATATTTGAATTCATTCGTGGAGCATCAGTGATGGATGATGTAACGCGTTCAAATGATTTTAAAAAAAATCCTGCAGCACTATTAGCATCAGCATGGTATTTATCTGGAGATGGTTTAGGAAAAAGGGATATGGTTGTATTGCCTTATAGAGACAGGTTACAGGTATTTAGTAAATATCTCCAACAATTAGTAATGGAATCTTTAGGTAAAAAATTAAATAGGAATGGAGAAATAGTTAATCAAGGAATTTCAGTCTTTGGGAATAAAGGATCAACTGATCAACATGCATATGTTCAGCAACTGAGAGATGGTATTGATAACTTTTTTTGTATTTTTATTGAATTATTAGATTCTCCTTCGACAAATATATTTGATGATAAAGAGAATCCTAAAGAATATCTTTCTGGTTTTTTACTAGGAACCAGGTCCGCACTTTCTACTGAAAACAGACAAAGTATCACTATCACATTAGAAAAATTAAATTGTTTTTCACTAGGTGCCTTAATCGCTTTATTTGAGAGGGCTGTATCTTTCTACGCAGAATTAATAAATATAAATGCATATGATCAACCTGGAGTTGAAGCAGGAAAAAAAGCTGCGGCAGATATAATCTGTTATCAACAACAGGTAACTCAATTGTTAAATCAAGGAGGCCAATTCACAATAAAAAAATTTACCTCTTTAATAAAAAATTCTTCAAGTGAATCAATATTTTTTATACTCCGTGAAATGTGCTTCGGTAATGATGATTATTTAGTAAAGGGCGAATGGTCAAATCCAAATTCATTAGTTTTTCAAAAAACAAATTCTTAAACAACAATATTCATAATTTTTCCTTTTACAATAATTATTTTTCTTATTTCCTTATCTTGAGTCCATTTTAATATGTTAGGTCTTTTAAAAGTTAATTCCTTAATTTGATCTTCATTCATTTCATTATTAATATTAATTTTGTCTCTAACTTTTCCATTAATTTGTATCACTAGTTCATATGAATCTTCTTTTAGTGCTTCGGCATTAAATGAAGGCCAGTTTTCTAAATGAACAGAATTTTCAAATCCTATAAGTTGCCATATTTCCTCTGCAATATGAGGTGCAAATGGAGCCAACAAAATACAAAATGTCTTTAAAGCATCTTTCTTTAAATTATTGTTTACGTCATTAATCGAATTTGATAATGAATTATAAAACTTCATTAATTCTGATATCGCTGTATTAAATTGGTTATTTATTATGTCATTTGAAATTTCTTTTATTGCAATATTCATTGACTTAATTAAAGCTTTTTCTTTATCTGGATAGGACTTATTTTTATTATTTATATTATTTTTGGAATTTATATAAAGCTTCCAAATCCTGCTTAAAAATCTAAATTGACCTTCAACATCTGTATCTCCCCATTCTAAATCTTTTTCTGGTGGTGCTTTAAATAATATAAACATTCTAGCTGTATCTGCTCCATATTTTTTAATTACAGATTCAGGATCTATTCCATTATATTTTGATTTGGACATCTTCTCAAAAAGAACTTCAAGTTTAGAATTGTCAATTGGATCTGTAGGATTTGAAAGGTCAGTAATATCCGAAGGAGAAACATATTTTCCCGTTTTATTGTTTTTATAGGCTGCGGCCTGAACCATTCCTTGAGTTAATAG
>QCLA01000012.1:0-39933 GCA_003214935.1 Prochlorococcus sp. AG-412-F02
ATTGTCTGTTAAAAGTTTCTTGGCAATATAAGGATATGCAACTTTTAGAATTTTAAACTCAGGATCGAGTCTTAAAGCTAAACCTTCTTGACTAACTACTGCCCTTATTATTAAAGCGAACCTACTTGGAACTCTAAAGGGATAAGAGTACATTAATTTTGAGAATTTATCAGTTACATTTTTTAGATTAAAATCACCAACTTTAGCAGTTAAAGAACCTCCTAGAACCTCTTTAAGAGGTTCCACAATTTTATTAAGGTCTTGTTCTTTAGTTAAAAAGCCTAATTTCTGAAAATCTTTAGCTAGAAGTAGATATTGTTCATTTATTATGTGCACAATTGCCTTGATAAGAGTAAGTCTATCTGAATTTGTAATATTGTCCATCATTCCAAAATCTACATATGCCAAATGTCCAGAATCTTTGCTTCCTCCTTTTAAAGCAAACATATTTCCAGGATGGGGGTCTGCATGAAAATAGCCATGCTCGAATAATTGTTGTAAACCACTTATTACACAAGTTTTTATAAAAGAAGCAGGAACCAAATTATTTTTCTCTAATATTTCCTTATCTCTCAATTTAACTCCATCAATCCAAGATGTTGTAATAACCCTTTTTGATGAAAACTCTTTTTCTAAATTGGGTATAAAGACATTTGGATTAGATTTGAATAAATCAGCAAACTTCAATGCATTTTTTGCTTCTTTTTCATAGTCAATTTCATCAAAAAGAGCTTTACCAAATTCATCTATTATTTCTCCAATTCCAACACCTATATTTAATGGCAAAAATGGTGAAAAAGTAGTTGCTAAAATTTTTAGAATTACAATATCTCTTCTAATAAGAAAGTATAAATTAGGTCTCTGCACTTTTACAGCACAATAAGTATTATTTTTTGTTTTAGCTTTATAAACCTGACCTAAACTAGCTGAAGCTACAGGATTATCTGGGAATTCATCAAATAGTTCATTCGCGGGTGCGCCTAGTTCCTCTTCAATTATTTTTAGAGCGATTATATGTTGAAAAGGAGGAAGATTATCCTGTAAATTTGTTAATTCTGTTAACCAATCTTGCCTTACCAAATCAGGTCTAGTTGAAAGGGCCTGACCTAATTTAATAAAACAAGGGCCTAAATCTGTAATTACATCAAAAAGATGTTTTGAAAGATTTTCCTGTACATTTTTATTTTTACTGTTACCTTGAAAAAGTATTCTTAAAAAAAGAAAAAATAAAGTTAAAAGGATATATAACACTCTTGGTATAAAAATCCATGGCCTTAAGATCAACCAAATCAAATCTCCTTTTGGTGAATATTCTGAATAACGAATTGCCATTTAATGTCAAAGATATTAAAGAAGAATTTCTATTTAGTTCATTCTATATAGGTCAATAATACTTCATGAGTATTTCATCATTTCTAACTAAGAAATTTTTAAAGTCACTTTTTTTTCCGGCGCATAATAGAGGAAAAGCTCTACCAAAAAAATTAATCAAAATATTGAAAAAGCGTCCTGGGTTTTGGGATTTACCTGAACTTCCTGAAATTGGTTCGCCACTTTCTAAAACGGGATTAATTGCAAAATCGCAAAAAGAACTTTCGAAAAGATTTAAAACAAAAAGATGTTTTTTTGGAGTTAATGGTGCATCTGGATTAATTCAATCAGGAATAATTGCGATGGCTAAACCTGGCGAATATATTCTTATGCCCAGAAATGTACATATAAGTGTTATTAAAACTTGTGCCATGCAAAATATAATTCCAATTTTTTTTAATATAGAATTCTCATCGAAGACAGGCCATTACAAGCCAATAACTAAAATGTGGCTTAAAAAAGTATTTAAAAATATAGATTTCAAAAAGAAAAAAATTGTTGGAGTTATTTTAGTTAATCCATATTATCAGGGATATGCTACAGAACTAGAACCTTTAATTGATATCTGCCATCAACATAATCTGCCTGTTTTAGTCGATGAAGCTCACGGTGCTTATTTTCTTTTTTGTCAGAATCTTAATTTAACTAAATCTGCTCTGAAATCAAAGGCTGATTTAGTAGTTCATTCTTTGCATAAGTCACTTAATGGACTGACCCAAACATCAGTACTTTGGTATCAGGGAGATTTAATAGAAGAAAGTAATTTAATCAGAAGTGTTAACTTATTTCAAACTACTAGTCCAAGTTCTCTTTTACTTTCTTCTTGTGAAGAATCTATAAAAGACTGGCTAAATAAAAAAAGCCTATCAAAATATCAAACAAGGATTTTGGAAGCAAAAGCTATCTTCCAAAAATTACTTAGAAAAAACATTCCTCTTATTGAAACTCAAGATCCATTAAAAATAATCTTAAACACATCTAAGATTGGAATTGATGGTTTTACCGCTGATAGCTTTTTTTATAAAAATGGACTTATTGCTGAATTACCTGAAATGATGACACTTACTTTTTGCTTAGGTTTTTCAGATCAAAGCGATTTTATTGCTTTATTCGAAAAAATATGGATGAAATTACTAAAGGAATCTAAACATTTTACAAAGTTAAAAATGATAAACCCACCTTTTCAATTCATTGAAACTCCAGAGGTGCCTATTGGAGTTGCCTTGAGAAGTAAAACTAATAGGATTTTGCTTTCTGAATCCTTGGGTCAAATTTCTGGCGATATTATTTGTCCTTATCCGCCAGGGATACCATTAATCGTTCCTGGAGAAAGAATAGACCAAAATAGGCTCAATTGGATAAAGAATCTAAGTATGTATAACGAAGATCTGGTAAATTCTTATATAAGAGTTTTAAAATCGTAGAAATCAAATATGAGAGTAAGAAGCGGATTAATTATAGGAATTTTCGGACTGATTGTTGTTTTATTGGGTGATTGGTATTTCACAATAGCTATTGCATTACTTACTTATTTAGCATTATTAGAATTCTTTAGAATGGCAGAATTTACAGGAATAAAACCGGCTACTAAAACTACTTTGTTTTCATGTTTAATTATTATAACTTCTACTTATCTTGAAACAACAGGTTTAATTGATAAGGAAATAGCTAACTCTATTCTGCCAATTTGTTCTGTAGGAATATGTACATGGTTACTTTTACAGCCAAAATCAGGAACTATTTCTGATATTGCAGCATCTATTTTTGGATTATTCTATTTAGGCTTTTTACCTAGTTATTGGATCAAATTAAGGGCATTAGAAACTGGCCTAAGTAATTCTGGGGTGACTTTATTATCTAATTTCTCAAATTCTATAGGTCTCTATTTAACCTTAACTTCTTGTTTTTTAATTGTAGCTAGTGACATTGGATCTTATTTTATTGGAAAGTCATTTGGGAAAAGATCACTTTCACCTATATCTCCAAGTAAAACTATTGAAGGGCTAATTGGAGGAATATCATGCTCTATATTACTTGCAATTGTCTTCGCATTTGTACTTAATTTGGGGAATCCATTTCTAATTGGGATTTTCTATGGATTATTAATTTCTCTTATGGCGCTGGTAGGAGATTTAATTGAATCAATGATGAAAAGGGATGCAAAAATAAAAGATTCTGGGACTTTTTTACCTGGGCATGGTGGTATCCTTGATAGAATTGATAGCTATATTTTTACCCCGTCTGTTATCTACTACATTTTTATAATTTTTAACTATTTTAATTAATAATAAAATACTACATTTATGAATAACAGATATTAATCATCTCTAAACCTAACTTTATTAGGTACTTATAAACAATATTATGAACAAAAATAATCTTTAATTATTTTACAAGACAATGAGGGTAAATCTATATGAGGTAGATGACCACAATTTTGCAAACCTACACAATTTAATTCTTCTATTTTTTTTATTTTATTAATCTCTTTTTTTCCTAGAATACGATCATTTTCTCCACAAACAGTTTTTATTGGAAGATTCTGAACATATTTAAATGTTCCAGCAAATCCTCCGCTTTTTGCAAATGATGCTAATGAATGTCTCCAACCTATAGAACCTATATGAATTGAAGCGATTTGCTCTTCCCTCGGACCAACATCTCTATCAGGGAAAGCAAATGCTTGCCTGCAAATACTTTTTCTTACTTTAGGCAAACCGAGAAATAAAGCCCCAATGTGATTTAGAGGAAAAGGAATATTCTTAGCTTCTCCAAATAATCCAGCAGGAGATAAAAGCATTATTTTATCAATACAATCTGGAATTTCATTAGCTAATTGCATAGCTACGGATCCACCCATAGATGCACCTAGAATTTTTATCTTTTTATTTATTTTTAAGGCCTTAATAATATCAACTAAATGTGAAATTATTATTGAAGGGGAATATTGCTTAACTGCATATCTTGGAGTAAATCCAAAACCTAACAAGTCTGGAACTATTACTTGGAAATTTTCTTTTAATGATGGATATATTCTTCTAAACTCAAGAAAACTACTATCAAATCCATGTAATAAAATAATAGGACTACCTTTTCCTCCTATAACCACAGGGAATTGAGCAGAATTCCAATCTTCATTTGGTTTTATCCAGTTTACATCACTTGCTATGTTCAAACCTAATGGATCTTGAAGAGATATTTTTTCTCGTTCAAAGAACTCAACATTCAATTTATTAAATTTCTCGTAATTAGTGTTAGTCACGAATTATTTAATTAAAATTTCCTGTTTTTCTAAATTGGTAATAATTTCAACAATATCTTTCTGGTTAATTTCAAAAGGTAAGAAATGGATCTCAGAATCATCTCTAAGTGTAAATTCAGCAATTTTCTCTAAATTATTATTTTCAAAAACATTAATTCCCAATTCTGAGATAGTAGTTGGTAAATTTAATTCTTTCATTAATAACAAAAGTTGATTTCTTGATTGCTGGGCCAATTTATTATTATTTTTCAATTCTTCCAATTTTAGTTGAAATAATATCCCAACTCCAACTATTTCACCATGTAAGAATTTAGGAGTAGAAATTATCTGAGTAATAGCATTATGAAGTGCATGAGCTGCTGCAGTTCTACATTTTTCTCCGCCAATTCCTCCTATTAATCCAGCAGTTAATCCACATGCTTCTATTGTATTTTGCCAAGACAAACCTTTAGCTGCTTGAGTCTTGAAAGCTTTCTCTCCATCTATAAGCAATTGATCTCTCAATACTCTAGATATTTGAATTGCTTGTTGAACTAGACCATCTTTCATTTTTGAACTTGTCAAAGATGATTCATACCATTTTGCTAAAGCATCAGCTATCCCACTAGCCAGGGTTCTAATTGGGGCAGTTTGAATAAATGAATGATCAAAAACTAATATCTTTGGACAAGATCTGAGTGTGACATCCTTTATAAATTGACCATTTATGGTATAAATATTTGATAATGCTGTCCAACCTGCACATGTAGAAGCACTTAAGGGAACTGTAATGCATGGAAGAGAAAGACAATCTGCTAAATATTTTCCAGCATCAAGAACCTTACCACCTCCTGCTGCAATAATAGAATCACATTTATTTCTCTGGATTATATTATTTATCCTTGATAGATCTTCTAGACAACAGTCAAATTCTAAGTTAGAAGAATTAACATATAAGTTTTGATCTTTTAAATCTTTGTATATTTTATTCCTTAAATTATTTGTATGAATGCTTCTTCCTAAAATTAGGGGTCTTTTAGATAATTTAGTAATTTCAGGGAGAGCTTCTTTCCAGGCATCATTTCCCCTAAATATAATTTCTGGAGAGATAGATTGCATTTCTAAAACTATTTACTAAAAATTAGCACCTGCTAGTTCTTGAGAAGATTCTTCAGAAGAAATATTAATTTTCACTTTTTTATTATCATCAATATCAACTAAAGCCTTGTCTCCATCTTTCATTCTGCCAGAAAGGACTTCCTCAGCAAGACTATCTTCAAGTAAACGCATAACAGCCCTTCTTAAAGGTCTTGCTCCATAGGATGGATTATAACCTTCTTCAACAAGTCTTTCTTTAAAAGCATCAGTTACATCTAACTTGATACCTTTATCTTTTAATCGATCAAACACTTCTTTTAACATTATTTCAGCAATTTCTTTTACCTCATTCTTAGTTAGTTGCCTAAATACAATTATTTCATCAAGCCTATTTAAAAATTCGGGTCTGAAGTATTGTTTTAATTCTTCATTAACTAAAGATTTTATTCTGTTATATTGGCTATCTTCAACCGAGTCTCCTGAGAACTCAAAGCCCAAACCTCCTCCTCCTTTCTCAATGACTTTAGAACCAATATTAGAAGTCATTATTAACAAAGTATTTTTAAAATCGACTGTTCTACCTTTAGAATCAGTTAATCTACCTTCTTCTAAAAGTTGTAATAATAAATTAAAAACATCTGGATGAGCCTTTTCTACTTCATCAAATAAAACGACTGTGTAAGGCCTTCTTCTAACTGCTTCTGTAAGTTGACCTCCTTCATTAAAACCTACATAACCAGGAGGAGAACCTATTAGCTTACTTACGGTATGTCTTTCCATGAATTCTGACATATCTAATCTTATCATTGCTTCTTCACTGCCAAAGAAATATGAGGCCAAAGATTTAGTTAATTCAGTTTTACCTACACCTGTAGGACCAGAGAAAATAAAACTAGCTATAGGTCTATTTGGATTTTTCAAACCAACTCTAGCTCTTCTTATAGCTCTTGATACAGCTTTTACAGCCTCATCTTGCCCAATCAACCTTTGATGAAGGGTTTCCTCCATATTTAGAAGTTTAACAGACTCTGTTTCTGTTAATTTTTGTACAGGAACTCCTGTCCATGAAGCAACAATGTGGGCAACATCTTCTTCACTTACAAGTGGATTCTGCAAAGATATTGAACTTTCCTTTGAATTCTGCGAGACATTATCAGGATTATCTTTTGTGGTAGTTTCTTTTTTATTTTCTAAAAGCTCTTTAATTTTTGTGGTTAATTCTATCTCTTTCTCTCTTAATTTACCTGCTTGATCAAAATTTTGATCTCTTACTGATTCTTCTTTCTGTTTTTGAATTTGTCTTAATTCTCTGTCAATTTGTTTTGCTTCTGGAGGAAGTTTAGAGTTTATTAACCTAACTCTGCTTCCTGCTTCATCGATAAGATCTATGGCTTTATCAGGTAAAAACCTATCCGATATATAACGATCTCCAAGATGAGCAGCTGCCTCTAGCGCTTCGTCAGTAATTTTTAAACGATGATGTTGTTCATAACGCTCTCTAAGTCCTTTTAAGATTTCAATTGTATCTTCAATAGAAGGTTCTCCAACCATTACAGGTTGGAATCTTCTTTCCAGAGCTGCATCTCTCTCAATATGTTTTCTATATTCATCAAGAGTTGTAGCACCAATACATTGAAGTTCTCCTCGTGCCAATGCTGGTTTAAGAATATTAGCAGCATCTATAGCACCTTCAGCAGCCCCAGCACCAATAAGTGTATGGACTTCATCGATGACGAGAATAACATTGCCAGCTGATTTTATTTCCTCCATTATTTTTTTTAATCTTTCTTCGAATTCTCCTCTATATTTTGTACCTGCAACTAGAAGTCCTATATCAAGAGTCAAAACTCGTTTATCTTCAAGAATGTCAGGGATATCTCCAAGCTGGATCCTTTGTGCTAGTCCTTCTGCTATAGCTGTTTTACCAACACCTGGTTCTCCTATTAAAACTGGGTTATTTTTAGTTCTCCTACCTAAAATTTGAACTACACGATCAATTTCTGAATAACGACCAACAACTGGATCGAGTTTTGATTCGCTTGCTAATTTAGTTAAATTTGTACCAAATTCATCAAGAGTAGCAGTTTTTAAATTACCTTTGCTGGAATTAGCTCCTGCGCCGACTTCAGCAGTTTCCCCTAACATCCTTATAACTTGAGTTCTAACTTTCGTAAGATCAATCCCAAGATTTTCTAGTACTCTTGCTGCAACTCCCTCACCTTCTCTAATTAAACCTAGGAGAAGATGTTCAGTGCCTATATAGTTATGTCCTAATTGACGTGCTTCTTCAAGTGATAATTCTAAAACTCTTTTTGCTCTGGGAGTGAAAGGTATTTCTACAGCTACGAAACCAGATCCTCTACCTATTATTTTTTCAACTTCTATTCTTGAATCTTTTAAATTAACTCCAAGTGACTTCAGAACCTTAGCAGCAACTCCTGTTCCTTCTCCAATTAATCCCAATAAAATTTGTTCTGTCCCAACAAAATTATGCCCAAGCCTTCTAGCCTCCTCTTGGGCAAGCATAATGACTTTTATAGCCTTTTCTGTAAATCTTTCAAACATCAGAATATTAGATTCCTATTAATAACCTACCAGTAATATGTCAATATTGTGTTCATAATGAGCTTTTATGAATACCCAAAGTGGTATTTTTTTAAACTCAAAATTTGCTTTATTTAATGATATAGCCCTTTATTCAATTGATTTCAATGATTCTGGTTATCCGAACAGTAATATTTTTAAATTATTTATTTATTAAAATTTTTTCTTTTAAAAGAGCATCAGAGCCGTCTTTATAATATTTTTTTCTTATTCCTACCGTAAAAAATTGAAAATGATTATAAAAATTCTTAGCTGCATAATTAGTCTCAGAGACTTCCAATATTAGTTTTTTTATATTTAATTCCTCACATATTTTAATTAAATATCTCATTAAATAAGTACCAAAACCCTTCCTTCTAAATTTTTGATTTACTGAGAAATAATTTATTTGCGCTTCATCAGTTACTAATTGAATTGCACAAATACCTATAACCTCATTTAATAAAGATAACTTGAAGACTTTTACTCCTTTTTGTTTAAGTTCATCTTCCCATTGTTTTGTACTCCATAGAGAGATTGTTTTTGAATCCAACTCAAAGCATAATCCAACATCTTCTTTTGTTATTTCTTTAATAGATAACATTATTTTTGTTCAGAATTCCCTAGAAATAGATTAGACTTTAGGCTATTATAAAATATCTGAAAGTTATAGAATATCTCTATAAAAGGTTACCCATGCAAGAAAAAACATCATTTTTACATAATAAAATTAATATTGAAAGCCCAAATCAAAATATAGTACCTATTACTACATCAATAAATAATGATGGCAAATTATCAATTGGTGGATGTTCAATTGAAGATTTAATAAAAAAATATGAATCCCCTCTATACATATTAGATGAGATTACATTAAGAAAATCTTGTAGAGCTTACAAAAAAGCATTAGAGAAATACTATCCAGGAGAGTCTCTTCCTATATATGCATCTAAAGCAAATAGTTCTATATTTATGAGTAATTTAATAGCTTCAGAAGGGTTCGGACTTGATGCAGTATCAGAAGGTGAGCTATTAACAGCTTTAAAAGGTGGTGTAAAAAATGAAAAAATTGTTTTTCATGGTAACAATAAATCTAACAAAGAAATAGAATTTGCAGTCCAACAAAATATCAAAATAATTGTAGATAATGATCATGATTTGGACAGATTAGAAAAAATATCTAATTCCTTAAATCATGATTTAGAGATAATGTTAAGATTCACCCCTGGTATAGAATGCCATACTCATGAATATATCAGAACAGGTTCTTTTGATAGTAAATTTGGTTTTGGAATTGAAAAACTAAATAATTTATTTGAAGTTATTAGAAATAAGAAACATCTAAAATTAATTGGTTTGCATGCACATATTGGTTCTCAAATTTTTGAACTAGAACCTCATAAAGATCTTGGAGAAATAATGATCAATGTTATCTTGGAAGCTAAAAAGTTCGGGCACGATATCAAAGAATTAAATGTCGGGGGTGGTTTAGGTATCAAATATACTGAAGATGATGATCCACCATCAATTGATGAATGGGTAAGAACTATTTCATTTTCTGTTATTGAAGCTTGCAAACAAAACAACTTAAAATTGCCTATATTGATGTGTGAGCCAGGAAGATCTATAGTATCTACTGCAGGTGTTACTGTATACAAGATTGGATCATTTAAAGAGATCCCTGGAATTAGAACCTATCTATCAGTTGATGGAGGGATGAGCGATAATCCTAGACCAATAACTTACCAATCAAATTATTCAGCCTGCTTGGTTAGTAATCCTTTAAATAATAGTAGCCGTAAAAAATATACCGTAGCAGGTAAGCATTGTGAATCTGGAGATGTTTTATTTAAGGAGCTAGAACTAGCACATTGCAAAACAGGAGATTTAATTTGTGTTTTTGGCACTGGTGCATACAATAATTCGATGAGTTCTAATTACAACAGAATTCCTAGACCTGCAGCCATCATAGTATCTAATGGTGAAGCAGAGATTATACAAAGGAGAGAGAGTCCTCATGATCTTATAAAATATGATGTCTTACCTGATCGCTTTATCAAGCAAAGTTAGGTACATTTAAATTACTTTTAATTTTGATGTGAATTTCTGGGGGTTTATAAATTTAAAGTTTTTATTAGATGTCTTATTCGCTATTGGTTTTGGACTTTTACTATTTTCAAGAGTTAAAGAACAAAGAACTTTATGGCTTTTAAGAGGATATTTATTTTTAGTTTCATTTGCTTGGTTTATTCAAAGATATGCATACCTACCCTTAACTTCAAAATTAATTGATGCGGTAGTACTCGCTTGTTCTCTTTCTTTAGCCATTCTATGGCAAGGAGAACTGAGAAGATTAATGGAGTTGTTAGGAACCGGAAGATTAAATGTATTACTAGGAAATCCTCCTAAAGAATTTAGAGCTTCATCAACTACTATTACTCAGTTAGTTGAAACCTCAGGAAAACTCTCTCAAAATAGAAGAGGAGCATTGATTGTTGTCGATTTAGGCAGTGATTTAAGACCCGAAGATTTCTTATATTCAGGAACAACCATTGAAGCGCAATTATCAACTGATCTCTTGATCAATCTATTTGCTACAGATACTCCCCTTCACGATGGAGCCGTTCTTGTTAAAGGAAATAAAATAATATCTGCTGGTGTGATACTTCCTCTATCTAGACAAGGAATAAGTAGATATGGAACAAGACATTTAGCGGCATTGGGTATTACTGAAAGATTTGACAGATGTATTTGTATTGTAGTCTCTGAAGAAACTGGTACATTATCATTAGCAAACCAGGGTAAACTTGAAAGACCAATCACAAGTAGCAGATTACAAGAACTTCTTATAAATTTAATTGGTAATCAGAATTATTTAGGGACATCAAAATCATCTGTAAATAAAACAACTTCATCGCAAAAGACAAACTCAAATGATAGTATTACCAATATTACAAATGAAAAAAGTACAAAGAAAACAGAAAGCCTCACTAACATAAAAGAATAATCAATGAGTTCAAAAAAAATAATTACAGAAAGATATCTAGAATTATCTAAAGAAATAGATAAGAGAAGAATACCTCAACACATAGCAATAATTATGGATGGAAATGGGAGATGGGCAACTAAAAAGGGCTTACCCAGATCGCTTGGACACAGTAAGGGAGTTAGTGTGTTAAAAGAAATAATAAAGGCATCTAAAAATTTAGGTTGTAGAGTTTTAACAGTTTTTGCATTTTCAACAGAGAATTGGGCAAGACCTAGTAAAGAAGTTGATTATCTCATTAATCTATTTGGTAAAGTTTTAAGTAAAGAAATAGATGAAATATATGCAGAATCAATAAAAATTAAGTTCATAGGGGATTTATCTCCTTTCCCTGAAACTTTAAAATTAATCCTCAAAAGTGCAGAATCTCGTACTCAAAATAATCAAGATTTCTTATTAAACGTTTGTGTAAATTATGGAGGTAGGCAAGAAATAGTAAAAGTAGCTAAAGAAATAGCCCTAAAATCATTTAATGGTGAAATAAAAGCTAGTGAAGTAAATGAAGAATTATTTAATTCGGAGCTATTAACAAAAGGAGTAAAGGACCCTGAATTGCTAATTAGAACTAGTGGAGAAAAAAGGATAAGCAATTTTCTTTTATGGCAATTAGCTTATTCTGAAATTTATATAACTGATGTTTTGTGGCCAGATTTTAATGAAGTTGAATTTCTTAAAGCAATAATTGATTACCAATCTAGGAATAGGCGTTTCGGCGGTATAGAATCATTACCAAATGAATCTTATGAAGATTCTTACTGTTCTTACTAACTAAAAATGATTAAATCGAATAATCAGATATTTAGTGAAATTAGATTTGATTGGGATAGAAAAGAGATTTTAGATATATTAAATATGCCTTTGATCAATTTAATGTGGGAGTCTCAAAATGTTCATAGGAAATTTAATAAATATCAAATCCAATTAGCATCACTTTACAGTGTAAAAACTGGAGGTTGTGAGGAAGATTGTTCATACTGTAGCCAATCAATATACAGTGCTAGCGAAATTAAAAGTCATCCACAATTTGAAGTGGAAGAAGTTTTAGAGAGAGCAAGAATAGCGAAAAAGGAGGGCGCAGAAAGATTCTGCATGGGTTGGGCATGGAGAGAAATTAGAGACGGTAAATCATTTGAATCCATGTTAAAAATGGTCAAGGGTGTAAAAGATCTAAAAATGGAAGCATGCGTAACAGCAGGAATGCTTACCGAAGAACAAGCCTCAAAATTAGCTGAAGCTGGTTTAACCGCCTATAATCATAATCTTGATACGAGTCCAGAGTATTACCAAAATATTATTTCTACTAGAACATATCAAGATAGATTAGATACTATCAAAAGAGTCAGAGATGCCGGAATAAATTTATGTTGCGGAGGAATAATTGGATTAGGAGAAACAAATGATGATAGAGCATCTTTGTTAGAAGTCCTTTCAAATATGAATCCTCACCCGGAGAGTGTTCCAATTAATTCATTAGTAGCTATTGAAGGTACTGATCTAGAAGACACAAAAGAAGTTGATTCTATTGAAATGATTAGGATGATAGCCACTGCAAGAATTCTTATGCCTAAAAGTAAAATAAGATTAAGTGCAGGAAGAGAAAAGCTATCAAAGGAAGCTCAAATTTTATGTTTTCAATGTGGGGCAAATTCTATTTTTTATGGAGATGAATTACTGACCACCTCAAACCCATCTTTTCAATCTGACAGGAAACTTCTCAAAGAAATAGGTGTCTTATTTAATAAAGATTTTGAAACTTCTGAAACAAACTGTTCTTCTTATGAAAGATAAAAAATTCCAAATAATATCTCTTTATTCTTTCTTCCCATTTAGTGACAATTTAATTATTGAGCTCAAAAATAAATTATTGAATATTGAAAAAAATAATGATCTTACAGGTTTATTAATTTTTGCAAATGAAGGAATTAATGGAACTATATGTGCAGAAGAAAAAGTTATTGAAATTGTTTTAGAAATAATCAAGATATATTCGAGCCCGAATGAATTAAACCTTAAAGTAAGTTTTTCAAAAACGAAAGTCTTCAAAAAATTAAAAATTAAAATCAAGAAAGAAATCGTAACTATGGGCGTTCCTAAAATCAATCCATCACAAGACGCTGGAACTTATATTGACTCATTTACATGGAATAAATTAATCGAAGATAAAAATACAATAGTCATTGATACTAGGAATCACTATGAAGTGTCTTTAGGAAGTTTTAAAAACTCGATCAATCCAAATACAAGAAATTTTAGTGAATTCCCTAAGTGGGTAGATGATAATCTACAAAAACACTTAGGAAATGGAGAATCTAAGAATATAGCTATGTTTTGTACTGGAGGAATTAGATGTGAAAAAGCTACTAGTTTATTAAGAAATAAAGGCTATAAAAATATCTACCACTTAAAAGGCGGGATTCTTAAATACTTGGAGGATACTTCAAAAAGAGAAAGCTTATATGAAGGTGAATGTTATGTTTTTGATAAACGAGTAGCTTTAAATAATGAATTAAAAAAAGGTTCCTACTCCATATGCCATGCATGTGGGATGCCAATTTCTCTAGAGGATCAAAAAAAAGATGAATATATAGAAGGTATCCAATGTCATTTCTGCGTTAACCAATTTACTGATGAGGATAGAAAAAGATTTGAAGAGAGACAAAAACAGATCAATAAATCAAAAAAGAAAACCAAAGTAATCTATAAAAATTAATTACTAAAAAGTATGAATGTAGAAGAATTAGAAAAATTAGCTTTTTCCCTGGGACTATTAATTAAGATTCAAGTTAGGGA
This sequence comes from Prochlorococcus sp. AG-412-F02, assembly GCA_003214935.1. GTDB lineage: Bacteria > Cyanobacteriota > Cyanobacteriia > PCC-6307 > Cyanobiaceae > Prochlorococcus_A. The sequence goes on from QCLA01000012.1 coordinate 14,130, forward strand.
AGCTCTTGGATTATGTTTTTTTAGAATTGTAATAGCGCAGCAAAATAATAACATCGTAAAGATATGGGGAGAAATGAAAGGTTGGACTTATTTAAATAAGCAAGGCATTCAGCTTGATACATTGAAAATTGCAAGTAACTCTCCTGCTTTTGTCTCGGAATTAATATGGGCAACAACTATGGCTTGGGCAATTGAAAAAAAATCAAGCAACAAAGCAAGACTTTTAGCCATTTTCGATAGTGAAGGATATAGCAAAAAACTTGTAAGGTACTTCAAGTTAATAGGATTTAAGATTGTAAAAGAAGTTGGTTCTAGCCCAGTAGATCTTTTTTTGAGGTTGGTTTGGGGAGGTGCAGGGACACTTATGACAGGCGAATGTGTTCATATATTGAAAAAACTTAAAAAGAAACTTTCTTTAATTGAAGAAAGTTAACCAGCATGATAACTACTTCTAACTAAGGGGCCAGAAGATACTTTATTGAATCCTAATTCCTTAGAGAAGCGATATAAATATTCAAACTCTGATGGATCCCAATATTTCTTAACTGCCAAATGATTTAATGAAGGCCTTAAATATTGGCCGATTGTAATTTGATCACAATCTATTTTTTTAAGATCATAAATTGTATTTTTTATTTCATCTAATGTTTCCCCAAGACCTAACATAATGCCCGATTTAGTTTGAATATTAGGAGCAATATCTTTTGATTTTTTTAGTAAACTTAGTGATTTTTTATAATTAGCACCTCTCCTAACTTCTTTTTGAAGTCTTTCAACAGTTTCAAGATTATGATTAAAGCAAATTGGATCTTTTTCTAAAATCATCTTCAATCTTTCGGTCTGTAGTTTATTAGTTTCATCAAAATTTTTGCCCCCTCCCCATAAATCAGGAGTCAAAACCTCTATTTTTATAGTTGAATCAATTTTTCTAATCTCATTAATTGTGGATATAAATAAATTTGCACCATGATCAGGAAGATCATCTCTAGCTACAGATGTTAAAACAACATATTTCAAATTTAGTACTTTTACTGCTTCAGCAACTTGAATACATTCATTAATATCAATTGAACTAGGTCTACCTTTATTTACCTGACAGAAAGCACAAGAACGAGAACATATCGATCCACCTAGTAAAAAAGTGGCTGTTCCTGAGGCATAACATTCTGCTCTATTTGGACATCTTGCTTCTTCACAAATAGTATGAATATTTGATTTTTTGATAAGTGTTTGTATTCTTTCTAACTCTGAAGCTTTACTAATAGGAAATTTTATCCAAGAAGGAAGTCTTAAAATTTTTTCTTGCTTGATTAGATTATTTTGTCTCATTTCTAATTTAGTTTTGTTCTTCCTTCTAAGGCCCTTGCAAGTGTAACTTCATCTACATATTCAAGTTCACTACCCATTGGAAGGCCATAGGCAATCCTCGTAACTTTAGTAAAAGGAGCTAACAATTTTCCAATATAAAGACTTGTCGTATCTCCCTCAACACTTGGGGTCAATGCCAAAATAATCTCATCTATTTCAGACTTACTAACTCGTTCTACTAGGCTTCTTATTTCTAAGAGTTCAGGGCCAACAGAATCCATTGGAGATATTAAACCACCAATAACGTGGTAGACACCTTTAAATTCTCTAGCACGTTCTAAAGCAAGCAAATCTTTGGTTTCTGCTACTACACAAATTAGTTTTTTGTTTCTTTCAGTATTTCTACAAATTTCACATTCTTCTTCTGAAGTCAAATTGAAGCATTTTTTACATCGACCAACATTACTATGAGCTTCTAACAAGGCCTTTGAGAAATCCCTTATTGAGCTTTCAGGTTGTTTTAAAATAAACAGAGCTAATCTCTGAGCTGTTCTTGGACCAATCCCTGGAAATTTCTCAAAATGACCAATTAATTTTGAAAGTGGTTTGGTATAGGTTGTCAAAATGAAACTATTTCTAGGAACAATTTAGACGCAAAATTCTGAATTGCCATAATTGTTTGTTTTAATGTCTTATTATATTTTTAGTTAGTAATATCAAACAACAATGAAAAATATTAAATTTAACCCTTTCAAATATTTATTGTTAATTTTTTTGTGTTTCACACTTAGTGCCTGTAGTGGAGGTCTCAATGCAGGATTAGAAGCTTATCAAAGCCCAGATGGAAGATATGCCTTTTTATACCCAACAGGTTGGACTAGAGTAAAAGTAAATGAAGGGCCTGAAATTATTTATCATGATTTAATCAATAGTAATGAGACATTAAGTTTAGTAATTTCTGATGTAAATAAAGAGGTGCAATTAGAGCAATTGGGAACCCCAAATGAAGTAGGTCAAACTTTAATAGAGAAGGTCATAGCTCCTGAAGGTTCAGGTAGAGACGTAAAACTTATTAATGCCAAAAAGAGGGAGGCATCTAATCATATTTTCTATGATTTAGAATATGAATTAAATTTAAATGAACAAGACAGACATGAACTCGCTACTGTAGTAATTGATAGGGGAACATTATATACTTTTGCTGTAGGAACAAACGAAGAGAGATGGAACAAAGTTGATGGAATGTTTACTAATGTTATTGAATCATTTAACTTCTTAATATAGTTTAGAAAATTCATCCTAAATCCCTACTTGAACATTCCATAAATCTGCATATATACCTCTCTGATCTAATAGAGTTTTATGTTTTCCACCCTCAACTATTTTACCTTTATCAATAACAATAATATTGTCGGCATTTTTTATCGTGCTTAATCTATGAGCAATTACTATAGTCGTTCTTTCTTTTGTAATTTTAGATAATGATTTCTGAATTAAAGCCTCTGTTTCATTATCAACTGAGGCTGTAGCTTCATCTAATATTAATATTGGAGCATCCTTTAAAACAGCTCTTGCCAAGGCAATTCTTTGGCGTTGACCACCTGAAAGCCTTTGCCCCCTTTCTCCTACTATAGTCTTGTAACCATCTGGCAATTGTTCAATAAATTTATGGGCTTCAGAAATCTTTGACGCCTTAATCACATCTTTAAAACTTGGATTATTAGAACCATAAGCAATATTTTCTTTTACAGTTCCATGAAATAAATAAGTGTCTTGACTAACTAAGGATATACATTTTCTTAGATCCTTCAAATTAATTTCTTTAATAGAAATACCATCTAAGGAAATTAACCCACTATTAATATCATAAATCCTAAGAAGAAGTTTAATTATTGTACTTTTGCCGGAACCAGTTAAACCAACAATTCCTAATGTTGAGTTATTTTCAATTTTGAAATTTATATTTTTTAATGTAGAATCTCTTCCCGGATAATTAAAATTTACATTATTAAAGATAATTTGTCCTTTGGTATCTTTAGGTTCAATTTTTAATTTTCCATCTTTTATCTTTATAGGTGTGTCTATAAGATCTATTACTCTATCTATTGATGCCATAGATCTCTGAAAATCATCTAAAACATGTCCCAAAGTAGTTAAAGGCCACAATAGTCTTTGTGTAATAAATACTAAAAAACTATACGTGCCTACATTTAGAGTCTTATTCCATGTTTGAAAACCTCCAATTAATAGAATTGCTATAAAAGCAAATAATATTGCGAATCTTATAAGAGGTATGAAAGCTGAAGATAATTTAATTGCAGCCTTGTTACTTCTTTGATAAGCAAGACTTTCTTTATTTAATCTATTAAGTTCCCATTTCTCTTTAGTGAAGCTTTTTATGGTAAGAATTCCACTTAGATTATTATTGAGTCTTGAGGCTAATAGTCCTGCTTTATTTCTAACATCTTTATATTTTGGAGCTAGCTTCCTTTGGAATCTAATTGAACCTAAAAATATTATTGGTATAGGAAAGAAAGCAAATAATGCAATTCTCGGAGCAACAAAAATCATAGTGCCTCCAATTATTAAAACAGTTATAAATAACTGAATAATTTGATTAGCCCCTTGGTCTAGAAACCTCTCGAGTTGATTTATATCATCATTTAAAATAGACAATAGTCTTCCAGTATTATCTTTCTCGAAGAAATCCATATCTAGTTCCTGTATATGCTCATAAGCCTTTATTCGTAATTTATGTTGCGATAGCTGAGCCAAATTTCTCCATAAAACTGAATATAAATATTCAAAGCAAGATTCCCCAGACCAAACTATTCCTGATGCGAATGCAAGAAAAATTAATTGTGCTGGAACTTCCTTAAGACCAAAACCAGCAATCCATGAATTCTGTTCTTTAACAACGATATCAACCGCAAGGCCAATTATTACAGGAGGTGCTAAATCTAATATTTTATTAATTATTGAACTAAAAAAAGCAAAAAACAATAACCTTCTTTCTTCAACAAGATTAAAATAAAGTCTAATTATTGGATTTTGATTGCTTTTAGATCTCATAAGATATCATTTAAATTTTTCTGTTTTTATTTAAAATTGTCCTTAGCTTTTAATTTACATTTTGTTTTTGCATCTTGATGACTTGATGTTTTTATAAATTCTTCGTAATAACATTCACAGGTTTCATTTGCAATTTCTTCACTATATTCGATTTCTGCATTTAACATTTCCTCTTTGACACTATAAAGACAAAATAATTTTATGAGTGAATTTTGTTTTGCTTGGGCTAAATAATAGTTATTAAAAGAATTCAATAAAATCATTAGATTAATAAGAAAAAATATTTTATTTTTAATACCTCTCATAAAATATAGTTAGTTTCTTAATTTAATTTTTTTTAATTTATTTTTAGTTTCTCTATGTAGATCTTTAGGTAAATCAACTAAACTATAATCATTAAAAATCTGGACCTTGCCTATTGATCTACCTTTTATATTGGTGGAGTTGCAGATTGAAGATATAATATTTGCCACTCTAACTCCATCAAATTTACCAAAATTAAACTTATATGTTTCAAAAGAATCATTTTGATAATTATTTCTTCTATTAGAATTTCTCGAACGATTGTTAGCATTTCTATTTAATCTATTGCGGTCAGTATTATTTTGTTTATAAATCCAAGAATCATCTTCATTAACAAAAAATGATTTATTTCCTATTACTAAATTAATAGCTGCCATAGCAATACTTGATTCATTCATAGAGTTTTTTTCTTTTAAATTATCTAATACATCAATAATTAAAGCTTCATTTTCTTCTTGATTTAAAAAGCTCTCATTAAGATTCTCTATAAGTTTCTCCATCCTTTTTTCATTAATTATTTTATTACTTGGAATATTAATTTCTTCAATCTTAGTGCTTGTTGAGTTCTCTAAGTTTCTTAGAAAATATTTTTCTCTTTGGTTAACAAATAAAATCGCCTCACCAGATCTCCCTGCTCTTCCTGTTCTGCCAATCCTATGCGTATATGTTTCCTTATCAAAGGGAAAATCGTAATTAACAACTAGTTTTATCCTCTCAACATCTAAACCTCTAGCTGCTACATCAGTTGCGACGAGGATATCAATAAATCCTTTTTTTAATCTATCTACAGTATTTTCTCTTTGATTTTGAGGAATATCTCCATTAAGAACTGCGACACTATGTCCTGAATTTTCTAGAGCTTCAGCTATTGAGGTAGTAAGTAATTTTGTCCTTACAAAAATTATTACTCCCTCGTTATTAAGTTCTAAGATTCTTTTTAAAGCATCTAGCTTATGATGCCTCTGAACATATAGAAATTTTTGCGCAATTAATTGAGTTTCTTTTTTGACACTTTTGATTAATATTTCGGCGGGATCATTTAGATACTTTTTTGCTATTTTTCTAATCTCATTAGGCATTGTTGCTGAGAACAATACCATCTGTTTATTTTGGGGAAGTTGATCTATTATCCATTCAATATCTTCAAGGAAACCCATATTTAACATTTCATCGGCTTCATCTAAAACAAGACAACTTATACTGTTAATTTTAAAAGTGCCCTGCCTTATGTGATCCATTATTCTGCCAGGTGTTCCAACTACTACATCAACTTTTCTTTTCAATCCAGAAATTTGATTTCTGTAGTCTGTGCCTCCATATATAGCAACTGTTTTAAAGTTGCTAGTTTCAGAACTATAACTTTTAAAAGAATCTGCCACTTGAGTTGCCAACTCTCTTGTAGGAGTCATAACTAAAACCTTGGCATTTAATTCTTTATTATCTGTTAGTTTTTCTATTAATGGTAATGCGAAAGCCGCGGTCTTACCTGTTCCAGTTTGAGCTTGACCTAATAAGTCTCTACCTAACATTATTTCAGGAATAGCAGCTTTTTGGATAGGCGTTGGATTTTCATATCCTTTATTTCTTAAGGAATTTAAGATTGATTGATTAAAACCAAACTCGAGAAACCCATTCTCATTATTATTACCTTTTGATTCTTCAAATGGTTGAGATTCAATACCTCTTTTTTTATCTAATTTATTTGAATCAAAAGATGATATCTCATCCTTTGGAAATTTTTCATCTGCATAATCAACTGAGTGATTATCTTTTTTTAACGCCATTAAAATGCCCAATTATCTTCTGATCAGGCATTCAACAAATATCTAAATAAACTTAAATTGTTGACTAGCCTTACAGAGCCGAATTATTAATCTAACATCTTAAGGTTAAAATCTTACTGATTTCTCAAAATTAAGATTTAATTTAAATAATAAATATCCAGAAATTTCTTCGCTCTTGTAATTGCAGTATAAAGCAATCTTCTTTCAAAATTATCTCTACAAAAGATATATTCATTATCATTTTTTCTTTTCTTATTATATTTATTTCTTTTAGATTTTTGCGACCACAAAATGCTTACTTTCTCAGATTCACTTCCTTGAGATTTATGAATGGTAAGAGCTATTGCTGGTACTACATTTTCTAAATTAGAAGGATCAATTAATTCAACAATTTCTTCATTATTATCATTAAATCGTCTAAAAAGATATTTTCTTTCATGTTTTAAGCCTATAAGGACACCAATGTCTCCATTTGACAAGCCGAGTTCATTATTGTTTTTAGTGCACATAATTGGAACTCCCTCGTCAAGAGTTTTAAGGTCATATGGTTTTTTCTGACCCAAAATAACTTCATGCAAATATTCAACGCTCCATATACCAGTATTTTTTTCACATAAAATCAAGTGACTTTGCAAATCTAGTAATATCTTTCTCACTAGATCTTTTTCTTTAAGCAATAAATTATCAATGCCATCATCAAATATATATTTTTTTTTACTTAAATTTGAAGTCGAATGATTTAATTTATTTAGATAAATCGTAATTGAATTAAAAAGATTTTGAGGGATATCATTTTCTCTACTTTTTGTAAAAGTAACTTCTTTCGATCTATTATCTTTTTCTAATTCTTTAATCTTTTTATTAAGCAAAGAATTATCATTCTTAAATATTAAACTACTAATTAATTCTATATCTCCACTATTTCTAAAAGTTTTATTTAAATTTACTACACAAGATTTAATTAAACTATTATCAGAATATTCAAATAAATAATTCCAGATAGAACAATTATTAACTGGGGACAATTGATTTTTATCTCCAACTAAAATAATTTTGCAGTCCTTCGCCAGTAAACTGAAAACTGATTCAATCAAATCTATATTTACCATTGACATTTCATCAATTATGAAAATGTCTATTTCTTTTAGTTTAAATTTCAACTTAAGCGATTTATTTTGAGAATTTAAAATCCATCTATGTAAAGTTTGAAATTCTATTTGATCAAGAAATTTAGTAAATGAAATATTTTTTTGAACATTAAGAGATTCTTTTAGACGAGCTGTAGCTTTTCCCGTTGGAGCGGATATGCCTATATTTAAGAAATTATCAACTTTCAAGAGCTCCAATATTAAATTTATTATTAAAGTTGTTTTGCCTGTTCCTGGTCCTCCTTGAAGGAAAACCAAGTTTGAATTATTAAATATATTTTTAATTTGATCTGTTTTATTATCATCTTCATCACTTATCGAATCTATTAAAACACCAGTATCTATTTTTTTTAAGAAGTAATTAATAACTCTATCTATCTTGCCTGACCATTTTGCTAGAGATAGTTTTCTATCTTCTAAAACGAATGGAGAATTTAGGGAATCTATCAACCCTAAATCTTTTAAAACTTCTATATGTTTTTTGGGCCAACCATCCTCTAATAGGTCAAATATTATTGAACAATTATCTATATCAATAATAGTTTCACCATTTTTTTCAAACTCAAATAAAATTTTTATAGTATCTTTTACGAAGTTGCCATATTTTTTCTCATTAAATTTAAAAATACCTAAGATGAAATTAAATATATGATCATATTGGGACTTCTCAATATCAGTAGATGTTTTACTCATTGCTAAAAAAGGTTATCTAGATAATTAATTCTGTTTAAAGGTGCATTGCTAATAAAAATTCCCGGAGATATATCCTTAGAATTTGATTTTTCAAATGATTCAAAATCTGGCAATCCCCTTAAAAACAAATAAATATACCCTCCTAGATTTAGATTTGGTTGATAGTTTTTAAATCTCCACTTTAATAATCTATGTAATGCTAATAAATAAAGATGAGATTGCAATGGATAATGATGTTTGATCATTTCATCTCTCATGTTTTCATAGTTATAGTTTTTAGGTAAACAATCACTTTTATCACCTCCAGCAATGAAATTACTTTTCCAATCAATTACCCACCATTTACTATCTTCTAATGTATTGCCTACTGGAAAAACACAGTCAATACATCCTGAATGAAAGCCTTTATTCATAATTTCTAGATCATTTATTTTGTTTGCATATTCTTCACCAAATTCATATTCCTGATCTAAAAGAAAGCATTTTGATATATCGTGAGAATTTAAATTTCTACCTTGGTAAGAGAGAGTTAAATCATATCTAACCTCTTTAAGTACTTTTTCATTTGGAATATCAACTAGTTTCTTGTTTTGTAATTCACTTCCTAAAGATATATTTATAATTCTTAAAATCGCATCTTTCACTTTCAAAGCCAAAGAAGTATCGATTTGATGAAAGTTCAATTCTTCAACAATTAAATCAATTAATTCTTGAGTATTATCGTTTCTAAAATCAAATCTTTCTATTATTTTATGCAAACAAGTCCCAGCAATAGTTCCTTTTGGAAATTCACTTAAGGGATTTGGATAAGAAAAATAATTAGGATAATTATTTGATTTATTAAAATTAGAATCTTTTTTAATATTGATAATTGAGATTTTATCTTCATAATCCTTATATTGATTAATGTCTGCTTGAGTTTTTTTATCCTTGCGTATCCATGAAGAATAACTTGAATAAGAAATTAATTGATCAGAATTAATTTTTCTAGATATTTTTTTATTAATTTCATCTATTTTCCAAAGATTATTATTTAATCCGTTAATTTGAAACTTAGCAAAAATTTCTTTAACTTTCTCTTGCTCTATCTTATCTTCAAAATTAGACTTATAAATATTAATATTTTCCAAATTAGAGAGTAAATCATTATTTAAAATATTATTTCTATCTTCTAAATCATTAAAAACTATAAGCTTATATTTGCTCCTTGTAAGGGCTACATAAATTAACCTCTCACTCTCTTTAAATAAATCTGTTTCTTCTGTTAATTTAAATTTCTCAACCTTAGAGTAATTATTAGAAATATTAATGTATATGTTTCTATCAATATTTGATTTCCAAATAGGTCCTTTAATTTTATTTGATTTATTAGAAATATTAGAAAGATACGGACATAAGACTATATCAAATTCAAGGCCTTTACTACTATGTATAGTAGAAAGATTAATTCCATTTTGATGATTATAATCTTTCGTCAAAAAATCTTCTCCAGTACAAATTCTTAAAGAATGATCTAACTGATTTTTATACCAGTTAAAAACTTTATTGAGATTAAAATCATTATTAATTAATTCTTTTTCAATAATTTCTGAAAGTTGAAACAGATTTGAATTTAAATCTGAATCTCGAATAATCGAGGTTGACTTATAATTTATAAGAAGTTCATTAACAATATTTAAAAACCCTTTTACTCTTAGTTCCTGAGACCAGGAAATACATTTATTAATTAAAATTTCTAATTTATTACTAATTCCATCATCAACTAATTCTTCTAAATCAATTTCTATAAATTTTGAAGCAGCCAACAAAGTTATATTTTTATAAAGTCTAGGATGCAATAAACAATTAATGAAGAAAAATAATAGATTACTAGCTTCTGTATCAAAAATATTTTGTTTATTTTGAATTTTACATGGTAAATCAAACTGAATTAATTTATTTTTCAAATCTAAGCATTGCGAATTAGTTAAGGTAAGAATTGCAATTTTATTGATATTAATTTCTTTATTATTTAAAATAAAATTAACTATGTAACTAGTTACAAGATCGTCTATATCAATTTCTTTTTTTGAGAATTCTACAATTTCAAATACATCCTTAAATTCAAATTCTGAATTAATATTTTCATTAATTCTAGAGTTTAATTTCCTATAGTTTAGTTTTGATTCTACTAGTCCATTCTTATAAAGTTTATTAATAACTTCCAGTAATTTTTTTGATGATCTATAATTATCGGTAAGACTAAAAACTTCGATTGCTTTAGATCTTGCATCTAAGTAAGTTTCAATATCTCCACCCCTAAATTTGTAGATTGCTTGTTTTGGATCCCCTACACAAAGCAAAAAATGATTTTTTGTATTAAAGAACTTTTGAATTAAATCCCACTGAATATTATCTGTATCTTGAAACTCATCAACTAAGACACATTTAAAGCGATTTTGAATTTGAGATAGAGTACTATTATTACTAATATCTGAATATAGAAATGTATTTTCTATTGTCTTTATAAGATCATTGAAGTTAAAAATAGAAAGCCTTTTCTTTAATTCAATTAATTTTAAATAAGCTAATTGGGTAAAGATTCTTACAAATTCGTTATAGAAACCTTCTTTTATTTTATAAATTTTATCTTGTAGTAAATTAAATTTAGTAAAATCTATTTTTAGATTATGTTTATTAATTTCTTTAGATATATTTTCTTTATAAAAATATTTAAATAAAAGATCATCTTTAGAAATATCATGAAGAAGTTTAATGATATCTTTTGAATCAAGCCTTTTGTTAATCTCATCAATCCAATAAATTATTTGATTAAACTTATCGTTTCTTGGTTTTGATGCATATATTTGACTTTTACCACCACAGTCCTTAATTAATTTGCCCAACTCAATAAGTTGCAAAAATAATTCTTTACCCTGCTTATTCCATTCAAAACAAAACTCATTCCAATTAAAATACAAAAATTCATTTAAATAACTTGTTATGTCAATATTCTTATATTTATTATTTATTTCAATTTTACAAATATTTTCTTGATCTATATTTTTTAAAATTTCTACAAAAAATGACTTATTGATTCTACTTCCAAACATAGAACTTATTTTTTTTTGGCTAACTGCTGAAATTATTTCTGGATGAAGATTCAGAAAATCATCGATCCACAAATTATCTATTACATCTTTATAAAAATTATCTATATTATTCTCAATGTAGGAATCCTGAGTTAAACCAATTTCAATACTATATTCATCCATAATATTATTACAAAAAGAATGGAATGTAGTTACTTTTAACTTATAAATTTGATTAACAAAATTATCAATTTCAGATATAATTTTTTCCTTAGATTTTTCCTTCTCCTTAAATTTAAGATACCAATCCTGAAGTGTATTATCTATCTCAATTCCTTTATAGTTTAGCAAAAATAATTTTAATTTATTAAATCTTGAAAGTATTTTATCTCTTAATTCAGAACACGTATTTTTTGTAAAACTTAATAAGAGTATCTCATCAGGTTTAATTTTTTTCTCCAAAACATTTCTTAAAACTATGTGAGCCAAAGTAAAACTTTTGCCAGTTCCTGCACTTGCTTCTACTAATTTAAACTTATTATCTAATTTGATTTGATTAATATCCATATCTTTATTTGATTAATATTTGACCTCATTTTTATAAAGTAAATAATTTTTAAATTTATTGTTTAAATATTGTTCTTCTAAAACAATCTTTAATTTAATTATCAAAGCCAGAGTTATTGATAAACATAAATAATAAATAGATAGCTTTGTTATAAAAATGCCAAATGAAATAAATATTAAAGAATAGTACATAGGATGTCGAGTAAATCGATAAATACCTGTAGTAACGAGGTTGCTATTGGTTATAGGTCTTGGGAAAGGGGATAAATTTCTACCTAAGTCTTTAATTGCAACTAACATTATGATGAAAGCGATTATGATGATTAAAATACCCATAAAATAAGATATGGGATTAACTTGAATTATTTGTTTTTTTGGAAGTAATTCCCATTGAATAAAGTGTAGAGAAATTATAAAGAACTGTAAAAAAACAAGTATTAGTTCATAAGCTGCTTTTAAAAAAACTTTTAAATTAAATTTAGTCATTATTTATTTCTTTAATGCTTCAATTAGAGGACCATATAGTCTGAATGATAATTTATCAAAATTACTATTTCCAAAAAAGAAATCTGGTTCTTTTTTATCCCCAAAACAAATTTGCATTTCGATATTATCTCTTTCTCCTTTAGAAAAAGTTTTATTACCAATCCATCTATCTGAAAAAGCTTTTTTCTCATTTTTTGCTTTTATTTTTGCTTCTACATATCTATAAGTGCTTTCTGGAGGAAGAGGAAAACATTTTTCAGAATAATTCTTAAAAAGATTTATATATTCCTCCAAAATTAAATTTGAATCAATTGCTCCGGGTGATTGAATAATTTGAGATTTATATTGATTTTCTGTTCTAAAAATTACCTTAGTCTTTTTTATATTTTTCTTTAAAGAAGAAATAAAGAGTAATTTTATCCAAGCCTCTGACAAACGACTTAAACTTAGTTTCGCATGAATTAATTCAATTACGGTGTCATCAGAAATGAAATATTCTTCTTTATTTGAGTTTGATTTAATGTAAATTCTATAAATTTTATTATGTTGACTCAAAATTGCAGAAAGACTACTTACTAACTCTTTAATTTCATTTTGTTTTGCAAAAATACTATTTTTGGCTGTAATAATTCCATTTTCAACCAATTGATCATTAATATTCAAATTTTTTAAATCATCAATAATGTTATTGCTATCAATCTCTAATTCCTGGATTACCTTATTTATTAATTGTGACTTCTGCAAATTGCTTACATACTCCTCGTCAGCATGATGCATAAATGTTCGCTTGGGAGAGATATTTATTTTATTAAGCCAATAGTTTTGTGGAGTTTTGAACCAATAAATTAATTCTGATAATTTGTAATTTTTAATATCGTATTTTTTTTCTTTCCAATCTATATTGTCTATTAACGAATAATGACTTTTAATAATCTTAGAACTATCAAGATCAATAATTTCCTGTTTATTTAAATCATAATCTTTGATTATTAGTTCTCTTTGGCCTTGGGTTAAAAAACTATCAAAAAAAGAAATTAACTCTTTTATAGGAAAAGAAACATCTAATTTTTTATTGTCCTTATCATTCTTTACCCAAGTAACTATAAATTTCTCTCTACAGGAAATTAACAATTCTAGAAAAAAATATTTTTCTCTTTCAAAAACTGATGGATCTCCTAAGTGATATTTATTATTTAATAAATTAATATTTTCATTCTTTGATAACTTTGGATAATAAACACTATTCATGTCAATTAGAAAGATGACCTTATGTGGAATGAGCCTTCCATTTTCAATGTCACTTACTAGAATCTTGTTGATACGTGATTTACTTTGATATTGAGCTTTATTTATGCAAGAAATTAATATTTCTCTAAAAACATTTAACAAAATAAGATCATCAGGTATTAAAGTTATTGCGTTATTATCAAGAATTCTATTTATTTCACTTATTTCTAAATTGAAATTCGCATTAGAATCAGCAATATTTTTTAAAATAAACTTTATCTTTTCAACCCAACTTAAGTAAGAAAAAGATCCCCTAAGCAAATTAATGTATTTTTTCAACTGAAGTAATATTTTAACCCATTTATTCAAATCCAAACTTATATTTTTTGGGCTAAATGGTTTCAGATTAAATGTACTTAAATTGTCTTCTTTATCATAAATTAAGCCTAAAATAATTCTATTTATAGACCACTCTAGGGTATTTTTTTCTTCACCTAATCTTTCGTTGGCATCTAATCCCCAATGAAAACCTACTTTGGTAAGTAACAAAATAATTTCATCCTTCTCAGTAACATGAAAATCAAAAATGTTCTGAGTTGCTTTTTTAGAAAGAAGATAATCTATTTTTTCAAGTGAAATTTTCTCATTTGCTATTTCAGTGATTTCAATTAAAAATTTATATATCTCTGAAGAATCATTATTATCCTCATCAATAAAAAAATAAGGTATCTTTTCACCATTAATTAACTCATTATTAAAGATATACCTTAGATAAGGTTTAATTTGACTGGTTTGTGGAGATAAAACAGCAATGTCACTATATTTAATAGTCTCGCAAGACTCAAGTATTTCTATAATTTTTTTTCTTAAATATTCTAATTGACTTAGTTGATTAAAATGCTCAACAAGTATTATTGAATCATCCTTTTCATTTAATATGAAATTTTTGTTATTATTATCAATTAGTCTTTTTTGTATTTGATTAAGCAGAGAAAAATTTATTGTTGGATCAATATATATTAAATTATTTTTTAAATTTATATCTTCTTTATAAATATTGTCCTCAATTAATTTCTGAAAATTAGCTCCAAATTTACCAAATATTTTTTCAATATTTGTATTTTTTAAATTGAATTTACTTTGAAAATCATTAAATTTCAACTCTCCCTCAAGACAATTTATTCTATTCCATAAATCATCACCTACAGATAATAAATATAAATTTACTTTAGTAAATTTTGAAAGTTCGGAATAAAAATTAATATGTAGTTTAGATAAATTATTATCCGAAATAATATAAATTTGATTTGGTATCTTACATTGAAAGTCTTTAAATTTTCTTAAATTATTTATAACTTCAATCATGTATAAACATGAAGGTTTTACAGATATTTTTTTCTCTAATAATTTAAATAAAATAGGTTGCCAAAATTGATTTGACTTTAAATTCTTAAAAAGATTTAGCGAATTTATTTCATATCTATTCCATTCAGCAATCATTTCAGGTCTAAAAATAAGATAATCAATAAAATTATTTGTGATCTTTTTTGTCAGATTATATATATCTCCATCAAGTGTCTTTTTATTATCCAAATATTTATTAATCCAATTGCTAAGTGGCAATGATTCTTTAAAGCTATTTAATTCTTCTAATGAATCAATAATGCCCCATTTAATTGACTCAAAATTCCATGAGCCCATATCAATTTCGGGGAAAAAATTTGTCAATAATGACTCTGTATAACTTGATATTGTCTTTAATTCGTAAAGAGCACTTATTTGGTTTTTTATGGTTATTTGTTCCCTTAACCATTGACCCAAAAAGTAATTAGGAACAGCTATTTCTAATTGCTCAGTAATAAAAGGAGGACATATTTTTAATTCTTCTGCTAACAGATCACTAATTACTTCAATTTTGTTTGATTTATAAATATTGAGCAATTTATTAGTTGGTTAGATTACTCAACTTTAAATGGATCAGATATTTCTGCACTAGGACATTCGAATTCCCCCACAGCAACAAACTCTAAACGAAGCTTTAAGAAAGTTATAAATTTTTTATCCTTAGATATAACAGCCGCTGGAGGGGCAGGAATCTTTGCCGTTAAATCATTAAATTGAGTAGTTTTTAAAAAAGATGGATTTTTTAAAAGCCAAAAATCTATATCTTTGTTATTTTCCTTATAATTCCTCTCCCTCTCTTTCAAAATTTCTTCAAGTGGTTCTTCAATTGTTAAAAACTTTTCACTTGCTGCGACGAAGAAATATGTTGTCATTTTGAAATTTAATTTAATTTAGTTTAATTTAATGAAATAAGGGACTTCATTTCACGAACAGACTTTTCTAAACCTACCGCTAGAGCCCTTGCAACAATACTATGGCCAATGTTTAACTCATTCATATTGTTAATAGATGCAATCTTTTTTACATTTTGGTAATTTAGTCCATGTCCAGCATTAACAACTAATCCAATATCATTTGCTGCATAAGTAGATTCTATAATTTTTTGGAGTTCTTTATATTGATCCTCACCCTTTAAATCGGCATATTTACCAGTATGTAATTCTATAAAATGAAAGCCTATTTCTTTTGAATAATGAATCTGTTCACTTTCTGGATCAATAAATGCACTTACTTGTATATTTGAATCTTTTAAAGATTTAACAAATTTTTTGAGATGTTTTTCATTATTTTTGACATCCAAACCTCCCTCTGTTGTAACTTCTTCTCTTTTTTCGGGTACAAGCGTTACATAATCTGGAAGAAGCTTTTTAGAGATCTCTAACATTTCTTCTGTAGCAGCCATCTCCAAATTGAGTTTTGTTTTAATAGTTTCTTTAAGAATAAATACATCTCTATCTTGTATGTGTCTTCTATCTTCTCTTAAGTGAACTGTTATTGAATCTGCTCCACCTAATTCTGCTAAAAAAGCAAACTGAACAGGATCTGGCTCGATTGTCCTCCGAGCCTGCCTGACGTTCGCAATATGATCTATATTTACTCCCAAAGTAGCCATAAATTGAAAGGATCTTAGTTTTGGACAATCTAGTAACCGCCCAATAATAACCAATAAAAGATTACAAACCTATAAATTATTAATATATAGTTAATTGAAATTGAAGAAGAAATCAATAGATATTGGGTACGGGATTAATCCCTTATTGGGTTATATAGCAATGTTTGTGACCCAAGATATTCTTATGAATGTTTTTTTTAGTGAAAAGAAAATAATTAAAAATCAATTTTCTATCCCAAAGAATTCTTCAATTATTCTTGCCCCTACACATAGATCTAGATGGGATGGATTAGTCCTCACTATGGCTACGGGTAGAAGAGTAACTAAAAAGGATTGTAGCTTTATGGTTACAAAATCTGAAATGAGAGGAGTACAAGGTTGGTTTTTAAAGAGGCTTGGTTGTTTTTCAATAAATCAATTGTCTCCTTCTCTCTCAGCATTAAGATATGCAGTAAATCTAATCTCAAAAAGAAAGCAACTTGTTGTTTTCCCGGAAGGAAAGATTAATAAACATGGAAAAAAATTAGTCCTCAAAGAAGGAGTTTACAGATTAGCCAGATTAGCAACAAAAAAAGCAAATTCCATAACTATAATTCCCATTGGCATTGCTTATAGCAAAGTATCTCCTAGATTTAGAGATAAATTTTCTTTATGCTTTGGTGATCCTTTATTTATTAATGCCAATCTAAAGTTATCTAATAAAGAATTTAATAAAATTTTGTATAAGAAAATGATGAAGGCTGAAAAGATAGCATTAAAAAATGTCGGTCGATGAATCCATAATCAGTTAGTATTAAATTTAATGAATAACAAGAATATGAGATTTTTAAAATTCATCCCAGTTTTTTTTGTAATTTTTGGAATTCTCCCCTTAACAGGTTGCTCTAATTCCGAAAATAAAGATTTAAGAACTAATAAGGTTATTTCAAGTGATAATAAAAAGCCTTCAATCGAAAGTGAAGATGCCAAAAACTATAAGGTTCTATCAAATAGTAATAAAAACCTTACAATTGCAAATGTCAAAGCTTATTTACAAAAGGGAGATAACTTAATAGCAAATGGTGAATTCGAAAAAGCCAAACGAAATTATGACCTAGCAAGAACTCTAGCTAAACAACTATCAGGATTTTATAGAGATCTAAATGGATCATTTAGAGGTTTAGATGCCAGAGTACCCTTAGAAATGGAGAAGAAAGGAAGAGAATCCATAAAAGTCTGGGCGGAATCTAATGCAAGATTAGCTGCCCTTTATACAAGAAAAAAGCAACCCGAAGTATCAGTACCATTACTTGTTGAAATAATTCGATTAATGTCTCCTAACAGCCCGCAAGGTAAAGAAGCATATGCTAATTTAGTTAAACTTGGCTTTGTTAATACATCTTACTAAAGGGCTTTAGAATATATATCATGACTACAAAAACAGAAGTAATAAACTTAATTACTAAAAAAATACCAGATTCGGAAGTTTTAGTTGAGAATTTAAAAGGTAATGATCATTTACAAGTAACTGTAATCTCTTCTGAATTCAATGGATTATCATTAGTTAAACAACATAAGCTTGTTTATTCTGCTCTAAAAGAAGAACTAGCCTCTGAGGCTATTCATGCACTGGCATTAAAAACAGAAACACCTAATTAAATTATGCAAAATTCAACTAAAGATAAAATTCAAACGTTAATCGAATCAAATCCAGTTATGGTTTTCATGAAAGGAACTAAATTAATGCCTCAATGTGGGTTTTCCAACAATGTGGTCCAAATCCTTAACTCATTGGGAGTCGAATTCAATACATTTGATGTACTAAGCGATTACGAAATAAGAGAGGGAATTAAAGAATATTCAGATTGGCCAACAATACCTCAGGTTTATTTAAAAGGAGAATTTCTAGGGGGCTCTGACATTCTGATCGAAATGTACAATTCTGGAACTTTAAAAGAAAAAATCGAAATTGAATTAGCTTCTTAAAAAAAATAGTAAGTATAAATACTGACATTAGTTAATAAAAATTAATATTTTAAAACTTTTTTTTATCGAAAAATCCTTTATTTTCATCTCCATCTGGATTAATGAAGCTTGATGGATCTAGTATCCATCTTTCTATTAATCTTTCTAATTTCTCCTGATCTCTTTGCTCTAAACTACTGCAATTCCTTAATGCTTGGAGATAACCGTCACTATATAATTTGAGATCTGATGGTGTATGGAAACGAGTAACCAAGTCTTGGCAACTATCGCAAATTGATTGAAAATGACGAATTGCTTTTGGATTTTCAAATGATGTCATAATTCGATAAAATCTTATTTTTATTTAGCATTTGTTATACCTTATTAAGGATGATAAAAAATTGCCTGGCACAACAGTAATTAAGAATGCAATCAACTGAGCAAATCTTAGCTTCAACTCCTGGCAGTTCTCAATTGCCTTCTAGCTCTCAAACCCCTTCGAGAGTTCTTGTTGTTGAACCTCACCCCACATTAAGAACTGTATTAGTACAAAGACTTCGTCAAGATGGTCATCTAGCTGCTGCGGTTGGATCAGCCGCAGAAGCAGTTGATTTATGTAGAGAACAGTCACCCGACTTACTCGTAAGTGCAGAGATCCTTGAACAAAATACGGCGATGAGATTGGCCCAACAACTTGGATGTGCAGTTATTGTTCTAACTGCAAGATCCGGTGTTGAATCGTTAGTGAATTTGTTAGACGAAGGAGCTGATGATGTCCTTAGAAAACCTTTTGGTCTAGAAGAGTTAGCTGCAAGATGCAGAACTCTCTTGAAAAGAGGGAGAATAGGCTTACAAGAAAAAGTTGAAGTTGGCCCATTAGAAGTTCATCTGCTTTTAAGACAAGTTACTCTCAGCGAAAAGCCCGTAGAATTAAGCCCAAGAGAGTTTGCCTTGCTTTGTGCGCTACTTATGCCTCCAGGTATGGTAAGAAGTCGACAAGAGCTTTTAAGGATGGCATGGCCTCCATTTAGCGGAGGGCCAAGATCAGTAGATACTCAAGTTCTGACATTGAGAAGAAAACTAGAGCAGGCAGGATTAGGTGAAGGTGGAGGAATAACTACTGTAAGGCAACAAGGCTATAGATTTAGCATAGATAATATCTAAATTAAGAAGGCAATAAGGTCACCAACAATCATTAATAAAGAAAGTAATGTTAGTAACCTATATGTCCACAAAGGAGAAATATATTAAAGATCTTCAACATTAAGACCATATTTTTTAGAAATTAATAATAGAAATTCCTCGAAATTCTCCAACCTTTGAGGTAAAAGAAAATATTCATCTTTATTAATAACGAAGTAATAGACCTTACTCCCCTGGTTAGTAGGCAAAGCTTTTATGAACTTTATATCTGTCCAACAAATTTCCCAATTTTTTTGCCAAATGCTTTAGAAAGGAAGCTTGATTTATATATGATTTTGTGATTAGTAGTTTCTGGATAATTATTTGTGATATTAACAATTGAAAATAGTCCTAAGACAAATAAAATTAATGAAATCATTTTGGATTCTTCATTTGAAATAAATGGAAGAGGAATTGTAAGTGCTAAATATAATGAAATGAATGAAACTTTTACAACAAACAGATTATTAAACCTTTCTATCAACTTTTTTAAACTGTACTAGTCCGGCAACTTAAATCTATTGATATTTAGTTTTGAGCCTATTTTATGAGCGCAAGCATAACCACTAAAAGCGACTGCATTTAGACCTTGACCGGGGAAACATGAATCCCCTACGCAATAGAGGTTTTTAATATTGGTAGTATTAAATGGCATAGGAAGAAGACCAAGTAGCTTTTTATTAGGAATTGGTCCATAGCTACCTTGAAATCTTCCAAGAAATTTTCTATGAGTTTTAGGAGTACCAACTTCTTTATGATCAATATTTTGATCAAGATTAGGAATTATTTTAGAAATCTTTTCTATAAGAAATAAAAAATAATTTTCTTTCTTAAGTAGATATTCTTTCCTTGATAGGTTTTCCCATTCATTTATTGATGACGGAGTAAATGCATGGATAATATGTTTGTCTTCTGGAGCTAAAGAGGAATCTAGCAAGGTAGGGATAGAAATAAAAATGACCCCTTTTTCATTTTCTAAATCATCCCAGTTCTCAACAATAATATGATGACAATTAAAGTTTCTACTTATTAAGTTTTTTTCAACTCCAAGATGAATTGAGACAAAAGAAGGGGAAGGTTTATAAGTTTCGGACCACTTATATTCACTTTTGGGTACATATTTCTCATGAATTAATCCTTTGTTATCGTCAAGTCCAAAAGTATCCCATCTAGTTGAATTTGATACGATAATATTTGAGTAAATTTCTTCTCCATTTGATAGCTTTACTCCTATTGCCTTTTTATTTTTTAAAAGTATTTCAGAAACATTTGCTTTATAACGAATCTTACTTCCTAAGCCTTCAATTCCAGAAACTAACTTCTCTGCTATCTTTCCCACGCCACCTTTTGGATAATTTATACCTCCAGCATGTCTATCAGTAAAAACCATTCCTGCATTTATCATAGGAGTTTTCAGCGCTGGCATTACTGACCAACAAAAACATTCAATATCAATAAATTTTAAAAGTTCTGGATCCTTAATAAACTTTCTTGCAACATCTCCTGCGTTTATTGGCAACCATCTAGCTAAGCCTAGACATGATAGTGGGGCTTTTAAGAAAACCTTAAAAAGATAGCTAGGATCTTCTATGGATAATAATGGCATAGAATCTAAACAATTAAAGACCTTCGCACAAGTTCCATAAAATTTCCTTATCCCTTCTTTTTCTTTAGGGAAACGATCTGATAATTTTCTAATAAATTCTTCATATTCCTTATCAACAGAAATATTAAAATTGTTTGGCAAATGATACTCAAGTTGAACAGGGTCCGGAATAGTTTCACATTTCTCATTTACATCTTTTAGAGCACGAGTTAATAAATTTGTATATCCTTTTTCTCCAAAACCAAAGATCATTGAAGCCCCAACATCAAAGGTATAACCTTTTCTCTTAAAAGAACCCCCACTCCCTCCCGGAATAATATATTTTTCCAGAACTAGAACTTTTGCTCCCTTAGCAGCTAATTGTGATGCTGTTACTAATCCTCCTATTCCAGAACCAATAATAATTGCATCAAAATTTTCTTTATTAGATATCATTTTAAATCTTTAAATAATTCATTTTAATTAATCTAAACAGATAAATGAACTTTTTTAAAAGATTTATCCAATACTTTTTTAAACTCATGTAATACCTCAAGAGATCTCTCTTGATAAGCTTTGTATCTTAATTTTTTCTCTTTTATTTTATTATTTAATTCTGGTACCAAGCCAAATGAAGCAGGCATTGGTTGAAATTTATTTTTTTTATGATTTGCCATCATTTCATTTTTATTACTAATAAAGTTCATTAAAGAACCAATCATTGATTCGTTAGGAAAAGTTACTGGACTTTTATTTTTTGCTAAAAAGGAAGCGTTTATTCCTGCCAACAAACCTCCAGCAGCAGCAGCGGCATAGCCCTCGGTTCCTGTTATTTGACCAGCAGCTAGGAGAGTTCTTCTATTCAAAAACTGAAGCGTTGGCAAAAGTAATTTAGGGGATTCTAAAAAAGTATTTCTATGCATTACTCCAAAACGTACAAACTCAGCTTTTTCTAAGCCCGGAATCATTCTAAATATTCTTTTTTGTTCTGACCATTTAAGGTTAGTTTGAAAACCAACCATATTTAGTAATTTGCCTTCAAGATCTTCTTTTCTTAATTGAACAATTGCATGAGGCCTTTTTTTTAATCTATTTTCTCTATCAAATAAATCTCCCCATTCTGGATTCCACAAACCAATAGATTTCAAAGGACCATATCTCATTGTATCTACACCTCTTCTAGCTATCTCTTCGATGGGTAAACACGCTTCGAAAAAATTTGCAGATTCTTTTTCAAAATCTTTTAAGTTAACTTGCTCTGCTTCAATTAGTTGGGTCCTAAAATTTAAGTAATAGTTTTTATCCATAGGGCAATTAAAGTATGCCGGATCACCTTTATCGTATCTACTTGCCTTAAAAACGATATCAAAATTTATAGAGTCACCATAAATAATTGGACTTGCCGCATCAAAAAAATGGCAGGAATCAATACCAGTAAATTTTCTTATTTGAATAGCAAGTTCATTTGAAGTTAGGGGACCAGTGGCAATTATGGTAATGGTTTCTTTATTTGGGAGATCTAATTGTTCAATTCTCTTTATTTCAACCAAGGGATGTGCTGATAAAGTCTCTGTCAAGCAATTACTGAATTTAGATCTATCTACAGCCAAAGCACCTCCAGCAGGTACTGAAAATTGATCAGCAGTTTTAATAATTAAAGAATTAAATGTTCTTAACTCTTCTTGCAATAGTCCTGCGGCTCTATCCGGACTTAAAGCTCCAAAACTATTACTGCACACCAATTCTCCAAAATCCCCAGTGTAATGTGCTGGGGTTTGCACTGAGGGGCGCATTTCAATTAATTTTACAGATATCCCAGCATTAGCTATTTGCCATGCAGCTTCACTACCGGCAAGGCCAGCTCCAATTACAATGACCTCTTTATCAAACAATTAAAGAATTAATTTATGAATTAATTTTTTTATTTAATTTATTTATATTTAGCCCAATGAACAGCGCCCATACAAGTGCAGCGAATACTGGTATTAAAACAATAGAAAGCCTTAACATTTTTAAATAGTGTTATTTACTAAATATATTACCTTTTAACTGCAAATAAAGAGAGAATTTTTAAGTTTTTATTTCATAAGTTAAGAATTGTATTTCAATTGTTCAAGTTAGGATAATAAGTTGTGTTTTTTACCTTAAAAAGGGATAATTTTTAATGTACTCAATTTTACAAAATGGGTCGCTAGCTCAGCGGTAGAGCATCCGGCTTTTAACCGGCTGGTCCTGAGTTCGAATCTCAGGCGACCCACATTTAAATAAATTGAGTTCATTATTAGAAATTAATTAAAAATAATAATCTAAAGATTCACTCAAGTAAAAACCTGATTTAATAAAGAGACTAAAAGTTATTGACTGTCTTTACAGAATGCAGAAAATAAATTTAGTGCGACAAATGATTTTTGCGATAATTAAAACAAACGAAATTTAATACTTTTTATCAAATGACAAATTAATATTAATAACTCATACTCCTCTCCTAAGAAAGGATCTGGAACTATTATATGTAAAGATAAAAAACTCAAGCTCGGTGTATATTCTCCTAAAAATATGGAGATAAATTTACAGCATTAAATTTAATTAAATTAAAATTGAATTAAATATCAAACCTGTACTAACAAATCAAGAATTAATTGAACTACATTCAAAAATATTACTAAAAGGAGAACGGATTCCTTAACATAATTGTGTCATTTCTGTCTAAAATTTAACGAGTTAAATATAAAATCATTAATTTCAATAAAATACTTCACAAAGCTTCATGAAACCTGTTACAATCATTTACATAATTTATTTATCTTATTATGACTCCTGAAGCAGAACGTTTTAATGGTTGGGCAGCAATGTTAGGTTTCGTTGCGGCAGTTGGCGCATATGTAACTACTGGACAAATTATTCCCGGTTGGTTCTAAGTCTTTATGATTCAAATTGCTGAAAGTGGTGGGTTGTCAAAACATATATAGTATTAAAAAGACAGAAACAAATTGACAACTATTAAGTAGTCTATAACTAAGATGCTGAAATAGTAAATGTTCATTTTGTCCTGATAAGAATAATTGCCCTAATAGATGCGTATACATCAACAGGCAAGACAATTATTAGCATCTTTTAACAAAAATATTATTGGTTTATTTCTTATATAAATAAGAAAGGTTTTAATTTATAGTTTTTTAAAAGTAATAATAAAATAGATTTTTTTAAAAGGCTTTTAATATTGTAATTTGAATAAAAACAAACTAGAAAAAATTAGTATGTTTGGGGTGTTTTATTTTATATTTCAAAACTAATTTAATATATATATCAAACTTTTATAAGTAAAGGGATAAAACATTTATTCTCTTCGAAGTAAATCTTTATCAAGATTATCTAAGCATGTTGAACATAACAAATGTCCTTTTTTTACCCAAAATGTTTTAGTAGATCTTTCTATATCCTTTTTACAAATAAGACATTTAAATATTGGAGTCATTTTGATAATTAGAAAAAAATTCTTTTTAGTAATAATTTATATAATTAGAAAATTATCTCTCAAAGTAAAAGATAAAATTTTATTTAATTAGGGTAATATCGTAAACAAATTATAATTCAAATTAAAAAAAGACCCACCGATAGGTAGGTCTTTTTAATGTGTGTAAGATTTTCTAAATCAAATTAATAAACTTAGAAGCTGAATGATGTTTTAACCATCACACCAGTCTGGTCATCAGCACCGCTAACTTCTTTGGAGTATACAACAGGAGTAATTGTCATACCGTCGTTAACAGGGTAGCTGTAGAAAAATTCATACATGGTAGTTTCTGTAGCGCCATCAGTGATAGGACCTGTGTTACCTATTGCAGCACCAACTGTTCCTGGGCCAACTTCATCCCACTGAAGACCAACAAAATATTGTGTTGTATCGTTACCAGTTGTTGGATCACCCATTTCATAACCAACACTTATTGAAGGTACATTACCTGTTGAATCTGGAGTCCAGTAAGCGTTAAGTCCCCAGTATTTAGTTTCTGTGTCAGCTGTTCCTGCACCCGCTGTAGTACCTGTTTCAATGTTTGCATAAGTTAATGATGCACCATATGAATCATCGGTATATGTAAGCTGAAGACCGTAAGAATCAAGAGATGCTTTAGTACCTAAACCGTTAGTAGTACCACCGGCTCCTGTATAAGCAAAAGCAGCAGTAAAGCCATCACCGAAATCATAACTTGCGCCAGCAGCAGTTCCAGTACCTTCGTTTAGAGCTGAAGAAGCAAGGCCACAGTCATCCATTGTGTCTGTCTGGCCACCGTATACACAAGCTGTATTGTAAAGAGAACTACCATCTACGCTGTCACCAACGAAAACAGTTGCTTTGTCGCCAATAGGGAAAGTATAAGAAATTCCGTCAACAGCAAGGGTGTCTCCATTATCATTAA
>QCLA01000013.1:0-37730 GCA_003214935.1 Prochlorococcus sp. AG-412-F02
TAGTAAGACCATCAACAGAACCGATTGCAAAATCAGCAGAGAATGTTGCTGTTGTTGTTTCTGAGAAAGAACCAGCTTCGAAGTTATTGATTCTTGTTTCTAAGCCATCTACACGGCTATTAGTAACAGCAAGCTGTTTAGAATTGAATTCGCTGATGCTCTTAACTTCTTTTGAAGAAGAATAGTCATTAAAATCAGCAAGATTAAGCTCATTAGCTGTTGCAGACATAGGAGCAAGAAGTCCTAATGCAGCAGGAGCTACAAGCAAGCTTTTGAAAAGCTTCATAAATTTCCTCACACGAAATTATAAGTACG
The DNA here is from genome assembly GCA_003214935.1 of Prochlorococcus sp. AG-412-F02. Taxonomy (GTDB): domain Bacteria; phylum Cyanobacteriota; class Cyanobacteriia; order PCC-6307; family Cyanobiaceae; genus Prochlorococcus_A. The sequence goes on from QCLA01000013.1 coordinate 316, forward strand.
ACCTCAATATAGTGTAATCCAAGGAACAAAATCAAGTATAGATTGATACTTTTTTTCTTTTTTTGTGCCAGTTTTATATCCTGTACAATTAAACTTCTTAATTTAATGAGATCAAAAACTTATCTAAATATTTAGTTAGTAATTTTTCATTTTAAAATTTTTAATAAGATCAATCTACCTTTTTAGAAATTTTAAAGGATACCTCCTTAGTCTTATATTTCTTTCGTTTATTACCTCCTAAAGTGTCCACATACCAACCTGAAGCTAATCTGGTGTCAATTTCTTCGTAACTTTCATTACGATTCAATTTTTTCAGAGATTTCTTTTTATAGTCCATATTTTATTTAATTAATATCAAAACCATTTTTATGAATATAGCATTAAAAAAAAATCAGCTCAATAATATATATAAGATCAATAAATTTATAGAAATTATTCTTAAATTCAAAATAATCAAGTTTAGATTTTCTTCAATTCTTTAGAAAAAAGAAAAAAAAGTAAATTTTAACCTCAACAAAAAAAATTACTAGTTATATTCTTTGAAATTAATTAACCTGAGGAGCACAAGGTAAAATGACTCAATTGAATTTATTATTGAATTCTTTACCGAGGGATTTATTGGAATTTACATTTTTTTTAACAGTAGGATTTACTGCTGGATATGTAGGATTAATCTAATCAAATTAATATTATAAATATGTTATAAAGACCTGAATATTCCAAATTTAATTTTTGAGAAATTATTTAATACAAAATCATATAGAAGGAAGCTAATTTCTAAATCACAAAAATCTTTTAGATATTTTTTGATTTACTCTTTTATTAAGGTCTTTAATGAACTAAGATCTTATTATCGGGGCGTGGCGCAGCTTGGTAGCGCGGGTGCTTTGGGAGCATCCACCCTTAGAACATAAAGTATTGAAGTAACTAGGATAAGCGTTTTCATAATTAACCCTTGTACGCATATGTACGCAAATTTATGCAAAACAATCAAAGAATTTGATGTTTCCTACCGCAAAGGTAGAGCCACAATATCAGATCAAGAGTTTGACTCATTAGTAAGGAATTTAAAAAGGATTGATCCTAATAATTGCTACTTTCACCAAAACAAAGTATTGCCTTCAATGGGCAATGGTAACTATGAGGAGTTCTTAGAAACTCTTCTTCAAGACACCAGATTAATCCTTACACCAAAGCTAGATGGTTGCGCTGTTGGTCTTATGTACACCAAAGGAAAGCTAGTTAAAGCAATTACTAGAAAAGGTAAGGACAAAACCGAAGCAATAAAAACAATAAAAAATATTCCTCATAAATTGCCTATTAATATAGACATCCAAATTAGAGGGGAACTATATGGGTATGGATTAAAACCAACCAAGTCTCAAGCATTAGCGGGTGGCCATTTAAGAAAAAAAATTCCTACAGGAGAAGGATTATCTTTTTGTAGTTTTGAAATCCTAAATTCAGAACTAAATAAACACACTCAACTAATACAACTTAAGAAGTTAGGTTTTGAAGTTCCAGAACATAAATTTACTAATTATCTAAGTGAAGTAGATCTATATCGAAAGCTTTGGTTAGAAGGAAAGCTATTTTCTTCATATCCAATGGATGGATTTGTATTAACTGTAAATAGTAGAAAATTGCAGAAACAGCTTTATCAATATCAATATGCAATCAAATGTTGATAGGTTTTGTCTCATGTCTCATTGGAAATCTAAAAAAGTGTATTTTTTATATAAATATCTAATAATTAGTCACAGCAAGTTTTCTCAACCCCGCTGTGACATGAGACAGCTTTTTTATTAAGAAATAGACATAAAAAAATAAGCTAATTTAAGCAAACATATGCCAAATTAAGAAAATTTAAGAGATTTATAGCGATTTACAGCGATTTAGAAGAGATTATGGAAAAACCTATTTGTCTCAATGGATCTCAGGTAAATCCTAACACCTTTTTTAACTAAACTATATTAGTTGCATTTTTTTATGGATTACTATCGCCAAATATAAATCGAGTGTAAGAACGTATTGATCAATTACCAAAATGGGTCCTTTGCAGAGTAAATGGGTGGGTGATTTCGGGCCCCAAATTCCCCCTAGGTAAAAGACTGCATATTTAGACACACTTTTACAAATTCCTGATCAGGTAAATGGACTAGAATCATTGCATAGCAGTTAATCTCACCTAATGTAAATTTTGTAAGATGAAACCAAAATCATTACATTTAGAAGCCTGTACTATTTCCGAAACAGCTAGAAGACTGGGCTACAAAAGTACCAAAACAATTTATAGATTACTCAATAGAAAAGTATTGGAAGAATATATTTTTTGTGATAAATCCAGAAGAGTTTATCTAATGCTGGAGCCACCAAATCTTCCAACTTTAGCCGAAAAAATTAGAGCAAATATCCAATATAGAAAAAATAATATTATCAAAAGGTTCATTTAGAAAGGTTTTATTTTTTTTTAGTAAACATCCTTAAACTAAATTTTTTAAAAAGATTTTTTCTTTAACTTTACTTAACCATAGGTGAATATTATTTATTAAATAGAAACTAAGGAGATGTTTAAATACAGGGAATTCATAGCTCAAATCAAATATAAAGAAGTAATATCTTCACCTGTATATTTTATTCCTGTTTTGCTTTTATCCATAATGATTATTATTGAAGGGTTTCACATCTTTAATCACAAACAAAATTGCAAAACTAAAGCTGAGTGGATGGAACAATCAGGAATGACTTATGACAGGGAATCAGAAGTTAATTAATAAAATCTAAAATATAATTTATTCGCAGCAACGTTTTTTATTTGAAGAATAATCTGTCAAAGAAGTTATCCATTCCTTGATCAAAAAGAGAGCTTCTTTCTTTAGGCTGTAATACACCCATCTACCTTCTTGTCTGTCTGAGATAAGACCAGCTTCCTTCAAAATTTTTATGTGATATGAAATTCTGGATTGAGATAAATTAGTTAATTTCATAATATCGCAAACACAAACTTCTCCATCCATCATTAGGTCAATTATCTCTAGCCTAAAAGGATCAGAAAATGAAACCATCAACTTAGATATATTTTCTTTTTTTAATTTGCTACTCTCTTTTAACAATTTTAAAGTAATTAAATTCTCTTAAATATAGCTTAAATAAAAAAGATTTCATTAATCAAAACATCTTGATACATCAAAATATTTTGATGTATAATTTCAATAGAAAATTTCAAAGTTATGAAAATTGGAATTAATGGTTTTGGAAGAATTGGCAGATTAGTTTTCAGAGCATTATGGGATAGAGATGATATAGAAATAACGCATATAAATGAGATAGCAGGAGATTCGAATGCTGCTGCACATCTACTCGAATTCGATTCAGTCCATGGTAGATGGATGAGAGATATAAAAGTTAAAGAAGAAGAAATAATAATTGATGGAAAGAAATTAGCCTACACATCTTTTAAAAATTACCTTGATGTTCCTTGGGAAAAATCTTCTGTAGATATTATTTTGGAATGTACAGGAAAGAATAAAAAGGCAGACAAACTAAATCCTTATTTTGATTCTCTAGGGATGAAAAGAGTGATAGTAGCTTGTCCAGTCAAAGGAATTGTTGCAGGAGCTGAATCACTTAATATTGTTTACGGTATAAATCAAAGTCTTTATGACCCTTCCAAGCATAAATTAATAACTGCAGCATCCTGCACTACAAATTGTTTAGCTCCGATAGTAAAGGTAATTAATGAAAATTTTTCAATTAAACACGGTGCTATTACAACTATTCACGATGTCACGAACACTCAAGTTCCTGTAGATTTTTATAAAAGTGATTTGAGGAGAGCAAGGGGATGTATGCAAAGTTTAATACCGACTACCACTGGATCTGCTAAAGCTATCGCTGAGATCTTTCCAGAATTAAAAGGAAAATTAAATGGACATGCAGTGAGAGTTCCTCTACTTAATGGTTCTTTAACTGATGCAGTTTTTGAATTAAATAAAGAAGTGACAACTGAACAAGTAAATTTGGCACTTAAGGAAGCTTCAGAAACTTATTTAAAAGGAATTCTTGGCTACGAAGAAAGACCTTTAGTTTCTGCAGATTATGTAAATGACTCTAGAAGTTCAATAGTTGATAGTTTATCAACGATGGTTGTTAATTCAAATTTATTAAAGATATACGCTTGGTATGACAACGAGTGGGGTTACAGCTGCAGACTTGCAGATCTTACTGAATATGTAATCAAAAAAGAGATTTAATTTATGTCTTTATGAAGTTATCTAATATTCAACAATATAGTGTTGTAACAGCAAACTATTGGGCGTTCACGCTTACTGACGGCGCATTAAGATTATTAGTTGTTGGTCACTTTCATGAGCTAGGTTACACAACTCTACAAATTGCTTTACTTTTCCTTTTTTATGAGTTTTTTGGAATAATTACTAATTTATATGGTGGTTGGATAGGAGCAAGATATGGTTTAAGGCTTACTTTATGGATTGGGACTATCCTTCAAATCATAGCTCTTTTCATGCTTATTCCAGTTAAGGAGGATTGGCCAGTAATATTTAGTGTCGTATACGTTATGGTTGCTCAAGCAGTCAGTGGGATAGCAAAAGATTTAAACAAAATGAGTGCTAAAAGTGCTGTTAAGACAGTTGTTCCAGAAACAAGTAATGGCAATGATACTGGCCAAAAACAACTTTTTAAATGGGTTGCTATTTTAACTGGATCTAAAAATGCTCTTAAGGGAGTTGGGTTCTTCTTGGGTGGACTTTTATATAAGTTATTTGGATTCAATAATGCTGTAGGAATTATGGGTTTTGGACTCTGCTTAGCCTTTTTATTGACATTAATTTTGCCTGAAGAAATTGGCAAGATGAAAACCAAACCAGCTTTTAATGATCTTTTTTCAAAATCAAATGCAATAAATATTCTTTCAGCAGCAAGATTCTTTCTTTTTGGAGCAAGAGATGTTTGGTTTGTAGTAGCTCTTCCAGTATTCCTTGATATGGCATTTGGTTGGGACTACATGGAAATAGGATTATTTCTTGGGGCCTGGGTAATAGGTTATGGAATTGTTCAGGCTTCGGCTCCAGCAATTAGAAAGATGTGGGGCCAGAAAGAAAGTCCAGATCGTAAAGCTATCCAATTTTGGAGTGCCGTATTAATGGTCATACCATCTTTGATAGGAGTCGCATTATGGAGAGAAAGTTCTCCATCGATAGCAATAATTTTAGGACTTACTATTTTTGGATTTGTTTTTGCAATGAATTCCTCTACACATTCTTATATGATTTTGGCCTACTCTGATAATGAAAAAGTCAGTTTAAATGTTGGCTTCTATTACATGGCAAATGCTGCAGGAAGACTAGTTGGAACATTACTATCTGGCTTACTATTTATGATTGGGAGAAATCCGAGTATTGGTCTTCAATATTGTCTTTATTTTTCATCACTTCTAATATTATTATCTTGGATTTCGAGTCTTAAATTACCATCAATCAAACAAAGCTTATTATCACCATAAAAACTAATTTTTAGAAATTAGAATATTTAAATGGCAAAAATATCCTTAATTGAACTTGCAAAAATTTTTCTAAAAATTGGTATTTTCAGTTTTGGAGGACCATATGCTCATATTTCTTTATTCGAAGATGAACTTATAAATAATAAAAAATTGATCTCAACCCAATCTTTTGAAAAAGGTATTGGTTTATGTCAATTGCTTCCAGGGCCAATATCCACTCAATTAGCAATATATATAGGTCTTAAAATTAATGGTTATCTTGGTGGATTGATATCCGGTATATGTTTCATTATCCCAGGATTCATTTCGGTATTAGTTCTTAGCTTTTTTTGGCAAATTTATTCAGGATCAAAACTTCTAAATGATTTAATTTATTTTAATCCTCCTATTATTGCAGGAATAATTTTTTCATTTTCATTAGTTCTTTTAAAAAAAAGATTAAAGTTAGATCGAGTATTATTCTCTAGCTCAATCTTATTTCTACTTATATTTGCAAAATATAATAGTATTCAATTTCCTCTCATAACAATTCTTACTATTGCAGGTTTGATAAATATTTTCTTACAGAAATGGAAAAATATTTTTTATAGCTTGGTTCCTTTATCTATATTTTCAACAACCTCATTTTTAACTAGCTCAATCTTTTTGGATATTGCCAAGTTTTATAATTTTTTTAAGGACTCTACAAAATCAAAGTTTTTAATAGATTATCTTAATCTGTTTTTTTTCTTCTTCAAATCAGGACTTTTTATTTTTGGAGGTGGATTAGTAATCATTCCTCTAATGAGTGATTATGTTATCTCACAAGGATGGTTAACAAATAATGAATTTATTGATGGCATAATGATTGGCCAGATAACACCTGGGCCTGTCTTATTAACTACAAGTTTTATTGGATACAAAGCTGGGTTTTCCGTCGGAGGAATAAATGAAGCTTTAAAGTATTCATTTATATCAACTTTTGCAATTTTTTTACCAAGTTTTTTATTGATTTTTGTTTTTGGAAAAGCCTTCATAAAAAACAGAATTAAATCGATTAATTACTTTATCGAAGGAGTGATCAATACAATTCCTGGAGCAGTTATTTTCTCTGGATTTAATTTAATTCAAGATAGTTTTTCATCAAAATTCTTTTTAATTAGTTCTATTTTTATAGTTTTAATCTCCACACTATTATCTTTTTTTAAAATAGTTCCAACCTACATACTTATTCTTTTTTCTTTAATATTAGGTTTGTCAAAATATTTGTTCGCATAAAAAAAGGAGGAAATAAATTCCCCCATTTAAATGTTTGTCTTACGATTTATTTACCGATTCTTTTTACAGCAGCCCTTGACTTCTCAAGAATATCTCCTTTCAAAGGAACAAATCCTAGTGATGGAGCTTTATCTTGATACTCATCGCTTAAAAGTGTACTTAAAGCTTCTTGGATAGCTTTAGTATTTTTACCATTGCCTTCTTCATAAGCAAGAATCCAAGTTAAGGATGCTATCGGATAAGCTCCTTTCGCTCTTGGATTAGGATTCTTACCAGCAAGATTTTCATCTAGAGTAATACCATTAAGAGCTTTTGCTCCTGCCTCAACTGTAGGCTTTACATACTCTCCAGAACGATTCTGAAGTGCAGCAGCTTTAACATTTCCTTTTATATACGATTGATTAACATAACCAATTGCACCAGGAGTATTTTGGATAACTCCCGCTACACCAGAATTTCCTTTAGCACCAACACCTGCAGGCCATTTAACTGATTTTCCTGTCCCTAAAGTCCAAGTTCTTGAAAAAGCTTCCATAGAGTTTGTGAAAGCTTTAGTTGTACCTGATCCATCAGAACGATGTGTCCAAGTTAACTTACCTGATTTACAGCCTAATTCTTTCCAATCTTTAATCATTCCCATAGCAACTTTTACTGCTTTCTCTTGGGAAAGTTTCAAATCACAGTCGTAGTTATATCCAAAAGCAATAGTACCTCCAACCATAGGTATCTGAACTAATCCTCTAGTAACTTTTGCTATATCCTTATCTTTCATGGGATCATCAGAAGCACCAAAGTTAACTGTTTCGTCAATGAATGCCTTACGTCCTGATCCAGAACCAACAGCTTGATAATTTACTTTTGGACCACCTTCATTTGATAAATCCTTGAACCATCTAGTATAAATTTTGGCAGGGAAAGATGCCCCAGCTCCACTTAACCTCACTGAAGAAGTTGAGGTTCCGCAAGAAGCGATCAAAGTCATTGTAGAAGCTAATAAAAGAGCTTTTTTAGGAAAGCGCATAATTGTCTTTTTAGAAATAGGAAGACTCCATCTTTTATAGCACTTAATTTGAACCCAAATACTTTTTAATTTAAAGTTTATCTTTTAATTAATTAGTTCTTAACCCTCTCTTAAACTAAATCTTGATTAAAGCTTTTATCGTTTGGTTTTAAAAATATTTGAGAATAAACATTGTATAATTTTTACTTTTTTTTAAAAGAAATTTTTGAAATTTGACCACAATTTCTAATTTTATTTAAGAGAAGTTTAAGTTCTCTTTAAATTTTCTATTTCCTTATGATCCTTATTCATTTCTTAACCTACAACCGTTGAAATGAATATTGGATATTAATCCATTATTTAACGTGTTGAGGAACATGAAACTATTTGAAAAGCTATTTATAGCACCTGCTGCATTAGGACTTCTTGCTCCTATGTCTGCAACAGCTAATGAGCTTAACATTGCTGATGTATCTGGTTACTCTTCATCAGAAGAAGTTAAGAACATTAGCGAATTTGATGCTAAAAAAGAACTTGCTATTACTAATAGCCGTGTAGATGGCATAGAAGCAAAATTCAACAACTTCGAAGCTGGTGGTTTTACAGAAACAACTTCTATGAAAGGAGTAGCTGAATTCTTGATCGGTGCAGCTAGTAATGGTGGTTCTGATGCTGAAGAAGCTGTCATGTTCAACTATCACTGGTCAGTTGACTTGGATACTAGTTTTACTGGTGATGATAAATTAAACGTCGAAATTTCATCTGGTAACCAAACTGGTACCAAAACAGTTAATAAAGTTCTCGATTTCGGAGAGCCCGCATCAGATGATTTAAGAATCGAAGATATTAACTACACTTTCCCTGTAGGAGAATGGACAGTTACTGTTGGTGATTCATTGGATGCTTCCAAACAATTCCCAAATGCCTGTGCTGTTGAGGCAGTGGTAAATGGAATAGACAAATGTGGGGTTGAAAAATCTCTTGCATTAGGTGGAGATGTCTCAGTTAGTGCTGGTACAGAATTAGGAAATGGATGGTCCTTAGGATTAGGTCTTTCTGCTTTAGGTGCTAATGGTTCAGACGGTATCTTTACTAAAGAAGGTACTGATTATTATGGTATTGCTCTCGGCTACGCAGCAGATAATTTCGAAGTATCTGCGGCTTTCGGAGATGTCGATTCTGGTTCATACTATGGCTTTGCAGCTTCTTATAGTTCAGATGACTTTCCAACTATTAGTGGAGGTATTGAATTCGGAAACCCAGATTCAAGTGATGACACCACTCAATACGTAGTGGGTGCTTCTTCTGATCTTGGCGAAGGTACTATCGCAGCAACACTAGGAACAAAAAAACATTACAAAAGTTCTGAAACAGAACAACTTGCTTACGACATTAGTTACTCTTATCCAATAAACGATTCAATGTCTATTAAGCCATTTGCTTATGTTGTTGAGCAAACTGGTGATAATGATTCTGGAATTGGTGTAATAACAAAATTCAAGTTCTAGTCTTATCTAAGTTCTTAAAATCCTACGCCTATCTAAAGCCTGCAAAATTGTAGGCTTTTTTTATTGCAACAAAAAAAAGGTTGTGAATGTATTAAAAACAATCAAATAATTTTTATATAAATCTCAAGATTCTACCGTCAATGGGAAGATAACTTCTATAATTGCTCCACCATCCTTATGATTAAAAGCCTTTATAAAACCTTTATTGTTATTGATTATTTTTTTTGTTATCGAAAGACCTAAACCACTTCCACTTTTCTTGAATTTAGTCCTTGATGGATCACCTCTATAAAAACGAGAAAAAATATCATTAAATTCATTTTCTTCTAATCCAATACCTTTATCTCTAACTCTCATAACAACCGAGCTATCTCTTTTAAAAATTTCAATTTGAATTTCTTCATTAGCTGGGGAATAACGAATAGCATTATCCAAAATATTTATAAAAGCTCTTTTTAAATTTTCAATATCTGCAGATATAAAATATTTTGTTGGTATCAGTATATTTATTTTTATATCTTTTTTTTCTGCAAGTGGTTTTAAGGTTTGCCAAGATTCCATCAATAAATCTGAAATAGATACTTTTTTATTTTCTTGAAAAGTTTCTTTACTTTCCAGCTTAGAAAGTTCTAAAGTTTCTTCGACCATTTTTCTTAATCTTTTAGATTCTTTCTTAAGTCTTTTAACAAGATATCTATCTTTCTTTGATACTACTGCTTCCAGTCTTTCGCCTATTAAAATTAGAGATGTAAGAGGGGTTTTCAGTTCATGAGACACATCATTAATTAATTGATTCTGTCTTTTTTTTATGGATTCAATTGATAATTTACTCTCCAACAATATTAAATAATTTTTTTTCCTTGCTCTAACAATATTTACAGAAATGGGTTCACCCAAAATGGTGCAATCTAGACTGATTGGGAAATCTTTTTTTCTTGAATATAGAAGCTTATTTCTTAGTGCTTCAAGCTCATTAATATCATTAATTGCTTTTCCAATAACATCTTTATATTTAATAAACTTAATGAGAGATAAAGCTTTCTGATTGATAAATTTTATTGTTAGATCAGATGACAAAATCATCCATCCTTGAGATGAATAATCTAACCAAGATAAAAGTTGCTGTGGTTTAACCTTATCAAATGGAAAATCAAAAATTTGTTGGTTCTTATTTTTAGTTAGTTCAATATTGTTATTATTTTTTGAAAATCCTTTAACCTTGGTTTTCCATTTCTCATAAAAGAAAGTTAATACCTGTTGTAGTGTTTTCATTTTCATCCAAACTTGTATCCAAAACCTCTTACAGTTTTCAGAAGTTTTGGCGCTGAGGGATCTTCTTCTAATTTTTCTCTAAGCCATCTAACATGAACATCTACTGTTTTAGTATCACCAATAAAGTCAATTTCCCATATTTTTTCAAGTATTAAATCCCTTGACCATACTCTTTTTGGATTTTTCAAAAATAATTCTAATAATTTAAATTCTTTGGGAGATAATGTTATTTCTTTATCAAAAGAAGTTACCCTGCATTCTTCCAAAAACATTTTTATATGATTAAACTCGAGAACAGTTTTTGATTTTTCTATATATTTTTTATTACGTTTAGATCTTCTTATTAAGGCTCTTGATCTGGCAATTAATTCATTTAAACCAAAAGGTTTTGTTAAATAATCATCAGCACCAACCTCTAATCCAAGAACCCGGTCTGATTCATTATCTTTGGCACTCAAAATTAATATGGGCGTATAATTTTCTTCATGTCTTATTTTTCTGCATAACTCTAATCCATTTAACCCTGGTAACATTAAATCGAGAATTATAAGGTCAACATCATTTTTAGTATTTTCGCCAATAAAATCTGAAGCACTTAAACCGTCTTTAAAAGTTAAAACTTCAAAACCTTCGCCTTTCAATGATTCACTAACTGTCAGCCTAATACTCTTATCATCCTCTACAAGAAGAATTTTTGAGCCCTGCAAACTTTTATGATCTTTAATAGTCATTTGAAAACCCAACAAATTAATTTTATATAATCAAATTTATTTGATGTAATTATTTCATAATTAATTTACATTGAATTATTATTTTTTCATTTTAAATAGGTTTTTATTTATTAAATTTAAAACCCGAGCCACAAGAACTTTTTGTCGCGCCTTTTGGAGTACTAATCAAGAATCCTCCTCCGGATAAATCCTGATAATGATCAAGTGATAGTTCATCTAGTAAACTTTTTTGAGATTCTGGAGCGTAGGCAGTTAAGCCATCAGTTCTTGCAATCGGAATTCCTGATTTTTCCCAGATATTAACTCTCAGAAACATCCATCCATCATCAAGAATATCAGGTTGCAAATATAGGAATATTTCTCCAGGTGTACCACGATAAATTGATTGCCTGAGCAATTCATTTGAAGCAGCCTTGGTAATAGTTAAAGAACTCAATTTTCAAATACACATAGTACATAGATTAATTATTTTTTAATTCAATAACAAGCATTCCATAATGTTCTCACTTTATTAGCTGCGTAATTTCTCTGAATTTTTTATTTCCTCTCATAAGAAATATCTAAAAACAAAAACAAAAATGATTTTCATTTTCATTTTGGTGTAAATTTTATACATCAGGTAGTTTTTTATGAGTCAAACTTGGATAATATCAGGGCCTCCAGGATGCGGTAAGACAAGTTGGATACTAAATACTTTTAAGAATCACTCTGGAAATTGTGGTTATGTACGTCTTGGCGGATATTCAGAAATTAATTTAGAGCAAGCAATAAATTCAAAAATTGATTTTGCTTTTTTGAAAGATCAAATTCCTAATTTATTAGATTTGTCAAGTTCAAAATTGCCCTTAGAGGTAGAGAAAGAGAATATTTTGATTATTATTGAATTTCCTCAATTTTTCATACCTAAATTTCAGGGTATTAGTGGTATTGATTTGAGAGTTATAAAAGAGCTTGAAATATATAATCTTCAACCAAATAAATATTTGCATTTTGGCAGAGATCTAGAATTACCAATAAAGGATACTTTAGATTTTAAAGCAATTGAATCATGTAGTATTGACCTCAAAAAAAATATTTGGGATCCTGCAAGTTTAAATACTTTTTGGTTCGAATTAGTGAACGGTGCTTATGGAGACGTATATAGAGCAAAAGCATTAATGAACTTACCAGATGGTCGTTATATCTTGTTTAACTGGATATTGACTCAGAAAGGTTCTCAATATCAAACCTTAAATCAAGTTGCTCCTCTTAATGGAAGACCAGAAAGACACTCTGAAATTGTCATACAGGGGAAAAACTTAAACTTCCAATTAATAAAATCAACTATCAATAATTGCCTTCTTAGTGATGCTGTTCTAGAGCATCATCAAGCCACACTTAGAAATTCACAATTACAAACTTCTCGAAATTAATTAAAAATGAATCAAGCTGTTATTTCATGTTTACATGCAAATCTACCTGCAGTAGAAGCCGTATTAAAAGATATTGAATTACAAGGGATTACGAATATTACCTGCCTTGGAGATTTAGTAGGTTATGGTCCTCAACCTAATGAGGTTATTGAGTTAATCAAAGAGAAAAAAATTGCCACTTGTCAGGGTTGTTGGGACGAAGATGTAGTTGATGGATTAGATGCCTGCGATTGTAGTTACCCTTCTCAGATCGCTGAAAGGAGAGGTCATTTCGCTCATCAATGGACTACGGAAAAATTAACAAAAGAAAATAAGGATTTTTTAGCTAATTTACCCTACTCAATTCGTAAAGATAAATGTCTTTTTGTTCATGGTAGTCCTAATAGTCAACATGAATATCTGCTGCCCGATATGGATGCATTCGCAGCTCTTGAGAGAGTTGAAAATGCCAAAGCTGAGATTCTATTTTGTGGACATACTCATCAACCTTATATACGTGAACTAGCAAATGGTTCAATTGCCGTAAAGGTCAAAAACAGTGGTTCGAAAGATATTCAAAAGAAAGAAATGAATTTGCCGATGCGAAGAATAGTAAATGCAGGTTCAGTGGGAGAGCCACGGCATGGAGGAACTAAAGCTACTTATGTGGTTTATAACGACATCACTAATGACGTAAAAATTAGAGAAGTTGAATATGATATCGAACTTACCTGCAAAGCAATAATAAATGCTGGTCTTCCTCCGATTTTTGCATGGCGTTTAAAAAACGGATTTGAATTTGCCGAACGAGCTGAAGATGCTTCTCATGTTTGTGAAAGATGATAGAACGCTGGGCACTTATAAGTGGGTTAAAAGGGGATCTAGATACTTATGAACTTATTCAAAAAGATTTAAAAAAAACTCCTGGGAACATAACCCTCTTTGTTTTGGGGGATATGATAGGCCCTGAAAAAAACTGTAATAAACTTCTACACAGATTAATTAATCCAAAAAGTAATGATTTACAACCATGGTGCATATATGGTTGGTGGGAAGAACAAATCCTCTTAGAAAGTGGTTACCGTGGCAATCAAAGAGCTGAAGCTTTGAGAATAAATAAAGGTGAAGAAGTGGTCAAATCTCTAATAAATGCTGTTGATAAATCATTTCTTGATTGGATAGCAGCACTTCAATTTGGATTTGTTGAACTTGATTGTGGTTTAATTCACGGGAGCTCAAAAGATGTTGGCGACGATTTAACATTAGATACCCCGCCATTAACACTCCTGGATAGACTTACACGTCTTCAAGTAAACAGATTATTTACTGCGAGAAGTACACAACAATTTCATTTGGAATTAACAGAGGGGATTCTTAATTCGGAAGTACACGATTTAACCGGAAATCATAAGAAGGAGCAGAAGGTTCCTCAAAAAGCTGTCATTGGTGTTGGAGCAGGCAAAAATTATACTCTCTATGATGTAGGGACTGATAATACTCAATTCGTAAGGGCTGGATATCAATCAGAAAAGAAAAAAAATGGATTTGGATTACATTTTTAAACACTAGGTAGCAAGCGGGCGATCCTCGGGCGATCAAATGCTTAACTTTGCAACACTTTGCTGCATATAAGACAATTCTTGAGACTCATTTTGATAACAAATATTTCAAACTAAAGTCATAGCCTCAATTCGTTCTCAAGGGTGCTGTCGCAATTTGCTGATCGAGTGCTTTGGGAGCACTATGTCGCAGGTTCGAATCTTTTAGCCCTATGAGTTTCAGCAATAAGTCTCAGCTAATACCTAGTTCACTCAAATTTTTGCTTCACGCAAAATTTACGCAAAATAAATCTTTGAAAAATAATTAACCTGTGAATCCCATTTTCTGTTCTGCTGCCATTAATGAGCCAACAAGCTTGTGCTCAGCAACTTTTTCATCGTCAGTCATAACTGGCTTGATATCAAAATCTATATCAAACTTAACTTTCCAAGGAGCAAAATGTTCTGTCATTTTTATGCCTGCTGAAGCTTGGACAATAATATAAACATTATTTGAGTAAGAGGCATGATACCTTCCCAAAACTTTGAATCCTTCAAACTCATCATTCAAAGTTCCATCTTCAATAACCTTTAAAAAAAGATCATACGCTGCACCCATAAGAGAAACATTTTTAAAAGTTGCAGTTACTAAATAAGTATTCATTTGATTAATAAATCTATAAATCTTTTATAGGGTATAGCATTTAGTATTGAGTTAAGGATCTTGAAATGAATATTTCTGCTAAAGGAATTTTTTTAGATCGACTGTCAATAATTAAACCGCTTGAAGTTCTCTAGCTTTTATAAATGCTTTTTTAGTAGTTGTAGTTTTTGCGTAATCATACGACTCAAGATGTGTTCTTAATGTATGCCCCATTGCATCAGCAACACTACCCGCATCAATTCCTAATTGATGACCTCTTAAGGAATAAGAATGTCTAAAGCTATAACAACCAAGACTTTCGCCCCGCTTGGCCATTAATGCTTTAAGAGAAATCCAACCCGCTTTTTGTTTTAACCATTTACCCATTTGATCTCCAACACCCTCAACAGTTTTGCAATCTGGCATACATTGATAGGGAAGTTCTAATAGACCTGCTTTGTACAATCTGACTACTTCTTCATAATGAACATTGCCATCATTATCTACTAGATAAAGAGGTTCTAATATTCTTGGTTTTGTTACACCCTGACCCGATCTTTTTTCATACATACACCAAAGTTCATCTTTTCTCTTTTTATAAACTAAGTGTCTTAATTCAATAGGTCGTAAACCAAAAACAGCACAAAGCTTCATTGCATTGACCCATTTTTTGGCAGCGAGTATATGATGCGGTTGCCCTGTTTCTGTTGGTAGAGAATTTATTAAATTAATAAACTCTTGATCTTCTATTGATGCTTTTTTGTTTTTGGCTTTTTTAGCTTCTTTAGAAGGTCTTCCAATGTATTCTCTTAAGTCATCAGGTGGAAGCCAATCACTAGGATAATTTTTCTTAGTAACGCAATACTTTAAAAAAGAAGCAAGATTTCTCACTCTTTGTTCTCTAGCTCTACCACCAAGTTCATAAGTTAATGGTTTTGGTGCAATATTATTTCTTCTCATATAGTCAGTAACCTTTTCAATTCCATTTTTTGCACAAATTTCTAATAATTTATCTGCATTTATTGGAGCATCTTTGGTTTTTAATAAGTTAACTGCGTAAGTGATTACAGGTTCATACTCTTTAGTCCAAGTTCCATTAGCAATACCAGTTCCCATCTCTTTTTTATATTTTTCAAAGTCATCCTTTGCACCAACCCAATCGTGGGAATAAGTTAATTTAGGAGCTAAACCCGCGCATACAGCAACCGCAGTATCAAAATCTCCGCCATTGTTAGCCATCTCAACATAGATATTCCTAACACGAGTAATAATATCTCCCATATTCTGGGATGAATAAGAAAAAGGAATATTATTCTTCATTAATTGGGCAGAACGCATCCCATTACCAGTTCTAACCTCTAATCTTGCAAGTCCTCTATGTTCTCTAACAGTCCAACCCTTTGCAGTAGAAGACCTTATGGCTGTTCTTAAGCCATTTACCCATGCTTCATTATTTTTGAGTTTGGGCATTAATTTGCGTACACATAAGCACAATGTACGCAATTTGTACGCAAAATGCAACCGCAGAGTGTCTTCGGGTTATAACAAAGGTTGACTAGATATTGCACTAAATCCATTGACACTATTATAATCTAAGTAAGTAAAACGCTTGTTATTACTGCAAAAATTCTTTTTGTGACTTTGTTTACTAACATCCCTGTCATAGACTAGAATGATCTTTAGCGGGGCGTGGCGCAGCTTGGTAGCGCGGGTGCTTTGGGAGCACTAGGTCGCAGGTTCGAATCCTGTCGCCCCGACTCTTAAAAACCAAGTCATATAGAGAGTTTTCCCAAGCTCTCTTTTTTTATGCTTACTTAAAATAGTGAGGCAGGAGCGCTAAAATGTTTAAACATTCTAAAAAGGTGCTTAAATTTACTCCTTATATATATAGAAGAATTTATCTGCGACTATCTTTATATCGCATAGGTTCGTTGTCAGTCTTACGAAAACTGTCGTTAATATCTTATTTACTTATACAAATGAAGAACCTCATTTCTGAAATGAAGCAGGATTATTCTTGCAACTATGACTATGACCCCAGAAGAAACACTTTTCGAGACATAAAAGGTTTCTTTGCTTCTAGAGGGTTGTCAATTCCTAAAAAGGTATTGAATGAATATTCTGATATTTTGGATATAGATTGACAGTCGATCACTAGGGGGATTATTACCCCTTTTCTATTTAAATATCAATAATTCCAGAGTTCTTCCCTTCTAATCGTTCAATATGCTCCACTATTTTGTTCAATTTAGCCATTAATTAAAAAGTGCAGCTTTTCAATTGGTACAAATATTTTTTTACTATATTTTGGTTTTATTTCTAATCTCAAACGAAGTTCAATAACAAAAAATTAATAGAATTTACACAAAAAAAAAGACTCTAATGAGTCTTTTAATTCAAATCTATAAAAAAATTTATTGATCAGTGTCAAGTTTACTGAAGTTTGGTCCAAGAATAATCCCTATAAGGGCAAAAAGACCCATAAAAGCACCTCCTACGGCAGCTGCAGAAGGATTGAAACCACCTATAGTGATTGTAGTTAATAAATCCATTGATTAAAAAACAAATTTCTTGAAATTATACAGAATTTTAGAGAAAAATATACCTAATATATATAAAGAAGAAATAATTCTAGCTTTCTCTACTTCTAATAGGTGCAAGTAGTAAGCATCTCAATTGAGCGATTATCTGCTATACCTTGTATAATCTTGCTCCTTAATCGATAACTATCACTACCATCTTGGCTCAGTAACTTGCCATCCTGCTGTAATCAATTTTTGGTACTCTTTGCGAGCATCATCTATTTTAATTTCTTTTCTTGTTTTCATAAGTGGTGGTTTATCTCCATTTGCACCAACAACAATTCCACTATCAACAAACATATAATCAAAAAACTTATCCTTATTATTTTTATTCTTAGTAAAACATCTTACCTCAGTCCAGTTGGGGCATATTAACCATGCTTCCTCAGTAACCTTTCTAGTGTCTCTATCCATCAAAAAGATACTACTGATATTTATTCAGTAATCGATTATAAATTACCAACAATACTATTACTCCACCTATACCAAGAGCTGCATGGGATGGGTCATGATGATTCTGCCAAAGCTCCTCTAAAAATTCCATAAAAAATTACTACTTATATATTGAGTAACCATAAACCATATATAAAAGCTATCGACAATGATAGTGCCAACCCACTTACACCAATAACTTTATTTGGTTGGTTCTGCCAAAGCTCATTAAAATTTGCCATAAAAAATTACTCCTTGATATAAATAAATACTAATTATTCTCTAATTAAATATCTAGAGTAATTATTCTCTAATTTATTGATTTATAGAATATTTTAAAAAGTATCGCTAGTTGCAGTTGGCTAATAGAAAAACAAATAAGGGTATTTCTACTCGAGTAAAAGTGCTTTGTGGTTGTCACGACTATCTTTTCTTATTCAAACATCTAAAACTTAATTAAGAGCTTGGAAGATCAAATGCAAAATGATCAAAGGGTTTTGTTTCGTATTGCACTTGCTCTAAATGTGCTTATGTTGCTGATAATAATATATCTAGGCGTATATCCAATAAAATAAATAATATCACCATAAATGTACTTGATAAAAGTAGATGTTATATCGACTTTCAATCAATACCATTATGCGACTAAATTTAATTAAATTAGCTTTTTATGCCTTTATATCGCATTATTTAAATGTATATATTTGCAACTTCTATGATTAACTTCCCTTTATTTGTAGAAGGTTTATTACTTACTTTATTAGCTTTAGGTGTATTAGTTATTTATAAGAGATCAAAAAGAAAGAAGAAAGCGTTTCAAGCACCACCTTCTCATCAGCTACCTAGCTAATGGCTAAATCTTATTGGTTAATTAATTCAAACAGGTCAGAGGTTAGAAGGTTTATAAAAAATGATAAGAGTATTGATTTACCAGTCGAGTATATGTTTATTGACTCTGGAGAAATAGTCGGCGTATTAGGGAAAGAACCACCTGAAATGACAAAAACAATTTCTGTAGATATAGATTTAGCAAGAGAAATATATGAAAGATTACTTTCTCAGGGATGGACAAAAATTGAACCTTCTTGGTAATAAGTTCCCACATTATGGGGGAGGTCTCTTTTGATATAGCATGCAAGCAGTAAGCGTTTGATTTAATCTTCTGCTTCTTCAAAGTCTCTTAATTTGTCTACAAGTTTTGTGAAAAGTCCAACCGATTGTTTTTTTGGATTTAGGGAGTATGTGTTAAATGTTCTTAAATGGCTGTTTTTCTTCCAACCCCTAGCTAGTACTAGGTTTATTGAATGTGATTAAATCTATTAAGTATTGCCTAATACTTTATAAGAAAACCTAATAATAGTTATAAGCTATATAAGAAATTAGTAGAGGGTTCTAAAAAGTGAAAAGGTTATTTGAGTTATTGGATACTTTTATAGCTATTTTAAGAGAAGTAATCAAATGATATAGATATTATTTTCATGTCTTTATGACATATTAAATCGCATCTTCAAATCTATTCTATGGGAATTTTTAACAAGGGGAAAACTATTTTAGAACTATTATTAGATACCCCTAGTCTATCCTTCTGGAACATATAAACCTAATTCTTACCATCTAGACGGCTGCGATTTTTAACAGGAAAAAACTTATAAGTGAGTTAAAACATTAGAGACAATAAGGTTTTATGAATATCAATAAGGAATTAAGTGGTTTAAATAGAAGAATCCAAAGACTTAGAACTAAGGAAAATCCAACAACTTTGAGAATGAAGGTTCTAAATCAATGGGAAATAGAAGAAGAACAAGACATTAATGACTATTATTGTTTAATGGTTCGTTTTGAAGAAAAGAAACCAGATTTATTTAGTTCAAGATTATAAATAACTAATTTTTTATACCTACTGCTTCTTTTTGTTCCGCTAGTCGTTTTTTTAGAATTGCATAAGCTTGTGAAGCCCATTCTCGAGAATTATCAAAATCAACATCTAATAGATATTCCAACTTCTTTTTAAGTGATTTGCTTATTTTAATTACTTCTTCCATGCCTAGATAAATTATTACAAGCACCTTAGTTACGTTTTGTGCAACTGCTGCTATCTTTAAAACTCTTTGATCATTTTGCATTTGGCCTTCGAATTTCTTAATTAAGTTTTAGTTGTTTTAATAAATGACCCTGAAACGGAACGATGCTTCAAGGTCATTTATGTTGAGAGGAAGAAGTATGCAAGACATCAATCCCCATTAATGTCTTTCTCTCTGGCTGGATAGATTCGATACCTGAACTATCCAATTCCAGTAAAGTTAGCAGAGGTAAAAAATATTTCTCGCAAATGTTTTGGGGATCATACATAAGTCGGCCGAACATATTTATTTTTTGGTAGTTGTAAGCTCTTAATTACTTAGGATTACTGCTTAATATATTGACTAACTATATAAAAAAAATTATCGACACTATTAGTGCTAACCCACCTGCACCAACTAACACACCTAAACCAAGAACTGCAGGTTTTTGATTCTGCCAAAGCTGTTTAAAAAATTCCATAAAAAATTACTCCCTATATATATAGTAATTATTTTCTAATTAAATATCTATTATTCCAGAATTCTCCCCTTCTAATCGTTCAATATGCTCCTCTATTTTGTTCAAAATAGCTTTATTTTCACTATCTACTAAACTAGTTTGAAATAATCAAAAGTTCCTAATATTGAAGGAGTATAAGCCTAGGCTACAATACTTAAAATTAAACTCCAACAATGAGATTTATTTTTCAATTTAGAAATACTACTTATATATTGAGTAACCATATATAAAAACCATCGACAATATTAGTACTAATCCACCTAAACCAAGAACTGCAAGCTGGTGATTCTGCCAAAGCTCCTTAAAATCTTCCATAAAAAATTAATCTTTATATATATAATAATTTATCCTTCAGATTCAGCATAAACATCAAAAGGGGTAGCACCCTTTAGCTTTAATCTCTATCAGAACTACTATTCTCAGGATTATCTTCTTTATCTATTTTCTCTTCTTTGTTGTCCCACTCACTAATGCTAACCCTGTCCTAATAATTTATTTCATCTCTCTTTCTTTTTTGATAAATGGATCAGTTGATTTGATTTAGAAACTTTCTACTTCTTTCATGACTAGCATTTGAAAAGAAAACTTCTGGAGAAGAGATTTCTAAAATCTTTCCTGAATCAATAAATAAAACCTGATCACTTACTTCCTTAGCAAATTTAATTTCATGTGTGACCACAATCATAGTCATCCCTTTATCAGCAAGCCTTCTCATTGCATCAAGCACTTCATTAATACGCTCAGGATCCAAGGCACTAGTGGGCTCATCAAATAATAATAATTCAGGTTTTAAAGCTAAAGATCTTGCAATAGCAACTCTTTGTTGCTCACCACCACTAAGTTGACCAGGGTACTTTTTTGCGTGAGATTCTATTCCCATTTGACAAAGTAAATGCATCCCATACTCTTCTGCTTCTTTTTTATTACGTTTTTGAACTTGGATCGGAGCAAGTGTTATATTTTCTAAAATTGATAAATGGGGAAACAAATTAAATTGCTGGAAAACCATCCCAACTCTACGTCTAACTTTTTGAATTTTTCTTTCGTCCGAATCTGGCCTAATTTTTATACCCAAAACATTTAATTCACCTTTATCAAAAGTCTCAAGACCATTTATGGTCCTAATAAGTGTACTTTTCCCTGATCCCGATGGACCCATAACTACGAGAACTTTGCCTTGATCTAGGGTAAATGAAACTTTATTAAGAGCAAGAATACCTTTGGCATATGATTTAGTGAGATATTTAGCTGTAAGTATTGGCTTCATAGAGATAAAATTAATATCCTTTATTAATTGTCAGTTTTTGTTCAAGTTTTTTTGAAACAAATGCCATAATTGTGCAAAAAAGCCAGTAAACGAAAGCTAACCAAATATATACTTCAATATATTGTCCTATGAATTCTGGATTGGCAAGAATACTCCTACTTACCCCAAGTAATTCCATCAAACCTAAGATAGACATTAAAGATGTATTTTGAAAAAGCCCAATTAACTGGTTTGTAATAGCTGGCAATGCAACTCTTAATGCTTGCGGAATAAGTATGAAAATATTGATTTGATATTTGTTTAAGCCAAGACTTTTAGCAGCTTCTATTTGATTATTAGGTATAGACTGTAATCCCCCTCGAATATCTTCAGCTATATATGCTGAGACAAAAAAAGTAAAAGCTATTATAGCCCTCCAGACCCGATCTATTTCTACACCAAAAGGTAGAAATAAAGGTATTAACAATTGTCCAAAAAAAAGTACGGCGATAAGAGGAACAGCTCTCATTACATCGATATAAAAAGAACTTAATTTCTTAATTAAAAAAATTGAACTTCTTCTGCAAAGAGCTAATAATATACCAATTGGCAAAGAGAAAAGAATACTACAAGAAGTTATAAGAATTGTTAGGGTTAATCCACCCCAATGACGAGTCATTACTGGATTTAAGCCCAACCCACCATTTAGCAAATAAATTCCTAAAGGTACTGTTCCAATCCATCCAAAAATTAAATTTTTACGTAGCCAATTCCATTTGGGCCCATAAACTGTAATAAATGTAATAGATAAAAGACTGAAGAACCAAAGAGTAGGTCTCCATTGCTGATCAGGTGGGAAGCTCCCAAATGCATATAAATTAAGATTTGATGTTACAACTTTCCAATTTGAATTTATAAAAATCCAAGTTAAAAAATTTAAAATTAATGAAATTGAAATCACAAAAAATATAAAATTGCAGAAATTATATTTTGATTTTGATAATAAAAATTTTTTAATTTTTATAAATGAATTTGTATTTAAATTTGGACTTATATTATTCATTAATAATTTATATCCTTGATTTGATTATTGATTTATCAATGATGCCCATTACTTTTGTTATTAATAAATTAAGGATTAAAAAACTGCAAAGTAAAATTATAAAGCACTCTACAGCTCTTCCTGTTTGGTTTATGATCGTGTCATTTATTGCATATATATCTGCATACCCTATGGCTATTGCAAGTGTACTGTTTTTTGCAAGATTTAGATATTGACTCGTAAGTCCTGGAATAAAGGCTGGTAATGCTTGAGGTATTATTATTTTAATAAATCCTTTTTTTTCAGAAATACCTAAACTTCGAAAAGCTTCCCATTGACCTAGAGGGACAGACTGAATTCCACCTCGAATTACTTCTGCAATAAACGCGCTTGAAAATATGCTTAAACCAAATAATAATGCTGAAAACTCTGAAGATAAATTAAGTCCAAATAACTCTATCCCTTTATTGGAAATATTAAGTATATTGCTTATATTCAAAAAAGAATTATTTCTGATACTCAGAAATCCAACAAAATACCAACACATAAGTTGAATTAAAAGTGGAGTCTGTCTAATAGCTGTAATGTATCCAGCCGTAATGACTCTAAAAAATGAATTTTTTCCTACTCTCAAAAAACCTATTAAAGCTCCAATACAAGTTGCTAAAACAAGAGATGAAATAATAACTTTCAAGCTATTCATCCATCCCATAAAAAGGGCCCAAGCATAACTGTCCGAAGGACTATAGGGCAAAGGATGTTCTGCCAAAGAAAAGCTTGCCGGCTTTGTTAACCATTTAAAATTGAATCCTATGCCTGTTCTTGTAAGATTTATGATTAAATTATTAATTAATATCCCTAAAAAACCAAGAACTACAAACAACAAGAGAATCTGAAAAAATATTTTTTTATTTTTACTCATTCCTCAATATATTTTGCAATTAATTAAATGGTGGAGAGATATGTAAACCACCTTTAATATAAATTTCATTCAATCCTCTTGGAATAGGGACATCACTATCTCTCCCAAGATTTCTATCATATATTTCACCATAATTTCCAGTAGCTTTTATAACATTAACTACGAAGTCATTTCTTAATCCGATTTTTTCTCCTAAGCCTCCATCAACTCCAAGAAATCTTCTTAATGACTTTAATTGTGGATTATTTTTTGCGAGCTGAACCTTATCAGCAATATTTGATTGGGTTATACCTTTCTCTTCAGCAGCAAACAAAGCAAAAACTGTCCATCTCATAGCATCAGCAAGTTTCTGTTCAGACCCATCTGATGCGGGTGCTAAAGGCTCCTTACTTAAAACATCATCAAGAATAATATGATTTTTTGGTTTCTTAAAACCTGATCTAGCTGCTGCCAATTGAGATCGATCAGAGGTCATCGCTTGACATCGACCTTGTAGATATCCTGCGACTACCTGATTAAGATCTTGGTATTTAATTGGGATATAAGGGAGCGAGAGACTTTCAAAAGTATCATTAATATTTTGCTCAGTAGTTGTTCCTGAACCTACACATATAGACTTATTTGCAAGTCCTTGAATACTTTTAATACCACTATTCTTTTTAACCATTAATCCTTGCCCATCATGAAAAACTACAGGGGCGAAAGTTAATCCATTCCCTCCAAAAGAATCTCTACTAAGAGTTAAAGTAGTGTTCCTTGACAACAAATCAATATCTCCTGTTTTAATAGCTAAAAATCTTTCAGCAGCGGTCAGAGGTCTAAACTGAATTTTTTCTGAATCTCCTATTATTGCTGCAGCAAAGGCTTTACATATATCTACATCTAATCCTTTATAACTTCCGCCTCTTTCTATAAAGCTAAAACCTGGAATTTTTCCGCTTACCCCGCAAATTAATTCATCTCTTTTTTGTATTAGGGATAGCCTAGAAATATTTTCGTTTTGATTACTAGCACAACCAGTTACAAGCACACCAAAAGCGGCAATTCCAAAGAATAATCTTTTTATCATATTGTTTAAAAATTAACTATAAATTTTCTTAATTTTAATGCGCATGTCAATTAATAAAAAAAATTTAAATATTCTCCCCCAACTGTCATAGAAATAATAAAACAGTAAAAATGAGACTGCCCCCCTTATAAAGAGGTCAATCCTTCTTCTTTAGATGAAAGGGTAACCTCATCTTTTCAAAAATAAAGTTTCAGGTATTGACAGCAACAACAAGACTTCGCTATAAATAATAGTACAAGTGTATTATTCATCAAATGACTCTAGGAGGAGCCAATGTTTGGTCTAATTTTTCTTATGGCAGTCGTGTTGACTCCCCAAATGGCTGGTTGCTTAACCCGCAAAGCAGTTTTTTAATCTTATTTGAAAAGAGCAAGAAATCTGCACGGAACAACATCAAAGTCTATACCCACCTCTTCTATACAAATCATCTAGGAGAACCCGCTGGACTTAAAAACACAAGACTTCACGATCTCGACTCTGGATTTGAAATATGGAACGAACTAATTGCTGGAGGTTGGACTGAAGTAACAAATCAATTTCAAGAATCAGCATGACTAACTTAAATCCAATCAAAAAGAAACTTGCAAAAGAGTATAGAAAAGTTTCAGTTCAAGACCCGTCAAAACTATTAGCAGAATTTTTTAATGGTGTAGTAATTAAGCTTGATGAAGAATATGCATATGAGCCATAAAGAATTAGTAGACCAAGTTTCCGCAAATTTATTTAAACAAAGTGGAAAGATAGAAAGTCAAAGATCTTGGCTTGCAATGAGAAATTATTTAGAGCAATTAGATACTGAGCAACTTAAGTTGATGCTAAAAGAAGATTTGATAATTTAGGAGTCTGGAAGTTTACCTCCCAAATCCTTTTCTCTTAATTCTGGAAAGCAATTAGCAATATGGATTAACTCATATACCTCTGCACTATCATATTTTTTATTTAACACTCCACTTCCTACTTCTAATCCCTTAGCTTTCATTTTCTCCAATATTAATTCTTGCCTTTCTTGGCTTGTCATCGCTTTATATTTTTTTCTTCTTTCTTCCTTATTCAAAATCAATAACGCTAAAACTATAGTACCAATACTAAGAATTAAACTCCAATCCTGAGATTTAATTTTCAATTTAGAAATACTACTTATATATAGAAATACTACTTATATATAGAAATACTACTTATATATATTGAGTAGTCTTATATAAATTATCAACAATATTAGAAGTATGGCACCTGCACCAAGAACTGTATTTGGTTGATTATTCCAAAGCTCCTTAAAAAATTCTATATTCATTTAAAGAATTGGATATAATATCCAACCAAATAAGGTGTAGTTAATAATGACAGCCATAAATCCAATCATTGCAAACCGACCATTAGTCCTTTCTGCAATAAACCAATAACTATTTGGCCATTCAAAATTTTCTCCCATATTGGATATTTGATCTTCTGAAAGTGGAGTTTCTTTAGGAGTACTGTCCTGATCAAGATAATAATTACTATCTGGGTAAAAGCTTTCGCTTGACATATTTTCTGATTTAAAATCAACCATTTTATTAGAAATTTGATTTCAAATATCCTAAAAAGTTTTTTTTAATTATGTTGTTTTTAGTTCCTAAAACCACACTATGAATTTAATAACAATAGACAATATAGATATAGATATAGATATAGATATAGATACAGGAGGTCTTATTAAACTCATGACTCCTTTCACTATCCTCAATAAAAACTTCCACGAAATGGATTTTATTAGAGAAGCAATGAAAAACAAAAAGTTAGCAACTGAAAGATTGCATGAAGATTATAGAAAAATGTACAAAACTCAACAATTTGCTTAATTAACTTGGAGGTTTGTTGGTAGGTCGATTATAGACTTTAATATTTTTCTTTCTCTTTGATCTCTTATAAACTACAAAAAACCCTAAAAATACTAAAGGGATAAGTAACCCCTCTATAAATAAAGAAAAATTAATCATAGACGGGAACTAATGGTAAGGCTCTTCTCTTTTCGGATTCCTTATATAGTAAAAAGAACATATAACTACGAGTTACTGTTATACAAGCGGTTAATAATGCTACAGAGACACAAATAGGGCAATGTGGAAATCCCATTTTTAAAGTTTATTTTTGATTATATTGTTGAGAATTTAGAGATACAATAAGCATAAATACTAAAAAGCTTGGTATCACTAGCATCTAGTCACAAATATATACATTCATATAGTTGGATGAATAAAATTTGAGTGATTTTATTGAATTAAGTAAAGTTTATATCTGACTCATTAAAAAAAGTAGTCTTTAGTACAAAATCAAAAAAATACTTTAGAGAAGAAGGGGCTAAAAAATAGCCCCTCTTGGTGAAACTCTTCCAAAGAAACACCATGTTTATTTATATGCCATTACAAAGAAAAAAAGTTTAGAAATTTTTCTTCTTTTACTTTAATTAACTAAATATGTATATTATTTCAAAAAATAGAAACTGAGGGATTGATTAAATACAAGGAATTGATAGAGAAAGTCAAACATAAGGAAATAAATTGCCCTCGGCTTCCTTTCATTTCTGTTGCTGTTGATCTTGTCTTTTTTTAAGTCTTTTATATTCTTCATGCAAAGATCCAAGTTGCCAAGCATCTCTTAAACCTCTTGGCCCTTCCGATAGCAGTCTTACCACTTCAGGCTTATGTGCCTTCATCTCCAAAAATTCTTTTTGCCAAGAAGTGTCATCCCATTTAGTACCCATACTTCTAACTTACTCATTGTTAAATATAGACTAATTATTTTCTCACTCAATATCTATTATTCCAGAGTTCTCAGATTTAAATGGCTATCCACAAAATAATAACCAAAATTCTTATTATTAAAAAAACACAAAGATACAATGAAATCACTTCTTGCGAGTAAAAGAGCAAAAGCAATATTGGGTATTGTTGTAATAGCTATTGGTATTGGTGCAATTTCAAAAAAGGTTATTAGCTATCCAAATGGAGGTTGCATGAAAGGTTCTCACGAAATGACTTTAAAAAAGAAATAATAGATATTAGTTATATTTAGTTTTAATTTTCTTCTGATAAAGCTATGAGAAGCGCTTTATTTGTTTACTACTTTTCCTCCATACTGTCTGACTATTTTATCTAACAAAATACGCATATCTTTATTTTTAAGTTTCTCTATTTGCTGCAAATTTTCAAGAAGATCACATATTTGATCCTGTGTGTCTTCATTTAATTCTGAAACTGCCATTAAAAAAAGAGGGTTTTATCCCTCTATGTTAGAGCTACTGTCAATAAAAAAAGTTTTTGAATTTTAATTATGAATAGTAATAGGGAGTCCCACAGAAGATGCCGCAAATACATAAAGAACTGCTGGTTTATTTCCTATATTTTCAACGATGTGTTCATCACCATTATTGCTCTCTATAAATGAGTCATTTGATGAAAAATAATTAATAACATCTCCTCTAGTATGCTTCAATTTCCCTTTAGCAAGATAAACAACCATCGGTGCTGGATGTGTATGTAATGGAGTCTTCCCTCCAACAGGGATAATCACCTTTAAAAATCTAAGCTCGGCTTGTTTCCTCCTAGGATAAGAAATCTTCTTACCTCCCAAACCTTTTGTACCTTGAATAAGAGGTATTACTTTAATCTTTTCATCAGCTTTAGCAATATCCAAAGGCAGAAGAATTGATGAGATTGTTATTGCAGAGATTAATAAATTTCTAATTTTTGCCATAAATTATGAATCAATTTCCCCTTATTGTAGATTACATGTTAATTAATAACAGGCAGTTAATTTCTATCTACGACTTCTCCGCCATACTCTCTAGCTACTACATCTAAACACATAAGAATATCTTTATTTTTTAATAGGTCAGTTTGCTTCAAATACATAAGAAGAGTTCTTATTTGATCAATTGTGTTTTCATGTAATTCTGGAAGTGTCATAACTAATACTTAATAGCCAGCTCCCAATAAGGATAGCAACAAAAAAATTTTTCTCTAAATGACAAACATGTTTATCAGAAATCAATCGACAGTAAGTCTGATATTATTTTTTCGAAATAATTGGTTAAGAATCTAGTCTTGTTCAAATAGTTCCAAATATTTAAAAAGTGTTATGCATCTAGATTTAACTGCAACTACAAGAGATGAAATCAAAACAAGTGATAAAAATAGATGCTCTTTTAGAAGGTCAAAGGGAAGGCCAAGGTAGAAACCAAATCCTTGCGATGCTAAAACAAAATACATCACGATTACAAAAAATAATGCGACAAGGCAAGAAATACTCTCTTTCTTTCTTTTAAAATATTGATTTTGATAAACTAAATCCAAACATAAAAGCGGACTTAATAATGGGAATGGGAAAAAGAACAAAAATATTCTAGTAATTGCCTTTGACTTATTTGGTGAAAGCATATTTAAAAGTATGTTCTAGGAAATGAATTTCTTTAGTTTAAATCAATCGCTATATAAACTATTCTATTTTTAACCTATTTTTTTATAAGGAACTAGTTTATAAGTGAGATCTGCGATTTAATCTAAGCTTAGATGATCTTCGAAGATATTGCCACAGTGAGTCTCAAAGTCGTTACTATATCTAGCTAAACTTATTTTATATATCTAAATATTCAATTTAGATGCAATTTCAATCAAACGGTATCTAGTCCTTAGACTTCTCATTTATTTTAGTCTGAATCTTAGCAGCCTTATGTAATAATCCTACTGCTTCTTTTCTTCCAGTTGCTGTAGATGCTTGATGTAATAATTCAGCATACTTTTTGGTTAATTTTTTCATTGGTTCTTTTTAATGTAATATACGCAGGCTTAATAAGTGCTTTCAGTATTAAAATTTGATCTATTGGATAGATTAAAAAAATTGATTTTCAGAAAGTATTTGACTCTAGCAATTAGGATTCTTTTTCAAAAATTTTTTAGCTTGGTCAATATTGTTATCTCTTATCTCAACCTGAGATTAGACAATAATAACACAAGAGCAAAAATAGATCTTATTTGAATATGCTTAACTCTCTAAATACCTGCAAATAAATTCAAAGTTTTCGTAGTCCATAGTTATTGTCTGAAACATATCCGTTTCTATTCTTCTATTACCTAAATTCTGTAATTCGACTTTAATAGTTGGATGTTTTATTGAGTAAGAGGGAGTAAAACCAATTCGCTTAGCACGTTTATGCATATCTTTTTTAAGTCGAGGATCACAGCCACAAAACAAAATGGTTGGTCTAGAAGTATTACCAATTGAAGCATCAGCAATTCTTTGTTCCAAATCAGCTGCAATATTTTGGAGAACTTTCATACAATTATTTTTTTTCTTTTAATGGATCAAATCTAATATCAAAAGTGAGAACTATTCCAATACTAATCAGAAGTAAACCAATCGCTATTTGTGGAGAGGGTAATATCATCTATCGATTAATTATATAAGTTAGAAAACCAGTGAAGGTAAGTAATTTTAATCCAATGAAGAAAGGTAGATACTTTTTTGCTTGTATTCCAAAAATTAGCCCTTTTTCAAAGGACTGTACTATTGTTTTCATTACTATATTTCAAACTTTTGATATACTAACGAATTATTTTTTCTAAATGAAGGAAACATAATTAATACCCAATATTGTTTATAGGGTTAGTTTTATAAATAATTAAATTCAACACATAATTAGCCGGCAAGTTTAATTGCTTGAGTAACAATAAATCCATTCCCTATATCAAGTTAAATCCTATAGCTGCTTTCCTGACAAAAGATGGTCTTATAATATAATTTAATTTGATCCTTACTGTTAATCAAAGTTATTATAAAAGCAATGATCTAGTGTTCTAGGTTATTTACTTTTGTTGAAACAACTAAATTCAATTTAAAAAAAGATAACTTTGACAAAATGGCTACCAGAATAAATAAATATTTAAGTGAAGTAGGTTACTGTTCTAGAAGAGAAGCAGATAGACTAATTGAAGAAGGGAAAGTAACCATTAATGGAAAAATTCCAGAAATTGGTACCAAGGTAGAAGAATGTGATCTAGTAGAAGTTGAAGGGCAAAGAATAGAAAAATCAACTAAACAAAAAAAAATATACTTAGCCTTTAATAAACCTTTTGGAATTGTTTGCACAACTCATAGAAGCGTAGAACCAGATAATATTATAGATTTCATAAAATATCCTACACGAATTTTTCCTATTGGAAGATTGGATAAGCCAAGTGAGGGGTTAATTTTTTTAACTAATGATGGAGATATCGTAAATAAAATACTCAGAGCAAGAAATAATCATGAAAAGGAATACATCGTAAGCGTTAATCGTCCTATTAATAGAGACTTTATTCAAAGCATGCGTAATGGAGTTGAAATATTAGACACCATTACTAAGAATTGTTTCGTAAAACAATTAGGTCCAAAAAAGTTTAAAATCATACTCACTCAAGGACTTAACCGGCAGATTAGGCGAATGTGTGAGGCCTTAGGTTACAGAGTACAATCATTAAAGCGTGTAAGAATTATGAATATTGAGTTAGACGTACCAACAGGAAAATATCGTGAATTTACCAAAGAAGAACTATTAGAATTAAATGGATTACTCGAAAAATCTTCAAAAACATTTGACTAATAAAAAATTCCCTCTTTTTTATTATCTGAAATCTTAAAGGAGAAAGTAGTTAGAATGTTTAAACATACCAAAAAGGTTCTTAATAATAGCTATTGAATATAGACGTTTTCTTCCAACCATCTTCTAATAATTCCTTATATTCCTTTCTAGCAGCTTCAATAGTTTCAACTCTGCTTCCTTTCATAACTGGTTTGCTATTCCTCTTATAAACACAACCATAAGAAATCATCATTGCATCAATAGTTGGACTTGGCTTAGATACCTCCTCAAAAGGTTCGAAAACTTTAATTCTACTTTTATCCTTATTAATGAGGGTGAATTTCTCCATTAAATCATTAGTAAGCAAATCATTGCTCCACCCCTGCGACTTAATCTCTACCATGAATACTTCTAAAAGAACCAATAAATTGGAACTGCTCTCTATTAACACCTAAATTCTGTATAAGTTTAGAGGTTGTAAACTCTCCCATTCTAAAAGTTGAACTCAACTGATTCTTTTTTGGTCTTGCCATAAATTAGATAAAAATAATCCTTATATATAGAGTAAATATTTTTTATACTTATGCTATATATAACTTCATAGATTTCTATTAAAAATTCATGTCAATATTAGTTACTTCACCTTGTCCAGAGAGTACTGTTGAGGAATTAGGAATTAAAAACTGGCCGATATGGACTTGTGACACAACTTCTTTTGACTGGACTTATGACAATAAAGAGACTTGCTTATTGATTGAGGGAGAAGTAACGGTAACTCCTGAGGGAGGACAACCTGTAAAGTTTAGAGAAGGTGACCTAGTTATATTTCCAGAAGGTATGAACTGTAGATGGGATGTTCATCAAGCAGTTCGAAAGCATTATCGTTTTGGTGATTAAGCAGCACTAGCTCTCTTACTAATCTTTCAATATGCTCCAATATCTTATGAATTCTTCAACCATCTAATCTATCAGCGTAATCTCTTAAAATTTCTGCCATCTTTTGAGGTGGAATTTCTTCTTGGTATTCTCGACATAAATCAAAAAATTTATCCAGGAAATCTTTCATTGAAGAGGACATAAAAAAAGAAGGTTTTATCGCCCTATCCTAGATCAAATGTCAAAAATAACTATCATTTAATAAACCTATTTAACTGAAGGCACTAGGTCGCTGGTTAGGAACATGTAACACCGATCAGGAATAGTAATGGTTCATTAATATTGAACTAATTCTAATATTTAGAGAGGGCAGCTCTAGGGGGTTAACTTTAGGAACTATCTAAATACTTGTGCCTTGACCAATCTAGTTAGGAATGAAAAAAGGTACTTCTTCTATTTTTTTAGAGTATAATCACAAATTACAAACTGCATACATTCCATTTGGTCATCACTTAATTTTCTTTCAAATGAAATCGCTTCAATAAAAAAATCAAAAGCATTTTTGAGCTTATGTTTAATAGGATTTCCGCAAGTCATAATTAACCTCCATGTTTTTGAATTTTTAATCCAAAACTACTTTGCAAGGCAATAGGGATTATTTAGTGATTTACTACAAAAAATGTTTTTGCGTAGATGAGCTCTTTTACCTTGTTCATAAAAATTTTGTGTCATAAAAACACCAAAATAAATAAGTGAAACAGTCAATATAAGTAACTCTAATCCTAAGTGGGTCATTGAATAACCTCCTTTGACATGCTATTTATTTAGTATCTCTGATAATAAAAATCAAGAGTTTTAATACCTACTTACCATTAGGACCTATAACTTGCCATCCTGCAGTAATTAATTGTTGGCACTCTTTGCGTGCTGTTAGGAAGCCAATAATAAGGTAGTTAAGAGTTTCATTTAAAGGTTATTGCAATAAGCTCGTATATCTTTACTTTTCCCCACAAATAATCGAAGTTTTCTTTCCTCTTGTTCTTTATTACGAGTTTCAGAGTTATATTCTGCACATAACAACTTTCCTTTATTAACCATATTTACTGGTATAAGTTCAACCGCAATAATAGACGTGCTTAAAGCAATTAAAAATAAAAATGCTTTGATTATTGAATTTTGCATAAAACTAGTTTTATCCTACCAATTTTAAATGGATATAAAAACTAGTTTTATCCTACCAATTTTAAATGGATATAAATTTAAAAAAAAAAAAAAAAAAAAAAAACTGCTTAATAAAAGGCATCAACAAATTAAATTCATGCTTAAATATTGCAGATATTTTTAACTAAATAAATGGCTTATTCACAAACTAAAGTAATAATAGGTGGCTTAGCTCATGTTCCTATTCTAATTTTCATATTCAATTTTATTAAAGGTAAGTTTGCCTCTAAATCATCAGATTTGAAAGTAGTCGAAGTTAAAGATGAACAATCAAAGATCAAAGTGGCTGAACTTAAAAAAGAGGAAATAAAACCTCAAGAAGATAAAAAAAGTATCGTTAATCAAGAATCATTAATAGAAGAACAAGAGAACCCACAAAATGAAATAGAAAGTGAAGTTAAAGAAGATTAAGAAGAAGGGAAGGAAGTTCTTTAAAGAAGAAGGTTTATTCCTATAAATTTAGATAGATTTTCCAAAAAACTTTCATTTCTTCCACCCATTAATGTAAGTAAATTGTTAATAAGTCATAATATTTAGACGTTAAGAATCCTGTTGACTGGAATCTTAAAAACTAATTCAAAGAAAAGATATGTACAAACTATATTTTTATTGATTACAGTCACATTTAAATAAAGTGAAGAGAGTTGAAGGTAATTTGATCTTTTTTATCGATATTTTCTTCCTATTAAGTACTTTAACTGATTCTCAAATGGAATTTATGCAATTTGGAATTTCTGATTATGATACAGAACAAATTAAAAAAATTTAGCTTTTTTAGGTTTTAATAATAATAATAATAAATTTTTAAACTAAATATATATTATTCATAGAATTTCTAATTCTAGGAAATTGCAATCAATTCCAAAAACTTTTCAATATTTTTTCTAAGATTTACCGCATTTTTGCTCATTGATAAAAATAAATTATCTAGATAAATTAAGCAAAATTTATAAATGGTTTTATTTCATGAGTACTCAAAACAGCCAGAACCATAAAAGACAAGAACAAAACAATACAGAATGGTTAGATGAAATAATCAATAAACTTGAAGAGATGAATAACAACACATCTGAAATAGCCTAAAAACTGACAGACTAAAAAACAATCTTTAGGAAGTGATCACAGGATTTAAATATTGCACTATTTTTGTCTCTGTAGCATTCTTAACCGCTTTTATAAAAGAGAAAGCTATGTAGTTTGTAATCAAATTTTCATTAATTTTATTAAATCGAGTTTAATTTTATTTAATATAGTTTTTTAAATAGTAAGCGTTTCATTTATCTATTATTAATGGATCTAATGCGTCAGCGCGACATCTTCTTTTAAGCACAAGAGAAGAATCTCCTTTACCCTCTAGTTTTGTTTCTTCCGCCTGGCATTTATTTAATAATTCTTGAATTACAGGAATACATTGAACCATAAATTTATCTTTATTTTTTAACTTCACATCAGAAAATCCAAGATTAATTCCTGCTTCATAGTATGCATACCAATAACTACACTGATTAAAATCTTCTATTGGATTTTTTATTTTCAATCCATAATTATCTGCTAATCTTTGTAATCCATCTTCAGCAATTTTTTTATTTTTTCTCTCTCTTTCCCAAGAGGAGTAATCATCTCCATAAATAAGTACTCCCAAAAAGATAAACAAAATACTTATATATAAACCCAAGTTTTTAATTATCATATTAATTAAAGAAGAAGTGTAATTAAATTTTCAGCAAAAAATGCTTTATTCATAAAAATTAGAGTATCTATTTCTATATTTTAGATCAACTGTCAATCGTCCTTATATATTGTGAGGCGAATATTAAGAGTTTAATCTTTAGTTATTTAATACCTAAATATCTCTCACAGTAATAGTTAGCCAACTCGCGATTAGAATAATTTTTTATTTCCTTTAAATTAAGGTTCTTCATCGCTTCATCACCTGTGATTTGATAGCTTGAATTTAGTTTCGCACAGGTATCTTTTACTTTTGCTTCCTTTTCAAAAGGGATTCTAAGATAAAAAGCAAAAATGGATAGAAACAAACCAAAAGTTATTACTCTTCTATGATTCTTCCACCATTGGTAAAATTTATTTTCCATAAAAAAAGAGGGTTTTAGCAATGATATTTTAGATCGACTTATAATTGTACTTAATATATAGATATGAGAATACTAATTGTTTGATTGAATAATGCCAAAGTAGTGACAATAATCAAACTAAATAAAAAATAACTATGAATAATATTAGTGAAATTCTTAAGATTTTAATAAATCCAATAATATTTTTTTAGATTGAGTGAGGCTAACCTACTATCGCAATCAATTCTCGTTGAAATACAAACTTATATTTATTTAGTAAAGTACCTCCATGTAACTAAAGGAATTATTATGACTAATATCGCAAGTACGATATAAATAGCCATATAGTTATTTGTTTCATCAGCGATCTCTACATTAGAATTAAGATCATCTAGTTGATTGTCAATTGATGAAGGTTGATTATCTATTGATGAAGGTTGACTTATCTCCTCGATGATAATTTTTTTGGGTTTATTAGTCGGATTAGAATTAAATCGAGTCTTAAAACTTGAACCTAATTCAGCAACACAATGATTACCGCAGCCTCCATTAGCTTCATTATGAGCAATAGCTGGAGAGACTAAACCGAAAAACAAAGGTAAGAGTAATAATTTTCTCATTAAACAAGAGGATTTTTTAAATTAAGTTTAGAACACTGACAAAAAAATGCTATCCTTTCAGCGATATATTTAAGTGAAGGGGAAATAGATCTTTTGAGGAGGCTTTAAGGTGAACATACAAATTAATACAAATCAATATGCAGTCTCAAACTTATTGAGATACTATAATTCATCCAATCTATAACTAGAGTCTTAAGGATTTCTTAGAAACCCGCTAAGTGCTTTATTAGCACTAGGAATCTGGTTAAAATCCTGTCTATATATAATCGAATTAAAAGTATATAGTTTCCTAGATTCTCTTTTTTATTGTTTTCATTCTCAAACAAGAACGGTTTTCTAGGACAGGATTAAAATTAGTTAAAAGTATAAATAAGTACTTGATTACAATAGTGGAGTAAGTAGTAAGCGTTTATTTGTTAATTAGAACAATTGTCCTTATTTAGTGTAGTATTCCAAGAGGATTCTTCCATTGTTGATAGGTCAACTCTATGAGTTGCCATCCATTCTCCGTTTGCTTCAACAAATTTTTGAACATTACCTTCTGGAGCTTGATGAATAACAATAACTTTTTGAGGATCGTCCTTGCTTACCCCTCTGAAAAGCGGCTTAATTTCAAATTCAGAATGTCTTTTATCAGCTTCTGGACTATCAAATATTGCTGACCATTCATCGAAGGTACTCTGAATTTTAAAAGTAAACACAGAAGTAACAGTGCGAGACATAAAAAAATTAGCTAATTATCACTTATTTTAGATCCATTTTTATAAAAAGCTTACTATATTAAAATTAAAAAAATAATATTTTTAGTTAGTTAAACTTCCTTCCATGATAGTAATATTTGTATCCTTTGAGTTAGCCCACCGCAACTTGCTTAGCTCTTGATATTCTGAGCTTTTGTAAGCATCAACAGCATCTTTCTTTGATGGGAACTGAATTATCACTGCTAATGTTCCACCCTTTCCTTCGACCGTTTGACTGTCCATGTCCTTTGCGAATACTAAAGCACCTAATGACTCAACCCAAGGTTGAAATTCTTCGACATATTTAGAAAAAGCTGGATTAGTAACGGTTGTAGTAACTAGCCAATAACCTTTAGCCATCAAAAAACTTAATTTAAAATTATATATATACTACATTACTTTTGAAATATCATTATTTTATTTATTTAAGCTGCAAACTTCTCATCAAAATTTGACTTTATTTGTGCAGCCTCTTTCAATAATCTAACGACTTCTTTTCTTCCAACAGCATTATCTGCTTGATGCATTATTTCAGCATATTTTTTATTTATTTT
>QCLA01000014.1:0-35185 GCA_003214935.1 Prochlorococcus sp. AG-412-F02
TAAAATCAAAAACTCTTTTGTCTGATGAAGAGATAATACCGCTATCAGATGCTGAAGCATGGGATAAAGTTTATGAAGCTGAAGCAATAATGAGGGCTGAAAGAGAAGCTAAAAGGAAACCTGAAGTTTGTTTTTCTGGATTTAATCGAACGGAAAGAGAGTTACTTGAATCATTAGCTATAGAAAAAGGTTTTGAACCTAAAGGTAGTGTTACATCAAGATTGGTTTATTTAATTATTGGGGATACTGCAGGTGAATCTAAAATTGCTAAAGCAGAAAAGCAAGGTGTTCAAATTTTAAGAAGAGAAGATTTTGAAAAATTATGAAACGCTTACTTCTAATACCAATTCTGTTACTAACAAGTTGTTCTTTGTTTAAAGAAGATCCTATCTATTACGTTCATACAAGACCTCCTTCTTCTTACTCAGGAACAATAGGTGACGATGGTTTTTTCTACGAATTTACCAACTCTGCTGTAAGTGCCTCTAAAGACGGATGTGATATGCGAATTGATGGAGCTTGTTTTATAAAAACTGATGTTCCCGCAAAAATAATTAAAAAAGGAATAATGAAAGCGGGATCTTTATATTGGTGTTCAGAAGAACATATACAGGCAGTAAATAAGGCTAACCCTAAACCTACATATATTCGATTTTCAACTATGGATTATGGATATGGAAAATGTACTAAAGATGGTTGGGTAAGGTAAATAAAAGAAGTGTCAAACAAAGCAATCCTTATTTATCTGCATATACCTGCTATGACGATACCGTGCCTACATGAAGGCAAGGATTTATTACCAGAACTTCCATTATTAGGATTAAAATTACCGGGATATGAGTAGTTGTCGTAAATACTATCATTAGGTTCGGTTCTCCAATGACCTCTTACAGAAGTGCCATCTTTTCTTTGGTATCCATCAATCCATAAATCTGCTTTAACTCCTTCTCCTATAAATGTAATTATTGGGATAAATAAAAGAGCCGAGAAAAGTTTCATTTGATTTTCTTACTTGCAATAACCTTAGCATTTCTTATTCAATAAACTTTTATCGATTGACAGTCGATCTAACATAGAGGGGTAAAACCCTCTTTTTTTATGACTGCTCAAAATTTCATGAATGTTGTTCGATTTAAATTAAAGTCTGATTGTGTAGATAAGTATTTCGAAATAATAGATAAAACAAGTTTTGAGGGAATGACTCAAAGATATATCGCTAAAACTGGGGATTATGATTACTGTTTTGTTGGGATTTGGAAAAGTGCAGAAGCTATTGCAGCTCAAAGACCAGCTATGATTGCTCACCTTGATGAGGTTAGAGGATTTATGGAAGAGTTGTCTCCTGAACTTGGAGTTACTGATCCTGTTTCAGGAAATATTGTTTCTAAAGTTGGTTTTCATGATTGACAGTCGATCTAAAAAAGAGGTAATTAACAATATTTATTTTCAAGAATTATTTTTCTTGCTAGTAATATAAAGCCAATAAAAATTAAAAAAATGCTTTATGTTCAGCATTGGTCATTTAAGACTGGATATCATCAAAAAGGTGCAGAAAAATTTCTTGGTGGTGGGGGAGATTATCCTGGAGTTGAGATGATTGGAAGATATCATGCACCTGGTTCTTTAGAGGGTTGGATAGTTTTAAAGACTGATGATCCAAAAGCAATATATCAACATGCAGCTGAATGGGGTGAATTCCTAAATTGGGAAACAACACCAGTATTTACTGATGAAGAAGCTGGTCCAATGGTTGCAAAAGTCTACTCATAGTTGGTGATTGACAGTCGATCTAACATAGAGGGATAAAACCCTCTTTTTTAATGCGTAAATTATTAATACCTTTATTTGGGCTTGTATTAGCTGGTTGCTCAAATGATATTACAACTAAAACAGATCTTGGAGAAAAATATATTGTCAAAGAATCAGCAGTAAGTGTTTCAGCTTATTCATGGGATGACAGAGCAACTTTTATAGAATACTGGATCAATAGAACTAGAGATAATTTTGATAGTTGCAGATCAGTTTTGTCCGATTCAGCTTGTAGTCACTGGATAGATGATGAAGCGAATGAAAAATCAAAACTAGAGTATGCAAAAGCTTGGATAGATAAACCAACAAGCGTATTAAAGATTAAATTTAGGCCTATTTTTACAGACTTAAATAAAAATAAAATAGCAAAAGATTATGAAAACATTCATTGCATAAATCCAAATTTATCTACAACTGATAAGGAAGAAATATTATTTGCAAGTGGTATTGGTGTACCAAATAAAAACAGCTCTCTGGCGTTTGAAATTACTAAATCTAAGGTCTGCGAAAAATACGCAAAGTTTTAAATGAAACGCTTACTACTCCCACTACTAGCAGCCCTCGCTTTACCTAATGCTGTTAATGCTGAAAGTTATTGGTTGATATTAACTTATGGAGTAGGAGGAACAGGAGCAGGAGGATTAGAAAAAATAGAAATGGCTAGCATAAAAGCCTGTGAAAAAGAGGGTAGAAGGTGGGAAGAGAGTAAAACTCAAGGAGTGAATAGTAAATTAAGAAGATTTCATTGCGTTGTTGGTAAATAAATGATGGATTATTGCGAAAACAAGGTTACTTTTCTCTCAGATAACAAAGAAGAAATAGATAAATTACATTCTATTTTTTCAGTAGAATTAAATGAAGAAGACAATAGAAGAGCCTTTGGCATATTAATCCCAGAACCAAATTGGGAAAAAATTCCTAATGATAAAGGAGAACTACCTTTGCCTGCTAGCTCCTTAACTTATCCATCTGCATTTTTGGGTGATCCATTAGCAGGTTCCAAATGGGAGATCCCAAATAGCTTGAAAAGTAGATTCAAAATTCTAGAATTTCCAGATGGGACAAGGGATGATCGCTGGTCTCAGTGGCGAAAGCAAAATTGGGGTGTTAAGTATTGTTGTGACCTTAAGTTTGAACATCTAAATCTTCCAAATGAATTTACAGTTGTTTTTCTGACTCCATATTCTCCTCCAGATCAAATTTATAATGTGATAATAAAAGAATTTCCCAATGTAAAAGTAAGTTGGTTTTATGATATGCCTGCTTGTGAGATGAATGGATACTTGGAAAATGATAATAAAATTTCTAAAACAATCGAATACGAAGAAGGAAGTAAGGAATGTAGAAATTTGATTGAAGCTAAGGATAGTGATGACTGGAGAGATACCACAATGGAATCCTTCTTCACTAATATCAATTCAACTGACCTTCTACAAAGTCAAATAAAGGGAGAAGTCTATCGTTTTCTAGTTGAAATATCTGATGATGATGGTACTAGAGAATTATTAGATGAAATGGGTTTGGATTATAAAGAAACAGAAGAACTACAGCAGGGAAATATTTTAGTTGATTTTACTTTAGATGAAGATAAGTATTCTTATTTTGAGAAAAATAATAATTTTCATAAAACGGATTTTGGTGCTTTTAATGAAGATCTCGCACAAAGACTTGGTGTTTTTTTATTTGGATGGGATCTAGGATTCGGCACCTTCAAAGTAACTATTTATAAGCCTGATGGAGAGGTTATTTCCTATGGAGGCTATGGGTGACCACTCATAGAAAAAGGATTAAAAATTTGAGATAAAATTGGAGAAATTTTTACTTCTAAAAATGAATAAAAAAGAGTTATAGGTTCTTTCTAGGCAATTAAATGTGGGTCATCCGAAGGTGTCGATAATTCTCTAGCGTGGGGCAATAATCAATATGACACTTATGACAGCCTGACACTTGTAAACAAGACAAATTAAAGGGTATTAGTGAGTTTTACATACAACTTAAGGTCATAATCGTTAACCTCTACCCAATTATTAGAAGTCAAGTTGTTTCTAATATGTTGAGCTAATGTTTTACCTCTAATTTCCTTCATATAGAGGCATTTTTGACCATTTATTGTCGATAAATAGGGTTTTAAGACCCCTTTTCGTTCTAATTGATAAAGTGAATTTCTAGATTTGAAGCCCAGACATCTTGCAGCTTCTGAATAATTGCAGAACATAGTTAACTATTTCGATAATTTTTTCTGTTGTTTTATAGCATCGATCAAATCATATGTTGAGGTGTATGTAGTGGAATGCACTTGCTGACTATGACCCAAGGATTTAATTGAAGCCCTAATATCCATCTCTGCATAAATTGATCTAATTCCCCAGTAATGTCTAAGGTCAACTAAACCAAAATTAATAACACCATTCTTTCTTAACCATTTTGTCCAGGCTTCTACTTTGCCTCTACATACTTCAGAGTCGTAATCATTTTTTTCTAAACTCCAACTATAAATTCTTTCTACGTTATACATATCCCATCTATCTAATAATGGATCAGGATTAAAGTTATCTTTTTCAATACCTAACGCTACTGGATATTTAATATGTTTTGCTTTGGCTTTTGGACAATTAACAGCAATAGCACTTCCACCTTTTTGAATATTTAAAGTAAAGGCTTCCATAGGTCTACAACCATATATAAATACAGCGGCAGTTAACCAACCATAATTTTTATTTTCTCTAAGTTTATCTATCAGTTCTATCGCTTCATCTTCATTTAGTCTTTGCCTTTGATTAGGTTTCCATTGACCTTTAATTTTATCTATCTCTTTTAAATCATTTTCAACAAAATATAATTTGCCTAGTCTTTTAAAAATTTTGCACATATCATTTCTTGGTTTTGAATTTGCTTTACTTTTATCAAGTATTACTTGAGCTAATAAATCAGGAGTGAGTAATGAGTTTTTATATTCATCTAATTTGTTTAGTTGTACTTCATAGCTTTTAAGAGTCCGTTTAGATTCTGTAGTCTGTTCAGATTCTTCTGTAACTCCTTTTCGTTCCCAAAAATCTTTTATAAATTGTTCTATACCTTTTTCTACAGTATTTCTTTTAACTTCTTTAATTACTGTTTTTTTATTCCAACTAAATTCTTTTGGTAAACATTTATCTTTTTCATATTCAATATAGAAATTATTAACCCTATCTCTACAAGTAGCGAAATCATATATTTTTGCATTTAAGGCTATTTCTTTTCTTTTTCTAGTACCATCACGATCTAAAAAAGTACCTCTAATATATACAGCTTCCCTTTTAGTTCTGATACTGGCTTTATAGCCACTAGCATCTAAGAGTTTATTTAAT
Organism: Prochlorococcus sp. AG-412-F02; assembly: GCA_003214935.1. Lineage (GTDB taxonomy): Bacteria > Cyanobacteriota > Cyanobacteriia > PCC-6307 > Cyanobiaceae > Prochlorococcus_A. Next base: position 5,157 of record QCLA01000014.1, read on the forward strand.
TTAAGGACATTTTCGGAGGACATTTAAATTAAAAATGTTCCCCATATGTTCCCCACTTTTGAGTTCAAAGTCAACGACCAATCACGAATTAGTAACAATAGATGAGATTACATATTTATTTTTCCTAATACTCATAAAGGCTGTAATAACTGAGTTCTACTAGGGGAACTGGGTTGATGTATAATAGTTTACGAGGACAATTTAATCTCACCCTTGGAGGGGTGGTCGAGTGGTTTAAGGCTCTAGTCTTGAAAACTAGCGTGTCTGCAAGGGCACCGTGGGTTCGAATCCCACCCCCTCCGTTCCAATTAAGAATAAGGAAATAACAGATCTAGTCAGAGTATCCGAGAAAGACTGGTATGAGAAAGTATCCATAAAAATAAGATAATGAAAGAAAGCCAATAAACTTAAATTTTTTGAATTTGGTGTTTGTGTTTTGTTTGTCTTTTTTACTTAGGTGTTTGTGGATTGGCAATATTAAAATTCACAAATGAAATATTGTGATAGTTCAATGAAATTTATTGGTTTCGGTCTCAATCCGTTCCATATTTCCTGCCTAATGTAAAGGCATTTCCAACTTATTCCATGCAATCTAGTGGCATCCTCACACCAAATTTTTAATCGCTCAATTTTCCTAGGGTCATTAATACTTTCAGCACCTTTTGTTTCAACCACCCACCTATCGCCATTATCTAATTTTATAAAAAAATCTGGGAAGTAAGATCCAATAGTGCCATCATGCTTTACATATTCAATAGATTGTTTTAATTGAATATCATTTTTATAAAAAGATATTACATCATCAAAACTATCTAAATACTCACAAAATTCAATTTCAAATTTACTATCCCCAGATATTAAATTAAATACTGACTTTTTTGGATGATAAAAAATTTTCTTTCGAGACGATAAATAAGGTTGAGAATCTGAAATGAATTTCTTTTTACATAAATCTTTAAAATCAAGATCTTTAAGTGTAAGTTTATTTATCTCTTTTTTGAAGATACCTAGAATTTTTTGCGTTACATCTGGTTCTGATAAATTTCTTAAAATATTTATTTCGTTTATATTTACAAATTTCCCAAATATATAATTTGATAAAAAATCTTTCAATTTTTCATAAACAAAATGATCTAATCCTAAATTTGCAATTCTAAGGTCTCGCAAAATTGTTGAAGTAAAGAAACGAATTATTGAAGTTGAGTTGATATGACTCAAATTATCAAAATAAATTATTTTGACTTCTTTATTTTCGATAGTTTCCCTAAAAGTAATCTTTTTTTCTTGCTCTTCTTTTGAGTAAGTTTTTAATTTTATAGGTTTGAATAAAAAAGTTTCTGGATTCAGAAGATCCAAAGAGAGATAATCTCTTCCATGTCTTTTGGGTAGTTCAGGAAATTCAATTTCTAATTCTGCTAAGTTTTTATTTGGATTATCAGAATCAACTTCAATGAGAATAGGTCCTGCTTCAGGATTATTACCCCCTACTGCTCTTTCTTCTAATTCAACTCCTTCCTCTGAAATGCCTTTAACGTATTCAATAAAGTTATCAGTACCTATAACATCCAATTCCTCATCAATATCTTTATCAAGATACATTTTCCTTAAACCTCTTCCTAAGGTTTGTTCAGGCAAAATATGAGAAGCATATGCTCTTAAACCTACAATAGTTGTAACATTCTTGACATCCCATCCTTCCTTTAACATTAGTACTGAAACTATTACTTTAATTGGACTATTTATATCATCTACCGTATTAACCAATGTTCTTAATCGTTCAAGTTCTTCTCTACCTTTCGCAGTATTTTCAGAAATTTCTCCTGTTGAGTCCTTTGTATTATCTTTAGTATGAATAACAAAAGTCCCATTTTTAAGTATTGGGAAAGTAGAGCGCAAATATTCTGCTACATCATCACAATTTTTTGTATCATCAACCATTATGAACATTAACGCTTTTCTACCCAATTTCTCATGTTTTTTAAATTGCTTTAACCATGTTTCATAACCAAGGTTTAAATAGTCCCTATATTTTTCAGAAAATATAGATGACGGATACTCCTTTAATTTCTCTCTGCTTGGTAAATCTGGTATTACTGGTTTTTTAACAACTGTCTGATAAATTGCCTCTACAAGTGGGTAATCAGATATAGTTTGAACAAAAATTTCACCTTTTTTATGTTTCGGGGTCGCAGTAACATCTATCTGTAAATTTAATTTTTTTCTCTTTTGTAAAAATGCATTATTAATATCTTCGATTGCCTTTTTCCAGGCATTTTCTTCATGAATATGATGTGCTTCATCATTAAGAACAATTAAATCATCAAGATTATTAACAATCTCTTTTACTTTAATTTTATTTTCAAGAGTTTTAGTTACTGGTTTAGAACCTAAAAAATAATTTGCTAATTCATCTTCATTATTTTCTGTATTTCTATTTGCAAATCTCTGAATATTTGTTAAAAAAATATTTCCTTGATCAGAGATTGAGGATATTTCGTCTTGGATATGAATTGTAGGACAAAAATACCAATCTTTATCTTTATATCCATTATTAGGAATTATCGGATCCTGATTAAAAACCTCTAGACCAACAACATCTTTCTTTAGACGATCTAAAACAATAGTATTGGGACATATCAACAAAAAATTTTTAGACAATAAAGAATTATCTTCATATTTTTTATGAAAATACGACCAAGCAATAAGAAGCATTAAAACCTTGGTTTTGCCTGTACCAGTTGCTTGCTTAAGAACTAACCTCAACCAATTATCTTTTAAAAAATCACCTGATATTCCCCAAGAATCAAATTTTAATAACTCATTTGGGTTTCTTATCTGCATTTTTTCAAAAAGAAAAATAACAGATTCGACAGATTCTCTTTGCCCAAAATAATATTTAAATTGCGAAACATGGTCCTCGCAAAACCAAAAATTTAGTAATTCTCTAGCTGTATCTGAAATATCTGGGTAACCAAATTGTCTCCATTCATATAAATGTTTTCTAATATTTTGAACAAAAGGTGCGTAGTAATTTTGAAAATTATCTTTAACTGGATCCAAGTCTGGTTTCCAACGATCATTAGGATGGTTGATTTCGAATGGAGACTTTGATAAACCCTTAGGGATTGGCATTAAAGGTTAACCTCAAGTAGTTTCATTGTGTCATTTCCAAAGATATCAATAACTTTCACTGCAACTTTAGTTGATTTTTTATCAATCACTTTTCCAACAGACTTAAGTTCTAATTTATCTCCCTTATTTGATGTTCTGAAACATTGCCACTCGTTCTCAAAAACATAATTACCTGTCCAAATTTCCTTTATTTCTCCATCTAAAGAAGTTTTAATTATTTCTTTTTTAGACTCATAATTAAAATCAACTGACCAATAATCTATCCAATCAGTCCATGATTTAGTGATTAATTTTTCGGAAATATTATCTTGCATATCTTTTGACCTTTTAATAATTTCTCCATTCTCAACGACGACTTTTGATCTGCCTCTTTGAAGTTGTGAGTCCTTATCGAAACATTCCTGAGAATAAAAAACTGCAAAATCTATTAATTCTACACTTAATTTATTTCCATTCTTATGTACTTTAAAATCAATAAAGGCAACATCATGAAAATATACTTCATTATTTTCTACCGCTCTTTTATCAAAAATATCCATTGGGATTTGTTTATAAGTTAATCTAAGTCCTTTAACTTTCGCCTCTTCCTGAATAGTGGGGAAAAGACCCATTTCATATTCAAATCCAAGGATATCAACTGCAATAATATTATTTCTCAAACATTCTGAAATAACCTCTTCTACATGATTTCTTGAAAGGGGTTGATTTATTGGTCCAATTGAAATAAAGTTTGATCCTTTTTTTCCATGAATAGTCCCAAATCCTGAAATAGATACTCCTTTATATGCTTGCAAAATCAATTCTTCAAAATCTTTTTCTCTTTTGTCTATTTCTACTTTTTTATTCTTATCTGTTGGATTTTTTCCATCATAAATAAAATGTTGCCTTTGATATTTTCCTAAGTTCAAGATTTCGAACGCTCTCCAATTTTTGTTTTCATTTTTTAATTGTCTCTGAATATTTATCATTCTTTTTCTACAAGTATGTATTGAAAATTTACCAATATCGGATGAGATCCACTTTCTTCCAAGTTTTTCAGCAACTACTGCTGATGTGCCTGAACCAACAAAAAAATCTGCAATTAGGTCATTCTTATTTGTGGATACTTCAATAATTCTTTCTAATAACTTGGTATCTTTCAAAGTTGGATAACCTTCTGCTGCTTCTCTGATTTGTTTTGGAATATGACTACCAGTTCTTATATCTGTCCAATAATCCTCTAATTGTTTTCCGCGTTTATCAAAATTTAAAAGTTTTTCATCCGATGCCCTTCCTGCGAGGGATGTTCGACCCGTGGACAAATTTGATTTTTTGTATTCAACTCTTGTCTTCTCAAGATTGAAAATATACTTATCAGTCTTTGAATAGTAAAGAAGAGTATCATGTTTCCTTGGAAAGTTTCTTTTTTGATTAGTGGGACCTGTATAACAAACTGAAATTTCATTAATGTAGTTTTTGTTAAAAATTTCATCAAGAATTAACCTTAATGATGAATTTAATCTCCAATCACAATGAACAAATATGCTGCCATCCTCCGCTAATAAATCTTTCATAAGGATTAATCTCTCATAAATCATTGATAGGAAGGAATCCGCTCCTAAACCCCAAGTATCTCTATACGCAATCTGTTCAATAACATTTGGTTGTTTTTCGAAAGAGTTCTCTCCAATATCTATATTCATGGAAAAATCAGCACCTACATCGAAAGGTGGATCTATATATATCAACTTAATTCCTCCTTGTTTTTCAATTTCCTCTCTCATAGGTCCATTTTTTATAGAAGAAAGAATATATTTGTTATCGCCCCAAATCAATTTATTTGTCCAACCTTTTAATTGTCTCCCTGATTGAGAATCAATTAACTCACTTTGAAAATATTGAAAGTTTTCATCTCTCGGTTCATCTACTTGCTCTATCACCTGAAAAGGTAAAACAATATTAGTAATTTCTGATGACTTTCCATTCCATTTCAACTCCACCTGATTTGATGTCTCAAAAAGTAAAAATCGATATTTTTCAGGAAGAGGAATGTCCTTCTCAATACAGTTTATAAGATCTCTTTTTTCGCTATCACTTAACTTCATAATGATTAAAGGATACTCACTAAATCTAGCAACTTAAATAGGAATTACTTTTAAAAGGTTTTTAGAGATTATAAAAAAAATTTTTACCCAATTTATTTTTTTTATTTTTACTTGTGTTTTGTGTTTGTGTTTTGTTTGTGTTTTTTATAATATTGGTTCAGGAAACTTCTTCAGATTAGTTCAGTACTGGTCACTCTAACCTGATACTACTGACACCCCCTCCGTTCTCTACAACTGACTTTTTTAAAAGCTTCTCCTCAGGGAGTTTTTTTATTGCATATTATTTTGGACTTATTTCGCTAGTTTTCGGAAATTTTTCCTTAGCTAAAGTAATAAAAGTGGCAAACTTTCGGCTAACCCATTTAATAATATTTAGGTTGACAATCGATATAAAATTGGAGGGATAAAAACTCTTTTTAAAAATCATGTTAAGAAAAAAAGAAAAACAAACCTTAACAAGACTATTCCTTTTAGGTGTTGGTGCCCCAATTGGGCTTGATCGCTTCTATGAAGGAGATGTAACAGGCGGATTCTTAGCAATTTTGGGGTTTCTTATCGCTTTAATAACAGTGGTCGGTTTGTTGGTATGGATATTCCCTTTTATTTCCAAAACTTTTCGTTTGCTAAGAGAATTTGAAGATGCTGAAGATTAAATAAGCACCTTATAAGACTATTCTTTTAGATATTTATAGATTATTTTTATAAAAGGTTTGTATTATTTTTTTAATTAAAAAATGAAGTTTGAAATGGGAATATTTTAATAGTAATTTCAGGAACTATATTTTTTTTAGCTTTTATTTAGTATTAGAATTTCAGAAAGAATTTATCTAAAAATTATTGTGAAGTTATTCATTTTTATATTTTTCTTTAATTTATTAATCATCTTCATGCCAACTGCAATATTAGCTGATACAACCCTTGATTTTTACATAAATGATTTTTACTCTAAATCGAATGAAGCTAGTAAGATTCTTAAAGAGCTAGAAACTAATCTCAAGGAGGGTTCTAGGGAAAAAACATGTTCAAGGCAGAGAGAAGCTGGGAAACTTGGATTAGTAGCTAACAAATCATTAATTAAAGCATTCGAAATAAGCGGGACTAAACCTCCAATGGAAGCAATAAAAGCAAGTCAAAAAAAATGGGAATCTATTTTAAATGAATGCTAAAAGAAGTAAACAGCCTAAAGAATTTTAAATTTGCATCCTTACAGATCTACTAATAAAAGGAATTTCAGGCTCAACTCCATAAATACATTGAGTAATAGAATATATAAAAATACAAAGTATAAATAAAAATACAATCGATCCTAATATAAATAGGATCGATCCAAGTTGATCTAAAGGTAAGATTTGAAAGAGATAAGAAATTATTATCAAAGAGATATTAATGAGTAAAGCTTGGCATGCGTTATATCTAATAAAATAAGGAACTTGTGGATTTCTTACTAATCCTAGATACAAAATTAAAAATAATATAAAGCTCCCCCCAAGAGGTAAAGACTTCTCAATCATTTCAGCAGGATAAGTTAAATATGCTAATAATTTAAGAAAAGGATATTTATAAAACAAATAAACTCCAAAAGGTATTGATGCCTTTAATGGCAATGTGTACAAAATTACCGCCGAAAGTCGCTGAACTATAGGATCCATTAAATTATGGAAAATTATAATATTTACTTTAACTTAAATTCCTAAACACTAATTTTTTAAATACCATTTTTGATACACCTTTTGGCAGATTATCAATAAATATTAGATAATTTAAATAGGTTCATGATTTAAAATGCGTATTCTTCACACAATGTTGAGGGTTGGAGATTTAGATAAATCAATTGATTTTTATGTAAATAGATTAGGAATGAGTTTAATAAGAAGAAAAGATTATCCTCATGGAAAATTTACTCTTGCATTTGTTGGTTATGGACCAGAGAAAGATAATACAGTAATTGAATTAACTCATAACTGGAGCAAGAAGTCGGAGGACTATGATCTTGGGGATAAGTATGGGCATATTGCTATTGGTGTAAAAGATATTCATCGCACTTGCCAAAATCTTGAGGATAATGGCTGTAAAGTAACAACAAAGCCTAAAACAATGAAGAATAGCTTAACACTTTTAGCATTTGTTGAAGATCCTGATGGCTATAAAATTGAACTAATTGAAAGAGATTAAAACAATAGAATTCTTGAGAAGCAAAGAATTTAGAAATCCCTCCTAGAAAAAACCCAGAGACTGAAAGTTCCCTCTAGCTTTATAACAAAGGAATACAAAAAATTAAGGTCAAAGTTTTTAATATGTCCAATTCTTGAAATAAATTGTTTTTAAAGGAATATTAATCCTTATTTTTGGTGGTGTCTCTTTAATTAAAGCATAAAGAATTAGTTTTAAACACTCAACCTTAAAATTCAACAATTATAAAATCTAAATTCATTCTATATAGAATTTGTAGACAATCTATATAGAATCAATTATCCTAAGATTATAAGATTATATTTATGTCTAGTAATTGGTCAAAAATAAGAGATGAATGGCTTAATAAAACAGCCATTTCGGAAGATGACGCAAAGTGGGCATTAGAAGCTTTAATTAATTCTGAAGAAGACTTATTTGAAATAGAAAGGAAATTAAAAGATAACGAAGACGCTATAGGTCAAGTTAAAGTTTTCAAGAAAAAAGTTAAAGAAACGATTTCCTCCAAAGAAATAAGTCTTGATGATATTGCTTTAAACACTTCAAATTCGAACAAAGTTCAGATATCAGTACCAGCAAATCTTAATTACCTCTTGAAGGTTTGGGCTGCTGCAGAGGGACGAGATCTATCTAGTGTTGCATTTCAATGTTTAGAAACTGGACTAAGAGAAATGAAAAGCAAAGGGTCAATACCTTCAATAGCAATAAATAGATATGACTCTGCATGTCAAAAAAGGATTGCATTAGCAGAAGTCAATAATTTATTAGAGAAATATGAAATTTCTCAGCATGAAGCCACATAATATGAATTCCAAACGAATAAAAAAAGAATATCGGAAATTAATATCATCTCCATTTTATTTGGGCACGGATACAGATAGATTCAAAAGTGGAATAATTTATACTCTTTATTCTGATAAATTTAATTTACTTAAAGTAGGTTTTGCTAAAAACAACAAAGTTTTAGAGAATAAACTGCCTAGAAAAGATTTTATTATTTTGGATAAAAAAATTGGTAATAAGAAAGAGCTTAACTTATTAATAAATACTCTCAATGAATTAGGCGTAAAATTTTCAGACAACTTAAATTTTAAATACTCAAATACTATAATTAGACGTTTATCTATTTTGGGTTGGCCTATTGGGCGTTCACTTTATAAGCAAAGAAGCATTAAAAAAGAACTTTCATGTGCATAAATTTACATATAATCGCAACCTAGAGTTTCTCTAGTTTCTCTATTTGTAAAAGGATTTATTCCAGAGGCATCTTTACAAAAATTTCTTACAATATCCTTTGACAAGTAGACATTTGTAAAATCTGCTCCTTGTATTTTTACATTTTCGAACTGAGTACTGTAAGCAAAAGAATCCTCTAAATTAGTATTTGATAAATCTGTTCCATCTAAAACAGCTGAATCAAGAGTTACCTCCCTTAAATTAGAGTTACTTAAATTAGTATCTTTCAATTTCGCTCCGTATAAAGTCGCATTTTGGAGGTCACAATCCGATAAATTTGCATCCTGTAGATCAGTTAAATAAAAAGTTGCACCTTTTAAATCAGATCCAGAAAAGTCTGCTCCTAATAAGGATTGCTTACCATAATCTAAGGCGGCAGATACTCTATAAGGAAAGGTTAGAACAATTATTAAAAAAGTTAGAATTATAAATCTCATTTATATTGGAAAATTATTCAATAAAATTCTAACTTCTTAAGCTTAAATCATGAAATTAATTATTTGCTGAATGCTATATTTATTGACATTACAAATCACGAACTAGATTTTGGATATAAATCCTTATGATGCAATAGTTGTTGGTTCTGGAGCTACTGGAGGAATAGCCGTACTTACATTGGCCGAACTAGGAAAAAAAGTTTTAGTAATAGAAGCAGGTCCACAAATAAAAAGAAAAGAAGCTATTAATGATGAGCCAAAGGCTACCTTTAACAGATTATCAGGATTATTATCAAAAAAACATGCGAAACAAAGTCAACATCCTGGTTATTGGAAAAACAATCCTAATTTATATATAAATGAATTAAAGCACCCTTACAACTGTCCTACAACAAAGCCCTTTCTTTGGACGCAAGGCAATCAATATGGTGGGAGATCATTAACTTGGGGAGGTATTACACTAAGATTTTCTCCTGATGATTTTCATCCAGCAAAAAAAGATGGGTTTGGACCAAACTGGCCTATTTCATACGATGAATTATCTCCCCATTATGATTTTATTGAGCAGTTTTGTGGAATTTATGGACAAGAAGATGATGTTAAGGAAGTACCAAATGGTAAATATATTGGTGAGATTCCTTTGACCAAAAGTGAACAAATTTTTGGAAATCAAGTTAAATCGAAATTAAATTATCCATTTATTCAATCTCGAGGATTTGATAGAAATTCCTCTGTAAAAGAAAAAGTTTGGCCTAGATCTTCAAGTATAGGAAGTACGCTCAAGCAAGCTTTAGATACCGGCAATGTTCAAATACTTTTTAATCACAAAGTAGAGTCTTTTGAGATCAACAAAACTACAGAACTCGCTTCAAAATTAACAATTATCAACCTTGAGAATGGCCATAAGAAAATATTAAATTGCGATTTAATTCTTCTTTGCTCATCAACAATCTCTACATTAAGAATACTTCTGAACTCAGAATATAATTCAAACTCCAAAGGTTTTAAAGATCATTCAGGGAAATTAGGTAAATTTCTAATGGATCATATCTCTGTGTGTAGATTTTTCTCAGTTCCAAAAACAAAAAAATTAGACCCTCAATCAGATATTTCTCCTGCCCTATCTGGTGCAGGAAGTTTCTTCATTCCATTTGGAACAAATTTACCAAAAATTGACAATATCAATTTTCTGAGAGGATATGGGATCTGGGGTGCAATTGATAGGTTAGGAATACCTGATTTTTTGCAAAAAGACTCAAATTCATCTATTGGATTTCTTATAGCCCATGGAGAAGTCCTCCCGAGGAAAGAAAACTCAGTTTCTCTCTCGAAAGAAACTGATGAATGGGGTATCCCAATCCCTCAGATTGAATTCGAATGGAGTGAAAATGAATTAAGCATGGCTAAACATATGGTGAATACTATTCAAAAGTCAGTAGAAGCTGCAGATGGAGAAATAAAAAATATTGATGAACTTATTAATTTGCCATTTGGAAATGTATTTACAGAAAATTTAATTGCGCTTTCAGATAGTCCTCCTCCTCCTGGATATTACATCCATGAAGTAGGGGGAGCTCCAATGGGAAATAGTGCAGAAGATAGTGTGGTTGATAAATTCAATAGACTATGGGGATGCAAAAATGTACTTGTATTAGATGGGGCATGTTGGCCAACTTCGTCATGGCATAGCCCTACACTTACAATGATGGCCTTAAGTAGAAGAGCCTGTTTAAATATTAAAAAGACTTAGAAGGTGTAAATAATTGATTTAAGTAAATCTCTGATACAGAGTTGTCATTACATCCATTTTGAACAAGAAAAGTAGCTAGTGCTGAATTTATAAGCTTATATTGATCCCAAGTAGGATTACTTAATACGAAATCCTTCATGGATTTATAAAGAATTTCAGAAAGCTCCGTTTCAAGAGAGATCTTGTTTGAAGAGCATGAATCTAATTTCATATCTGTCAACTCAGATTGGTTTATTTTGTTCATAAAAATAAATTTCTCATACCCATCAATAATTATCTTTTTTTCATTAAAAGTCAAAAAATTTTAATCTAAAGATTTTTTGGATTATCAAATGAGACTCAAGCTATAGATTGAATTCAAGGAAATTTATTTTTTAAATATATAAATTGATAAAAGTTAATAAAAAAGTCAACAATTATGTTTAACTACTGTTTTTCTTGAAAGATACTGGCAGTTCTAATTCGATGTGGATTTGGACGTGGAAAACTACTAATAAATTGTGGAAAATCCTGCCCTAAATAAATCCTTGTAATTACATTAGCAATACTAATATATACCAAGTCTATTAAGACTCGCGCAAGAAAGAGACAGTTGATTCAGTTATTTTCAACTGAATTTCTTAAGATTTGATCATCACTAAGCATGCGAAGTGTAACAGGGCCCAGAGGATGTTTAGAATTTGGATAGATACTATGGTGATGATGGTGATCATGAATATGTTCATGATTATGACCTTCTTTATCTTCATCCTCTAGAGAATTCTTTTCTACTGAATTTGATTCACCTTGGTTATAAAGGGCTTGACTTTGTATTTCACAATCACCATTACATTCAGAATCACATAAATCACAACTAACACCCAAACCCTCTACATGATCATGATGACTTTCTTGAACCAATCCAACTTCTTTTTCAAAGCCGAATAAATTTGATCTATATTTACACAAGGAGCAATTCATAAAATTTTTATCCTCGTTGGTCAAAATCTCTTGAATCCTTTCGACAAAAGTATCAACAACATAAGATTGTGATGACAGATATTTGGCATGAATAAATGAAATTTGTGGATTATTAATAGCAACTAAATCAGTCTGTCTTTTGATTCTTGTAACAAGCACTCCTGAGAAAAGAAAATAAGGGAAAATAATTATATTTTTATAACCAAGTCTCACAACATTTTTTAAACCTGGTTCAACGAGAGGAAATGTTACCCCGGAAAAAACTGTTTCCCCCCACCCTAAACCAATTCCCTCTACTATCATTCTCGTAATCTTTGAAACGTTGGAATTTGCATCAGGGTCTGAAGAACCTCTTCCAACAACAACTAATAATGATTCTTCTGGTTTAAGAGAATTATTATCTTTAAATACATCTTTCACTCTCTCACAAGCTGCACTGATCATTAAATTATTAATCCCCAGCTCTCTTCCATAAATTATTTCCATATCTGTTTTACTTGCATAACTAATAAGCAAGCTAGGTATATCATTTTTTACATGGCCAGCGGCAAAAAGCATAGCTGGTATAGCAATTACTTTTTTTATAGAATGATCTCTTAAATTGTCTAAGGCATCAGTAAGTGAAGGCTTGGCAAATTCCAAAAAACCATATTCAACAATTATATTTGGATATCTTTGTTGTATGAGTTTAGTTAATTCTTGAAATTCTTTAATAGCTAATTTATTTCTACTACCATGTCCGCAGATAAGGATGCCAACTTGATTATTCAACTTTGATTCCAAGCTATCCAAAATAAATATATAACTTATAACATAATAGTAAACAACGATATTTAGTAGTGAAAAACAATCACAACTTGCTTGAAGTCCCAAATATTAACTCAAAAGATTCTCTGTATAAGAAATTAATTTATAACGTTGAAGATTTCTTTTTAAATGATGATAGTGAATTATCAAAAGAGTTTGAACATCTTTGCATTTGTAGTGGAGGGACAACATCTAGCTGTGCCAAAAATGGATTAATAACTCTTGATCTTAGAAAAAATTACAACCAAATTCACCTGGAAAGAGAAACAAATATAGTAACAATTGGAGGTGGGGTGATTATGGGGGATCTAATGAATTATTTAGAAAAACATAATCGAAGTTTTCCTATAGGACTTTCAAAACTTCCGGGCGCAGGTTATATACTTACTGGAGGAGTAAGTCCCCTAAGTAGATCCTATGGACTAGCAATTGACAATATTGAATCAATAAAAGGTTTCTTGGGTAATGGCAAATTTATCTCTTTAAAGAAAAATCAAATAAGTCGGGATAAGCAATTAATTTGGGAAGCAATTAAAGGAGCCGCACCCTTTTTCTCAATAATTACGGAAATAGGGCTTAGAACTATCCAATCTTATCCTATTCAAATTATTGAAGGATTTATAAATTCAAATGAACTTTCAGAAATAATTAAACTATCAGAAGGATTTCCAGAAAATATTAGTCTACAATGGATATATGCTAAAAAAATATACATATATATTGTTGCTGAATTCAAAGATGATTTAGAGAAAGAAGGAATAAAAGAAAATTTATTAACTTTAAAAAAATTTTCTACTCTCGAACAAAAATTTTATGGGAACCTTAACGAAATCAATTTTTTTGCAAAAGAATTAGAATTATTTGAGTTAAATTCAAATAACCATTCTGAGGTAATAAGTCTTCTAGGAGAAGATTTAAAAAATGATGTTCCAATTTTCATGAAATATCTCAATGAAATAATGGATGATAAGCCTAATAATTCTTGTTATGTTGCTTCTCAACAACTAGGTTTTAAAACTAAACAATTAAATCATGGAGCAAGCTTTTTTGTTCATAGAAAAAGTACTTGGAAACCTTGGATATATGCATCATGGAAAAAAAATGACCTTAAAGAAAAAGAAGTCGTAATGGATTGGATGTATAAATCATGGAGCAAGCTAAAAAGGTTTTATCCAAATATTCACTTAGCTCAGTTGCATAATCATTTAAATTCTCATACAGAAGAACTCCAATTGGCCTTTGGGAATAGAATCGAAGAATTAAAAACTTTAAAGAACATTTGTGATCCACAAAGCATTTTGCCACCTCTATAGGGTAACTTCATAATTATAAAGAAAATTTCAATGTCAAATTTCTCAAAATATTTATCTAAAAATTGGTTAGATGATCCTAAGTCTAATATTCTCTCTGGATTAGTTGTAGCTTTTGCAATGATCCCAGAAGCGATTGCTTTTTCAGGTATAGCTGGAGTTGATCCTAAAGTTGGACTTTTTGGTGCATTTTGCTTATCTATAACAATTGCAATTGTTGGAGGTAGAAGAGGGATGATTACATCAGCTACAGGTTCAACAGCTTTATTGATGACTGGACTTGTTGCTTATGGAGAAGCAAAAGCTCCTGGTTTAGGCGTTCCATATCTTATAGCCGCTGGAATATTAACCGGAGTTTTTCAAATCCTTTGGGGTTATTTAAGACTTGCATACCAAATGCGCTTTGTTCCAGCTGGAGTATTAAGTGGATTTGTAAACGCACTAGCGCTTTTAATATTTCAGGCACAACTCCCTCAATTAGGAATAGGTATTAAAGAATCAAAAGGATTAGTTGAACAAAGTTTAAGTCAATATCCAGTTAACTCTCAAATACCAATAGTTTGGATTCTTGTAATTCTAGGATTATTAATTATTTATGGGCTTCCCAAAATAACAAAAATAGTTCCTTCTCAACTTATTGCAATAGTAGTAATTACATTAATAAGTATATTGTTTAATTTAGATGTACCAACTGTTAGCGATTTAGGTAAATTACCTGAAGGATTACCAAGCATTTCCTTGCCTTTTGGATCATTAGAAAATGGAAAAGTACCTTTTAACCTGGAAACTTTAGGGATAATTTTACCAACCTCACTAGCAATATCTCTTGTGGGTTTAATGGAAACCTTTTTAACTCAAGATATCCTAGACGATGTAACAGATACAAGTTCTAATAAAAATAAAGAAGCAAGAGGGCAGGGAATTGCGAATATTGTGGCATCTTTATTTGGTGGAATGGCAGGATGTGCCTTAGTTGGTCAATCTGTAATGAATACTGAAAATGGCGGTAAATCAAGATTATCAACCCTCTCCTCAGGTATATCTCTCCTAATTATGATAATCCTCTTGAAGGATTGGATAGGTTCCATCCCAATGGCTGCTTTAGTAGCAATAATGATAACGATCGCAATAAGTACGGCAGATATAAATGGATTAAAAAATATTAGAAAGATACCTAAAAGCGATACTGCAGTCATGCTTATGACTTTTGCAGTTACTATGCTTACAAAACCTCACAATCTTGCACTTGGAGTTATTGCAGGAGTTGCATTAGCTGCAATTCTTTTCAGCAGAAAAGTCGCTAAAGTTATAACTGTCTCAAGAGCAAAAGAAAATAATTTGACAACTTACAAAGTAAAAGGACAATTATTTTTTGTAAGTAAAATTTATTTTTCACAAGGATTTGATATTCATGAACATCCAGAAAATATTGTAATTGATATGTCTTTAGCTCATATTTGGGATCAAAGTGGTGTTGTTGCTCTTGATCAAATTATTAGAAAATTCCAGAATGGCGGTTCTAAAGTTGAAATTGTAGGATTAAATAAAGAAAGTCTTAACTTATTTGAAAGACTAGGAGGTATGGAAAGCGCTCATTAAAAAAAGTTAATTAAGACTAACTTGTTGATAACAAAACCAAAGCCATTGCTGAAAAAGCAAATTTCTATGAGATCTCCAAGCGGTTTTTGAACTATTTAGATCAAAATTTTCAGGAGGAGGAACATCTCCCTTTTCTTTGTCTCTTTCAATTTCACTAGTAATTCTATGCACCGTATATTCAGGATGACCTAAATGCATAAGTTGCTTTTGATCTTTAGATTCAAATATTGTATATCCGACGTTTTCTCCATAAGCCAACAAATTCAATTTTCCTTCTTTTTGGGCCTTCTCCATCTCCAAATCTGATAATCCTGCAAATCTACTTTGAGGACAAAAAAATTCATCATCTTGTGTACCCATCAAAGGATGTCCAGGAACAAGACTTTTTAAAGGGAATACCCCAAATAATTTCCTATCAAAAACTTTCTTATCAACCCCTGCCAAATAAGCCAGCGCAAAACCAGCCCAACATAATCCAAGAGTGCTCGCACAAGAATTCCTAGCTTCATTTACAATTTCCACAAATTCATCCCAGTACTTAACTTCTTCAAAAGCTAAATGCTCAATAGGGGCACCAGTAATAATGATTCCATCTAATGGCTCGGGATTATTTGCCTCTTCCCAGGTTATATAAAGATTATTTAAATGATTTAGATCCCATGTTTTATAAGAATGCGTTTTAAGCTTTATCCAAACAGGTTCTATTTGAAGTGGAGATAATCCAAGTGGGTGTAATAAATTAAATTCATATTGCTTTCCTAGAGGCATGATATTCAAAATGCCAATACGAAGAGGACGTATATCCTGTCTTTTTGCCAATTCAGGTTCTATCCAGGATATATGATTTTTCTCTACATCACTTATCTTGTGATAATTGCTAGGAATTATTAAAGCCAATAAATCTCCTTTCTTATGTAATTTGTAAAAGTGCTTGTTCGAAATCTGCTTTTATATCATCAATATGCTCAATCCCTACAGAAACTCTGACCATCGTAGGAGTAACTCCTGCAGATAATTGTTCTTCTTCTGATAATTGCTGGTGAGTGGTTGAAGCTGGATGAATTACTAAAGTTTTAGAGTCTCCCACATTAGCAAGGTGACTTGCTAATTTTAATGAATCAATAAATTTCACTGCATTATCATAACCTCCATTTAAAGAGAACATAAGCATACAACCCATTCCTCTTCCAGTAGTATATTTTTTTGCACTTGAGTAATAAGGATCAGATTCTAAGCCAGGATAATTAACACTACTTACTTGAGAATTAGAATTTAACCACTTTGCCAATTCAAGAGCATTAGAAGTTTGTCTTTCTATCCTTAAACTAAGAGTTTCTAGACCCTGTAATAATAAGAAAGAATTAAAAGGACTTTGTGCTGGACCCCAGTCTCTAAGGCATTCAAGTCTAGCTCTTAAGGCAAAAGCAACATTTCTATTTTCAGGAACTCCCAAAGATTTGCAGATATCACTTCCGAAACCAAAAGCATCCCAATGAATGAGCCCATGATAAGCAGCGCTAGGCTCACTCATTAATGGGAATTTACCATTCCCCCAATCAAAAGTTCCTGCATCAACAATAACTCCTCCAATACTTGTTCCATGTCCACCAATCCATTTGGTTGCACTTTCGACAACAACATCGGCCCCAAAATCAATAGGCCTGATTAAAGCACCTCCCGCACCAAGAGTATTATCCACTATCAAAGGAATGCCATTTTCCTTTGCCAAGTTAGAAAGACCCTCAAAATCTGGAATATTGAAACGAGGATTCCCCATTGATTCTACATATATTGCTTTCGTTTTATCATCAATTTTATTCCTAAAACTATCAACACTATCTCCATCCGCAAATTTAACTTCTATTCCTAATCTAGGAAATTGCACTTTAAATTGATTGTAAGTTCCACCATATAGAAAGGATGTAGAGACAAAATTATCACCTGCTTTCATACAGTTTACAACTGCTAAAAATTGAGCGGCTTGTCCAGAGGAGGTTGCTAGTGCTGCCATACCTCCCTCCAAAGCTGCCATCCTCTTTTCGAAGACATCCGTGGTTGGATTCATAAGTCTGGTATAAATATTTCCAAATTCTTTTAATCCAAAGAGATTTGCACCATGCTCTGCATTATCAAACACATAAGAACTAGTTTGATAAATGGGTACTGCCCTAGAATTGGTAGTGGGATCAGGCTCCTGGCCTGCATGTAACTGAAGAGTCTCGAACTTTTGGTTGCTCAAAATTTTTAAATAATCCTAATATCTATTTAACTTAAAAAACTAAAAAAAAAAAACTAAAAAAAGACAAATATTTATAAATCCTCTTTTAATGAGGGATAGTTTTCTTTCATAAAAAGATTCAGTTCTTTTTTTATTTCAGATCTGAAATTCTCAATGTGTTTTTTATCAATTATTGGAAAAGTTTTATTTGCCTCAGGATCTTTTTCAGCAATTGATTTCCAATTCTTACCTAAATTGTTTTCTGATATTTTGAGAATCTCATCAAAATTGAAAACCTTTTTATTATTTTCAGCTTCATATTCGCTAAAAGCTTTATTTAGTAGTTCTTTTCTATTTTCAAATAAATTCTTTGCCTTTAGAGTATCTGGGAGACCCATTACTGGTTTTAATTCCTGCAGAAGTTTCATTTCTTCCTCAATTAAAAGTGTCCAAACTCCACATTTGCTTTTAGGAAGATTAGATTTACTGAAAATATTAATTTCATCAAGATAAAAATTCAACCACAAATAATATGCTTTTTCTTCAATAGTTTTT
The DNA here is from genome assembly GCA_003214935.1 of Prochlorococcus sp. AG-412-F02. Taxonomy (GTDB): domain Bacteria; phylum Cyanobacteriota; class Cyanobacteriia; order PCC-6307; family Cyanobiaceae; genus Prochlorococcus_A. The sequence goes on from QCLA01000014.1 coordinate 23,435, forward strand.
CTAACAGATATTTTTTTATTTTGAATCTTAGGGAGTAACTTTTCTGCTTTCTTTAAAAACTGTCGGTCTTCTCTTTCTAAATTTATCAATCCCCATCTTTGGCTGTAATCCCATAAATCTTCGTACCTAGATAAATCTTCTTGATTCCAACCAAGAGCTTTAAGTTCATGAGAACGATGTGATAATTCCTTTTTCAAAAAAAACCTTTTTTTATCTAAATAATTCTAACTCTGAAATCAAGATTAGTAAATAAATAAACCTCTCATCTGAATTAAAAAAATTAATTAATTAATTAATTAATTAATTAATGAAATATTTATTTATTATTTTTAGTGCATTCATGTAATTTGGAATTTTTTCAGAATTTTTATTAGTAAATTCTTTTTTTTGTAATTCTTTGTGCTTTTTTATACAAAGCAATTTATTGTAAAGCATTTCCTTATTATTAAAAATATCACTACCTTTTAGTTTTTCATTAAGTTCTAAAGATGATCTAGATTTAACAGATTCTTGGCAAAAATTAGTTATTTCTTCTGAACTAATTAACACCTTATAAATTTCTTTTTTTTCGTTAGGAGTAGCATTAAAGCATAAATAAATTAAATTAATCATTGAGCAATTATTATTTTTAATACCAAATTCTTTATAAATTTCTGGCCAAAATTTTAATGATTTCAGCCCCTCAAGTCCGCCTTGACTCAAGGAGTATCTATTGCACCAATTTACGAATTCCTTTATATCATTTGGGCATCTTTTAAGTTCAAAGAGCATATCTGATAAAACTTGTCCAGCCTGAAAATTTCTTGTTGGTTGCCCTTCCTTTGGTAGGGACATACTACCTAATACATCAGCTTTCACAGCATTAAGTTGAGAGAAGGTATAATCTCCTTCTTCACAAAGCTTTTCTTCAAAATTTTCCTTGGCAATAATTCGTTCTTCTCCATAACCAAGCTCTTTTAGAGAAAGATATTTACTCTGTACTTTATTCTCTTTTCTAACTTTCGAGGAAACTGAAGCGGCCTGATCTAAACATTGAGCTAATAAAACAGTATTAATAGTTGGAAGCATTCCTGGCTTATCAGAATGAAAGTTATTTACAAAACCTGCAAATATAGATGAGATATTTTTTATCGATTTTATATATTGACATTCAATATTATGTACACCTGGAGAAACTTGTATTTTCGGTGAAAGTTGATTTAGAATGCGTGCACCAATTAGAGCTGTTAAAGAATCAGGATGACAGAAATTTGCAGTAAAACTATCATTAGGATTTCTCAAGGCTCCGTGTCGATGGAATCCCGTAAAAAAAGCTAATTTTGGATATTTATTGCAAAGAATAAAAGGACTTTTATTTTTACTTTCAATACAAAAAGATCCTACAAGGCAGCCAAGAACGACATTTTCTCTTTTCAAAGTTTTTCTTAGTTCTAAAGCATGTTTTACATCATCTTGTATGTGATTACTGTTGGAAGAAAGGATAACTATTTCACATTTCAATAGAAGTTCTGAAAGATCATAATACTTTCTTCTACCCTCAAAAACATAATGTCCCATCCTATCAATTCTTTCAATAATCTCATTTTCCATATTTGAAAGAACATCTTTAGAGAAAGCACCTAACAAATCTCTACCTTCCCTTGGAGCTAAAAGAATATTATTTGATTTTCCATGCATAGCACAGTTATAGGCTAAAGATGCTGGATATAGACCAACACTATAAAATCCAACTTTGCAATTCGCTAGATTTTCAATCAATGAATAAAAATATTTTTGATCATTTAAGTCATTGATAAAACTATTATTCATTTTTGATCTTTCTCCATAAAATTTTTAATTTCTTATCCATACCAACATTTTTCTACATTAAACCAATTTTTTAGCATAGCAAATCGTTTATTATAAATATTGAATTTTTTTTATTTAAATTCAAGTATTATTATTAATTTTAAAAGATTCAATAAGTATAAACATGCAATACAAAAGAAATAATTTAGAAAATCAAAAACAAATAATTTATTATAGAAATATTTTATTTATTCAAGATATTGATGGGGTTTGTATACCTTTAGTCAAAGATCCAATGACTAGAGTATTAAAATCAAAATATATATATGCAGCAAAAGAATTAGCAGAAGAATTTTTCGTATTAACTTGCGGAGAACATGAAGGCCCTAGAGGGGTAAATAGAATAATAGAGAGAAGTTTGCGAAGCAATATTGAACCAAAAAAGAAAAAACTCTATTTAAGAGGTTTAGCAGCCTGTGGTGTTGAATATCAAGACAATAATGGAGATGTGAGTTTTGAGGGTGTATCACAAAAAGAACTGGATTTTTTATCCAAAGTACCTGGGCTAATAAGACCAAAATTTAATTTAATTGTTAAGAATATTTTCCCTAATCTTTACCAAGAAGATATTAATTTTCATGCGGCAAAATCAATATGTGAAACAAGATTCTCCCCAACTATTAATTTCAATAGTCTTTTTGATTTAGTAAAAACAGATTTTGAGAAAAGAAAGCTTATACAAACAAGTTTTGAAAAAATGATGAATGAAATTATTTACAAAGCTGAATCTGAGGGTCTAAAAAACTCATTTTTCCTGCATATTTCGCCGAATCTAGGAAAAAAAAATGATAATGAAATTTTAAAGCTTTCCTCCAAGAATGATATTGGATCAACAGATATACAATTACTTATTAAAGGTGCTGAGAAAGACAATGGTGTTTTATTTCTGTTAAATAAATTTATTAAGGATAAAACTGGTAAAGCCCCTCTTGGGAGACATTTTAATTTTAGAAACTCTCCACAACCTATTGAAGAAAAAATAGATTTATGCAGAAGAAGTATTAACTTAGAAGATATGCCATTGATTATAGGAGTTGGAGACACAGTAACATCACAAAAAAATGTGGGAGAGAATAATTATTCAAGAGGAGGAAGTGACAGATCTTTCCTAGAATTTATACAAAGACTAGGTAAAGAATTTGGTATTAATAATAAAATAATTTTTGTAGATAGTAGTTCAGGTGAAGTTGAAAGACCCTCAACAAAAAAAACAGGTTTAATAGGTATCAGTGATGATGATGACAAGCTAAAGTTTGATATGGTTTTCAAAAATGGGCCCGATGAATATATAAATTGGTTTATTGAACTTGCTAAAAAGAGATTTAACTTTAAAAAAGATTGTTGACTTTTTAACTATCAAATGAGATTTTATACAAATTAAATTTATGCAAGAAAAATTTCCCTCAATAAATAAAGAACCTATAGACACATTACAAATTAATATAGGTTACAAATGCAATCAGGCTTGTAAACATTGTCATGTAAATTCAAGTCCCTTGCGAACGGAAAAGATGTCTAATGAAATAATTGCTTTAATTCCGAAAATAGTTGATAAATACAAAATTAAGACTTTAGATATTACAGGAGGAGCTCCAGAACTTCATCCTGAATTTAAAAATCTAATTACCAGTTTAAGTAAAACGGAAATTGATATTATTGATAGATGTAATTTGACAATTTTCTTTGAAGAGGGATATGAGGATCTTCCTGAATTTCTTGCAAACAATAACGTGATAATAACAGCATCACTGCCTTGCTATGAGAAAAATAATGTTGAGTTACAAAGAGGATATGGGGTTTTTGAAAAAAGTATTAATGCTATAAAAATGCTTAATGATTTAGGCTATGGAAAGAAAAAAAATGGCTTGCAATTAAATCTTGTTTATAATCCTGTAAACCCAATTCTTCCTCCTCCTCAGGAAATATTGGAAAATAATTATAAAAAAATCCTTTTCGAAAAATATAAAATTGTTTTTAACAAACTCTATACAATAACTAATATGCCAATAAATAGATATGAAGGATCACTAATAAGAGAAGGAAAATTAGATTCTTATTACAAATTACTTAAAGATAATTTCAATAAAAATAACTTAGAAAATCTTATGTGCAAAAAAACTATTAGCGTTAATTGGCTTGGAGAAATTTATGATTGTGACTTTAACCAGCAAATAAGTTTTCGAACAAATAAAGGGCCAAAGACAATTTTTGATTTAATGGATAAATCAATTAATTTTAATTACGGAATAGCTGTAAAAGAACATTGTTTTGCTTGCACTGCAGGTTCTGGATCAAGTTGTGGTGGAGCCTTAACTTGAAATATACTAAATGCATTTAGGGCAGATAGCTCTTACATTCAATGAAGATTCAATAAGTTTAAAACCATTTATTTTTGCAGCAACTTTGCCTGCCTCTAAAACTTGATCATTTTCAAACTCTTCTGTTCTTCCACACCTAATACAAATCAAGTGATGATGATCAGGAGTATCGTTGCTAAGCAATTCGTATCTATGGCCACCCTCACTAAGCTCTAATTCATGAAGCAAGCCCATTTGAACTAAAAGTCTTAATGTTCTATAAATTGTCGCAAGTGAAACTTTAGTACTTGATTTAACTAGTTTTTGATGTACCTCTTCAGCACTTAGATGCTTCCCTGAACCAATATTCTCAAACAAATTAAGAACCTTTAGTCTCTGCGGCGTTAACCTCTTTCCATCTTTATGTAAATCATCACCTAGAGGTGAAGAAATTACATTGTATTGAGAGGATAATGACAACAATCAACTCATGGCTATTCTCAATAATAACTCTAGATGAGAGTAAAACAACTTTTTACTTTAAAAATATTTACTAAAGTTCTGCAAAATATTATCTTAAATATATCTTTACCAATAGATAGGGGGAAATCATGTCATATTCTATTGATAAACAATTACCAAAAAAAAATGCCTTAATTCTAATAGATATTCAAGAAAAAATTCTAAGGCCAATATTTAATAAAGATTTAATAACCAAAAATATCAAAAAGATTTTAAATGCCTACGAAATCTTAGATGAAAACATTTTTCTATCTGAACAGAACCCAATTAAGTTGGGCACTACAATCAAAGAACTATTACCTAAAAATGAATTTAAAAGAATTGAAAAGATGGAATTTAGTTTGGCAAATAGCCAAGAATTTATAAAAGAATTAAATAAGAAAAAAATTACAAATTTAATTGTTTGTGGAATTGAAACACACATTTGTATTCAACAAACTGTCTTAGAATTATTACAGACAGGATATGAAGTGATACTAATAGCTGATGCTACTGGAAGTAGGGACAAATTAGATCATGAAATAGCCTTACAGAGAATGATTAATAAGGGGGCGATATTAACAACTACTGAATCAATAATTTTTGAATTATGCAAGACCGCAAATAGAAAAGAATTTAAGGAAATTAGTAATATAATAAAAAATTAAAGAACATCAAGACTGGTTTGTTTTTAAAGATAATTTAAACTTTTATTAGAGATTACTTTTTAGCTATTAATTTAATATGAAATTAATCAATGAGCACTTAATTTTAGCACTATCTATTTTTTTTACTGGAATTTTATTATCAATCATAATTTATAGAATTGCAAAAATATTTTTTAAAAGGATTTCTAAAAGCACAAAAACAAATTTCGATGATTATATTTTCCAATCAATTACAAGTGTAATCAAACCAATAGGATTTTTACTTTCTTTATATTTTTCTGTAGATTATTATTTTGTTGATGAAAATAATTTTGAAACATCTCTTCTTAATCTTGAGAAGTTATTAATACTGATAATTTTAATAAAGGTAATTAATAAAGTATTAATTAGATCTTTAACAGAATCGACATCAAAGATTAATGATTCCTCAATCATTTCAATGATTTCATCTTTAACCCCTTTAATAAAGGCATTTACTTGGACTATAGGTTCAATATTTTACCTACAAAATATAGGGGTTAAAATGACGGCAATTTGGGCATTACTAAGTGCTGGAGGAATAGGGGCAGGATTAGCATTAAAAGATCCTGTTCAAGAATTTTTTGAATATATAACAATTTTACTTGATAAACCTTTTCAAAAAGGAGATTTTATAAAGTCTGAAGGCGTCTTGGGAATGGTAGAGAGAGTAGGCGTAAGATCCTCAAGAATTAGGAGTATTAATGGAGAGGTAATAGTAATTAGCAACAGTGCACTAACAAATGGAATCATTTCAAACTATGCACAAATGAAAAAAAGGAGGCTAGTTCATAAATTAGGAGTTGTCTATGAAACTTCTCCATCACTTATGAAAATGATCCCCAAAATAATAAAAAAAATAGTTGAAGAAACCAAAGATGCATCTTTTGATAGATGTCACTTTACAGATTTTGGCGACTTCAGTCTTAATTTCGAACTTGTCTATTACATACCTACTAATAGTTATCTTGACGCAATGGAAGCTCAACAATCTATAAATTTAAAAATAATTGAGGAATTTTCAGCCAATAATATAGAGTTTGCATTCCCAACACAAACCTTAAATATTGAGAGTAACAAAGCCAAATGATCGGCAAATTTCTTCACTTAAAATCCAAAGTTTTGAAGCCAATTCGGTATTATTAGCTTCATTACTAACATTACTTTGAATTAATTTATGTTTTTTATAAGATATAAGTTTATTACTTAAATGTACATAGCTAATATCATTCAAATTTGAATCAAAGACGATCTTAGAAAGTATTTCTCCCGCATATTCAACGCTTTCAGAAATTCCTAAAATATTTTTTGCAAGATATGAAAAAAGAATATATCCAAAGAAATTAAACCTTTTACTATATCGAAAGAAACCTAAACCATCATTTGGGATTACGAGTCCTGGAGCCCATGTAATGACAGAAATCTTACTAGATAGTTTTTGTAATCTTCGTGAAAGTTCTTTAGCGAATAAGATATTACATAATTTACTATTTTTATAAGATTTATCTGCATTAAATTCGCAAAATTCGCCAGTAATTTCTTCCCTAAAACCCACTAAGTTTTTTAATCCTGCTTTCTTTCCAACATTTCCTCCAGAACTCCTAGGATCATGTACATCTGATGATGTAATAATAATCCTAGATTCTTTTTTGTTACTCATTAATTCTATTAAAGAATTAACTAAGTAGAAGTGTGCAAGATGATTTACTGCGAAAGTAAGTTCTATTCCTTGTTTTGATACTTTAGGATAATAAGAACCAGTATATTGCAATCCTGCATTTAAAATAATTATATCTAAAACAATATTTTTACTAATAAAAAATTCTTGTACTTTATTAATACTTTCTAAATCAGACAGGTCAATATTTTCAATAATATTTATATATTTATTAAGGTAATTTTTATCAAAAAATTTTTGAACTTTTGTAAAAAATTGTTCCTTTCTTGATTCAGATCTAATTGGAATATATAAGTTATTTTTGCTCTTCAATAAATTAATAGTTGCTTGAAAACCAATTCCAGAGTTACCTCCTGTAATTAAAATATTTTTATTTTTAAACATTAAAAATTTAACTATTTAGTTTTATAATAAAGAATTTTTTAATTTTGTAATCTTATAAATTATTGTTAAAACACTTAAAAGTTATTCCCAAGTAATTGAATCTTTTGTTTATTATTGGACTTATTCTTAGTTTATAAAGATTGAATGAATTATAAAAAATCAGTAGCAGATATTTTCTTTTTTGTCTCGTATTCTTCAAACTTTAAACTCTATATTTAATGTCTAAAGGAAGGTTGCCAGATGTTCTTGTTTTGGGTGCTGGACCTGCAGGGATGGCAATTGCATCTGCTTTGGGTAAGGAAAAATTAGAAGTAGAAGTTCTATCTCCGAAAGGTCCAAACGAACCTTGGCCAAATACTTATGGTATTTGGGGAAAAGAAGTAGATCAACTTGGACTTCAGGATTTACTTGAATATAGATGGAAAAACACAGTCAGTTTCTTTGGACATGGTGCTCTAGAAGAACTTCACTTTGAGAACAAAGCTACTGAACATTCTTTAGATTATGGACTATTTGATAAAAAGAAACTTCATAATTTCTGGCTAAATGAATGTAATAAGTCTTTTATTAAATGGCATGAAGGCTTTGCAGATAAAATACATTTTGAAAAGTACAAAAGCACAGTAACCACAAATAATGGTAAGACTTACTCAGCAAGATTAGTCGTAGATGCAACTGGATATGACCCTGTTTTTCTTAAATTAAAATCATGCGGACCTTTATCAGTCCAGACTTGTTATGGGATAGTTGGAACTTTTAGTAAACCCCCTCTCAAAAAAGGGCAATTTGTATTGATGGATTATAGAAATGATCATTTAAATGAAGAGCAAAAAAAGGAGCCTCCCACTTTCCTATATGCGATGGATATGGGAGATGGTAAATACTTTCTTGAAGAGACATCACTTGGTTTAGTAAATCCCTTAACGATGGATAATTTAAAAGAAAGATTAGAAAAAAGGCTATCTTATCGAAATATTTCAATAACTAGCATGCAACATGAAGAACTTGGTTTGTTTTTACCTATGAACATGCCCATTCCAGATTTCAAACAACAAATACTTGGATATGGTGGAGCCGCTTCAATGGTACATCCTGCATCTGGTTATTTAATTGGTAACGTCTTAAGAAGAGCTCCACTTGTAGCAAAAGCAATATCAGAAGCAATGAAAAATAAAAAACTTAGTACTTACGATATTGCGAGAAGAGGCTGGGAAACTTTATGGTCAAATGAATTAATAAGAAAGAAATCACTTTATCAATTTGGTTTAGAAAAACTAATGAGATTTGATGAGAAACTTTTAAGAGAATTTTTTGAAAGTTTTTTCCAATTACCTAAAAATCAATGGTACGGATTTCTTACTGACACTCTATCCTTGAGAGAAATTGTTTTTGCCATGTTCATTATGTTTATAAAAGCTCCATGGAGTGTAAAAAAAGGTTTGATGATTATGCATGGTAGAGAATTTAAAATGTTACTCAGGATAATTCTTCCAAATATTTAATTTAAAAAGTGAGAACAATACTCATAAGTGGCGCTAATAGAGGGATTGGGCTAAATATCGCATATAGAGAATTAAAAGAAGGTAATAGAATTAGCGCAGGAGTAAGGGATATAGAATCTATTAAAGGAAGCATTATTGACCCAAATAAATGGCCCAAAGGGAAAATAATAATTAATAAATATGATGCATTAGATAAATCTTCCGCTGAAAAATGGATAAGTAATACTGTAAATAAATTTGGGTCCTTTGATTCGGTTATAAACTGTTCAGGTATATTATCGAAAGTTCCTTTCTTATTTGAGGATGGGGATGAGAAAGAGATATTAAACACATTAAATATAAATTTTTTAGCTATATGGAATTTATGTAGGCTTTCTTGGGAACATTTGTGTAAATCCAAAAGAGGGCGAATTATAGTCTTAGTCTCTATGAGTGGCAAAAGATCCAAAGGTGATTTAGCTGCATATTCTGCATCAAAATTTGCTTTAATGGGTTTATGTCAAACCATGAAAAATAAAGGTTGGGATGAGAATATAAGGATTACTGCAATTTGTCCTAGTTGGGTTAACACTAAAATGGCTGAGAACATCTCATCGATAGAAAAAAAGAATATGACTCAGCCTGAAGACATCGCTGATATTTGTTCTACTATCCTTAAGTTACCTACACAATCAGTTCCATTTGAAATTGCTTTAAATTGTAACTATGAAGTTTAGTTTAGGTTAAATACTAAGTAAGCTATTGAAAGCATAGCAATTGCTATAAAAAAGCCCTTTATGCGATTAGTAAATAATGAAAATGGAGATAAATCTTCAGAAAAATATCCTCCAAAACTACCTGTTAAAAATAAAATTATCATTGGGAAAGATGCTGCAACGAAAGAATAAGAAATAGTTTTTAAAAAACCAAGATTTAAATAATTTATAATTAGGCCACTGACAATAAAAAACAAAAAAGATGCCAACAAAGTAATAGATACTTCAGCATCTAGTGTATGAGGTATGCTACCTTTTAATTCAAATTGTTTTTTACATTCTGCAATCTGTTTTTTAGAGAGTTTTAAATATCCAGTTTCAGGAATTCTTTGGGACTTATATTTTCTTAATAGTCTAGCTTCAACTGTTTCTGGCTCTTTGGTCATTATTGATGTTAGAAGTTCATCTGGGTTTAATTTCTTAATCTTCCTATCAAGATTATCTGTTTTACCAATTCTATAAAGATCTCCAATTCTTATCAGGTAAACATATCCCGGCATTTTCGTTGTAAAATTAAATCTATTGTTATTTAAATAATACTAAAAGAATCTAGGAAATTAAAAGTTTTTACAAAATGAAAAACGGCATTTTATATTCATTTCGCAGATGTCCATATGCAATTCGTGTTAGATGGGCCTTATTAATTTGTGAAATCAAAGTAGAATTAAGAGAGATTGATTTAAAAAAGAAACCACTAGATTTTCTAAATAAATCAAGGACTAAAACTGTTCCAGTGTTAATCAGGCAAAATAATGAAATAATAGAAGAAAGTTTGGACATAATTATTTGGGCCCTTTCAGTTTCAAAGAAGAAAAACCTTATCAATAAATATATCCCTGACAATAAAAAGGAAAAGATTTTTGAAATAATTAATGAAAACGATAATCAGTTTAAATATCATTTGGATCGATTTAAATATTCAACAAGATTTAATTCTATTGATAAGGAATATCATTTCTTAGAAGCCAGTAAGTTTATAAACAGATGTGATGAGCTTTTAAAAAAAACTAGATTTCTTTTTGGAGATAACCATACAATTGCAGATTGGTGTATTTGGCCATTTGTAAGGCAATTTAAAATTGCTTGTGAAAGTCAAAAAAAAATAAAGTTTTTACAGCCAACTATGCAAAAGTGGCTCGAATATTTTGAAAATCATAAAAATTTCACAGATTTGATGTATAAATACGGCTTATGGGAACCCTCTTCTAAAACAAATTATTTTCCTATTAATTAGTTTTCTAAAAATCTCCTCTTTTCAATTATTCTTGCTAATTCTAAGAAATATCCTGCAGTCCTAAATTTACCAATATTCTTTTCCTTAAAATCAAGATCACTTCTTATTTCTGCAGTCTCTGCCATAAGCAAATCCAATTCATTTGGTCCAAAGCTATACAATTCTCCTAGTTCAATTTCCCTACCAAGCAAATGGCTCCTAAACCACTTACCCTTATTTTCTTGGGGTGGAACATCATAAGGAGAATATGACATAAAAGAAATAATTTTAGTTTAATACTAACTTAAAATTCTTGTTAATCATTTTTCAAAAAACCATTATTAAAAATAAAAGCTATGAAAATAATAAGAAAAGTTATTAATGCACAAATCTCTGTCCAATAACTTAATCCAATTTTAGAGATCATTATTGGTGCTATAACAGTAAAAAAGCCTCCTGAAAGAAGTAACTGGGCAAAGAGCTGTTTTGATGTAAAAATTGGCAATGTTTTAGATATATTTTTTGGATCTGCTAAACGTAAAAGAAGTAATCCCGAGGCAACTACACCAGTAGAGTTCCCAAACTCTATTAAACTTTTTTCAAACCAGTAATCATCGAATATAAAGAAAGCAAAATAAGCGATACAAATCAAATTCCAACACAATCCAAAGATAGTAAATACTACAATTATTAGCCAATGATCAAAAACAACTGCGATATCTAAACTTGCCATAGCTGTAAAAATTAATAAATCTGTGGATAATATGCCAATTTCCCTTTGCAAAATATTCGAAATATATTCTGTATTTTCGGTTTTCTCTAGAATATATCTAATTAGGAGCGATCCTATTAGTATTAAAGGAAAAACAGGAAGTGAAAAAATAATT
>QCLA01000015.1:0-32458 GCA_003214935.1 Prochlorococcus sp. AG-412-F02
GTAACTTCCATCATATTGGATAATTAAAGCAACTCTTTTCAAAAGTTTAATTATTGATTCTAGGCTTTTATATTTTTGATCTTAAACAAGTTCAATAATTGCCATTTGAGCGTTATCACCCTTTCTAGAAACAGTTCTAACTATACGAGTATATCCTCCCTTTCTATCTCCATATCTTTCATTCGCTTTCTCAAATAATGAATGAACTAACTTCTTGTCATAGATGTATCCGATCGCTCTTCTTCTAGCAGATAAACTTCCATCCTTTGCTAAAGATATCATCCTTTCAGCTTCATTCCTCAAAGCTTTTGCTCTAGCTTTTGTTGTTGTTACTCTGCCCTCTTTAATTAATTGAGTCGTCAAACCTCTTAATAGTGCTTTCCTCTGATCTGCAGGTTTACTCAATAGAGGAATTCTGAGTTGGTGTCTCATAATCTTAAAATTTGTTAAACGGAGGTTCTGCTTTGAGGAATTGAAATTCCTATTCGCTCAAGAGCTTCAATTACTTCATCTGCAGATTTTGAGCCGAAGTTTTTAATTTCTAAAAGATCTTCATAACTAAAGCCCATCAAATCAGAAACAGAATTGACTTGTGCTCTTTTTAAACAATTATATGCTCTGACGGACAAATTTAGTTCTTCTAAAGGAATTTGAGCTTCTGGAGATGGTTCAGGCTCTTCCGGTATTTCCTCTACCATTGTAACAGTAGCTAATGGCTGAAAGAGTTCAATTAACTGGTTTGCGGCTTCTGCAATTGCATCATCAGGACTTGTTGAACCATCTGTTACGACTTCCATTTTCAGCCTTTCTCTACCCGTTCCTCCTTCTGCTACAGCAGTTTCATCAATAGTGAAATTAACTCTTTTGACAGGCATAAATACAGCATCTATTTGTAGTAAGTCAATGGCCGTTGTCTCTTCATTCTTACGATCTACTGGTCTATATCCAACACCTCTTTCAACGTGTATTTCTAGCTCTAAGTTATGACCTTCTTGAATAGTTGCTATTGGTTTTTCACCATCAACCACTTCAACTTGAGATGAGAACTGAATATCATTCGCCTTGACCTCCATTGGGCCACTAGCTACTAACCTGCCTATTTCAACCTCTGGATTAGAACTATTTATAGAAAGTTGCTTGCAGTTTAGAAGGATGTCTAAAACATCCTCTCTAACACCAGGAATAGTTGCATATTCATGATTAATTCCTGCTATTCTAACTGCAGTCACTGCACTGCCTTCGAGGCCTCCCATAAGCACTCTTCTTAAGGAATTACCCAAAGTTGTAGCTTGCCCCCTTTCTAAAGGACCAATTAAAAATGTTCCTGTTTGGGAGCGATCATCTGCTATTTGATGGTCGATTCTGTCAATCTGGTATTGCAACACGGAAAATAATGAGGTGGTAAGTTTTTTTGTTGGGGTGGGGGTTGGGAAATGGTTAAGATCTAAACGCGTCTCCGCTTAGGTCTTCTACATCCATTATGAGGTAATGGAGTTACATCTCTTATTAGAGTTATTTCTAAACCGGCCACTTGTAAAGCTCTTATGGCGGTTTCCCTACCTGAACCAGGCCCTCTAACTAATACTTCTATTTGTCTCATACCTTGATCAAGTGCTCTTCTTGCAGCTGCCTCAGCAGCTGTTTGCGCAGCAAATGGGGTGCCTTTACGAGCTCCTTTAAATCCACTTGCACCAGCAGATGACCAAGAAATTACATGTCCAGAGGTATCAGTGATAGAAACAATTGTATTATTAAAAGTGCTTTGAATATGTACCACACCATTTGGCACATTGCGCTTTGACTTTTTTGAACCTGTTTTTTTTACTGGAGCTGCCATGATAATTTTTAATTTAGTACTTGCATTTGTGAATAGATTTAATTAATTATTTTTTTCTTCCAGCGACTGTTTTTCTTGAACCGCGTCTTGTTCTAGCATTAGTTCTAGTTCTTTGACCTCTTACTGGGAGACTCATTCGATGCCTTCTCCCCCTAACACAACCAATATCTTGTAATCGCTTTAAAGCCATTCCCTCTTTCCTTCTCAAATCACCTTCTAAAGTAAATTCCTCTGTAGCACCTCTAAGTTTCTGAACATCAGAATCTGAAAGATCTTTTACACGAATATCTGGGTTTACACCTGTATTAGCTAGAATTAGCTTTGATCTTGTTAAACCAATTCCATAAACGTATGTAAGTGCAATTTCGACTCGCTTTTCGCGAGGTATGTCAATTCCTGCAATCCTGGCCACGTGTTTGAGTAAATAAAAGTTTGAATTAAATTAAGTTTTCAAGGTTAACCTTGACGCTGTTTATTACGAGGTCTTTTCTTGTTAATAACATAGATTTTACCTCTTCTCCTTACGATCTGATCGTCAGGGCTAATTTTTTTGACTGAGGATCTGACCTTCATGGGGTTTAACAAATAAAACGCTAATACTTTATTCTACATCATAATCAAGCCATTTTTTGTTTAATATCAGAAGAGATAGTTTTTAAATCTCTATCAGCATCAATATATTCTAATAATGAAAGATCTTTGAAATATTCAATCAAAGGTTCTGTAGTTTTTTTATATATATTTAATCTTGTTCTTATCGTCTCTTCATTATCATCTTTTCTACCTCTTAGGAGTAAACGTTTAATTAACACTTCTTCTGGGATATCTAGATAAAAAACAACTTCTAAAGGTTGATTTATTTCAGTTAAAACCTCATTAAGTGAGTTCGCCTGAGATAAATTTCTGGGGTATCCATCTAAAATCCAACCTTTATTATCTTGATCTAAGTTTTTTCTTACAATTTCTAAAACAATTTCATCACTGACTAATTCTCCTCGATTAAGAATATCTTTTACTTGTATACCAAGATTAGTTTTTGTTTCGATTTCTTTTCTTAACAATTCACCTGTAGAAAGATGCAAATAAGAATTATTTGCACTTAGTAATTCCGCCTGAGTACCTTTTCCTGCTCCTGGAGCACCCAAAAATAGTAAATGTTTTTTCATTAATTATTCACTAATCCCTCATATCTTTGAGAAATAACATAAGTTTGAATTTGCTTAGCAGTATCGATTGCAACACCTACAAGAATAAGCAAAGAAGTTGCTCCTAAACCTTGAAAAGTTTGTACATTTGTCGCTCTTTCTACAGCTGCTGGGATAATAGCTACTGAACCCAAAAATAATCCTCCTAATAATGTCAACCTATTTTGTATACCTGCTAAATAATTAGCTGTATTAGTGCCAGGTCTGACTCCTGGAATTGCCACTCCTCCTTTTTTCAAATTAGATGCTACATCTACTGGATTAATTGTAAGAGATGCATAAAAATATGAAAATCCTAAAATCAAAGCAAAAAATGTAATTGCATATGGCCATGGATTTGAAGAACCAGGATTCAAACTACTTGCCAATTTGATTAAAATTGGATTACCCGTAACATTTGCGATAGTAATTGGTAAGAAAATCAAGGCAGATGCAAAAATTATAGGCATAACTCCTCCAGCATTTAATTTTAAAGGCAAATAACTCTGTCTTGTAGGAAGTAATGTTGTATTTCCTATTTGTCTTTTTGCACTAACAATAGGAATACGCCTTGCTCCTTCTTGCACAAAAATTATCCCAACTATTGTCAATAAAAAAACGCCAAGTAAGACTGCTATACCTAAAACATCCCCACGATCACCAGTTTGAGCTTTCTCAATAGTGGAACTTAATGCTTTCGGTAAAGTTGCAACAATATTCAAAAAAATGACTAATGATGCGCCTTGCCCTATTCCTTTCTCAGTAATAATTTCGCTAAACCACATAACTAGCATTGAACCAGTTACCAACGCAATAGATGTTTGTAAAACAAATGTAGTCTGACTTATACCCTCAATTGCATATTGTCTAAGAATTAAGGAAAAAATAATACTCTGTAGTAACCCCCATCCCAAGGAAACATATCTTGTTATTTGAGCAATTTTTCTTCTACCTGCTTCTCCCTCATTCTTTTGTAAATCTTCCAGCACAGGTAATGAAGCTGTCAAAAGTTGAATAATAATTGAAGCATTAATGAAAGGGAGTATCCCTAATGCAAATATTCCTAAAGTTGAAATTCCACCACCAGTAAAAATATCTAAAAATCCTATTAATTGTCCTCCTTGATCAATGAAGGTTTTAAAAGCCTCTCTATCAATCCCTGGCATTGGAATATAGATACCAATTCTGACTAAAAGTAAAAGACCTAGAGTTGTTAAAACTCTGCTTCTTAACTCCTTATTCAAAAATAATTGAGAGATTATCTCTGAAGCGCTAGGGTTTCTACTTTTTTTAACAAACATAGATAAGTAAAACTAAATTTATTCGTAAATTTATTTTATTTATTATTTATAAGTTCACAAGATCCACCTGCGTCTTCAATTTTTTGTTTAGCGACTTTTGTAAATGCATGAGCTTGAACTATTAACTTAACATTAACTTCTCCATTACCAAGTATTTTTAAAGGGAATTTTGGTTTAAAAAGCAATCCCTTTTTGACCAGTGAATCTAAGTTAACTGTTTCGTTGTCTTTAAAATCATTCAATTTACTAATATTTACTATTGAAAAGTTTTTTTGATTAATTATTTCAAAGTGCTTTAATTTGGGAACTCTTCTATATAAGGGCATTTGACCACCCTCGAAACCTGGACGTGTTGGTCTCCCAGAACGTGATTTTTGTCCTCTCATTCCAAAACCACATGAAGCACCCTGTCCAGCAGCAATACCTCTACCCTTTCTTAATTTTTTCTTTCTAGAGCCAGTATTTGATTTGAGTGTATTTAATGTTGTAGTCATAATTTTCAAGAATAAAGCTGTTCAAGGGAGATCCCTCTCTCTCTTGATGCAGATTTGTGTGTTCTCAATTGAGAGAGCGCTAACATAGCAGCTCTTGCATTATTTAGAGGTGTCTTGCTACCCAATCTTTTTGCTAAAACATTTTTTATGCCAGCTAATTCTAACACTGTTCTAATTGAGCCCCCAGCAATTACACCAGTACCAGGTGCGGCAGGCCTAATAAGTACATTAGCTGCACCATCTCTCCCTTTTGATAAAGTCGGTATTGAATTATTGGGGGTTAAAGGAACTCTGACAAGATTCTTTTTACCATCTGAGACTCCTTTTCTCACTGCACCAATAACATCTCCAGCTTTACCAACTCCAACTCCAACTTGTCCTTTTTCATTACCAACAACAACAATAGCTCTAAAACTCATTTTTTTTCCACCTTTTACAGTTTTGGATACCCTTCTGATTTGAACAACTCTTTCTTGCCAATCAGAATCTCTCTCTAGATTTCTAGAATCTCCTCGCCTGCTTCTTTTTCGTTCGTTATTACGATTATTTTGCTTTTTTTCACTTACATTAGAATCAGGAGCTTTATCAATTTTAGATTGATTTTCTTTTTTTGTTGGAGTGTCAGTCATTGTAAAAAATTAAAGTTTAGAATTGCAAGCCGGCTTCACGAGCAGCATCTGCAAGTGCCTTCACTCTCCCGTGATATAAATTACCTCCACGGTCAAAAATTACTTGCTTGATACCTTTTTTTAGAGCTCTTTTTGCTAATAACTCTCCCACAATAGAGGAAGAATTACAATTAGAAGATAGTTTTTCTGATTTTTCTTTAAGCTCTTTATCCACAGTTGAAGCAGAACAAAGAGTTTTTTGAGCGCTATCGTCTATGACCTGAGCATAGATATGGTTATTTGAACGAAAAACTGATAATCTTGGGCGAATTTCATTTCCAATTAAGAATCTTCTTAACCTTCTATGACGTTTTTGGGTTTGTAGTTTTCTTGAAATTTTAGTCATGGTTTGTTATGAAATTATTTTTTGCCAGATTTACCAGCTTTTCTAAGTATTGTCTCATCATGGTATTTAATGCCTTTTCCTTTATAAGGCTCTGGAGGTCTAATTGATCTGATTTTTGCAGCTTCATTGCCAACAATTTCCTTATCAATTCCAGATACGATAACGTTTGTATTGCTCTCAACTTTGTATGTTATACCATCGGGGGGTATCATTTCCACAGGATGACTATATCCTGCACTAACTACTAGATTTTTACCTTTTACTTGGGCCCTAGAACCAACTCCTACAATTTCTAATTTTTTTGTGAAGCCTTGAGTAACTCCTTCAACCATATTTGAAATCAAAGCTCTACATAATCCATGTCTTTGCCTTGAATGTATTTTAGTTGTAGTAGGGCTGACAACAACAGTATTGTCTTTCTTATCAAAACTAACTCCCTCAGGCATTAAACGTTTTAATTCGCCTTTAGGTCCTTTTACAGTAACAGTTAGTCCATCAAAATCAACAGAAACTTTTTCTGGAATTATTACTGGTGTTTTTCCAATTCTTGACATGATTAATTCTCCTTAATAAACATAGCAAAGAACTTCGCCACCAATGCCTTGCTTTCTGGCATCGCGATCACTCATGACACCTTTTGAAGTGGATATTATAGCAACTCCAAGACCTCCAAGAACTTTTGGCAATCCTTTAGTATTTTTATAAATTCTCAATCCAGGTTTACTAACTCTTTGCATAGATCTAATAGTTGGAAATTTATTTTTACCACTATATTTGAGACCAAGTATTATTTGTGATTTGTATCCTTCACCTTCCTCATTAATATCAGAAATAAATCCCTCTTTTTGAAGTACCTTTGCAATACTTAGGGACATTTTTGAAGCTGGAATTGATGTTGATGTATGCTTCTTTTGGCTCGCATTTCTTATACGAGTTAGCATATCTGAAATAGGATCGTGATTTGACATGGTTTTAATTTAATTCTTACTAAAAGGCATTCCTAACTCTATTAGTAGAGCTTTACCTTCTTGATCAGTTCTTGCACTTGTGACGATAGTTATATCCATACCTCTTATGGAATCAACTTTATCAAAAGAGATTTCAGGAAATATCAATTGCTCTCTCACTCCAAGAGTGTAATTACCTCTCCCATCAAAACTTTTTGGATTAACTCCTCTAAAGTCTCTAATTCTAGGCAAAGCTAGATTTATAAATCTCTCTAAAAAGGAATACATCCTATCACCCCTCAAAGTAACAGTACAACCAATAGGCATACCTTCACGAATTTTAAAACCCGCTATAGCTTTTTTTGCCCTAGTAATTAAGGCCTTTTGTCCCGTAATAGTTGCCATTTCATTTAAAGAAGCTTCAAGAGCTTTTGAATTTGAAGCAGCTTCACCAAGACCTCTGTTAACATTGACTTTCACAACTTTTGGTACTTGATGAATATTTTTAAGACCAAGATCCTTTAGTAGTTTTGGTCTAATTGATTCTTTGTAGCGATTTTTTAGAGTCATAATTTTTTGTTAATTCTGGTCTTTGTCAGAATTGAGAAATTAAGAAAAAGTTTAAATCTGGTTTTTGATGAAAAATTAATCAATTACTTCACCAGTTTTTTTTAATCTTCTTTTCTTAACTCCCTCTTTATTTATGAAGTATTCTATTTTACTTATTAGATTCTTATCCTTTGAAAAAAACATGACATTAGATGCATGCAAAGATGCCTCTTCAGTTAAGATTCTGCCAGTTTCACCTTCCTGAGTTGGTTTTACATGTTTCGTCCTAAGGTTGATTCCTTTCACAACAACTCTATTTTCCAAAGGAATTGTTTTTAGAACTTCTCCAGTTTTACCTTTGTCTTTTCCGTTAATAACCTTCACCAAATCTCCAGTTTTAATTCTCATTTTTACTCTTTGGAAATTTTTCTTTTGTTTTAATGAGTCCAACATTTAAATCACCTCCGGTGCTAGAGAAACAATCTTAGTATAATTTTTGTCCCGCAGTTCTCTTGCCACTGGACCAAAAACTCTTGTTCCTTTTGGATTCTTATCTTCATTAATCAAAACGGCAGCATTATCATCAAATCTTATTGAATTACCAGTATTTCTTCTTAAAGTAGCCTTGGTTCTTACAATAACAGCTTTTACAACTTCCGATTTCTTAACTCCCATGTTGGGAAGTGCATCTTTCACTGTTGCCACAATCACATCTCCTACATGGGCATATCTTCTATTAGAACCTAAAACCCTTATACATTGGAGTCTTTTAGCACCACTGTTATCAGCAACAGTTAAATATGTCTCTTGTTGAATCATTTTTTATCCTCCTTAGTATGGATTGTTTTATTCAGGATCTCGTCTATCGCCCATCTTTTATGAGCACTAAGTGGTCTTGTTTCTTTAAT
Organism: Prochlorococcus sp. AG-412-F02; assembly: GCA_003214935.1. Classification (GTDB taxonomy): domain Bacteria; phylum Cyanobacteriota; class Cyanobacteriia; order PCC-6307; family Cyanobiaceae; genus Prochlorococcus_A. The sequence goes on from QCLA01000015.1 coordinate 8,235, forward strand.
TTTAACCCGATCACCTAAAACACATGTATTTTCTGGATCATGTGCCTTATATCGAGTAGTTTTACTAATAATTTTTTTATAAGTTGGATGAGGATATCTATTGATTACAGCGACAACAACTGTTTTATCCATTTTGTCACTTACAACAGTACCAATTCTTTCTTTAAGGGCCATAGCTAATAATTAATCAGAGGTTGTTTGAGAATGATTTTGGCTTTTACTGAGAGTTAGTAATTGCGCAACTTGTTTCTTTATGATTTTAAATTTATGAGTTTCGTTGAGCTGTCTGGTAGCTTTCTTAAATCTCAAATCAAAAAGGTCTTTCCGTAATTGTTCAATCTTTTCAGATATTTGAGATGAGTTTAATTTCTTAAATTCTTTAAGTGATTCTGAGTTTTTCATTGTTTAACCTCCTCTTGAGATTGTTTTTTATTATTAGTCTTATCTTTAGAAGCAGTTGCTAGATTCTTATCAACAGAGATGAATTTTGTTTTTACGGGTAATTTGTATTGAGCTAAACGCATAGCTTCTTTTGCAATTTCTTCTGTGATATCCTCTCCGCCCATCTCGAATAATATTCTACCGGGTTTAACAACTGCAACCCAAAACTCTGGATTTCCTTTACCAGAACCCATTCTAGTTTCAGCCGGTCTCATAGTAACTGGTTTATCTGGAAATATTCTTATCCAAATTTGACCACCACGTTTAATATATCTAGTCATAGCACGCCTACTTGCTTCAATTTGACGAGCAGTAACCCATCCACAATCTTGTGCTTGTAGAGCAAACTGCCCAAATGCAATTGTATTACCCTTTGAGGCAACTCCTCTCATTCTGCCTCTATGTTGTTTACGGAATTTAGTACGTTTTGGACTAAGCATTGTTACACCTCCTAAGAATTCTCATTTGAACGATCCTCAAATTGCTGAGGTCTGCGACTAGCTTTTCTTTTTGGGTTTCCGCCCACAGGAATATTTTGATCTTCCTTAGGAAGGACTTCACCTTTAAAGACCCAAACCTTAATTCCTAAAACTCCATAAGTTGTATTAGCTTCACGAGTGGCATAATCAATTTCAGCTCTTAAGGTATGTAATGGGACCCTTCCTTCTCGTGTCCATTCTGTTCTAGCAATTTCAGCTCCATTTAGTCTTCCTCCGACTTGTATTTTTAGACCTAAAACACCAGCCCTTTGAGCTCTCTGCAATGCCATCCTAATAGTTCTTCTAAAGGCAACTCTTTTTTCTAGTTGTTGTGCAATGTATTCAGCAAGTAAAAACGCATCTGCATCAACTCGCTCTACTTCAACAACATTGATTCTGACTTGTCTTGTCCTATCTCCAATCGTTTTTTGGATTCCTGATCTTAGCTCTTCAATGCCACTGCCCTGCCTTCCTACAATGACTCCTGGTCTTGCTGTTTTTAATTCTAGTTCCAGTTGATCCGCTTTTCTCGCTATTAAAACATCGCTAATTCCAGCTGCGCCATATTTCTTTTGTATAAAAGTACGAATTTTAAAATCCTCTTGAAGAAGAATTGGGTAACTTTTTGAAGTAGCAAACCATTTTGAACGGTGCTCTTTTGTTATCCCTAATCTAAGTCCCGAAGGATGTATTTTATGTCCCATTAGTTTTTTACCTCCGCATTAGTTTGAGTAGGAGCAGATTCAACAGAAATACTTATGTGGCAAGTCTGTTTTTTAATAGAGAAAGCTCGTCCTTGAGCTCTAGGCCTATATCTTTTCATTACTGGGCCATTATTAGCCCATGCAGAGGAAATAACCAAGGTTGATGGATCCATGCCACAATTATGTTCTGCATTAGCGACTGCTGATCTTAAAACTTTAGTAATAGGATCAGTAGATCTATAAGGCATAAATTCCAACATAATTAATGCATCTCTATAGGATCTTCCCCTGATTTGGTCTAGCACTCTTCTGACTTTTGAGGCTGAACCACGAATATAGTTCCCATGAGCAACTGCTGTTTTTTTTGTTTCGGATGTTTTTGTCATGATTTTGCTCCTTTCTTATCTCTTATATGACCACGATAAGTACGTGTGGGGGCAAATTCACCTAATTTATGGCCAATCATTTGTTCAGTAATAAAAACGGGGATATGAGCCTTACCGTTATGTACCGCAATTGTATGACCAATCATTACAGGCAATATTGTAGAAGATCTAGACCAAGTTTTGATAACAGACTTGTCATTATCAGTATTTTGTTTTTCTACCTTTTTGAGCAAGCTATCTGCGATAAAAGGTCCTTTTTTTAGTGAACGTCCCATGATTTATAAAATAGAAATTAAAGTAATAATTGAAGTAATCAAGAGTCTCTTCCTCCTCTACTCCTCTTAGAAACACGACGGCGTTTTCGAACTACTAATTTATTGCTTGGTTTGTTCTTTTTACGTGTCTTTAAACCGAGAGCTGGCTTACCCCATGGCGTGACAGGCCCTGCTCTACCAATTGGTGCTTTTCCTTCTCCTCCTCCATGTGGATGATCACATGGGTTCATTACACTTCCTCTTACTTGAGGTCTCCTTCCAAGCCATCTTCTTCTTCCTGCTTTACCTAGACTAGTATTTCTTATTTCCGAGTTACCAACCTCTCCAAGAGTTGCATAGCATTCCTTCCTTACAAGCCTCACTTCAGTAGATGGAAGTTTTAACGCAACATAATCACCCTCTTTAGCCAGAACTTGGGCACTAGCACCCGCTGATCTGACCATCTGAGCGCCTCTGCCAGCATATAGTTCAACACAATGGACACTTGATCCTAATGGCATAACTGAAAGTGGCATTGAATTTCCATCTTCAATTGGAACGTTTTCACCAGAAATTATATTTTGACCAACTTTTACCCCTGCTGGAGCAATGATATATCTCTTCTCTCCATCTTCATAAAATAAAAGTGCAAGCCTAGCATTTCTATGAGGATCGTAGTGAATAGCTGCAACTTTAGCATTAATGTTTCTTTTATCTCTTCTAAAGTCAACTAATCTATATTGTCTTTTGTGGCCACCTCCACGGTGACGGCAAGTAATAACCCCTCGATTATTTCTCCCTTTCAATCTATGTTTTGAAACTATCAGAGACCTTTCTGGTTTTCGACTTGTTATCTCACTAAAGTCAGTAACGACTCTTTGTCTAGTTCCAGGTGTATAAGGTTTAAATTTACGAATTGCCATGATTAAAACTCCTTAAGATTCTGGAAATAGTTGAATTTTGTCTCCGTCAGCCAGACGTACAATAGCCTTTTTAACTTGAGAACGTTTACCGGAAAATTTACCGACTCTTCTTGTTCTTCTGGGAGGATTCATAGTATTAAGTCCTATAACTTTAACACTAAATAAGGCTTCGATTGCAGCCTTTATTTGAGGTTTAGAAGCTCTATGATCCACTTCAAAAGTATATTGGTTCAGATCTAGTGCATTAGTAGCTTTTTCTGTAATAACTGGCTTACGTATTACATCTGCCAAACGTGAATCAAATAATTTATTCATGATGCATAAACCTCTTGAATTTTATTTATTGCTGATTGACCTATAACTAACTTATTAGCGTTAAGAATATCAAATACATTTAATTGATCAGCAGCAATTAATTTGACTTTTTCAATGTTATTAATAGATTTTTTTATTAGATCAGAAGGACTATCCAGAATTACCAAAACCTTTTCTGACTTTTCTATTCCTAGACGAGCAAGACCATTAATAATTTCACTTGTTTTAGGCTGATTTAATGTAGACCCAAAATCCTCCACAGCCTTAATATCTTTCACTCTTGACATAAGTGCTGTTCTAAGAGCTAACCTTCTTTCTTTTCGATTCATATCTAAGTTATAGGAGCGTGGTTTCGGTCCAAAAATTATTCCACCGCCTGGTCTCAAAGGAGTTCTTATTGATCCTTGGCGAGCTCTTCCAGTACCCTTCTGTTTGTATGGTTTTCTACCTCCACCTCGCACTTCAGATCTTGTCAAAGTAGATGCGGTACCTTGTCTCTTGTTTGCTAATTGTCTAAGAACTGCTCTATGTATTAAATCTGCAGAAGAAGTTTCCTTAGCTACTTTTAAATCGATCGATACTTTACCTGCTTTTTTACCATCCCACTTAAGAGTGTCTAGAGTTGTCATGATTTTTCACCTCCTTTTTTACCTACAACATTATTAGGCTTAATATTGACAATCGAACCCGGCTTACCTGGTACAGAACCTTTTACGACAAGCAAATTTTTTTGGTCATCAATCTTGACAACTAATAAACCTTTAGTAGTAATTTTTTTCCCTCCATATCTTCCTGCCATTCTTTTACCAGGATAAATTCTACCTGGCGTAGTACCTGCACCAGTAGAACCTGGAGCTCTATGATTTTTTGAACCATGACTCATGGGTCCTCTGCTAAAACCATGTCTTTTCTGATAACCAGCAAAACCTCTACCCATAGATTTGCCACTGATATCAACTTTCTGACCAACCTCAAAATTGTTAACTGTTATTTGATTTCCAACTTCATAAGTTGAGGTTTCTTCAACTCTATATTCTTTCAAATGCTTTAAAAGTTCTTCACCTGACTTCCTTAAATGTCCCTTCTCAGGCTTACTTATGTGCTTATCTTTTGATAAACCGTACCCTATTTGGACCGCAGTATAACCATCCAAAGCCTGGGTTTTTAATTGGGTAACACGACATGGTCCAGCCTCTATAAGAGTTACTGGCACGGCATTACCATCATGATCAAAAAGTTGGGACATGCCCAATTTCTTTCCTAAAATTCCTATCGACATAAGATTTGAGTAGACTAGCTGATAATTAATTTTTGATTTTTCTAATACCTTTTTTAATTATTAAAGGGGTAGCTAATCAAAAAACAATTGATAAGGATTGAGACTGATCTACAACATAGATAGTTTCTCTTTGGGTTAACCCATCCTAAGTTTTTTAACGAAACGCTAAAAAATGTGAAAATTACAGAGGCTCGGCTAGCTTTCGAGCTTAAAAAATCACCGAAATTCAATTGTACATCATCAAGTACCATAAAATGAAATAATATATAAATAAAGGAAATCTTTATGCCATTACTTCTTACAGGAAAAAAGTTTCATAATGATCTAAAAAACAATAAATGTTTAGCCATCTTTGCCCCTCTTGAGGGTGGCTATGAAACTCGTCTTTTAAGAAGAATGAGAGCTAAAGGTTATAAAACTTACATGACCTCGGCAAGAGGATTAGGAGATCCTGAAGTATTTTTAATGAAATTGCACGGCATAAGACCTCCTCACCTAGGACATCAAAGTGTAGGCAGAAATGGTGCTCTTGGAGAAGTACAACAAGTTATACCCCAAGCATCTGAATTATTTAATGAAAATGATAAAAATAAATTATTGTGGTTACTAGAAGGTCAAGTCTTATCTCAAGATGAACTTGAAAGCTTAATGTCAATCTGTACTAAAGATAATAAACTTGAAATTGTAATTGAAATGGGTGGTTCCAGAAAACTTGAATGGAGACCACTAAGTGATTACATTTTGAATGAATTCTAAATTTGAAGTTTTTGAAAAAAATAAGAATACTTTGGATAAATGGGTTAAGTTAATCTGTGGTGCTAGTAATGAAGATATTGACGCAATTGAAGATTTGTGTGCTATTTATTCCGCTGCTGGAGTCGACTACATTGATGTTGCTGCTGAACAGTCGATAGCTCAAGCCGCAAGAAATGGTATCAAATGGTCGAAAGAATTTTTTGGTACTTCCCCAGGTTTAATGATAAGCATTTGTGATGGTAGAGATATACATTTTCGCAAAGCAAAATTTGACCCCTTGAAATGCCCTCCTAATTGTCCAAGACCATGTGAAAATAGTTGTCCTACCTTTGCAATTGATAATTACGGTGTTTCAGAGAGCAAATGTTATGGATGCGGAAGGTGTATAAAAAGTTGTCCCTTAAATCTGATTTCTGAATACGAGTTTAATTTAACAAAAGATAATCTGCCATCATCACTACAAACGATCAAGCCTGATGCAGTAGAAATTCATACCGAAATAAATCGAATAGATCCTTTTATAGAAGTAGTGCGCATTCTAAAAAATGCAGACACTAAATTAAAAAAAATATCTGTCAGTTGTGGATTAAATCAATCCCCACAATCCCCCAATGATCTCTTGAAAGCTATTTGGGAAAGATATGAAATTCTCTCTGAACTTAATCTTCCCATTATTTGGCAGCTAGACGGAAGACCAATGTCTGGAGATCTAGCTCCAACAACAGGTAGAGATACAGTTAAATTATTTGAAAAAATAGGATCTCATCTTCCACCAGGGTTAATTCAATTAGCTGGAGGGACAAATGGAACAACACATGAATTATTAAACGTAAATAATTTTCCAGATGGAATTGCATTTGGAAGTTATGCAAGGAAAATAATGCAGCCATTTATTGAATTTGCCAACAAAAACAACAAGAAATTATATGAATATCCTGAAAGAATGGCTTTAGCAATCAAAGAAGCACAAAAATTGCTCAAGCCATGGAAAAAAAATTAATTCAATGATATTGAAATCATTCTGATTTTGAAAATAATTTTTTGTTTTTTAATAGAAAAAAATCTTTTCATGTATTAAAATAAAAATTCATTGGGCCGTCGCCAAGTGGTAAGGCATCGGGTTTTGGTCTCGACATTCCTAGGTTCGAATCCTAGCGGCCCAGTTTTAACAGTTAGTTGAGTGGAAAGGCAGAAATTATTTCTCTTTGATTTTGACGGAGTTATTGTTGATGGCATGAATGAATATTGGCACAGTTCTTTATTAGCATGCGAAAAATTTCTAAATTCACGAGATATACAAATTAGCCAAGATCTTTATAGCAAGGTGTCAAATACTTTTAAAGAAATTAGGCCATGGGTAAAATATGGATGGGAAATGATAATTATCGTTCACGAAATAATCAAAATAGAAAATCCACTAGACAAAAATAATAAAAAGGATTTTATTAATCAATATCATCTAAATTGTCAAAAGATACTCAAGGATAATGCTTGGCTGACCGAAGATTTACAGAAATTTCTAGATGAATCTCGCACATACCAAATAGATACCGATTTTGAAATGTGGGTAAATTTACATAAACCATTTTATGAAGTCATAGCCTTTATGAAAAAATTAAAGCAAGAAAAAATAAAGACAGGAATAATAACAACAAAAGGGGAAATATTTGCTACAAAAATTCTCGAAAAATTAAATATTTTTCCTGAATTTATTTTTGGTTATGAAGCAGGAACAAAAACTGAAATAACTAGAAAACTAGATAAAAAATATGAAATTTTAGGTTTTATAGAAGACAGGATAAAAACCCTAATCGATATAAAACAAAACCCTGATACAAAACATATTCCTTGCTTTTTGGCTGATTGGGGATATTTAAAAGAATCAGATAGGAATTTTTTGACGAAAGAAATAAGATTATTAAAATTGAAAAATCTAGAATATTTACTTGCAATTTAACGTTCATCAGTTAAAGTACACATGTACTATCACTTCTAATTATTAAATTTGGATTAAATAAAAAAATCTGAATTTAGAATAATTATGAGAATTCATCTATAGAATAAAAAAATGAGTTTTGAAGAAAGGAAAAAAAACGAATCAAAGGAAATGATATCTAAAGAAAAAGACAAAGCATTAAGTCTCGTCTTAGGCCAAATAGAAAGGAACTTTGGAAGAGGATCAATTATGAGGCTGGGTGACGCTTCTAGAATGAAAGTAGAAACAATATCAACTGGGGCGCTCACATTAGATTTGGCATTAGGAGGAGGCTATCCAAAAGGAAGAGTAGTTGAAGTATACGGACCAGAAAGTTCCGGTAAAACAACACTCACGCTACATGCAATAGCAGAAGTTCAAAAAAATGGGGGAGTAGCAGCATTTGTAGATGCTGAGCATGCTTTAGATCCAGTTTATGCAGCTTCTCTAGGGGTTGATGTTGAAAATCTATTAGTCTCACAGCCAGACACAGGTGAAATGGCTCTAGAAATAGTTGATCAACTTATAAGGTCGAGTGCCGTAGATCTTGTGGTTGTTGACTCCGTAGCAGCACTTACTCCAAGAGCAGAAATAGAGGGGGAGATGGGAGATCATGTGATAGGAAGTCAGGCAAGACTGATGAGTCAAGCAATGAGAAAAATAACCGGTAATATTGGTAAATCTGGATGTACAGTAATATTCCTAAATCAATTGCGTTTAAAAATAGGTGTTACTTACGGAAATCCAGAGACAACAACAGGAGGAAATGCATTAAAGTTTTACGCATCAGTAAGACTTGATATTAGAAGAATTCAAACTCTTAAAAGAGGTACAGAAGAATACGGAATAAGAGCAAAAGTTAAAGTAGCAAAAAACAAAGTTGCACCTCCATTTAGAATTGCTGAATTTGATATTTTATTCGGCAAAGGGATTAGCACAACAGGATGTTTATTAGATCTAGCAGAAGAGACTAACATAATAATTAGGAGAGGAGCTTGGTACAGTTATGAAGGAGAGAATATTGGCCAAGGAAGAGATAACACAATTATTTGGCTAGATCAAAACATAGAGGTAAGGAATAAAGTAGAGTCTATGGTCAAAAACAAACTAACAGAAGGGAGTGAAGTAAGCTCTAATTCTGTGAAAGCACTAAATAACAATCCAAGTAATACAATCGTTGCTAATGATATAAAGACAGTAGCTTAGATTTATAAAGAATCAGCTAAAGTCCACCACCCCGCAGCCGGGCCAATAAATCTGACTACAACCCATAAAAGAACTAAACCTCCAATTCCAAACCAACTAGCTTTAATACTTAATTTCATAAAACTATCTCTTTGATTAATTGTTAAAGGAAGCCATTCAAATAATCTAGGAGAATTATCTTCTTTAGATGTAATATTATTTTTTGTTGGAGGCATACCTAATGTTTTACGCCTTTTTGATTCTCCCATGTTTAAACGATATTTACTGAATCATAACCTAATCGAAAGGTAGCATATAGTTAATTTGTATTGAGGGTTTAATACTTTGCAGCAGTAATGTCCCCCACTTTCTTTTATTAACTCTTCCATCAAGGATTATTAACTTACCAGAATTTTTTCTTAAAGGAGAAATAGACCTTTCTAATTTTACTTTTGCTTCAGGAAGTAAGAACTCTCTAAACCAATCTTTTGCAAGTTTTTTATTATAAGACACAGTAATTAAATTAATCGGTTCTGAAAGACTTGGAATTGGTAGCAGAGGAATAATAATTTGTTCTGGAATTTCTACTAAATTAGAATTGTTAATCCACCAGTCAAAACTTGCACATAGAATATCATTTTTTGAAGACGGTATAGTCTCTAGGGATACACTCTTCCCATATAATGATGCTAATTCTGTAGCTAGATAGTTTTTTAAATTGACATCGTTAGATAAAACTAAACTCAAACCCTTTCTGAAAATTAATAGTTTTTTACACTTATCTAAAATTGCGCTATTAAATAGTGGATTATTAGGGAGGATCTGTTTAGGTGGAACATACAATGATATTTTTTTCTCACGAAAATTACTTTTAAAATTCACCACCAAGTCAACATCTAAACTTTGATTTTTAAGATATTTTTGGAAAAAATTATCTTTTCTCAAAGCAGATAAAAAAACAAATTTATTACTATTTAAAAATTCTCTAATTTGAGACAGTTCATCTATAGGCTCTAAATAAAAAATCCACTCAAAATTTGTATTATCTAATTTTACCCAGCATGCCCATCCCTGAGATAATGCATTACTTACTCTCAAAAATTGATCAGAAAAGGAAGCATTTTCATTAAAGAATTTAACAAAAAAACTTAGTTCTTCTTTCTCTAAAAATAAATAAGAATTGCCTATACTCTTTCTTAAGAAAAACTTTTTCTTAAGAAAGTTGTATGTGTTTGTTACATGTAAATAAAGATTTTTTGATTGCTTAAATTGATTAAACCAATCCTTTTTAAATAATGAAATCCTGAAATAATTTTTTAAATCTTGTTTGATATCTTCAATACCCGAAAGAACAATACGATGGTTATTCAACTTAAAGTAATTCGAATCGTTTAATAAATTTTCAAGTGTTACTAAACTAACTCGATGACTTGAAAAAATTAATTGATCATTTTCTAAAATATATTTAAATCCAAGATTTCTTAGATCTTCCATCTGATTATTTTTGAAAAATTGAATTTTTTCACTATTTAAAACAAACGTTGAATTTTCTTCGTGTAAAAATAGTGAAATAAAAATGGCAACTATCCAATGCTCGGTAGAAAAAATTTCTGAATTAATAAGGTAATTAGAGTCATTTTGAATACACTTAGAAATTATTCTGCCAAAAGAGTAAATATGATCCCAATCTAAACTGTGGGATCTCACATATTTTTTCAAGAATTGATGACTTAGAATTTCAAGCATTTATAATTCATTTAATATCAAATTCACAAAAAATTATGACTCTAATATACAAAAAATTGTTATCAATATCAGAAAGCCTCAAATTAATAAATCAATGAAAATAGGAATAGTAGGATTAGGACTAATTGGAGGTTCATTAGGATTAAAGCTCCAAAGTTTAAAACACACTATTTATGGAGTCACAAATAATGAACTTAATGAAAAAAAAGCCAAAGAACGAAACCTTGCAAATGTTATTAGTTGCGATTTAGAAATATTAAAGGAATGTTCACTCATAATTTTGGCATTGCCTATTAAAGATTTAATAAAACCTTCTAATGAATTAATACAGGCAATTCCAAGAGATTCAATAGTAACCGATGTTGGCTCCATTAAACAACAAATAATAAATACATGGGAAAAAATACATCCTTTATTTATTGGATCACATCCAATGGCAGGGACAGAACATAAAGGAGTTGATTCAGGTTTTGAAGATCTATTAAAAAATGCAAAATGGATTATTACGCCTACATTAAATAGTAATTTAAATGCTGTTAATACACTTTCCAAACTAATTACTTCCATGGGATGTGAAATTTGCAAAGCATCCCCAACAGAGCATGATGAAGCAGTTTCTTTAATTTCTCATTTGCCTATATTTTTAGCTTCTGCTCTAATAGAAACTGCCCACAAGGAAAAAGATAATTCCTTACTAAGATTAACTCAAAAACTTGCAGCTTCGGGATTTACTGACACAACAAGAGTTGGAGGTGGCAACCCTCAATTAGGTCTTGATTTAGCTATTAATAATCAGACTAATATTTTAAATTCAATAAAGGAAGTTAAGAACAAAATTAACGAATTGGAATCACTTATCAAAGATAAAAATTGGGAATTACTTTATAAAAAGCTTTCAGAAGCAAAAAAGATAAGGGAAAGTTTTATAAATTAAAATTATAGATTCCTTTAGAGGCTAAAATTTGCCTAGAGACCATTAAAGCAGACTGACTAACACCTGCTGTACCTTCTCCTGGATAAATTGAATCTCCACATAACCATAAACCTTGGAAGGGTGTTCTACTTGATAATCCAAACAATCCAAAGATATCAGGATTTTGGCCTAACCCTCCTACAATTCCATTTGGCCTATTAGTCCATTTTTCAAATCCCAACGGAGTTGCTAATTCCCTATGGAGCCAATTTTCAGATGAAATATTAAATTGACTTTCTAACTCAAAAGAGATTTTTTCGAGATATTCCTTTTTTTTCTCTATATACTGCTTTTTTTCTAAATTAAACCAATCTTTTGTCTTAGTAAACAAGCTTGCTATTAAAGTAATCTCCCCTTTAGGTGCTCTCCCATCACCATCTTTACTGATGGAAACAAAAAGTGATCCTAATTCATTGGAAACAAATTGATAATGATTGGAAGAAATTTTTTTTATATGTTTTTTGTTTAATGCGGAATAAAAAACTAAAGCTCCAGAAGAAGCAGGTAAAGTTGTTAAACGATTTTTATAACTTTGGTTTTTACTTAAAAGATCCTTTAGATTCTTTAGTAAAGATTGTGGGGGTGGAGTATAAACTAGATCATTTGCATGGTATTCAAGATAGCTGTTTTTAGATTTTGCAAATACTTGCCAAAACTTATTTTGAGCATCAAAATTTATAGAATTTACTTCTTGTCCAAAAATCATCTTAGCTCCAGTGTCATGTAATGACTCTTCTAATGCTTTACTTAACGACTGCATAGATTCTTTCATATGCCATAGTCCATGTGGCTCTTGACACATTTGGAGGACTGTAGAGCCATATAAAGCTGCAGTATTATAAACATCTTCTTGGGAATAGAGCTTTAATTGCAAATTAAGAAACTTAATCAGCCTCTCATTTTTAGATAAACCGCAAATACGTAACAGATCAAATACAGTCGATTTGAGTAATATCCCTGTTATTAAATTTGATGGAGCCAATGCTCTGAGAAGTTGAGAAAAATCCCAGAAGTTAGTAATTGGCAATACAGGATTATTATTAGCGAAGGTCCAATTACTTTGGTGAATTAAAGAACATAGTTGCCAAAATTTACGACTTCCTGGAAACTGAATTTCCCTCTCAACAATCCATTCATTTTTTTTATACCAAATAGGTATTGGGCTGCTACCATCTTTTAAATCAACAATGCAAGCTGGATCCAAAATAGTTGCTTTAGGAATTTTAATATCAAGAAAAGTAAAAATTTTTGAATGTATCCCTCCAATCTCTAGACCAGCAACTTGAGTTGCTCCAACATCAAAAACATAATTTTTTCTTTTAAAAGTACCTGCACACCCTCCTGATTGAGTATGAGATTCAATTAACGTCACTGACAAACCTAATTTTGATAAAATTGCAGCTGAGGTTAATCCCGCTATTCCAGCACCAACTACCAAAACTTCAGTCTTACGCATTGAAATGGAAAATTTATCTAATAATGAAGTTAGCGAAATTTGTCATCAATTAGGCACGAGCTATCCAAAAAGTATTAAACAAATATATGGGGGTAATATTCATAACTCATGGGCAATAGAATTCAAAAACAAGAAATTCTTTCTTAAAAAAAATAAAAGACAAAAAAAATTGCTTAAATTTGAAGAATATTGTCTTCGAAATTTGCAAGCAAATATTAATCCAGAAAACTTAACCATTCCTAAAGTGATTGCATATTTAGAAGTTTCAGATGTAGAACTTCTTGTAATGGAATGGATTGATATGCAAAACAGTGATCAAACAAAGCTAGGAAAAGGTTTGGGAGAAATGCATTTAAAAGCGCATGAGTCTAATCCAAATTTATTTGGATATCCTGTTGAAGGTTTTATTGGTATTACCCAGCAAAAGAGAGGATGGAAAAATAATTGGATAGAATGTTTTATTAAATTAAGACTTGAACCTCAATTATCATTCCTTAAAAATAATTTCTTAGACATAAATACTAAAAATAAAATTAAAGAAAAAATTAAATCAGAGCTTCTTACACATCAAGCAATGAATGTACTTGTTCACGGTGATCTATGGTCAGGCAATAAAGGTATAGAAAAAAATGGTAAGGGGGTTATATTTGACCCTGCATCTTGGTGGGCTGATAGTGAAGTCGATATTGCAATGACAAGATTATTTGGAGGTTTCAATAGAGAATTTTATGAAGGGTATCATCAAGTTATTCCATTAAAACAAGGATGGGAAAAACGAGTTATTATATATAATTTTTATCACATATTGAATCATGCCAATATGTTTGGAGGTTCATATATTGATCAAGTCCAAAACTATGTCAAAAGAATAATGACTTTTTAATCTACAGTTATCCTAAGTATGTCTTTTTAAGGTTTTGTACCTTATTTATAACTGCTTCACGATTCTCACTCGTACGAAGATTTTGCCAACTCCATTGACCAACAACTACAACGCCTAGTAGTTCTAGTAAGCCTGGAAGGATTGGAAAAAAGTTGATCGTGTCAATAACAATTTTAATTATTATTTGGGCAATAACGACAACAGCAACAATACCTGCCGCTTTACCGTATTTTCCCATTTGGGTCCAATCAACATTTCCAAGAGTCTCGTTGACTTTTCCCATTACATCAGAATACTTCTCAGAAAAACTTTTGTTTTCAGTAGTTGTATTGGAGCCAGAGTCTTGATTTGACTCGGAAGTGTTGTCACTCATGAACAATCTGGTGGCAAATTAATATATATGAACCAGACAGTATCGGAAAAAACGTCTGTTGACTACCTTTTTGTTATGCGTAATTCCGAACCGAAACATTTGGTATTTTTAAGATGTATTGGTATATTTAGATTTTGAAGATATTTAAGCTGAAATTCGATTTACAAAAACTTTAAAATGTTTCCTAGTACTAACATAAACATTAAAAAATCTCAAAAATAGGAAAAATTTAAAATGCTAGTTTTTTGATTTAAATTATTATATTTCCATAGACTTTTTTGAGAATTAAGTAATGAAAATATCAAAAGATTTCAAATATAATTTCTTAAGCATAGATGAAAAAGAAAGATACCAAAAACATTTAACTCTTCAGGAAATAGGGATTGCAGGTCAATTAAAACTAAAAAATAGCTCAGTAATATGTATTGGAGCAGGAGGTCTTGGATCATCTGTTTTACTTTACCTGGCAGCCGCTGGAGTTGGTAAAATTGGGATAGTTGATAACGATCAAGTTGAGAAGTCTAATCTCCAAAGACAAATCATTCATGAAACAGATACTGTTGGAAATCCGAAAATTGAGTCTGCCCGAGAAAGAATTAAAAGATTAAATCCTAATACTGAAGTTTTAAGTTTTCAAAAAAGAATTAATTCAAAGAATGTGCTAGATATTATTAAAGATTTTGATGTTATTTGTGATTGCTCAGATAACTTTGGAACTCGATATTTAATAAATGATGCTTGTTTAATACTTAATAAACCTTTGGTTTTTGGAAGTGTTCAAGGCTTTGAAGGCCAAGTAAGTGTTTTCAATCTTTTTCAAAATAGTCCTAATTTAAGAGACTTACTTCCAGAATCTCCTTCAATAAAAACTGTCCCTAGCTGTGAGGAATTTGGTGTGATAGGAGTTTCAACTGGTCTTATAGGAGTTCTTCAAAGCAATGAAATAATTAAAATTATCCTTGAAAAAGGTGAAATTCTTGATGGAAAAATTTTGATTTTTAATCTATTAACTATGAAAATAAAAAAATTAAATTTAAAAGCTGATAAGGCATATAAAACAATCAAAAATCTTGCTCAATTCGCTGATTTTTACAACGATACAGAATGTTCGAATCAAAATTTTGAAATTCAGAGAATAAATGCCAAAGAATTTAAGAGTTTATATAAAGAAAAACCCGACAAAATACTTCTAATAGATGTTAGAGAAAATGAAGAATTCTCTAATTCATCTATTGAAGGTTCTATATCTATCCCACTTAGCAATCTAGACGAAAAACCTCATTTAGAATTTATTAAAAAAGAAAGTTTAATTAAAGAGGTTTTTACTTTATGTCAATTGGGAAAACGTTCTGAAAAAGCTGCAAAGCTTTTGTCAAAATTTAGTATTCAATCAAGATCAATTGAAGGTGGTATTGAAAAGATTCAACAAAGTATAGTCAACTAAAACTTTGAGGATATTTCAATAATCTACTCCTCTTTTTAAATCGACTCCAACATTTGCATAATGTTTATGACAAACCATCTCAGAGTAAACATTAGCAAGTTCAAAGTATGAAGGTTCATTCTTACATCTTCCAGTAATAACAACCTCTGTATCTGTAGGTTTTTTTAAGAGAGTTTGATGAATTGATTCAACTGGTAAAAGTTCTAAATCGACAGTTGGATTCAATTCATCCAAAATAATAGTTTTATATAAACCACTAAGAATAGCCGCTTTAGCAATTTCCCATGCTCTTTCAGCTTCAACGTAGTCAATTGGTTGTTGCTGCCCTCTCCATACAATGGCATCTCTACCTGAACGCAAATGGTCAACTAAATGTGGATAACTATCTCTCAAAGCTTCTATAGCAGCGTCCTCAGTATAACCATCACCTCCTTTTAGCCATTGCAAAATTAAAACTCTATGACTCTTGTCTTGAGATATTCCTTTCCCAATAGCTTGAAGAGCTTTACCAAGTGCACTTGTAGATTTACCTTTTCCTTCGCCAGTATAAATTTCAATTCCACCAGAACCATTAATTTGCCTGCTTGTTGAATTCACCTCTCTTCTAAAACGCGGTCTCATTTCTGAATGAAGCTGAGATATTCTCACCAAGGAGGAAGGTGCTGCTCTTCCCGTAATGATTATCTCCAAGCCATCAGGACGATGTTGTAACGAACTTACAACTTCCTCTATATCAAGCATGCCTAAATCCAGAACTGGATTCAATTCATCTAGAACAACTACTGAGTAAAGTGAGCTTGCAATTGCACCTTTAGCAATATTCCAACCTCTCTCTGCCTCAGAAATATCAAATTTTGTAACTTGCTCAGCATTAAAGAATTCCGATCTTCCTGTCCTCACATGATCAATCAAGTGTGGGAATCCTCTTTGCAATGCTTCTATTGCTGAATCTTCATCATATGACCTCTCAGGACCTTTCAGAAATCTGAGTAAAAGAACTCTTGACTGTCTTTTTTCGCATATTCCTAATCCTATTGTTCTAAGCACAACGCCCAAAGCAGCCTGACTTTTCCCTTTACCTTCTCCATCATAAATATGAAGTTGACCTTTTGATCTTTCCTGACTGTCACTTGCGGTAACAATTCCAATACCTCTATTTCTACTTGTATTTGTCAATTGAACAAGATGAGTAAATTTAATCTAAAATAAATGAATGAATATTATTAAAAATTTAATAATAAATTCAACCTATTCATATTGTTAGATTTTAAAGTCATTAGCATGTTCAATCAACTAGAAATTCTCTCTGATGAACAAAATGAAAAACTTTATACAATTAGAAGTTATATCAAAAATCTTCATAGTGTATGTGTCGCTTATTCAGGTGGCGTAGATAGTACATTGGTAATCGCATTGGCCTACGAGCAATTAGGCAGTAAAGCAATTGCAATAACAGGTGTTTCACCTGCCTTAGCTAAAACACTACTTGAAGAAGCAAGAAGTCAAGCAAAATGGATTGGTATTAAACATTTAGAAATTGAGACATCAGAATTAGATCATGTAGGTTATAGTAAAAACCCAAAAGATAGATGTTTTGCATGCAAAAAAGAGCTTCACAAACACACAACATTTTTGTCTAAAAAACTTAATTACAAAATTGTTTTAGATGGAGTTAATTTAGATGATCTTGGAGATTATAGGCCTGGAATTCAAGCAGCCAAAAAAGCCGGAGTAATTTCTCCCCTGGCTAAATTTAAATTTACTAAAAAAGATATAAGGGATATTTCGAAAGCATTAGGCTTCCCTTGGTGGGACAAACCTGCTCAACCCTGCTTATCATCAAGATTTCCTTATGGATATGAAATAACAAATCAAAGACTAAAAATGGTTGAAAAGGCAGAAGAATACTTAAAGAAAGGTGGAATATCAGACGTGAGAGTTAGATGTCAAGGTACAACAGCAAGAATAGAAATTCCTCAAGATCAATTAGAAAATTTTTTTAAGAATTATGATTTTAATAAAATAGTTCAATATTTCTCTAATTTAGGTTTTAATTGTACAAGCCTAGATCTTGAAGGGTTAATAAGTGGCAAATTAAATAGATAACATTCCAATTTAAACTGTTGTTCTAATTTGGTTATGAACTGTTGAAGGAGGATTTCGATTAATAATACGCAAGAGATGTTCTTTAGCCATCAAAGCTTCAATTAAATATTTACTAGCTCTTTCTGGCTTCATATTTTGGCCACATGTAAAGATATCTACTGCAGAATAATATGATTCAGGCCATGTATGTATTGAAAGATGAGATTCCGCTAGTAAAGCGATTGCTGTAACACCCTGAGGTTCAAATTTATTACTTATAAGATTTAGTACTGTTGAATTAGCCAATTTCGCCGCATTGCTTAATATACAACGTAAAAAGGATTCATCATTTAATTTTTCGTAATCACATCCATAAAGCTCTAACAAAAAGTGTTTACTTTGAGGGCCTAAATCATCTTTATTAACTAATGCTTTTAAAATTTGATTTTTTTCTGAAAATTCCATTCATGAAACTTATATGAATAATAGATTAGCTAAAAAATGCAACTTTTTAAAATTATAAATAAATTATTTGTGAAGAGCCTAAAAAAGATTTATTAAACTTATCGAGATGTGTTGCACTTATAAGACATTGGCTCTCTTTCCCAACAGAATTTAATAATAGATTTTGTCTAGTTATATCTAATTCTGCTAAAACATCATCCAATATCAATATTGGTGGCTCATTGAATGTTTTACGCAATAAGTCAAGTTCAGCCATCTTTAGAGCTAAGATAAAAGTTCGTTGCTGGCCAGATGAACCATATTTTCTTACTGAAATATCATTAATAAGAAACTCTATATCATCGCGATGGGGACCAAAAGTGCATTTACCGGTTAATTGCTCTATTGAACGCTGTCTATATAATTGTTCTTCTATTTTCTTACTAATTACTTCTTCTGCTTCTTCGTCTTCAAGAATATTTGCTATCCCAGAAAGATAATTTATGCTAATTTGCTCTTTAGATTTGCTCAAATGACTATGCCAATATTCAACGTATGGTTTGATTTTTAATAAAGCTCTTCTTCTACGCCTAAAAATTCTTGTACTTATTATTGACATTTGAATATCAAAACTATCAATAATTTCTGTGACTTGATCTTTTAGCAAACTTTCTGAACGCCAGAAATGGCTTCTTTGCTTTAAAAGCCTATTAAATCTACTAAGCAATTCGACATATACAGGTTCAAGCTGAGAAACAACCTTATCTATCCATATTCTTCGATAACTTGGTTCACTGCGAACAATATCTATATCATTAGAACAAAAACATATACTTCGAATATAGTTCTTTATCTCACTGTTTCTTTTCAATAATGTTTCATTTACATAGACCTTTTTAGCCCCTTTTCTCAATAAATGCACTTTTAAGTCATTATCAAAATCAATTTGACCACAAATAACCGCCAAATCACTATCATTTTCTATTAAATCTTTATCACTTAATGATCTACTAGATTTTAATTGGCTAAGAAATTCAACTGATTCAAGTAAGTTTGACTTGCCAACGCCATTACACCCAAGAACAATAGCTCTTTGCTCCATAAGATCAATCTCGAAACTTTTATGGTTACGAAAATTATTTATTTTTAAGTTATTTAAGAAAATTTGTTTTATGCATTCCTTTGTCAAATTAGCTAAATTTAAAATATTTAGATTTTCTTTAAAGAAATTGAAAAATTTAAGGGCATGTAGCTCAGTTGGATAGAGCATCAGATTCCGGTTCTGAGAGTCGGGGGTTCGAATCCCTCCATGCTCGTATCACAAAAACTTAAAGTTTATAACTCATTACTCTAATTCCATTTGGATCTAAGATGAATCCACTGTCTTCTAAACTTTTAAAAGAGGAAACAGGAGCTTGGACAGAAATACTGCACCCTGGCATTTGCCTATTTATTTTTTCAAGTGTTACTTGAAGAAGTATCGAATAAAAAAGTTTCTGATTTTTGCCTGATTGAGCACTTAAGTTCCATAAATTAGCATTTAATCCTCTATCAGAAGTCACCCTAACAAACCCATAGATCTTTTTTTCAGATTCGTTTTGTATGGTAAAAAAGAAATTACTTTTCTGAATAGCTATAGAAAGTTTTTTTAATGGAAACGTCTCACAGCCACAATTGGCTAAAAGTTTATTTACATCCTTAGCTAATGGAACATGAACAGAATTAAGAAAATAACCCTCTGGAAGAAAAAGTTTTTTTTTAGAAAAATATTGCAATTTTTAACCTGTATTTCTCATGCCAGCAGCTATACCATTAATAGTCAAAAGTGCTCCCCTTAACAATTCACTTCGGCTATAAGCTCTTTTAGATTCATCCTTATCAATGTGAGCCTCACTAATTGGAGGTTGTCTTGTTTGGTCTCGAAGCCTTCTTAACAGTGAAACCTGCAAAAAGCCTAAAGGGATTATTGTTTTGTTTCTTAAATTGACAGATGATCTTAAGTCTCTATCTGACTCAAGAAGCTTATTTTTGGCAGTAATCTCAAGTATTAAAGTTTTTGTCAGATTATATTCTTTAGAAATTACATCAAAAATAACCTCAAAAGAATCTCTATTCTTTGGACTGCCTAAAGTATCCACATAATATTTAGCGACTTCTAAGTCTACTTTAGATAATGTCATTTCTACTTTTGATATAAGCATCCTGAAGAAGGGCCATCTTTGATGAAGTACCCTTAATAATTCGATTTGTTGGGGATCAGATTTTAATTCCTCTGATAGTGCAGTTCCTACACCAAACCAACTTGGCAAAAGAAATCTACTTTGTGTCCAGCCAAAAACCCACGGAATAGCTCTTAAACTTGATAAATCCTTAGCTCCTTTTTTTCTTCTAGCAGGTCTACTTGATATCTGTAATTTACTAATTTCTTCGATTGGAGTAACTTCTTGAAAGAACATTAATAAATCAGGATTTTCATGAACTAATTTTCTATAGTGCAATCTTGATGTTTCTGCTAACCTTGTCATTAGTTTATTCCATTCTAGGGTTGCATCGAGCCTATTATTCACTAAACTATTCTGAATAACTGCTGTGACAACGGTTTCTAGATTATATAAAGCTAGCTCAGGAAGACTATATTTAGAAGCTAAAACTTCTCCTTGTTCTGTTATTTTGATTCTTCCTTTTAGGGTACCGCTTGGCTGAGCTAATATTGCTTGATAAGCAGGGCCGCCGCCTCGCCCGACAGAACCTCCTCTACCATGAAAAAGTCTGAGGACTATATTATTTTTACTTGCAAGATTTTGAAGAGCTATTTGAGCTCTATGAATTTCCCAATTACTAGAAAGGAATCCTGAATCTTTATTACTATCTGAGTAACCTAGCATTAATTCCTGAAGAGGTTTAAAAGATTCACCAACTTTTGGTAAAAGTGATCTATATAAATCTAATTGCAATAACTTATCCATTACTTCTGGAGCTCTTTTCAGGTCCTCCACGGTTTCGAAAAGAGGAACAACTAACAGTTTTGAGTGCGAAGAATTTTGATCCAGAAGTCCCATCTCTTTCGCAAGAAGAAGAACTTCAAGCAAATCAGATGCACTATGACTCATTGAAATTACATAAGAATGACAAATACGACTTCCAAATTCTTCTTGCAGCCTCTTAACCATTTTAAAAACACAAAAGGTTTCTTCTGTATTTTTACTCCAATTAACATCTGATGGAATTAAAGGCCTTTTTGTATCTAACTCTTCTATTAACCATTCAATTTTCTGCTCCTCAGACATCTGATCATATTGGAAAGGTAAATCAAGGTAATTTGCAAGCTCTTGAATTGCATCACTGTGCCTAGTACTCTCTTGACGTATATCCAAACTTGCTAAAGAGAACCCAAAAATATGTACCTGTGTTAGTAATGTATTTAACGCCTGGCAGCTTAACTCTGTACTATTAAGACTATTCTTTATTAATTCAAGATCATAGGTAAATTCCCGAACTGATTTGTAGTGCAATTTTTCAAGTTGCTCAATATTTCTAGTATCTGATTGTCCTTCTAAAACTAACTTCCAGCCACGTTCTGCTAATAGATTATTTCTTTCTTGGGTTAGTCTCAGTTTTTCTAGAATATAACTTAATTTCAATCTGTAAGGCTCTGCCCTATATCTTGTTGCTCGTGCTTCATAAATTTCGGGAAAGTTCACTCTATCAGTTTCCAGTGATTCCAAAAGAGAAGAACTTACTTGGCTCCATTGCATTGAAACGCTTAATTGATCTCTAAGATTGGATATCGCATTAATATATCTTTCTAACATTAATTTTCTTTGATAACAGGCAGTTCTCCATGTTATTTCCGGGGTTACAGATGGATTACCATCCCTATCAGAACCTACCCAAGAACCAAAGTTACAAAATGATTCA
The DNA here is from genome assembly GCA_003214935.1 of Prochlorococcus sp. AG-412-F02. Lineage (GTDB taxonomy): Bacteria > Cyanobacteriota > Cyanobacteriia > PCC-6307 > Cyanobiaceae > Prochlorococcus_A. Next base: position 30,254 of record QCLA01000015.1, read on the forward strand.
TATGGCATCTGCACATCTGGATAATTTTCGGTAAGCGCCGAAGCAATTCTGCCTCTCAACTGAGGCATCGCATTAAAAAGAACTTGTTGAAAATAATGCAAGGCATAATCAACTTCGTCTAATACTGAAGGCTTGAATTGGTGCAGTTCGTCCGTCCTCCACCAAAGTCTTACTTCTTCTTTTAACTGTATTTTTAGAGAATTAATTTCTTGTATTGTTAAAAAGTTCTCTACCTGTATTTTTTTTAAGAGGTTTGCAACTCTAGTTTGCTTATGCCTAATTGTATGTCTTACTATCTCAGTCGGATGCGCCGTAAAGACCAAACGAATATCCATTTCCTGCAATAATTCCTCTAATTTACCAGGAGGAACATTTAATTTCCTAAGCCTATAAAACAATTCTCTAAATGTTACAGGTGCATTTTGCCTAGCCAATGCAGGAGCAAAAGGATCAAGATTATCGGGGGACTTGTGAGCATTCTTATTCGTAAAACTTTGAATATACCTATCTTCCTCGACTCTTTGCTCCAAAATATTAACTAGTTGAAAATATAAGGAAAAAGCTCTTGCCGCAGAGATGGATTCTGCCAAATCCATAGAATTGACAATATCAACTATCTTATTTTTAAAATTTTTTGAAGTATGCTCATCAACTGGGGTTGAATAACTTAATTCTTTAAGCTGTATTAAACGCTCGGCCTGTTCATATGGACATTCTTCTCTTAAGACTGATTCCCACAAATCTTCTATCAATGCACGATTTTTGTCTAGAGGATCATTTGTACTTATAAGATCCACCTTATTATTTGTTAACTGTTCCATAGATTCCATATAATTATTATGTCACAAGTGAATCTGTTCATATCAAATATTAGTTTAAATTATTAAATACTTTCTTTTTCACATTGTTCCATATCATGAATAGCAAATTTCATTATTTCCTCTATAGATAGTCCTTTTTCATATTGTTTTATCCATTTCATAGATTGATTACCCTCTTCTAGAACTCTATAGATAGGTTTTAAAAGATGATTCATATTAAACTTTTCAGCAGTAAGCGATAAATCTGCGAGTAAATTTTCTATCCATTCGCGACAAATAATTTTTCTGCCATCTTTCCAATGAATTAACTCTGCATTTAAACTATTTGTTGCAGCTTGAATTTCATTTTGGTCACATATTTTTGATAATTCATCCAGAGAAAAAATACTTGTATTCATAGGGTCTAAGGTTTCTATATTTTCAAATAAATTTAAAATTCGCAATTCTAGCAAGGCTGTTATTCCTAACAACAAATTAATATCTGAAACGAAGTCACAGACTCTTAATTCCAAGCGGTCTAATATTAAAGGCCTGTCAGGACCATTAGGTCTAATCGATGACCAGAGATGTCTAATGTTTTGCATATTCCCATTGGCTATATTCCTCTTAATCCACTTAATATAGCTTTCATGATTTATAAAGAAAGGTACTTCTTTTGGTGTTTTTGGAAATTGAATCCACCTCTGCGAGTGATTATTAGTAATTTCATTGTTTAAGAAAGGTGAGCTAGCACTTATAGAAAGATACAGAGCAGCCTCACACCTAACCAATCTAATAGCAGCAAAAAGTTGCTCTAAATTATCAATACCTATATTGATGTGAACACTTGAAGTAGCAATAGATATTCCATAATTATCTTGTATAAATTGATGATAAATATTATCAATATCAGAGCGTTGAAATCGACTATTATGTCTAAAGCAAAGTGTAGATGAAGGAATAATAGTCAAATCTCTCTTTAGTAACCATTTTCTTAAATTGACTCTTGGAGTTAATAATTTAATATATATATCTTTATAGTCTTTTCCCGGAGTAGTTATATATTCAACATTCCTCTTATCAGGCTCTTTAACAAAATTAGAAAATGTTTTTTCAATCTCATCTGAAACTCCAATATGAGAATCTAGAGTTCCTGTGAAGAGCTCGACCTCAAAACCCTTATATAAATTATCAATAATCATTTATTTATTCAAACAAGATAAAGCTTTAAAAATTCCTTTGGCTTTATTAATAGTCTCTTGATATTCACTTTCAGGAGAAGAATCTGCAACTATTCCCGCTCCAGCTTGAACTGAAACATTATATGAAGCATTACTTGAAGGAGTAACAATCATGGTTCTTATTGTAATTGCCGTATTTAATGCACCATTAATATCTATAGATC
>QCLA01000016.1:0-31137 GCA_003214935.1 Prochlorococcus sp. AG-412-F02
AAGAGATTGTTACTATGTCAAAAAAATTATTACCTGTTACAATTATTAGCGGCTTTTTAGGTTCTGGGAAAACTACACTTCTTAATCATATTTTAAAAAATCAAGTCGGTATAAAAACAGCTGTTTTAGTTAATGAATTTGGGGAGATTGGAATTGATAATGAATTAATAATCGAAAGCTCAGAAGATATGATCGAATTAAATAATGGCTGTATATGTTGCACTATTAATGGTGAATTATTAAATACAGTATCTAAAGTTTTAGAAAGGCCTGAAAATTTAGATTACTTAATTGTTGAGACAACTGGTCTAGCAGATCCATTACCAGTAGCAATGACTTTTGCGGCAGGGGATCTTAGAGAAAAGGTTAGATTAGATTCAATAATTACTCTTATTGATGCAGAAAATTTTGATTTTAAGTTAGAAAGATCAAGTGTAGCTTATTCTCAAATTTTATATGGGGATATATTACTGCTTAATAAATGTGATTTAGTTAGTGAAGGGCACTTAAAGAAAATAGAAAATATTATAAATGAGATAAAAAAAGAACCAAGAATATTAAGGTCAATAAATAGTGAAGTTGGATTAGAAACAATAATTAGCGTAGGACTATTCGAAACAGATAATTTTACATCTAAAAAAAACATACAAAATGTTGAGGAAGATTCCTCTGATCACTCATCACATTCTCATGACCACTCATCACATTCTCATGACCACTCATCACATTCTCATGACCACTCATCACATTCTCATGATTTAAATAACATTGAAGGGTTTACATCAATTTCCTTTAAAACATCGGAACCATTTTCTTTGAGAAAGTTTCAATATTTCTTAGACAATCAAATATCAGAAAATGTATTTAGGGCCAAAGGGATTTTATGGTTTATGGAAAGTGAAAGAAAACATATTTTTCATTTATCTGGGAAAAGATTTTCTCTTGACGATGATGAATGGACAAATGAAAAATCAAACAAAATTGTTTTAATAGGAAAAGATCTAGATCATCAAACTATTAAGAATCAATTAGATCTTTGTAGATTTAATTCTAAACAAAATACATAATAGTAATTATTTGATTTGTTGAAAATTCTAATTAAAGAACTTAAGAAAACAATAATAGATTTAAAACCATTAGAAATTTCATCTTTTATTGTTGCACTTCTAGTAATCATTCCAATTTCCAGTTTCCTTATTGAGGGTATTGGCTTTATCTTAGGTGGAAATTTTTCATTAGGCATTGCAGGGAAAGAAGAAATATTGGGCACGATAAAACTTTTAATCCTTACAAGCTTATTTGGAGGTGGTTTAGGGACTTTAAATGGATGGCTACTTTCAAACTGCAATTTCAGGTTCAGAAGATTACTCCGTATTTCTCAACTTATTCCACTAGCTGCTCCCGCATATTTAATAACAGCAGTTTTACAGGATTTAGGGAGTATTTTTGGTTTCCAAATAACTGGTTTATGGTGGGGTGTCCTTATACTTTCAATTTCTACTTATCCCTACGTTTTCATTCTGGCGAACGAAAGTTTCAATAAATTTGGAGTTAATCAAATAAATGCGAGTAGAGGTTTAGGTATTGGTCCTTGGGGTAGTTTTTTTAAAATTGCTTTGCCAATGGCACTTCCAGCACTAATAACGGGTATTAGTTTAATGTGCATGGAGGTTATGAATGAGTTAGGGACAGTTGAATTATTAAATATTCCAAGTATTTCTAAAGGTATTACTGAAAATTGGATTATTGAGGGTAATCCAGAAAGTGCTATCGGACTATCTTTAATTGCATTACTAATAGTTTTTACCTTAATCATATTTGAGAAATTTTCCAGAAGAAAAACAAAACGGTGGAGTGATAATCCTGCATCTCTAGAATCTCAAGGATGGGAGTTAAAAAAATATAGAGCTTTATTCGCTGTCATAGCTGCTTTATTTCCACCAATTTTTTCTCTTGGCATTCCATCTTTTTGGTTTCTTTTAAATCTTGATCAGGTACAAAAAGGGCTAACGATAGAATTGCTAACACTTACATCTAGAACTATTGGACTTGGATTAATTACCTCATTAATTACAATCTTATTTTCTTTAATCCTTTCCTTAGCTAGCCGACAAAATAAAAGCTTATTATTAGCATTTATAACATTCCCCGCCAGTATAGGCTACGCAATCCCAGGAACAGTATTAGCTATATCTTTAATAACTATTTCTACTTCACAGTTTAATTTCATTGCTATTTGCTTATTAATTTGGGGTTATCTAGTTCGATTTCTAACAATTTCAAAAGGCTCGATTGACTCAGGTCTTGAAAGAATTTCTCCTAGCCTTGATGAGGCAGCTAATGGATTAGGCGCAAACTGGATTAGTATTATCAAAAGAATACATCTCCCTTTACTAAAAGGGCCAATATTTGTGGGTTCACTTTTAGTATTTGTAGATACAATAAAAGAATTGCCGATTACTTTTATTCTCAGACCATTTGATTTTGATACCTTATCAGTAAGGATATATCAGTATGCGGGAGATGAACGCATGGCTGAGGCTATAGTACCTGCAATATTTATAACCATATTAGGTCTTATTGCATCGAGTACATTGATTCCAAGCTTAGAAAAAAAGAACTAAATTCTCTTTAAAAATTTCTTAAATAAAAAGGGAAAACTAATTAATAAATCTGCAAAAGTAGATATTAATCTAAAATATATTAAACATACAATAATTATATTTTGAGGAATATTCCTTCCAGCTAAAATAAGAAAGCAAGTTTCAAATACACCAACGCCACTGGGGGCTGTTGGTACTATTAAACCAATAGACCAAGACAAACAAAAAATGACAAATAAAAAAAGGATATCAGTTTTATTGTCTGAATTTACAGTATTAAAGCAGATCAAAAATCCAATAAATTTTGAAAAAATAAATCCAATTTCAAATAAGAATGCTTTTACAGGAAAAAAAGAAGATAACTGAATCCTTTCTTCTAATTGATAATTTGTATTTTTAAGTTTCAAAGCATCAGCAGCTTTTACCTTTAAGGATTCTAGTCTTCTTAAAACAAGATAAATTAATTTTCTATTTAAAAATAAAATAGGGATAATTAGCAATAAATAAAATGGCGAGAAAATTATTCCTATCGAAGCCATTAGAAACGAGGCACATAACATAAAGAAAGGTTCTATAAGTGTCGAATAAAAAGCAAGGTGAGGATTACTAATATTTTTTATAAAATTAAATCTTTCAAAGAAATGCCAAATTCCTCCAGGAACATATTTAAGAATATTTGTTAGGACATAAAATGAAATCAAATTATTTTTGATTTTAATTTTCCCAAACCATAAAACTATATATTTCCATGCAAAAGCATTAAGGTAGATACTTAAAATACAGAATAGAAATGATAGCAATAAAGTATTTCCATCTTCTGCAAAATTTAAATCAAATGAGATTTGACCAAAGTTGTTAAAAAAATAGACACAAAAATATAACAAACTTGATAGAAAAAACAATCTCTTCAATTTACTGAAGCGAATCTTTTTTAGAAATTCAACATAAAATTGGTTCTGTATTTTTAGTTTCATTTCCAGTTTTCTATCGGTTTAAAATTACTGATTGATTCATTAACAATGTTTCTTATTTCTTCAGTATTTTTATTATGCTTTAAGCTTAACCTCAAAATTTCATCATTTTCTGCTTTAAAACTAAAGGATCCATCAGGTCTCAACGTTTGTTTTACCTTAATCTTTCCAAAGCTTGTTGAACACTCTCCAATTCTTCTAAGTAATATCCATCTAGATTGATTTCTCTCTCTTATTCCTATAGTACTGGAATGATTAAACCATAATTCCCTAAAATACTCTTTTTTCTCTAAAGGTAAGATTACCTGAATAGAATAACCAATCCTATCTTTTTTCATATTAATAGCTCGATAAGAAACATCATAAGCTCCCTTATCTCTTAATTTCTGTACAAAGTTGGCAACATCTTCCGGTGTTTGATCATCAATCCATGCTTCTTGAACAGAAATCTCTTCACATTTTGGATTAACTTTTTTATCTCCCGAATTATGATTATACGAATTAACTTCAGAAATTCTTACCAAATTAGGGAAAGGAAATTTTAGAGTACCAATACCAACTCCATAGGATTCAATAGAAAACTTTTTAGGATAGTGATATGAATCTACTAAATTTAAAATTAATGCAATCCCTGTTGGGGTAGACAACTCACCTTCAATCGAATCAAAACTTGATGCAACTTGAATATTTTTTTTACTTAATAACTCTATTACCGCAGGAGATGGAATTGACAATTTTCCATGTTCTGTTTCAACAAATCCCTTTCCCAGATTTGGTTGATTACAATAAACCTTTTTAGGATTTAAGTAATTTATTGCGGCGCAAACGCCAATGATATCAACCAATGAATCAATTGCACCAATCTCATGGAAATGTACATCTTCAGGATTGATGCCATGAACTTTTCCCTCTGCAATTGCTAACGATTCAAAAACTTTATAGATTATTGTTTTCAATTTATTTTCCAAATTGCCAACAGAAATAAGTTGTTTAATGCTTTTCCAATTTCGTTTTGTAATTTGATCAAATTTTTCTATATCAACCTTAATACCTCGAATTGAACAGCTATTAGATTCTTTAAATTTTAAACAATATAAGTTTTCTAATCCAAGATCACAAAGTGGTTTTTCAATTACATTTTTAGGGACGCCCAAATCATAAAAAGCTCCCAACAACATATCTCCAGAGACACCAGGTGAACATTCAATTAAAATTTCATCCATAAATCCTAAGTTTCTAGAGCTAAATAAAATGTACAGTAAAGATCAAACAATCAATTCAAAATTATTACTTTTTAGATAAAAACTCTTCAACGACTTCGTATTTGACCATTCTTAAAGTAGTCCCCTCCCTTACCACTTCCAAACTCAAAAAGTTTCTTAAAATCTCAAGAGAAAGTTCTCCTTCTATAACAAGCTTAAAATTATTGTTTTTTAATTTATTTGATTTATTTGAGGAGGAAATTTTAATGATAAATTCTTTCTTCTCAGTATTTATATATACTAACTCTCCTCTTATCGAAAAATAATTATCAGTTAAATTGAACTCCTCCAAGACTTCTAAAGTATTTCTTTTCGAGTTTTGATTTTCAATTTCGTTTAATTCGTAAGGATCCCAAACACCTGAAATTTGTAAGTGTAAGTTTTGAGTATTTTTATTTTTTGGATAAACAATCCAAAAATAACTCTTTTTTAAGTCAACGTATTTTCTTATCAAAGATAGAGCCTTACCAAGTACTACAGTTTCTATTTTTTGCCCTTTTTTATCAATTAAAGTCCCTCGATTTAATTGCTCTTTATCATGAGGGTTGTAAACACCATTAACGATGCCGATTGCTCTGTACTGCAATTTATTAGTAACTTTCTGTATAGGACTTTTAATCATATTTAAATTAGAAACTTGTAAAAAAATGATCTATTGATTTAAAGTCTTTCTTTTTCGTCAATAATATTAAAAGACTTTAAAGCATCATCAATAGCATCAGATGGCAAAGTTGCATCATTCAAACTATTAGCCCTTCTAATCATCTCAACAATTTCAAATGGATTAGTTGGCAACGAAGTGTTATTTTCGTCCAATTTTGTTGAGCTATCTATTTTCATTTCTTCTAGGTATGACTCTTCTGCATTTAAGAAGTCTGGACTAAAGCTAAGTAATGCAATAAAAAAACAGAAAATATTTTTTGTATTTATAAAATATTTAAGAAAAGAACTTTTCATTTTGATTAATTTCAAAATAATTTATTATCAAGAATTATCTGTTAATTTTATTCTACATAAATTTGATGAAAATTGTTAATAGCAACTTGGAATGTAAATTCTGTAAGGACAAGACTTTCTCAAATAATCAATTGGATTAATCAAGTTAATCCAGATATTCTTTGTCTTCAAGAAACAAAAGTTATAGACAACGATTTCCCAATTAAGCCTTTTGAGGTATTAGGTTATAAAGTAATAGCTTTTGGACAAAAATCCTACAATGGTGTTGCAATAATAAGTAAAATTGAATCTGAGAATGTAACTAAAGGATTTAGCGGCTTTTTAGGAGATCAAAATGATTTAAACAAATTTGAAGATCAGAAAAGGTTAATTACTGCTGATATAAAAGGAGTAAAAATTATAAATGTGTATGTACCAAATGGGTCTTCATTACATTCTGAAAAGTTTGACTATAAAATTAATTGGTTAAATTGTTTATCTTCATTTTTAGATAAGCAAGAAAAGAAAAACGAATTAATTTGCCTTCTTGGTGATTTCAATATTGCTCCTTCTAATAAGGATATTCATAACCCTCAACGATATGAGGGAGGAATAATGGCTTCTGAGATTGAACGAAATGCTCTTAACAATGTTCTTAAGGGAAGACTAATAGATTCTTTTCGGATTTATGAAAAGAATACAGGCCATTGGAGTTGGTGGGATTACCGTAATAATGCATATGAATTAAATAAAGGTTGGAGAATAGATCATATTTATATAAGTAAAGCACTTACATCAAAACTTAAGAGTTGTGTAATAGACAGTAATCCAAGAGGAAATTTACAACCTAGTGATCATGCCCCTGTAATGATTAATCTTGATTTAGATAATCCAAATGAAGATTACTTTGATGAAGAAGAGGATTTTTTCGAAATATAATTTATTTATATATTAACCGTCCTGAACCTTGAAAACGCTTATCACAAAAGAGGTCTCTCACATTAATAATGACTCATATCAATTTTTTCTCAAAATTAATTATTTACAATCCGAACTATCGCATGAAAAATATCATAATGTAGAATTTCATCTTTAATTGACAAAATTTTTACTTATTTCTATTTTTAGAACATGATGAAATTTTCCTCAAAGCTCCACTCATTTAAACTGTGACTGAAATATTAAATAACACCCAATCACAAGAAGTCTTCTCCGCGGCTAAAGAGTTAATGCCTGGTGGAGTCAGCTCACCTGTAAGAGCTTTTAAGTCTGTAGGGGGACAGCCAATAGTGTTTGACAGAGTTAAAGGCCCTTTCGCATGGGATATTGATGGCAATAGATATATTGATTACATAGGTAGTTGGGGGCCAGCTATATGTGGTCACGCACATCCTGAAGTAACTACAGCGTTGCAAGAAGCAATTGAAAAAGGTACTAGTTTTGGAGCTCCATGTGTACTAGAGAATAAACTCGCTGAGATGGTGATAGATGCTGTCCCTTCGGTAGAAATGGTGAGATTTGTCAATAGCGGCACAGAAGCATGTATGGCAGTTCTAAGGCTAATGAGAGCATTTACTGGGAGAGATAAAGTAATTAAGTTTGACGGTTGTTATCACGGTCATGCGGATATGTTTTTGGTAAAAGCTGGTTCAGGTGTAGCAACTTTAGGCCTCCCAGATTCGCCTGGAGTCCCAAGAACAACTACCGCTAACACTCTTACTGCACCTTACAATGATCTTGAGGCTGTAAAAAAATTATTTTCGGAGAATCCTGATGCTATATCGGGAGTTATTCTTGAACCTATTGTTGGAAATGCTGGATTTATTACTCCTGAGCCGGGATTCTTAGAAGGATTAAGAGAATTAACAACTGAGAATGGATCTTTATTAGTTTTTGATGAAGTTATGACTGGCTTCAGAATTAGCTATGGAGGTGCCCAAGAAAAATTTGGAGTTACTCCTGATTTAACTACTTTAGGTAAAGTTATTGGTGGAGGATTACCTGTAGGAGCCTATGGAGGCAAAAAAGAAATTATGTCTATGGTTGCCCCATCAGGCCCCGTTTACCAAGCAGGTACTTTAAGCGGAAATCCTCTTGCAATGACAGCCGGTATAAAAACTCTTGAATTGCTTAAACAAGAAGGTACTTACGAGAAGCTAGATACAATAACCTCTAAATTAATTGAAGGAATTATTCAATCTGCAGAAAATAATGGTATTGCCATTACTGGTGGCAGTGTAAGTGCTATGTTCGGATTTTTCCTATGTGATGGTCCAGTAAGAAATTTTGAAGACGCAAAAAGTAATGATGCGGAACTATTTGGGAAATTACACAGAGAAATGCTTAAAAGAGGTGTTTACTTAGCTCCAAGCCCATTTGAAGCAGGTTTTACATCATTAGCTCACAGTGAAGAAGAAATTGATAAAACAATAGAATTATTTGACCAATCCTTCAAAGCTATTAAAAGTTAATAGTAATTATTTTATTTAACTAAATTGTTGAAAAAAAACTCTTTAAATGATTAAAGAGTTCAAAATTAATTATTAACTTGTAATCAAATTAAAAATTTTTTTAAAGTTATTTTTTTATCTCCTGCCCCCCCCTACTATTACAGGAGGAGTCCCTCCCAAAGAGCCTGGCAATCCTGGGACAACTTGTGTACTGCCATCCCATTTGTCCAAAAATAATTTAAACAGAACCTGGTCATCCAAACTTTTATTTAAAGTCTCATATCTAAGAGCTTCTTGTTCTGCAATTTCTACTTCTGTTTTAGCTCTCAATAATTGCTGCCCTGCTATTTGCTTTTGTTCAATAGCAGCTCTATATTCCTCGGCGATTTCTAATCCTGTGAGATCTAGACTTTTAACATCAACATAGTCAAAGGAGTTTAATTCTTGAGCAACTGTATCACCAACTTTTTCTGAAATAACAGCAAATTCAGTCGCAATAGTCTCTAATTCATATTGGGAGAAAACTGATTTAAGAGCTTTAAGTAAAGATGGCTGCACAATTTTTTGATAAACATCACTATTTCTACTTGCAATAGTTCTAAAAATCCTGCCTGCTTCATTAGGCTTGACTGAATATTTAACCGTAGCTGTTGCTCTTATAACTTGAAGATCCTTTGTGAGGGTTTCAAATTTCTCAGGTTGAACCTGAGTTTTTATATCAAAAGGATATACCGACTGAATAAAGGGTAATTTGAAATTCAAACCAGCCCTTCTTGAAGGACCACTAACTTTCCCTAAGGTAGTAACTACTGCAACTTGTCCAGAAGGAACTACAAAGAGAGATTGAGTCAGCAAAAGAAATCCAGTAAAAGACAATACTATTAGTAGTGTTGCCGTCCCCCCAGGCCCAGCAGGGGTGACATTCTTGAAAGATGTTGACATTTAATATTCAATTTAAGACTAATCATATTTAATAAATTAATTAATGCATTAATAAGAGATTTAATTAAAATATTTTTTTAATAATTCTTTTATGAATTATTCAACTTAAATTCCTGCAAAAGTTTTAAATAAAGATTCTCATCTATCTCTCTAATATCATATTCAGAAGGTAAGACTCCATGCTTATGCTCATGTGCTGCCATCCAACAAAATTTTTCTATTTCACCGATCGAAAACCGAGGATATTCTTTTACCTTCACACACAATTCTTTAACAAGAGACTCTGGGTAATCTGTCATCTATAGTAATAAGGTTTTCAAACTTTTATCTATAATTATTAGCCCTAAGAGGGATGTTGTAAGTCTCTTCCATTTCATCAAGAAGTTTAATTGCTAATTGCAGATCATTTTTACTTTTACTTACTATTCTAAGAGTTTCTCCATTTATGCTAACGTTAATTTTTTTAATTTGATCTCTTATATTTTTACTGATTTTTTTTGCAATTTCTTGGTTAAGGCCTTGTTTGAGAACAATATTTTGTTTTACTTTATTGCCACTTACTATCTCTATTGGACCGTAATCGAAAATTTTCAAAGATAGTTTTCTTTTAATTGCCTTCTGTCTAATTATGTCATTAACAGCATTTAATGTTAGTTCACTATTCGTCCTAATAACAATATTTTCTTTCTCCAATTCCACGTCAGTATCTGTTCCTTTAAGATCGTAACGTTGAGAAATCTCCCTTTTAACTTGATCCAAAGCATTAACTAATTCTTGTCTGTCAAAATCTGAAACTACATCAAATGAAAAATTTTCTGCCATTATAAATTTTTAATGCAATTTTATTATTACCGTAAATAAAACTTAAAGAGAAAAAAAGAATTTAATTTAATCAAAAAATAACAAACTAACCACTTTTCCCATCTCTTCAGCACATCTACAACTATTTAACAAAGTTTCACTATCATGAAAAGCAAAACATATTAACTGATCACATCTAGTAATAATTTCTTGGTTACATAGGCTGCTTGCCAGAGGCAAAGGTAGTTCATCATTTTCTTTTTTTTCAACCAAGTGCATCACTCTTTCTAAGAGATCCATAATTTCAGGTAATTGTCTATCAAGGCTTTGTGGTAATAAGACAGTTAATAATGATGGATCAATATCTAGAACAGCTCTAATAACAGCTGCATTAACTCCTTGAGATCCTGAAGTTATGATTTTGTGACCTTCTTCTGCCAAAGACCTGGCAATTAATTCAATTAAATGGATATCAACGACAGGGACATGTCTACTTCCCAAGAAAGCAATCCTTCTTTTTCCATTATCCTGAAGTTTTGCGAGTTCCTGGGCTAAGGTGTCAACACCTTCAGTTGCAGGTAGGTCTAAAGAACGACTCAAAATAAAATGGTTTCTATATTTGAAATTAGCATTTATCTGAAAAATTGCAGCGAAAATCTATCTTTTCAAGAATTCTTTGTAGATTTACATGTTCTTGGACCAATTGAACAGCATAAGAGGCTTTAATTGATTCATGTATTCTGACATGCCCAAAAGCTTGTTCAATAATTTCTACAGTTGCAAGAGTATCTAATTCTACTTTTAAAATTGGCACCTCCAATTCCTCTGCTCTATGTATCAATTGTGATAAAGGTTCCCCCAAACCTGTCAAAATAAGACATTGTGTAGAGGCTTCCAACGCTGCGAGTTGGATATCTGTTCTATCAGCTCCAGTCACTACGGCCATATTTCTTCTTCTCCTGAAGAATGCCATTGCAGAATTTACACCCATCGCTCCAATACTTAATGTCTCCACAAGTAATTCATCTTTTTCTGGGCAACAAATTACTTGGGCATCTAATCTTCTTATAAGCTCACCGACAGTAACACTCCTAAGTAATGGAGATTGAGGCATTACTCCAAATACTTCAATATTCATCTCTTTAAGAGAAGGAATTATTGCTTTTTTAATTTTTTCCACTTCTTTTGGCAAAACTGCATTTAGTACCACTCCAGCGAGATGATCCCCAAGTTGTTTTTGTGCACCAAGTAATGCGTCCACACTTTTGCAATCCTCCCATATATTTACGATTAGCACTTTCGCATTTAAAGCCTTTGCGAGTTGTGGAAGACTTAGGCCATAAATCATTCCTTCATGAAGACTGCCAGCTGCTTCAAGAATATTTAACCCTTCAAAATCATCAGCTAATAACCCCTCAATTTGATCAAAGGCTTTACCTGGATGTAAATCTTTATTAGCAATTCTCTTTTCAGCGGATATTTCATCCAACAAACCAACTGAAGAAATTAAATTCTCTTCTTCAATATTTAAAGTAGATCCAATAAACTTAACATCATCATCTATCAAGCCCTCATAAGACATTGAAGGGAGATTGGTAAGTTCAATGCAAGTTGCCAATGGCTTCCCAATACGTACTTTTTTATTATTTTCTAAAAGTCTTTTTGCCATTCCAAGTACTAATGCAGACTTCCCACTAAATGGTTCACAGGAACCGATTAATAATATATCGCTCATAATTTAATAATTAATCAATAAATTCAAGATAATATTTTTTTAAGAACTAAACAAACATTTATTTATGAGTTTTAATCAAATAAATCTAAAAATATACTTTCAAGAAAATTCTTTCTAATTTTTTGTTCTATTATCAAAATTAAACAAAATTGCTAAATAACATGAATATCGCAAAAACTATAGGTATCACTGGTGCTTCAGGTTCTCTAGGGAAAGAGTTAACAAAATTATTTCGTAAAAAAGGATTTAAAGTAATTGGATTTACTCATAGCAAAAAAAAACATGAAATAAACCATGAATCTCCTAATGAATGGATTGAATGGGAATGTGGAAAAGAATTGACATTAAAAGAAAATCTTAAAGAGATAGATATTTTAATCTTGAACCACGGTATATATAATTTGAGTAGTAAAAATGTAAATTATGAAAACTCAATAGAAATCAATGCATTAAGTACATTTAAATTAATAAATTTATTTGAAGAAATTGCACTATCAAAAGATTCTAAGAGATTAAAAGAGATTTGGATAAACACCTCTGAAGCAGAAATTTTACCTGCCTTAAACCCTTCCTACGAAGTCAGTAAATCATTGATTGGTCAATTAGTTTCTTTTAAAAAAAATCTTCTCGATAAGAATACTAAGAAGAAATTTAAGATAAAGAAAATAATCTTAGGTCCTTTTAAGTCAGAATTAAATCCAATTGGTATTTTGAGTCCAGTATTCGTCTCAGAAAAGATTTATACTTTAGCTCATTCAAATAATTATTTAATAATTATTAGCCCAAACCCTATTTCTTACATTCTTTTCCCTATAAAAGAATTATATAATTATCTATATTGTCAGTTATTGAAAAAAACAAATATTTATAGCTAGAAATCCCGATCTGTCAATATTTCAATACCATCTTTCAAAACAACTATTGTATGCTCCCATTGAGCAGATAATTTACCATCTTTTGTAATTACGGTCCATCTATCATTTAAGGTTTTGCAAAATTTACTGCCTTCGTTAACGATAGGTTCAACAGCTAATGTCATACCTTCGCGAAGAACCACATTGGGTAATTCTTTAGTCCTAAAATTGAAGACGGAAGGCTCTTCATGAAGATTTCTTCCTACTCCATGCCCTGTATAATCTTCAACGACACTAAATCCATTAGTTTTTACAGTATCTTCAATTGCACCAGCCACATCGAGCAATGTATTACCTGATTTGATTTTTGAAAGTCCAGCATATAAAGCCTCAAATGCTACATTACTAAGCTTTTTAGCCTGTGAACTAACCTCTCCTACACAAATAGATATACAACTATCACCATGAAAGCCATCAAGATATGCTCCCGTATCAATTTTTACAAGATCGCCGTTTTTAATAATTTTATTTTTATTTGGGATTCCATGAACAACCTCGTTGTTAATACTTGAGCAAATACTAGAAGGAAAACCATGATAACCCTTAAAACTTGGCACTGCTCCAAAATCTCTTATTCTTTTTTCTGCAAAATCATCTAAATCCTTGGTACTCATCCCTGGTTTTATCAGATCATTGATTTCTCTTAAAACCGTGGCCACTATTCTACTAGATTTTTTCATCAGATTTATTTCACGCGAAGATTTTATTTCTATTCCTCTTCTTTTTTGAATGAATGGAACTTGATCATTATTAGTGTCAGAATTATTTTGATTTAATAATAGATCTGCAAAATGTTTCATTGGAATAAATAATAGAATTAGTTAAATATCATCAAAATAGCCATTATCAAAGTTGGCTATCTTAAATCTATCAAGAAAAAAGAGGAAAACAGAAATGAAATTTTATTCTAATTCTAGGCAATTTCATAAATTCTTGGCTCCTTGGGTTTTCCTTCCATTGTTTTTATCAGCTGTTACTGGTTTATTTTACAGAGTGTCCAAAGATTTATTAGGTTACTCAAGAGATGATGTTCATTGGTTAATGTCAATACATGAGGGAGAGTGGCTTGGAGAGAATGGGGAATTAATATATGTATGTCTTAACTCTCTAGGGGTTTTATGGATGCTTTTTACAGGTGTCCAAATGTTTTCAAAAACAATTTCATTCCCGAAAAAGGTTACTAAAGTCGAGTCAAAAGGTTAAGATATTAAACTTGTAGGACAAAAAGGGGCTAAATGGCTAAAGAGAAACAAGAAAATGAGTTAGAAAACACTCATGAATCTGACAATCCCATTGACGTAACAGTTGAGAAGGTAGCGGGAAACTTGGTTTCTGATAAAACAAACAGATTAAGTGCTGCTAATCTAATAAACGCGTTTGAGAATGAACAATTAAAAAAAGAATTACCAGAAATATATGTTGGAGACACAGTAAAGGTGGGAGTAAAAATTACAGAAGGTAACAAGGAAAGAGTGCAACCTTATGAAGGAGTTGTTATTGCTAAAAGACATGGAGGTATTAACCAAACAATAACGGTTAGGAGAATATTTCAAGGGATAGGGGTAGAAAGAGTATTTATGCTACATAGTCCACAAGTTGCCTCTCTAAAAGTTGAACGTAGAGGTAAAGTAAGAAGAGCTAAGTTATTCTATCTAAGGGATAGAGTAGGAAAAGCTACTCGCGTAAAACAACGCTTTGATCGATAAAGTTGTAAAGTAGTTTCAGCCTATTGGTCATCAGGCGCTTATAATCATTTAAATGCGTCGTTAGTTCAGTTGGTAGAACGCAGGTCTCCAAAACCTGATGTCGGGGGTTCAAGTCCTCCACGACGCGTTTGGCCAACATTATGTAAATTATTTTTTCATGAGATGGAGTTAGATCTTCAACCAGGGGATGTAGTTAAAGTCCTCGAATCAGCAGCTTTAGGATGGGTTCGTGCAAGGGTTATCAGAGTCAAATCTGGTGGAAGAGTTGTAGTACAAAGTGACCAGGGCAGAGAATTCACAGCTAGGGGTAATCAAGTAAGGTTGATAGAACCAGCTGGTTTTAGGCCTTAACATAAACTGTTTTATAATCTTTCAAAAGTTCTAAAACTAATTATTTCTTTGAATCCTCAAATTTATGAATTTTTTTTATTACAACAACATTAAATCAGTATTATGATCTGATAATTTTAAATATATTGCTCTAATTAAATTAGAGTAAAGATATGGGACCGTAGTTCAACTGGTTAGAGCACCGCCCTGTCACGGCGGAAGTTGCGGGTTCGAATCCCGTCGGTCCCGTTTTTTTTTTTTTTAAATTGGAAAAACGTTTAAGGTTAGCCCCTAGTCCAACTGGTTTATTACACATAGGTACGGCAAGAACGGCATTATTTAACTGGCTTTATGCAAAAAAAACAAATGGCAAGTTTCTTATAAGAATAGAAGATACCGACTTTCTTCGATCTAAATCTGAATATACAAAGAATATTTTAGAGGGTTTAAAATGGCTTGGGCTTGAATGGGATGAAGAACCTGTTAAACAAAGTAACCGAATTTCTATTCACAAAAATCACATCAAAAAACTATTAGAAATAGGAGCCGCTTATAGATGCTTCACTACAGAAGAAGAGATTAATCGACTAAGAGAAGAGCAAAAACAAAAGGGATTACCTCCAAAGCATGACAATAGGCATAGAAATCTTTCAAAGCAAGAAATTGAAGAGTTCATATCCCAAGGAAGGACTTCAGTAATAAGGTTTAAAATTGACGAAAACACAGAAATAAAATGGGCAGATCAAATTAGAGGAGAGATAAAATGGCATGGGAAGGATTTAGGCGGTGATTTAGTTTTATCAAGAAGAGCCACAGGATATGAGATTGGTGATCCTTTATATAATCTTGCGGTTGTAGTTGATGACAATTTTATGAATATTACCCATGTAGTTCGAGGTGAAGATCATATTTCAAATACTGCAAAACAGATATTGATTTATAGAGCGCTAGAATTTAAATTGCCAATATTTTCTCATACTCCACTCATATTAAATAGCGAAGGGAAAAAACTATCTAAACGTGATTGCGTTACTTCAATTGACGAATTCAGGGAAATGGGTTATTTACCTGAAGCATTAGCCAATTACATGTCATTCTTAGGTTGGTCACCTAAAACTAGTGAGGATGAAATACTTTCCCTAAATGAGATATTTAAGATTTTTGACTTATCTGATATAAATAGAGCAGGAGCTAAATTTAATTGGGAAAAGCTTAACTGGATAAATGCTCAATACATCAAGAAAATGGAGTCAAGTAAATTAAGTGAAATTATTAAAAAATACTGGGATAATTTAGGTTGGGAATCTCCATCTTCAGATTGGGATATAAAATTAACAACCTTGTTAAAAGACTCAATGATTATATTAAAAGATGCCATTGATCAGTCAAAACCATTTTTTTCTTTACCACCAATTCAAAAAGAGGGGCAGGAATTACTTAAAAATAAGGAAAGCAAAGAATCTTTAAAACACATATTATCTTACTTAAGTAAAGAAAATATTGATAAACTTGACAAAGAAAAAGCGAAAGAAATAATAAACAAAATTTCCAAAAACCACTCTATAAAAAAAGGCATTGTAATGAAAGCATTAAGAGTAGCTTTTTTTGGTTGTCTTAGTGGCCCCGATTTAATTCAAAGTTGGGAACTTTTATCAGAGAACAAAAGTGACTTATTAAGAATTGAAAGATGCTTTATCTCTCCCTAAATTTTCTTTTCTGTTAAGCCCAAAAAATTTGCTAGTGGCCTAGCTGTAAGTCCTTGAATTCCTACCGTCATTAATATAGTAAGAAATACAAGTCCTTGAAGACGTCCAGCACCTAGTACACCTGCTTGCTCTAATCTTATAGAGAAAAGAGAGGCTACAGCAGCTGTCACAATTCCTCTTGGTGCCAACCAAGCTAGAAATATTTTTTCCTTTAATTCTAAATCCCTCCCTATTGTTGCTATTGAAACAGACATTGGTCTTACTATCACCATCATCATAAATACGCAAACAAGTCCTCCCCATCCTAGAGGGCTCAATTCTCCCCAAGACACATCAGATGCTAGTAAAGGGAAAAGAACTGTTATAGCTAATTGAGCCAATTCACCTATCAAATTATCTAATTTTTCTTTATCAATAATTTCTCTTTTACCTACAATAAATCCAGAAGCAACAGAAGCAGGAAGGCCTGACTCAGGCAAGAAATATTCACAAATTCCATATACAAGAAAAATAAACCCTAACGTAACTTGCAGCTCTATTCCAAATGAAGCTTCATTTTTTATTTTCTTTAAAATTTCAGATAATAACCATCCTGAACTTAAACCGATTAGAATTCCACCTCCTAATCTTTGCATTAATGCAATAAAAACTTCTTGAATGCCATGCAAATCACCCAGTATAAATTCTAATAATAATAAAGCGAGTACTGCACCAATTGGCTCAAGAAGCAAGCCCTCAGCTTTTAGTACTTCAGATAGTGGAGAGGATAATTTTATTTGCTCAACTAAGGGAGAAACAACTGTTGGTCCTGTAGCTAGAACTATTGCACTATAAACTCCTGCCACTTGCCATGAAAGGCCTGCTAGCCAATGGGCAATAATAATGCCCCCTGATAATGAAATCAATAGTCGGATTAATGAAATTTTTAACACAGTATTTCTTATATTCCCTTCAGGAAGTTTTAAATTTAGTCCACCTTCAAATAAAACCAAACAGACTAAAAGTCCAACTATAGTTTCAAGTCCCTCGCCCAGATCGAGAGGCTCAACTAGTCCTAAACCTGATCTTCCAATAAATAATCCAGAAAGTAATAAAATTACAACACTTGGGAATCCAGAGATGGAAGAGATCAATCGAGCAAAAGCTCCTGAGAAAACAGTTATACCCCAAAGTAATCCAAGCCTTTCAGGCGTCATTTAAGTTTCTAATTAAAAATATTAATTAATTTGATTAAATCAATTATCATATATCAAGTCCATATAAAAACAATATTCTTTAATTTAACCCCTATAGCAAAATAAAGCATAAATCAATCCTAGTTTATTTTTAAGAGTAAATCCATATGAACAAATCATTTAAGAAGGAAATTGACTAATTAAAGCAATAAATATCAATATTATTCCTATACCTACTGTTGCCATTCTCCCATTCCATATTTCAGCCTGAGGGGTAAAGCCTCTTTTCCATAAGTTGAGCTCACTTTTATCAACCAAATTCTTCTTTTCTTTAATTTCCACTTCAGATCGTTTATTCATTTAATTTTAAAAAGGAGGATTTTCCTCATAAAGGGAAGTTGCTTGATCAATAGAAAGTCTTCCTGAGACTCCTAATTTAAGAGAACTCTGATGTTCCTTAAAGTTGAGTCTAAATAAAGCAGCAGCTCCAATCATTGCAGCATTATCTGTACAAAGATTAATAGGTGCCAAATTAACTTTAATAGAATTTTTGCTTGCTTCGCTAATCATCATTTTTCTTAACGTATCGTTTGCAGCAACTCCACCAACTACCACAATATTATCCAAATTATGATCTCTTGCACATTTTATTGTCCTATCTACCAAAACTTCTGCGACAACCCTTTCAAAACTTGCAGCGATATCGGGAACGGGAAGATTGCAGCTATCGAGATTTATTTTCTCAACTAATCTTAATACAGCAGTTTTTAAACCACTAAAAGAAAAATCATATTTCAGAAAACCTCCTTCTTTATCAGAAATTCTACATTTGGGTAAATCAAACTTATAAGGGTCTCCTTTTTTAGCTATCTTTTCTATTTCTGGGCCTCCAGGATAACCAAGGCCTAATAATCTTCCTACCTTATCAAAGGCTTCTCCAGCTGCATCATCAAAACTTTTTCCAAGTCTATACATTTCCCTTCTCTCTCCAACTTTAATTAATTCAGTATGCCCACCGCTTACAAGCAAGGTAAGAAAAGTTTTCTTTGGATAATTCTCTGAAAATAGTATCGAGGAGAGATGTCCTTCTAAATGATGAATCCCTAAGAAAGGTTTTGAATATAAATAACAAAGAGCTCTTGCAGTAACTGAACCAACTCTTAGACAGCCTACTAATCCTGGAGCTACTGTTGATGCTATAGCATCAACATCTTCAACTTTTATTTTAGATTCATTTAATGCTTTTTCTAGCACAAACGGTAATAATTCCAAATGCTTCCTCGCTGCAAGTTCTGGAACAACCCCTCCCCATTTAGCATGGTCGTCAATTTGAGATGCAATAATGTTCGAATGAATTTTATAATTATCGCCACTATTTGAAACTAAAGATACAGACGTCTCATCACAACTTGTTTCAATAGCTAAAACTTTATGCATATTTTAATCAATATTGTTCTATTTTAATATTAATTTCTTATCTAAACATTAAAAGGAATTAAAGATTGCAACTTATGAAATTCTTTTTTTCAATCATAACCTCGGTTTTTCTGTTTCTTGGCCTTACTCCAATTGCTTTAGCGGCTAATGGACCAGCGTTAAATGCTGACAGAGCAAGTACAGAATTTACTGCATCAGCTCTAACAAAATGTTCTGAGAACCCAAAATTTATTGAGAGAGCTAATTCTGCTACTACCCAAAAAGATATAGCAAGATTTGAGAGGTATGGCAAAGCATCTTGCGGAGATGATGGCTTACCTCATTTAATTTTAGGAGCGCCACTAGAACCATGGGGAGCACTTTTTAACAGAGGACATGAAGGAGATCTTCTAATTCCAGGAACAATATTTATTTATATTGCCGGCATAATTGGTTGGTCAGGTAGGGAGTATTTAATTGAATCTAAAAAGACTAAGAATCCTGCTGAAAACGAAATCTTTATAGATTTTGAACTTGCCCAACAATGTCTTATTAAAGGTGCTCAATGGCCATTACTTGCAAATACGCAAGGAAGAAGTGGTGAACTTAGAGAATCCGATAAGAATATCACTCTAAATGGTCCTCGCTAAAACTTATCCTTAAATATTTATTTAAAAAAATGTTCAAAATTTTCGGCACTAAATACATGAGATCAGCTCCTGTAGTTGCAGCAGCTTGGTTGACTGTCACAGCAGGGATAATCATTGAATTTAATAGGTTTTTCCCTGATTTATTATTCCATCCAATGAGCTTGAGCTGAGATTTAAGAGAGAATAATCAAGACCGAATTATCTTAATTATTTTCTCAGCTGTTTCATCAACATCTCTATTTGTTACTTTAAAATCAAATTCATCAGAGGACGCTATTTCATAGGTAGACCTTCTAAGTCTTCTATTAATAGCCTCCTCTTTTTCTGTACCTCTATTTCTTATTCTTCTCTCTAATTCCTCTTTGCTAGGAGGCAATATAAATATAGATAATGAGTCTGAGAACTTATCTTTAATTTGTTTAGCACCCTCTACTTCAATTTCAAGTAATACAATAAATCCGTCTTCTATTTTGTCTTTCACAAAAGATAAAGGTGTACCATAATAGTTTCCTGCAAATTTTGCCCATTCAAGAAAAAGGTTTTTATTAATCATTTCTTTGAAATTTTCTTCACTTAAAAAATAATAGTTTTCACCTTCTTTCTCACCCTTCCTAGGACTTCTTGTGGTTGCTGATACTGAAAGGCAAATATTTTTATCTTTATCTAATATTTCTTTAACTACAGTTCCTTTACCAACTCCACTAGGTCCAGTTAGGATAATTAGTTTGTTTAAGTTTTTCATATTAAAGTTTTTACAGTAAAATAGACTCCTTTAAAGGAAAAGAGAAATAATGGAGAAAGGTGTGCCCCAGATAATGGATATTACATCTATTAAATCTTTATTGCATTATTTATCAAAAAATATTTTACCTTCACGGTTTGAAACTGCCCAACAACCAGAGTCTAATACAATCCAATTATGTTTTAGGGGAGTTGATTTTCAGACGTGGCTAGAGGTTTCTTGGCATGGAGATGCTCCCAGAATACTAAAAATAAATCAACCAGAAAAAATTGGCAGAGAAAGTACCCTATCTAAACAAATAAGATATGGTTTAAAATATATGGCTTTAATTTCTATAGAACAAGATAATTTTGAAAGAGTAATAAAATTTGGATTTGCAAAAAAACCTGGAGATGAAATAATCAAGTATTTAATTTTTGAATTAATGGGTAAGCACAGCAATATTTTTTACTTAGATAAAAATTACAAAATAATATCCCTTGGTAAACAAATAAACTCTAGTCAATCAAGTTTTAGGACTATTTCAACAGGCTCAATTTATTCTGAACCACCAATTAACCTTAAAAAAATACCAATAGAAAATGAGTCTTACCAATCATGGAAAGAGTCTATATCAACCGTCTCTGAATCACTTAAATACTGTTTAATTAATACTTATCAAGGAGTAAGTCCAATTTTGACAACGCAATTAGAATTCTTTAGTAATTTAAACAGTCTAGAAATTATGAATAAAAATATTGATTGCATAAGTGATTCAGATTTAAAAGAGATATTTAAAAGTTGGCGAATATGGATTAATAGATTTACAAATAACAATTTTCAATTCTCTATATTTGATAATTTTTTTTATTGTGTTTGGTTTTTAGATAATGAAATTAATAGTGATAAAACTATTGATTTAGTAACTGGTCTAGAAAATTATTATAGTTTTCATTTGAAACAAAAGAAAATTAAATCATTAATGCAAAACATTAATGGAATAATTTTTAAACAAACAAATTTCGAGAAAAAAAATTTAAATATGCAGTCTAATCTTCTTTCAAATTCAGAAAACCACTTAGCCTATAAAGAACAAGCTGATAAAATATTCATGAATTATAAAATCCACAAAAAAGATATTATTAAAGGTCAGAAACTTTATAAGAAGTCTAAAAAGCTTAAAAGAGCTCAAGAATTAATTAAAGAGCGAATTGATATTTATAAAAATAAACTTAATAGGCTAGAGGAATTTAGCGCGCTTTTGGAAAACTTAAATTCTTTAAAATATGAAGAACTTATTATTAAAATTAAACTACTTGAAGAAATAAGAGAAGAAATTTGTAACGAGTTTAATATAAAAATCAAGAAAAAAAGAGAAGAGAAAAAATATATATCTGAGATAGGATCTTCCCCAATTCAAATAAACACTCCAAGAGGTTTAAAACTACAGATAGGAAGAAATATGAGGCAAAACGATTTAATAAGTTTTAAGTTTTCTAGTAAAGGTGATCTATGGTTTCATGCACAAGAATCACCAGGAAGTCACGTTGTATTAAAGTCATCATCCCAAACAGCATCAGACGAGGATCTACAAATAGCTGCAGATTTAGCAGCTTTATTTAGTAAGGCAAGAAGAAATATTAAAGTACCTATTAACTTGGTAAAAATTAAAGATCTGCAAAAAATAACAAAAGGAGGACCTGGATGCGTTTCTTTCAAAAAAGGAGAAATTATATGGGGGAATCCTACAAGAGGAGAAGATTACATGAAAAACAATCTTAAAGCTTTAATTTAGTTTATAATAGAAAAAATTTTTAAGATTAAATGTTTGATTTTCTTTTGGGCACACATGAATTTTTAGGCAATCATACTTTCCCAGAATTTATTATTGGTTATTTATTTGGAGCTGCTTTAATTATTGGGGCACCAACAGTTTTTTTATTACTTGCTTTCGTAAGTGCTTTAATGAAAACAAATGGGAAAATGGGTGGTTATAGAGAATATGAAACTTATGGTGAATCATCTTTAAATGATGCTCCTCCATTTTTATTACCAGATCCAACTAATCCAAAGTAAAGCAAGTAATCTATAGAAAGCCTAAACAAATAAGTACACTTTTTCAGAAATAAATTATTAAATATTCTCTTTCAAAATGTAAAAAAGTTAAATATGAATCGTATTGATGGAAGTGAAAAAAAATTTTCTAAGGAGATGAGTTTTAGCGACCATTTGGAGGAGCTTAGACAACGAATACTTAATTCAGTTTATTCAATATTAATTTCAATATTTTTAAGTTTTCTGATTATTAAACCCTTAATTTCTTTTCTAGAAATTCCAGCGAATGATATACATTTGCTACAACTTGCACCTGGAGAGTTTCTATTTGTTGCTATCAAAGTTGCTGGATATAGCGGATTCATAGTTTCTATCCCATATATTATTTATCAAATAATATTATTTATTTCCCCTGGGTTAACGAAACAAGAAAAAAGTCTTATCTTACCTGCCGTCTTTGGATCAGGTTTATTATTTTTTATAGGCTTACTTTTTTCCTGGTGGATATTGGTTCCTGCTGCAATAAATTTCTTTATAAATTTTGGAGCTGATATAGTTGAGCCCACATGGTCAATAGAAAGATATTTTGATTTCGTACTCTTATTAATGTCTAGTACTGCGATTGCATTTCAATTACCAGTTTTACAATTTATTCTTGGTTCACTTGGAATTATTACTACGGAAAAAATGTTATCAAATTGGAAAATAGTTGTAATTTCTTCTGCTATCTTATCTGCAGTGATTACGCCTTCCACAGACCCTTTAACAATGTCACTGCTATCAATATCGATAGTATTTTTATTTTTTGTAGGGACTGGATTAACTTACATATC
This sequence comes from Prochlorococcus sp. AG-412-F02, assembly GCA_003214935.1. GTDB lineage: Bacteria > Cyanobacteriota > Cyanobacteriia > PCC-6307 > Cyanobiaceae > Prochlorococcus_A. The sequence continues at coordinate 23,207 of QCLA01000016.1, forward strand.
TGAGAATCTTAAATCAAAAACTCTTTCGTCTTCTCATTAATACTGAGTTTCAAGCTAACAGCTCTTCCTAACCTTGGCCTTGAATTTACTTTTTTTAGCCATTCCCTTACTTCATCTGAGTAACCACATCTATTAAGTATTTCAATCTTATTTGCTATTGATTTTTTATATTCAACTTCATTTAAAGGGAATGATTCTTGCCCAAGAAAACACCACATCATTTGAAAATATAAATATTCTCCTCTTTTAAAAAGCCTAAAGTCGTATTTTTTACCCCATCTATGAATTAAGTAATGTATAACTTCATCTACTACCAATGGTTTCATATTAATTAATAAAAAAAAATACTCAAAACTTTTACTTTAAATTATTAAAAGTCCTATCTATTTGCAACAGAAATAGTGCTATCTGATCCATAATAAGTAACAAATGACTGTTTCAAGTATCGAATGACTCAATTAAGTTCCAATGATGTACCCTCTATGGGTCGAAGGCAATTTATGAATCTTCTTACATTCGGTACTGCAACTGGTGTTGCCTTAGGTGCTCTATATCCTGTAGCAAACTATTTCATGCCGTTGAGAGCTGGTGGTGGCAGTGGTGGAACTTCTGCTAAAGATGAATTAGGTAATCCAGTTACTAAGACAGGCTGGTTATCAACACATCAAGCAGGAGATAGAAGTTTAGTCCAGGGTCTTAAAGGAGATCCAACTTATTTAATAGTTAATGAAGATGGTGCAATTGGAGAATTTGGACTAAATGCTATTTGTACTCATTTAGGTTGTGTAGTTCCCTGGGATAGTGGTGCAAATAAATTTATATGTCCTTGCCACGGTAGTCAATATGACACAAATGGGAAGGTAGTAAGAGGACCTGCACCTTTATCTCTGGCCTTAGCTCATGTAGATATTGAAGATGACGCTGTACTCGTTAAGCAGTGGTCAGAAACTGATTTTAGAACTAATGAAAATCCTTGGTGGGCATAGAAAAATGAAGAATCTTAAAAATCAACTCATGAAACAAACAACATTCCTGCTCTGCACTTTGTTCTTAATTTCAACTATTCTATTTTATCCAAAGACAACTTTCGCCTATCCATTTTGGGCACAGCAAAATTATGAATCCCCTAGAGAAGCTACGGGTAAGATAGTTTGTGCAAATTGTCATCTAGCTCAGATGCCAACCATTGCAGAGGTACCTCAATCTGTTGGAGCTGACAGTGTTTTTAAAGCTGTTGTAAAAATCCCTTACAGTAATGACTTAAAAGAAATAGGAGCTGATGGTTCTGAGGTGCCTTTACAAGTTGGTGCCGTAGTAATGTTACCTGATGGGTTTAAATTAGCTCCGCAAGAAAGATGGACTGATGAAATAAGAGAAGAAACAGAGGGGGTTTATTTTACTAATTACAGCGAAGATAAAGATAATATTATTATTGTTGGCCCATTATCAGGAGATACTAATAAAGAAATTGTTTTCCCAGTCCTTTCCCCAGACCCTGCGACAAATAAAGAATATCACTATGGAAAGTACCAATTACATATTGGAGGTAATAGAGGTAGAGGTCAAGTTTACCCAACTGGAGAGAAAAGCAATAATGTAATATTCACAGCCACATCCACAGGAACAATTAATTCAATAGAGAAAATTGAAGATAGCAACTATAAAATTAATATTGAGAAAGAGAATGGAGAAATAATTACTGAGACTGTTCCGGTTGGACCTAAACTAATTGTAAAAGAGCAAGATAAAATAAATGCAGGAGAACCTCTTACAAATGATCCTAACGTCGGAGGATTTGGACAATTAGATGCTGAGGTTGTACTGCAAAGTCCTTATAGAATTATTGGATTAATTGCATTTTTCATTGGTGTTGGACTAACTCAAATACTCTTAGTATTGAAGAAAAAACAAGTAGAAAAAGTACAGGCTGCTGAAGGAATTTAATTATCCTTTAAATGCTCATATATCAAGCCTTTATTCAATCACCTGGAAAAACATTTTTAAATTTAGGCTTTCTAAGTATTAGATGGTATGGATTTCTAATATCTATATCAGTATTAATAGGCCTATTTATTTCTAAAAAGCTTGCAAAAGAAAGAAATATTGATCCCTTATATATAAGTGAATTTTTACCGCTATTAATAACATGTTCAATAATTGGAGCAAGAGCTTACTATGTAATTTTCGAATGGAGACAATATAGTGGGGATAACTTTTTTATTTATCTAGAACTATTCAATAAATCAATTCAAATTCCCTCTTTTCTTGCGATTTGGGAAGGAGGGATAGCAATCCATGGAGGTCTAATTGGAGGGTTATTATCTACGATCTTTTTTTGCAAATCTAAAAATATTCATCTAAAAACGTTTATAGATATTTTAATTCCATCTATTATTCTTGGACAATCAATTGGAAGATGGGGGAATTTTTTCAATAGTGAAGCTTTTGGATTACCAACAAATCTCCCTTGGAAATTATTTATTCCTATACAAAATAGACCAATAGAATTTATTAATTACGAATTCTTTCATCCAACATTTCTTTATGAGTCATTGTGGAATTTTTTAATATTCATAATCTTAATTATTATATTTAAAAAACAGAGCAAAACAAATTTTGTTAGACCTGGCTTTATTAGTTGCATTTATTTAATTGGTTATAGTTTTGGAAGATTCTGGATTGAAGCTTTAAGAACTGATCCTTTATGTTTTGGGGGTCTTCCGCCTTTTTGTAATAACGGAATAAGAATCGCACAATTTATAAGTATTTTTCTATTTTCTTCTGGATTAATTGGAATATTTTTTTTAAGATTAAGAACATACAATGTAAATAAAAGAAAGAATGGATAGAAAAATATCCTTTATTGGAGTTGGTCCAGGTGATCCAGATTTATTAACAATAAAAGCATTAAAAAAGATAGAATCTGCTGATGTCATAATTTGGACTGATTCTTTAATTCCAGAAAAGATTATAAATTATTCTCAAGAGGGGGCTGAGAGAATCAAAACAGGCTCGCTTACCTTAGAGAAAATCACCTCAATAATGATCGAAAAATTTAATGCAGGTAAAACTGTTATAAGATTGCAAGATGGAGATCCATGCCTTTTTGGTGCATTAAGAGAACAAATAGAAATTTTAAAGCAAAACAAAATTGGAACCGAAGTCATCCCTGGTGTTAGTGCTTTCCAGATTGCAGCAGCATATCAAGAGGCTGAACTAACAATTCCTGATATAACTCAAACCATTATATTAACAAGGGCAGGAGGCAGAACAGGTATGCCCGAAAAAGAATCTCTTAAAGATCTTGCAAAACACAATTCCTCTTTATGTCTTTACTTAAGTGCTAGGCATATAAAAAGTTCTCAAGAAACTTTATTAGAATTTTATCCCCCAGAGACCAAAGTTATAGTTGGATATAGAGTCTCTTGGGATGATGGATGGACATCTTTAATTGAATTAAAAGATATGGAAAAATTTACCCTGGAGAAAAAACTAATTAGAACAACTATTTATATTATTAGTCCAGCTATTAGTAATTCTACAAATAGGTCTAATCTATATAATCCATCATATAAACATCTATTTAGAACTAAATAATTTTAAAAGTTGATATATAAATATATATAACTATAATTGGGGAAAATTAAATTCCTTTGAAAGATAGAAAATCTTATACTAAACAAGTCAATTCAAAAGAAAATTCCTCTTTGATAAGAATTGGTAATCTTATCAAAGAAGCTAGATTAAGTAGAAATGAAACTCTCGAAGAATTAGCTTCTAATCTAAAAATTGGAGCGCACCAACTTAAGGCACTTGAAGATGGCAATAAGGACGAATTACCTGAAGAAGTTTTTGTGAAAGCAATGGTTCGTAGGATTTCAGATAAACTGAAACTTGATACAGAATTTATAATGAGCGAATTTAATTCCACTAAGAAAGAAGTAAAAATTAAAGAAATTGTTAAAGAAGTTTCGAATACCTCTAAGCAGAATAAACAAATAAAGAATCATAATCCATTAGGTTTTGGAATATTTGTTTTAATTTCTGGTTTTTTGGGACTATTTGCTTCATCTTTACTTTTTAATTTCGTTTCAGAATCTTTCTTTAATCAAACTCCAACACAAGAAGTTATCAACAAAAACTAAAAAACTTTTAGCTCCAAATCTTTTAATTCTTTAACCACATTACGGCATAACTCTAAGTTCCATTTTTCAAGAAGAAGATCATTACTTTTATTAAAAGGTATAAGTTCAATTGAAATAATATTTTTTTGAAATTCAATTTCTACCGATGATATTAGGTTCTCTGGTCTTTGATCAAGAGAAGTAGCCAATCTTAAAATCAAGGACATATCAATTACTAATGTTTTATCTTCTTTGGAAATTAAATTTTGCCAGGATTCATGTCTTTTCTTTGGCAACGTCTTTCTATGATATCTAGAAATCGAAGCAATAATATTGGTTTCAGCTTGAGAATATCCTAATAAATCACAATTTTTGATTAGGTACCAAGAGTGCTTGTGGTAGGAACTTATATTTACATATTTTCCACAATTATAGAGATTGCAAGCTGCCCAAAGAAGTTCTTTGGCTTTGGAATCATTATAGTTATGAAAAATATTTTTAGTTTGATCATAAATTTGAAAAGCAATATTGATAACTTTATTAGCTCTTTGCTTATCAACACCAAACTTGTTTGCCTGATGAACTATTGTAGTTCTCCTAATATTACTTTGAATATGAAATTCGTTTTTTATTATCCCTTTGCGAAGCATCCAATCAACTACTAAGCCCTCCCTTAATGCCCTCTCACTAATAGTCAATTCATTAAAATTCAACATCTCCATTGAAGTATTTAATATCAATGCGCCTGGAATAATTATTTCTGCTCTTCTTGCACTCAATGATGGTATTTTTCTTATTTCTGAAATTGGCATTTTAATTAATTTCTCCAATAAAATAGTCAAACTTTCTTTTTTAAATTTATAACCATGCATCTTTTGTTTTTGTTGGCCTAGATCATTTAAAATCAAATTACCTAATGAAGTAGCAGTACCACTTGTTGCGATCAGAGAAACAGGCTTATCATCTTTTAATCTCCTTTTAATTTTTCGAACCGCTGGTTCAAGAGAACCTTGAATAAAAGTCTTTAAAAAATTAGATCTATCTAAGTTTATTTGTTCACTATTTAGAAAATCATTCTTAAGTCTAACCGCCCCAATTCTTGAACTTGTGAGAGCTATTGCATCTTTGTTATCTGCAAGTATTAACTCTGTAGATCCTCCCCCAATATCAATAATTACATAAGACTCATTTTGAAAAGCCATTCCAGACAATACCCCAAGGTAAATCAATCTGGCTTCTTCAGAACCACTTATCAATTCTATTTTTATACCAGTTTCATTTAGTACTCTTCCTAAAAAATCTTGGCCGTTGGGAGCTTCTCTAACAGCACTTGTTGCTGCAGTTACTATTTGATTTACACCATTACTTTCGCAATACTCCTTAAATCGCCTAAGAGTAACTAAAACCCTATTAATTGATTCCTCGGTAAGTTTTCCTTCTTCATCTCTTTCTCCAAGGCGTGTTGTAGATTTATCAGTAAATTTTATTGAAAATGATTTTAAATCTAAATTAATTTCTGCAATCAAAAGGTGTGTAGAGTTAGTTCCAATATCAATTGCAGCAACTAAAATATCTTTTTCTTGAGAATTAATTGATTCTTTTTTCTCTATCATTTTTTCTCTAAGAAATATATATTATAAATCCATTAATTAATATACTTAAGATTGATTATTAAATTATAGAATTCTCTAAATCCTAGTAAAATTATTAACAGTTATGAAATATAGATCCTGTGCTGAGAAAAGTCTTGAAAATAAAATTAAATAGTTTTTTTGAATTATTAAGATGGGATAAGCCTACTGGTAGGCTTATTTTACTTATTCCCGCGGGATGGAGTTTATATTTGACTCCGGGATCCAATCCAAATATTGATATATTGTTAAAAATTATCTTCGGAGGATTATTAGTTAGTGGTTTAGGCTGTGTAGCGAATGATATTTGGGATAAAAAAATAGACCAAAAAGTCATAAGAACTCAAAACAGACCTCTAGCTGCAAATAAACTTGGTCTAAAAACAGCTTATTTAATTCTTTTATTTTTAATTCTATGTAGCTTCTTTTTAACCTTGTCGCTTCCAGAAAAAGGGCGAATCCTTTCTATTGCCCTTGCTTTTTTAGCATTGCCAATAATCTTAATCTATCCTTCCTCCAAAAGATGGTTTAAATATCCTCAATTAATCTTGTCAATTTGCTGGGGTTTTGCAGTTTTAATTCCTTGGGCTGCTAATGAAGGTAACTTAAAGAGCATTGTTTTATTGTGTTGTTGGCTCGCCACAATTTTCTGGACATTTGGTTTTGATACGGTCTATGCTCTTGCTGATAAAAAATTCGATCTTGAAATTGGTATAAACAGTTCTGCTGTTAATCTCAAAAACAATACGAAGATAACTATACAAATTTGTTATTTTTTAACTTCTGCTTTTCTTGCAATATGTGGTTTTCTTAATCAACTAAATTTTATTTTTTGGGCAATTCTGCTAATAACAGCATTCTTCATGCAAAAAGATATTCTTAAAGTATTTCCTGAAAATAAGCAATCCATTAAAAACATTGGTAATCATTTCAAAAATCAATCAATTTATGGAGGGGTGATTTTATTAGGCATTATCATCGCATCATAAATTCTTAATCATGTTAGTTAAATTAAAGAAAGGAGATCGAATAGATGTTTTAGCTCCAAGCTCCTTTATTGATAAAGAAGATAATTTAACAAAAGGCTTAGAAATTTTAAAAAAATGGGGTTTAGAAATTAATCATCATAATTCTTTATCAAAAAGATATGGGTATTTTGCTGGAGATGATCAGACAAGATTTGAAGAACTTGAGAAAGCTCAAAATAGCAAACTCATCATTTTTGCAAAAGGAGGTTGGGGGTCAGCGAGACTTCTAGAAAAAGATCCATCTTGGAAAAACGGCTTAATGCTTGGATTCTCTGATACATGTTCTTTATTACTTTCCAAATATTCTCAAGGATTTTTTGGTTCTATTCATGGGCCTATGGTTACAAGTCTTTCCAAAGAACCAGAATGGAGTCTAAAAAGGTTAAGAAATTTACTTTTTGAAGGGTATGTTGAGGACATTAAGGGGATCCCTTTAAAAGAAGGAAAAGCGCAAGGAGAAATAATTGTCTCTAATCTAACTATTGCAACTTTTTTAATTGGTACTGATCACTTCCCAGATGTCAGAGGGAAAATAATAATATTTGAGGATATCAATGAAGATATTTATAAAATTGATCGAATGTTGACTTATTTAAGAATGACCAAAATATTTTCTGAAATTGCAGGAATTGGATTCGGAAGTTTTTCTGCTGATATTTGCACTCCCGAATGGAAAGATTTATTAAAAAACCTTTTAATGGAAAGACTGAAAGAATTTAATTTCCCTATCCTTTTTGACCTGCCTATTGGACATATATCTGGTAATGCTTGCATTCCTCTAGGATATAACGCCATTCTAAATGGTGCTGATGGCATTCTTAGTATTCCTATCCCTTATGTATAGGAATCTTTTAGAAACAGTTTCGCAATTTTCAGATCTATTGGAGATGTCACCTTGATATTTGAATAATTTCCTTCAATAATTTTTACTTTCCAATTAAGCATTTCAAATAATGAAGCATCATCAGTTACAATCCAATTCTTATCAATTGCCATTTTATGAGCTTTTTTTAAACTATCAACTAAAAAACCCTGAGGAGTTTGAGCCGCCCACAAATATTCCCTATTTGGTGTTTCTTTAATAAAACCTTTATTATCAACAATCTTTATCGTATCTGTAACTTTAGTAGCCAAAATAACAGCTTCAT
>QCLA01000017.1:0-28795 GCA_003214935.1 Prochlorococcus sp. AG-412-F02
TGAAGTAATGCTTCTGCATATGGAGTGGTAACTGAATTTAAAAGTGGCATTAGTTAACCTCAATATTATTAATGGATTGAGTAACCAAATTTTCCTGAGTTGTTTTATCAAGTCTATTTGGCAGAGAATCTAAAGCTTTTTTAATTGCAAGTTCCACAGCTTCTTTTCGAAGTTGAGATATTGCCCTAGAAGCTTCTGAGCTTTCATCAGAAATTGCACTTTGTTTAATTCGTGCCATCTCTTCAATAGCTTTTTTCTCGCTTTCCATCCTGATTGATTCAGATCTTTTAAGAGCATCTGACTTTATTTGACTAGCCTTTTCTTCTGCTAGAGATAAGTCAGTCTTCGCTTTTTTCAAAGCTTTTGTAGCCTTCAAAAGTCGATCTTCTGCATCTTTTAATTCAAGAAGGATTCCCTCTCTTCTTTTTTGAAGCATTTTACCTAGGAAACCAGGCAAAAACTTATAAAGGCCAAAAATCACTACAGCCCAATTAAAAATATTCGTTTCGAATAAATTCAGATTTAATCCAAAACCTTCTGTAGCTAAAAGAGGTACATTCATTTTTCTAGAATCAATCTATTAACAATAAGTTCGCTCAAATCTCCAGCTTGCTTAGAAAGTTGTTCACGGGCCGCGGATGTCTGACTTTCAATTTCTAGTCTTGCTTTTTCTTTTGAAGCATTTGCTTCATTATTTGCAAGTTCTAGTGCTTCTTTATAAAGCTTGTCAGATTCATTCTCAGCGTCACTCACAATTCGTTGGGCTTCAGAACGAGCACTTTGAAGCTGAGTTAGAAGATCAGCCTCCAATTTTTCAACTTCTGAAAGTTTATTTTTGGCCTCAATAATATTATTACTTACAAATTTCTCTCTTTTCTCAACAACATTGCCGACTGGCTTAAAAAAGAGAGCATTTAAAATGTAAGTAAGGGCAACTACTTGTATTGCCATTAATGGCAAAGTGGCATTTATATCAAATAATCCACCTTCAGTAGCACCAAAAAAATTAAAGGCCAACATATGATTCAGTTAAAATTAAAAAATTTAAATTTAGATATTGCTAATAAGAAATAGAAGCAATATTAACTTTTAAGAAAAAGGATTAGCAAAAAGTAAAACCAAAGCCACAACCAATCCATAGATTGTTAATGACTCCATAAAAGCGAATGATAAAAGAAGAGTTCCTCTGATTTTACCTTCGGCTTCTGGTTGACGGGCTATACCCTCAACAGCACCTTGAGCTGCATTACCTTGTCCAAGACCTGGGCCAATAGCACCTAGACCTACTGCTAAACCGGCAGCTACAACAGATGCAGCGGAAGTAATCGAATCCATAATTTTGAAATAAAGAGCTTAATACTTGTGATAAATCTTTTTTTTTGTCATACACGCTTGGACATTCTTTGATTTAAGAATGGGCCTGATATTTTCAGACCTACGCGATTAGATATTTTGCCAGATTACAGACCCTTTGTACAAGGAACTGAATAGATTAGAGAAAGCTAATGATGTTCCTCAACAGCTTCTCCAATGTAATAGGCAGCTAGGGTAGCAAAAATCAATGCCTGAATTGCACTTGTGAACAAACCTAGGAACATCACAGGTATTGGTAAAATTAGAGGAACTAGAAAAACTAAAACACCTACAACAAGTTCATCAGCCAAAATATTTCCAAATAACCTAAAAGATAGTGATAAGGGTTTAGTAAAATCTTCTAAAATTTTAAATGGAAGCATAATAGGTGTTGGATGCACATAATATTCAAAGTATCTCCAACCCTTGTTACTTAAACCAGCATAAAAATAAGATAATGAGACCAAAAGCGCTAATGCAATAGTTGTATTAATATCTGCTGTTGGGGCACCTAATTCACCACTTGGTAACTTTATCAATCTCCAAGGTATTAAAGCACCTCCCCAATTACTTACGAATACAAATAAGAATAAAGTTCCTATAAATGGCATCCAATCTCTATAAACTTTCTCTCCTATTTGTGTCCTAGCAAGATCTCTTATGTAATCCCATAAAAACTCTAGTAAATTTTGTAATCCTTTCGGATCATTTTCCATTTTTTTAGTTCCTAAGGAAATAAAAACTAATAATGCACCCAATAGAATCCAAGATGTTAAAAAAACTTGTCCATGAAGTCTTATATTTCCGATTTGCCAATACAGATGTTGACCAACTTCTAATGCTGCAAAATTTGTTAGCAAGGAATTAAAGAACATTGATTTTAAAAAAGATTATTAAATTTTGATTGAACAAAATTTAATTAGTAACGTGAAAAATAAAATATGAGAGAAGGCTTATAGATGAAAAAGCCTATCATCGCTGGCAAAATTTCAATAGATCCTAGCTTAGTTGCAAAAATAAAGAGGCAAACTGGAATCAAAAGTTGCAATTTTGATACACCTGTAGATTCTCTACCTATCTTTCCTACACTTTTAGCGAGCAAACGTAAGTAAAAAATACCAGCAAGGGAGCCTATAAAAACACTTAAACCAAAAGTAAATCCAACAATAATTCCTGTTAAAGATGAAATGATGATAGAAACAATAAAAGTTATACCAAAAATTGTTAATTGCAATTTTGTATACTCATCATTTTTAGAAAGTAATTTATCGAATTGACTAGCAAAACTGGATTTACTTTCTTTGATGCATGAATTATCTAGGAATTGATGGCTTTGAACATTCTCGTTAGAACGATGTTCAACTGTTTTTCTATTTGAGTCCACTGATGTGAACATAACTTAGAAAGCCCCCACTAGATGGTTATAAGTAAGTATATAAACCCACGGAATCTATCACGGAGAGGTGCCTTTTAGCTAGGTTTTTTTTTATAAATGGTGAATTCTTAAGATTTGTTGTGAATGTATTGCCCATTTTTAGGCTTAGATCAAAGGAATTAAATCTTATAAACCGCTTAATTTAATTTAATATGAAAACACTTAAAAACATTGCTAAAAGACTTGGCAAAGGCTCAATTTAACGTCTCAATAGTATATCTACAACTCGAAAATTGGAGATAAGTCAAGAAAAAATAAAATATAGAAGAATTTTTAAAAGAAAAAAATCTTTTAATTCTAGTGCTAAAAATAATCACAACGATATAAGTGAATCTATATTTCCTTTGCCTTGGAAAATTTGGCCTTATGAAGCGAAAATCCTCATAATGTTTGTTGGAATTTGGTCAATCTTAGGTTTATTTATCCTTGGATCATCAAGTTGGTGGGTAGCTAGTAAGGAAATGGGACATTGGGCTTACTATTTAAAAAAACAAATTATCTGGTCTATTCCAGGTTTGTGTGTGTTTTATTTAGTACTTAATACAAATATCAGAAATCTTTTAAAATTTTCAAAATTTTTTTTCTACTTATTATTCTTTTTAATATTACTCACAAATATTAATGGACTTACAGTTAATGGGTCTTCAAGATGGTTAGTAATTGGAAATTTACGTCTTCAACCTTCTGAATTAATTAAACCTTTCTTAATTTTAGAGGCATCTAACCTCTTTGCTCATTGGAATTTAGTGAAAAACCATAAAAAATTAATTACAATAATCACCTTTAGCTTATTAATTCTGTTAATACTTAAACAACCCAATTTAAGTACTGCAGCATTAACCGGAATTCTTTTTTGGATTATGGGTTTATGCGGAGGAGTAAAACTTAGTTCACTTGGCTCTTTTGCCTCATTAGGATTCTTTACTGGATACATAAGTATCCTTAAGAATGAATATCAAAAGCTAAGAGTTATATCATTTATTGATCCTTGGAAAGATCAACAAGATAATGGATTTCAATTAGTTCAGAGTTTATTAGCCATAGGTTCAGGAGGTCTTTTTGGACAGGGTTTTGGTCTATCTATACAGAAATTACAATATTTACCTTTTATGTATACGGATTTTATTTTTGCAATCTTTGCAGAAGAATTTGGATTATTGGGATCTACTTTATTCTTAGCATTTTTGGTGGTTTTCTCATATATCAGTTTACGCATTGCCTTAAAGTGCAGAAATAACTACACAAAATTAATTGCTATTGGATCTGGCACTTTATTAATAGGTCAATCAATAATGCATATAGCAGTAGCGACAGGTTCAATGCCTACTACAGGCTTACCATTACCCTTTATAAGTTATGGAGGGAATTCATTAATTGCATCATTTTTTATTGCTGGAATGTTATTAAGATGTTCATTAGAATCAACAGGCTTTATTGGGATTCTTAGTGCAAGAAAGACTCTTAATTAGTTAGAATTAAAGAGATTTGAGTCTTGTTATCGTATCAATTAATTTAGTTATTTCTGAATTAGCCCAAAAGGGCAATTTACTCATGCAGCAAGGACTTAATCATCCTGGGCCTTTTACAGTATTTTTAGTTTTCAGTGCAGGCCTTTTAACCAGCCTTGGTCCATGTTCATTATCCTTACTACCTGTAACTATTGCTTATATCGGAGGAACAGAGAAAAATCAATATAAACTTCTTAGTTTTTCAGGAGGAGTTGTTTGTGCTCTTGTTACATTAGGAGCCTTAAGTGGATTTTTAGGAAAAATATACGGACAAATTCCTCACTATTACACCTCTATCGTTGCCTTAATAGCAATAATCATGGGTTTTAATTTATTAGGATTTTTAAAATTCCAGTTACCAAATGGACCAGATTTAAAATTTATTGAAGATAAAATACCCTCCTTCCTAACACCTTTTGCACTAGGAACTACTTTTGGGCTTGCCTCTTCACCTTGTATTACCCCAGTATTAGCTAGCTTGTTAGCTTGGGTATCACAAGCTAAAAACCCCACCATCTCAATTATCTTTCTATTTTTCTTTGGCTTGGGACAAGTGACACCAATAATCATTGCAGGGGCTACAACAGAAAATCTAAAACAATTTCTAGAACTTAGAAAATATAGTCAAGTGATTCCTAAATTAAGTGGAGTATTTTTAGTTTCCCTCGGAGGTTTAAATTTACTGTCAAATTGGATTTAAATGATTAGTTTTCAAAATTTCATTTTAAAGATATCAAGTTTAAGGTTCGCAATTTCATTAATAATTTTTATTGCCATTTCAAGTGGTATTGGCACTTTTATCCCTCAAGGGAATAATAAACAGACTTATATTGATTTATTCGATGAATCACCAATTTTTGGATTTATAAATGGTGAAAAAGTCCTAAAACTTCAATTAGATCATATATATACAAGTTTTTGGTTTTTATTAGCGTTAATACTTCTTTGCGTTTCTCTCGCAGCTTGTAGTTTTAGGAGACAAATTCCTGCGTTAAAAGCGTCTTTACAATGGACTGACTACAAAAATGAAAAAAAGTTTGAAAGATTGCAATTAATATCAAAGCACCAAATAAATTATGATGGAGATTATATATCAAAGACTAATTTATTTCTTAAGAAACATGGTTGGAGCACATCCAGATTTGAAAATCGCCTTTCTGCGAGAAAAGGGTTAATTGGAAAACTAGGGCCTATTATTGTCCATATCGGACTAATAGTTTTACTTGTAGGTTCAGCTTATGGAAGTTTCACTAGCGAATCCAAAGAACAATATTTGATTCCAGGAGAAAGCTTATACTTAATAAATGAGAGTACAAATTCCAAAGCAACAATAAAACTAGACAATTTTGTAATAGAACGCGAAAGTGATGGAATACCAAAACAATTTATTTCAAGGCTAGATTTTTTTTCCGAAGATCCCAAATTAAATGAAATCAAAACAACCAAAGTTAATCACCCAATTAGATTTAAAGGATTAACTATTTATCAAGCGGATTGGGCAGTCTCAAATGTAGTTATTGAAATAGATAAGATTCTGTACCAGCTCCAACTCAAACCAATACCTGAAATAGGTAATCAAATTTGGGGCATATTGCTTGAATTAGGAGAAGAAACAAAAAAAAATTATCTCTTGACAATAGATAATGAAAATGGTCCTATTAAAATCTCTAATCTTGAAAATTTTGCTGAAAAAAAACTCTATTTAAATGGTGATTCACTAGAAATTAATTCTTCTGAATTATCTTTAAAAAAGATAGTCTCTAGTAGCGGTTTGATAATTAAAAATGATCCTTCAATCCCATTTATTTACTTCTCTTTTATTTTGATAATCTTTGGAACGATATTAAGTCTTATACCAACGAATCAATTATGGGTTTTATTTAATAAAGAATCTAAAAAATTATTAATTGGTGGTCTTAGTAATAGAAATCTACTTGGTTTTAAAAAAGAATTTTTTAAATTATCAGAGGAAATGCAGAAGTTTTAGTTTTTTTTCTGTCCACTAAAAATATCTAACTTCATAGACACATTCCCTCTAGGATTAAATTCTGCATTTAAATGTATCCAATGTGGAGAGCCTGCATTCACTAGATCATCCATTATTCTGTTAACAACTTCTTCATGGGATATTTTCATATCTCTAAAATTATTAATATAAAGTTTTAAGGATTTCAACTCATAGACTTTCATCTTGGGTTGGTAAAAAATATTTATTTTTGCAAAATCTGGATAGCCAGAGAATGGGCATTTACATGTAAATTCAGGTAACTCAATAGAAACTTCATAAATTCTTTTCTTATTGGGATTCTCAAAACAAATTATTTTTGATTCTTCAATTAATCTTTCTCCGTACAAGGGCCTTTCAGTTGAATCATTTAAATTAGTTGAACTCATTTTTGCAAAAACTTATTTACTAAAACTATATAAAAAGATAAGAATCCGCAAAAATTAGAACCTCAAAAACTATTACAAATAACTAAAAACAAAATATAAAATCTTTATTTTGTATCAACAGTAACATTAATGGTGGTATTTAAAAGGTTTATATATGTTTAGTTAAAAAAAAGATTAATGGACATTTGTTTGATAAATATTAATAACAACTCAACTAAGTCTATTCAACCTACAAGTATTCATGGGATGTTATGGCTTCAAACACATTTTGAAAATGATCAGTGGGAAGCATTATCAAACAATTCAGTATTAATTTCTCAAGAAAACTCTAAATTATTAATTGAAGATGCAACTAGTGCTGGTCTAAATATTAAATCAATTTCTGAAATTTCAAAGGTGGATGTTTTTCAAAAAAACAATTAATATAAAAACGTTTAAGATCAAATCATGAAGAAAATTGAAGCAATTATTCGCCCCTTTAAATTAGAGGATGTAAAAATTGCATTAGTAAACTCCGGTATTGTTGGCATGACAGTTAGCGAAGTTAGAGGTTTTGGAAGACAAAAAGGACAGGTTGAGAGATATAGAGGCTCAGAATTTACAGTTGAATTTCTTCAGAAACTTAAAGTAGAGGTTGTTGTGGAGAACGACAAGGTGAACTCAGTAATAGATGCAATAGCCGAAGCTGCAAAAACTGGGGAAATAGGAGATGGAAAAATATTCATTTCATCAATTGATTCTGTTGTAAGGATAAGAACTGGAGAAAGAGATGCGGAAGCACTTTAACTAAAGCGTATCTTTTACTAAATTTTCAATATATTTTTTATTTATAATTGAATCTGAGATATCTCTTTTACACATCCAAGCTAGGTATTCATGATTTCCTGCAGGTCCTACTAATGGAGAAGCTATCAAACCCTTAATATGCCATTGAAATTCTTTAGCAGCATTAATAACTGAATGTATCGCCTCTATGTGATACTCAGGGTTTCTAACAACGCCACCTTTGCTTACCCGACCTTTTCCTACTTCAAATTGCGGTTTAATAAGAAATACTCCCTCTATACAATCTCCAGATAATAAATTGTTAATAGATTGAAAAACTAACGTTAATGAAATAAAAGACAAATCAGCTACAACAAAATTGGGTAATAAATTATCTTTAGACAAAAAATCATCAGGCTTTAAATTACGAATATTTGTTCTTTCCAGAAGTATTACTTTTGGATTATTTCTAATCTTCCATGCCGTTTGCCCGTAACCCACATCTATCCCATAAACCAACTTTGCCCCTTTTTGTAATAAGCAATCTGTAAAACCACCAGTTGAGATGCCAGCATCTATACAAACTTTATCTTTTACATGAATTTCGAGTTTTTTAAAGGCCTCTAATAATTTTTCTCCTCCCCTTGATACAAATTGAGGTTCAGACTCAATAAAAAATTCAGATCCAATTATCACTTGCTGTCCAGGCTTATCGTAAATCTTGCCATTTATATCTTTAACTTTCCCTGCGAGAATAATCCCTTGAGCTTTCTGTCGAGTTTCACATAAACCTTTATTAAGAAGATAAAGATCTAATCTAATTTTTTTAATCATCTATACATCAAAAAAATTGTTTAGTTAAAAAACTACTAATTAAATGAGCTCAGAACTTTTAAACATATTCTAATTTTAGATTTTAAGTATAGAGAAGAGTAATATCATTGACAAAGATAAATAAATAGCATATTTGGGGAATTGTAAGAGTTTTTATATGCTGAAACTTTGTTACATAAAACAATAATCCGAGTTGAATTATGTTCAATGGCAAGTACATCTTTAAGGTATAGAGCAATAATTCGATTTTGGTTATAAAGTTTAAATTGATAATTAATAAAAATTGTGATCGAGCGTTACACATTACCCGAAATGGGGAAAATCTGGACTGATAGCGCAAAATTCCAGAGTTGGCTTAAGGTTGAAATAGCTGCATGTGAAGCAAATTTTTCCCTGGGAAAAATCCCTGAGAATGCCATGAAAGAGATCCGTTCAAATGCAAAGTTTGATGAATCTAGAATTACAGAAATTGAGAAAGAAGTTAAACATGATGTCATAGCATTTCTTACAAGCGTTAATGAATTTGTAGGAGATTCTGGAAGATATATACATGTTGGTATGACCAGTAGTGATGTACTTGATACTGGCTTATCTCTTCAGTTAAAAGATTCTTGCGAATTGTTATTAAAAGAAATTGAGAATCTAGCAAATGAAGTCAGATTATTAGCAAGGAAGCATAAAAATACATTAATGATTGGCAGATCTCATGCAATTCATGGGGAGCCAATTTCCTTCGGTTTTAAACTTGCTGGATGGTTAGCAGAAATAATAAGGAACAAAAAAAGATTGTTAACACTGAAAGAATCTGTAGCTATTGGACAAATAAGTGGTGCAATGGGAACATACGCTAATACGAATCCCAAAGTAGAACAAATAACTTGTGATTTACTCGGCTTAAAACCAGATACAGCAAGTACGCAGGTCATATCGAGAGACAGGCATGCAGAATATGTCCAAACTATTGCACTAGTTGGCGCTTCTCTAGATAGATTCGCAACTGAAATAAGAAATTTACAAAGAACTGATGTTTTAGAAGTTGAGGAGGGCTTTACAAAAGGGCAAAAAGGAAGTTCTGCCATGCCTCATAAAAGAAATCCTATTCGAAGTGAAAGAGTAAGCGGTTTAGCAAGAATTTTGAGGAGTTACGTCTTAACAGCACTGGAAAATGTTCCACTTTGGCACGAAAGAGATATAAGCCATAGTTCAAATGAACGTATCATGTTACCTGACGTATCAATCTGTTTGCATTTTATGCTCAGGGAAATGAAAGATATAGTAAGCAATTTGGAAGTTTATCCAAAAAATATGCTCAAGAATTTAAATATTTATGGTGGTGTAATCTTTAGTCAGAAAGTTTTACTTTTACTTGTAGAGAAAGGGTTGTCTAGAGAAAAAGCTTATAGCTTAGTACAAAAAAATGCGCATCAGGCGTGGAATACTGAAAATGGGAATTTCAAACAAAATATAGAGAAAGATAATGAAATAATGGATTTTATTGATCAAAGTGACTTAGAAGAATGTTTTAATCCTTCAATTCATCTCAATAATTTAAGTGTAATATGGGAGAAGTTAGGTATCTAGGATTACTGAAAACCTTATCTAAGTTAAACCAGTGTTTTCAGAGGAATAATGACAAAAAACTTTAGGATTGAAAAAGATAGTATGGGAACAATAGAGGTTCCCGTCGAAGCTTTGTGGGGTGCTCAAACACAAAGATCGATAATAAATTTTTCTATTGGAGAAGAATTAATTCCAATTGAATTAATTTATTCACTCACCCTCATAAAAAAAGCTGCTTCAATTGCGAATTTCAATTTAGGGTTAATAGATAAAAGAAAAAAAGATTTGATTTTAGAGGCATGTACAGAAATACTTGATGGGCTTCATGATTCACAGTTTCCCCTAAAGGTTTGGCAAACAGGTAGTGGTACGCAAACAAATATGAATGTTAATGAGGTAATTTCAAATATTGCAGCATTAAAAACAAATTCAGAGCTTGGTAGTCATAAACCAATTCATCCGAATGATGATGTAAATAAATCTCAGTCAACTAATGATACTTTTCCTGCTGCTATTCAAATATCTGTTGTTACTGAAATAATCAAAAATTTAGTTCCAACGATAAGAGAACTTACGAAGATACTTGATAAAAAAAGTGAAGAATGGAAAGACCTTATAAAGATAGGAAGAACCCATTTTCAAGATGCAGTTCCCCTTACTTTTGGGCAAGAAATATCAGGATGGTCAGAGCAACTTAAAGATGCTGAGAATGCAATTATTATAAGTCTGAATGAATTGTATTTCTTACCTCTGGGAGGAACTGCAGTTGGAACAGGGATTAATTGTCCAAAAGGATTTTGTGAAGAGTCTATAAAATCAATTTCCGATGATACTAATCTAATGTTCTATAAATCAAAAAATAATTTCTCTATAATGGCCTCGCATGATCGTCTAGCTCAAGTAATGAGTCAGATTAAAATATTAGCAGGTTCATTATTTAAAATTTCAAATGATATAAAAATTCTATCTTCGGGACCAAGGTCAGGAATATATGAATTAATTATCCCTCAAAATGAACCCGGAAGTTCTATCATGCCGGGTAAAGTGAATCCGACTCAATGCGAAGCCTTATCAATGGTTTGCACTCAGATAATGGGTCTTGAATATGCAGTTTCAATGGCAAATTCTAGCGGCACTTTACAGATGAATGAATATAAGCCTCTGATTGGATTTAATATTCTTACAAGTTTAAAATTACTTAAAAATGCAATAGAAAACTTCAGAATAAAATTAGTTAATGGGATGGAACCTAATCAAAAGAAAATGAAGTTAAATTTAGAAAATTCACTAATGTTGGTTACAGCCATAGTGCCAAAAGTTGGTTATGAAAAAGCAGCTGAAATTGCAAACCTTGCCTTCAAAGAATCATTAAATTTAAAAGAGGCAACACTTAAATTAGGTTATTTAAACGAAGATGAATTTGATGAAGCAATGAATATCAATTCAATGATTTGATTAATAAATTTAAGAATTACTGTCAATTCTTTTTGTTGCAGGATTAATATCTTCAGAGACTTTTAGAAGATCATTAGATTCAGAAACAGGAAAACGATTAATAGCTTTTAATGCTAGCTTTGCTTTGCTTTTTAATTTATTACTAACACCAATACAGTATTGCACTTGAGAAAGGACATCAATTGTTCTTCTAATAATCCTCACTACATCACCTTCGTCTAATGAAGTATTAAAAACCAAATCTTTCCATTTTTTTCCTCTTGCCCATTCAGAAATAATTCCAGTCAAATCTGTTTCTAAATAGATAGGAATTTCAATATGAAACTTATTTTGTTGAAAAGAGACTAATTTTCTTAAACCATCTAATTCATTAAAAACATCTATTACCTTTAAAGAAGGCTTGAAATTACACCAAAGATTAGGCCTCCTTACATCAACACATATAGCTTGAATAATTGCAGCTAACTCAGGAGGATCTAAATCGTCTAAATAACCACTAACTAAAACAAGACCAATCCATAATTCATTTTCACTTCTTAATGCACCAACTGTTTGTCCAACTTCTGTCAATTCCAAATCATTTAAACAACCAAAATGATTCAAAATTTTCATCAAATCGGTAAAAGTTCTCCAGTTATGATTTTCTTTATCCTCAAGAAGTTTTTTTCTCATATTTATTTCTTCTTCAACATCAATAATTCTTTTTCTATATTTCTTTAATTTCTTGGAGTCTCCAAATCTATGTACGGGATGATCAGTAACTGTTTCTTCTAAATTATGAATTTGTTGCTGTTGTGCCAAAACTTCCGATGTCAAATCATATTGTGGAGTTTGTAAATCATTTTTTTTAGAAACTTCTAAAATTCGGTCCGCATAACACTGCGACATATCATCTCCTCTAAATACCTCTCCAGAAAAATACATCTTTGGTACTTCAAGTCCTAAGACATCAATTTCATCCAAATCATTAAAAATACTTACGATGTATGAGGGTTTTATAAGAATAAATAAATTATCAATTGTCAAACACAATAAACTCTTAATTTTTTGGGATTCATATATTTTCTTACAAATTAATCCTGGAACAATTTTTCTTTTAATTTGAGGAGCTTTGATTGAAATTAAGCTTCCATCTTTAATATATGGGAGCGCATTAGTTATCTCTTCTGATAATTTTTCTGCTGCTTGTTTTTCTAAAATTTTCAAGAGTCTTCTCTCTTCTTTAAGACGATTTTTTAACTTTTCGTAGGCATCAAAATCTTTCCATGAAACGTTAGATGTAATTTTTTTTAATTCAACTAAATCCTTATCTAAATTTTCAAGAATTATATTCTCACCTGAGGATTCACCTAAATATAAAAAACTACCAAAACTTCTTTTAATTAATTCTTTAGACTTCTCTAAAGTATAACTTTGTAAAAGATTAAGTACCATTCCATAGCTAGGAGTGAATTGACTCTCTAAAGAATTTGGTTTGCTAATAGCCAGTGCACTTGCTTCTTTGGCACCTTCGAATCTTGTTTGTAATGTAAGAACATATCCCTGGGTATCTTTTCCTCTTCTTCCAGCTCTCCCTGACATTTGCAAAAATTCACTGCTAAATAATAATCTATGCCCATCTTCTGTCCTTTTTGATAAAGAAGAAATAACAGTTGTTCTTGCGGGCATATTTATTCCTGCAGCAAGAGTTTCAGTTGCAAAAACAACTTTTATTAAACCTTGCTGAAATAATTCCTCAACCAATTCTTTCCATGCAGGCAATAATCCAGCATGATGAGATGCAATACCGCGTTTTAATGCCTCGCATTGAGATTTATCTTTAATTGCTTCCTGATTATTTTTAAGATAAACATCTAATTTTTGGGATATCATACTTGCTTCTGAATAACTTACTAAAGTTAAATCTTTTATATTCTCAATAGCCTTGTCACATCCTCTTCTACTAAAAATAAAATAAATAGCTGGCAACATATTTCGTTCAGCTAGTTTCGAGATCACAAAGCCAATTGAGGGAGACTTTGGTTGCATTATCCTGCCCACTTTTCCTCTCATTTTCTGCCCTTTAGGAGCTCTCCAAATCTTACAGTTTGGATGAATTCCATTACCCTTATTATTTAAAAGTGGATGGAGGCCTTTAACACTACAAAAAATAAAATCAAGTGGGACTGGTCTCTTATCACTATTAATAAGTACTGTGGGTCCATGAACTTTTTCTATCCAATTTTGTAGTTGATCTGCATTGGCTATTGTGGCTGATAAAGCTATTATTTGAGTTCTAGTAGGGCAATGGATTATAGTTTCTTCCCAAACTGTGCCTCTTTGGGGGTCATTCATATAATGACATTCATCAAGAATCACAGATTCTAAATTTTCTAAGGGATCATCAAATTCATCAAATTCGCCATAAAGCATGTTCCTAAAAATCTCAGTCGTCATAACTAAGATTGGTGCTTCTCTATTTATACTTATATCTCCAGTTAAAAGACCAACTCTATTCTCACCATATTGATTAGCAAAATCTCTAAACTTTTGGTTTGATAGAGCCTTTAAAGGTGTTGTATAAAAAACTCTGCTGTCATGAGATAAGCCTCTATATATAGCAAATTCACCTATCAATGTTTTACCCGAGCCTGTTGGTGCCGTTAAAACAACAGAATTTCCGCTATTAATAGCTCGTATTGCTTCTAATTGAAAAGCATCTAGCGGAAAGGGGAAATATTCCTCTAAATTAAGCAATAATTGTGATTGAAGAGAGGATGAGTTAACTTCTTAATATATGATCTATATAGATATTAATAAACAAAAAATACCTTGCAAACTTTAATAGTAAATCTAAATCTTTTTAATTAAATCCACTATATTTTATTTTGCCAAAATGAAAAAAATAAAAATTCCAAAAAATAGAATCCGTAAATTAAAAACATTTTCTTTAGGTGAAAAATCATTCGAACTTCTAAGTTTAAATTCGGTAAATAAAAAACTTGTAGACTTATGCAGTAATGATTATTTTGGATTAAGTAGGGACAAGGATTTAATAAAAGCGGCATACGAAATAAGCATGTTAGAAGGTATTGGTTCAGGAAGCTCTAGGTTTATTACAGGTTCAAGACCAATACATAAATCATTAGAAACAAAACTTGCCAAGTGGCTTGATCAAGAGAAAGTATTACTTTTCCCAAGCGGATTTCAAGCAAATATAGCCGCTATCCAGGCTTTAGCAAACAGAAATAGTATCGTAATAGCAGATAAATTGATCCATAACTCTTTATTGGTTGGAGTTAAAGCTGCTCAAGCAAAACTGGTTCGATTTTCACACAATAATTTAAAAGATTTAGAAGATAAAATTATTCAATCTAACCCCACAAAAAATTCCATTTTAGTTGTTGTCGAATCTCTTTATAGCATGGAGGGATCAATTGCTCCGCTAAGAGAAATAACGGAAATTTGCAAAAAAAATAGTGTTCAATTATTAGTTGACGAAGCCCATGCAATTGGGATCTTGGGCCATGAAGGCAGGGGTTTAAGTTTTAATTGCCGTTCAGATATAACTATGATTACTGGAACTTTTGGAAAAGCATTTGGAAGCGGTGGAGCTTTCATAGCTTCTAATTCAGAAATTGGTGAACATCTTATCCAAACAAGTGGTGCATTTAGGTACACAACCGCTCTTGCGCCATCTTTAGCTGCTGGAGCGCTAGAAGGTTTAAAAAAAATTTTAGAAAATAAAGAATGGGGTAATGATCTATTATCTTCTGCAAAGATATGGAAAGATGAAATTATTAAAAATTTTAGTTTTCCAGTTCAGGGAGATTCTCACATTTTATCAATTATTGTTGGCCAAGAAGAGAAGGCAATTTATCTACAAAAATATCTCGAAGAAAATGGGTTTTTAGCAATTGCGATAAGACCTCCAACTGTTCCAGTGGGGCAATCAAGAATCAGAATAACAATACGAAGAAACTTAGATTTTAATCTGCTAAAAAATTTCATTGCAGTTTTACAAGAGTTTAAATGAAACAAATTATTACTCAACATGGTTGGGGACTCAATAAATATTTCTGGGATGATTATAAAGTTGATTTTTTAAATAATAATTGGCATTGGCAAGATAATGAAAGGGGGTATTTTTCGAAAAATAATTATCAAGGGAAATGGATTAAAAGCGAATCTAACAAAGAAATCAGAATGACTTTATGCCATTCATTTGGTTTTCATTTAATGCAAAAAAAAATTTTAAAAGAAGCAACTCATATTGTTCTTATAAATTCTTTTAATAATTTTCTTCCTTTAAGTAGTAAGAGAAACTTTATTTTGAGGTCTCTAAAAAGAATGGAAACAAAAATCATAAAAGATGAACCTAAGGATATGTTGAAAGAATTTATACATAGATCATTTATGCCAAATCATATGAATAATAGTTTTAAAAATATCTTTTATAAAAGTTTAGAGAGTTTAAATAAAACTCTTCTTTTAAGTGATTTAAAACAACTTTACATCAATAGAGATTTTCCAGTATTTTTAAGAAAAGATTGCAAAATTATTTTTATAAAATCAGAAAATGATTTGATTCTTGACAACGAATCAAATAATAACTTTTTAGATTCCTTAAATAAAACACTTGATAGGAAGCCAATTTTAATTAAATTAGCTCAACAAGGTCATTGCTTAAATAATTTAAATTTATACGAGATCTTACTTAATACTCTTAATGATTGAAATGGGTAGTAAAAAGTGGAATGAGAAAATAAAAAATAATTTCAATGATGCTGCATATCGGTATTTAGAGCATTCAAATATTCAGAAATTTTTTGCAAAAAAGATTGTTCAATTTATCAAAGAATTAAATCCCAAAAAAAAAGGTGAATGGATAGATCTAGGATCAGGACCAGGACTATTAGCAGATGAAATAGAAAAAAATTTTTCTTCCCAAAAAGTATCCAGAATTGATTTCAGCAAGAAAATGCTTCTTGAGAATAAATTATCTAGAAAAAAAATTTTATGGGATTTGAATAATGATTTACCTCCTGAAATAAATAACTGTTCTTTATTAACATCTAACTTTTGCATACATTGGTTAAACAACCCAGAAAAGATAATAAAAAATTGGTTTAGCAAATTAACACCTGGAGGTTTTTTAATCATTTCATATCCAACAAAAGATTGTTTTCCTGAATGGAAAGATACTTGTAGAAAAATTGATATTGAATATAGTGGTCTTAATTTCCTTTGCTCTAAAGAATTATTAAAATATTTCAAATCTACTGAAATACATTATTCAGAACAGTTTAATTATCTTGAAAATTTTGAAGATGTATATAAGCTTTTTAGAAGCATTAAAAATGTAGGAGCACAATCAACAAATTGTAAACGCAAAACTGTCAAAGAGTTAAAGGAAATTCAAAAGTTTTGGCCAAAGAATTACAATAATACAGTGAACCTTTCATGGCAAATTGAGATTCAAATCATAAAGAAATTATGAGTAGTCACAATAATATTTTCAAATTTATAATTTGTGGAACAGATACTGATATTGGGAAAACTTTAATAAGCTCTTTTTTCGTTAAAGGATTAAATTCCTTTTATTGGAAGCCTATTCAAAGTGGTATTGAATTGCAAACTGATAGTCAAACTGTTGGAAAGCTTGCACAAGTAAGTAAAGAGAAAATCATCAAAGAAGCTTATGTCTTTACAAAACCTCTATCTCCTCATTGGGCTGCTGAAATAGATCAAAAAATTATTAACTTTGACAAGTTGAGATTGCCAAAAGTGCAAGACTCATTAATTGTAGAAACTGCAGGTGGATTAATGGTTCCAATAACACGCAATTTTTTGCAAATAGATCAAATAAAACAATGGAATCTTCCAGTAATACTTGTATGTAAGAGCTCACTTGGCACTCTTAACCATACCCTGCTTAGTATTGAAGCATTAAAACGAAGAAATATTGAGATTTTTGGTTTAGTAGTCAATGGTGAAAAACACCTAGATAATCCAAAAACTCTAGTTGATTTTAGTGGTATTCCCTTAATTGCTGAATTTCCTTATATCCCCAAAGTTGACTCAAATAATTTAGATATACTATGGAAAGAACTTAATATTAAAAACAAATTAGTCTCAATCTTAAATTCAAAAGCAATCTAAATTAAATCTGTGGTTTCAAAAACTCAAAATCAAGCTTGGCACCCTAATATATGGCCCCCTTTTACCCAGATCACCACGAGCAAACCTCAACAAGAAGTTACTCATGGAAAAGATGCACTTCTATTTACTAAAGATCCTCAACAAGAACTTATCGATGGAATAAGTAGTTGGTGGGTAACTCTGCATGGCCATAGTAATGAATACATTGCAAATGCTATTTTCAATCAAGCTAAAAGTCTTGAGCAAGTTATATTTGCAGATTTCTTACACCCACAGGCTAAAAGATTAGCAGAAAGACTCAGCAAGTTAACAAAATTAGAGCGACTATTTTTTTCGGACAATGGATCTACTGCTGTAGAAGTGGCTTTAAAAATCGCCTACCAATCATGGCAAAATCAAGGAGAAACAAGAACCCAAATAATTGCTTTTGAAGGAGCATATCATGGAGACACATTTGGAGCAATGGCTCTAGGCGAAAGAAATATTTTTAATGAGAATTTCGATAATCTAATGTTCCCAGTAAAAAGAGCTCCATGGCCTTCTACCTGGATAAACGATGACGAAGTGGAAAGAAAGGAGGATGAAGCAATCCAAAAATTAATTACTCTTCTGAAAGTTCCAACTGTGGCAGTAATACTTGAACCACTTGTACAAGGTGCTGGAGGGATGAATATGGTTAGGCCTGAATTTATTAAAAAAGTTTCAGAAGTAGTAAAAAATAATAATTCTTTATTAATTGCTGATGAAGTATTGACTGGTTTTGGAAGATGTGGAAGCCTTTTTGCATTTCAAAGAGCTAACATAATTCCTGATTTAATTAGTATTTCAAAAGGTTTAACTGGTGGATTCTTACCCATGGGAATAACTCTAACTAAAGAAAAAATTTTTCAATCCTTTATAGATGAGTCCCCTAGAAAAACTTTTTGGCATGGTCATAGTTTTACTGCTAATCCTTTAGGTTGCGCAGCAGCTAATGCAAGCCTTGATTTATTAGAAAAGGAACCAATGAAATATATGTCATTAGAAAAAAAACATTTTGATCATCTAGTTAAATTTAGAAAATTGCCATTCATAAAAAAAATTAGGATCACTGGAACTATAGCTGCTTTTGATTTAGAACTTGGGAAGAAGGTTGGTTACTTCAATGATATTGGGAAAAAGATAAAAAGCTTATCAATGAAAAAAGGTTTATTTATTAGGCCCCTTGGAAATGTAGTTTATCTTTTGCCTCCAATTTGTATCACAGATGATCAATTAGACAAAAGTTATCAAATAATATGGCAAACTTTAAATGATCTATAGAGACAAATTTAAGGGCCTTGTAAAATTGCATTTTCTACATCCTCTCTATTAATACAATATGAAAATAGTCTTTTAGTTTCTTCCCCTTCACTCTGCCAGACTACACTTAAATCCTCCTGTTCAAAACAAATAGTAGCTTTCCAATTAGATAATAATAAATACCATTTAGAAGGATTATTAGTATCCTTTTTTGCACCTAAATCATTAAGCCATAATTCTAATGATTTTAGAGAATGTTGGTTGATTGGCGTATTAGGAGAATTCACAAAACTTTCTTATCAATAATCATTGTACAAGCCAAGGAGGTATAGTATTTAATTCTTTACCAGTCAAAGAAGCGATTAAAAAAGAGCATACTAAACATATAAAAATAATAATTATCAAGAGAAATAATGAAAAAATCTCTCCATTTGAAAACGGTCTCCTATTGCCTACTAAATTTTGATTACTAGAATCTATTAGAAAAGAATTAAAAACATTTGTTCTCTTTTTATTCGCATTTTTAGATTTCTCTTTTAATTTGTCATCATATATTTTTCTCAACCTACTATTATTTAGATTTTCATAAGCCTCTAATACTTTTTGAAATTTATTTTTAGCTTCTTCTAAGTCTAAAGAAGTGGTATCTGGGTGTAATTCAATAGAAAGTCTACAAAATGCCTTTCTTAATTCATTATTAGAGGCATTTTCATTAACCCCTAAAATCTTATAGTAGGATATATCTCCTTTCAAAATATTTTTTTTATTTTTGAAAATATTCTAATCAATTTTAATGAAATAGAATGTTTTTAATTCAAGCAAAAAGAAAATATTAATAACACAATGAGAAACGAAAGCATACCTTTTGAACTTGTTGAATTAATAACTGAAGAAGAAATACTGATGTTCAAAGAACTGCAAATAAAACTACGAGAATTAAATAAGAGAACCAACCTCACACGATTGATTGAAGGAGATGATTACTGGATATCACAAGTTTTTGATAGCATCTGGCCATTTAAATTTATTTCAAACTACAATTTCAATAATCAAAAATTTTTAGATATTGGATGCGGATGTGGTTTTCCAGGATTTGCCTACGCAATAACACATCCTGATTCAGAAATATACTTAATTGATTCATCCAAGAAAAAAACAGATGCATTAAAAAGCTTAATCAAAATTATTAACTTCAAAAATAATGTATTTGTAATCAACGACCGAGTTGAGAATATCGCTCATCAACCTTCATTTAGAAACAGCTTTAATATTGCTACTACAAGAGCTGTAAGTATTCCTTCAACAGTTTCAGAATATATATTACCTATATTAAAAACCAAAGGATTAGGAGTTTTATATTGCGGCAAATGGAGTAAGGAAGATGAAAATAGTTTAAAAAAAACCTTAAAAATATTGGGAGGAGAAATTAAAGAAAGAAAAGAAATTTTATTACCAAGAAATAAAGGTACTAGAAATATTATTTGTATTCAGCCAAACAGAGCTTGTCCAGAAACTTTTCCAAGAAGCATTGGCAAACCTGAAAAAAATCCATTATCACGCTAATTCTTTGACAATCTTTGAATTGTTTTTTGTCCAAACTTATCTTTTAAGATTCTCATTTTTTTTAAAACCTCCCTTGGATTTATGTGACCTTCCAAAACATTTAATAATTGACTTTCTGAAACATTGACATCTAATGAATTTGCATTATTGCCTTGAAACCAGTGGCTCCCATTACCAAGTAATTGATATCTTGATCTTGCAAATCCCTCCAAATCTAAACAATCAATTAAATTAGAAAGCCAGAGAAGAACAGGTATATTAATCCCACCTGGTGTATTTTGCCAACTTGGCAAATTTTTCTGCCAACATTGATACCACTCAAGACCTAAACTTTTTATTGATTCTTCTCTTAATCTATTTATTATCTTTGGAATATATTTTTCAGATTCTGCAATCAAAGAAACTGCGCTTAAATGTAAATCAAAATCACTCTCCTTCGCAATTCCAACGCTTATTGTATGTACATTTTTATTCCTTAAGCAAAAAAGATCATTAAAAACTATGGGATGAAGCGGTCTACAAAGTTCCAACATTTTGGTTGAAGGCGTATGAAGATGACCTCCTTTATCAGTAGGGCTAATTATAAAAACTCCAAGATCATATTTATGTGCTAATTCAATTACTTTTGAATTCGACTGGTTGATGTAATACCAGTGCAAATTAACATAATCGAATAAATTTGTTGATATTGCCTTTTCTATAAGTGATAATTCTCCATGAGTTGAGAAACCAATAGAACCAATTAAATTTGCTTTTTGCAATTTTCTTAAAACTTCAACACAACCTCCATCTCTCACAGCATACTCAAGATGTTCCGGTAAATTTATTCCATGTATTGCTAATAAATCAATTTTCTTTACTTGTAATTTTTCAAAGCTGCTAATAACATTTTTTTCAAAGATTTTCGGATCACTATTAGGAGGGATTTTTGTTTGAATTATTCTTGGTAGTTTTTTTATGTTCTTAAAACACATTCCCAGCTGAACTTCTGAAGTACCATAATCCTTTGCAGTCTCTACATGACTTAAGCCATATTTATCTGCAAGATTTAAAATATTTTCAACTTTCTTTTGTTCCTTAAATGAAATTTCAGAAAGATCTAATTGTTCCCAACTTTTTTGAAATCTCATACCCCCTAATGATAAAACGGGTATCTGTAAATTTGTTCTCCCAAATCTACGGTTAGGCAAATTCATCGGGAATTAATGCTTGTTTATTCTTGGTAGTTTTCCTAATGATTGAAACATATCTCTATCAAGACTATTTTCTAAATTTTCCAATTCTTCAAATTTAACCCAGTGGATACAATCTACAGGACATGTATCTATAGCTTCTTGCAAGATTTCAAGGCTATCACCATCTTGCCTAATTGCTCTACTTCTTCCATGTTCTGGATCAACTATGAACGTATTAGTAGCAACATGTGCACAGTATCTGCAACCTATACATGTACTCTCATCGACCCAAACTGCTTTTTCACATAAGTTACCTCCCAGGACTGGTTCAAACCCAGTAATATCATTATTTTCTTCAAAGTTATCTATAGTTTTAGTGAGATTAAAGCCCAAATATTAATTTTCCCATTTAGTTAAAACCAATTCAATCGATCCATCATTTTTATTTTGTTGCTCAACAACTTGGTAACCATCCTCTTCTGTTTTTGAAATAATTGTATGATATGCATACATTTGAGTCACTTTAGAAATAAATCTTTCCACAGGCAAATCTAAATTCCAAAGATCAACATCAGTTACTAACTCATATGAGTTAGAATTTTTATTAAATTTAAATCCAACCATAGTATTACCTTGTAATTCCATACTTATATCTACATCCGTAACTTGACCTTTATATCCTTTAACATATTTTTTCTCTTGATTAATAGAATAACCAAGTTGATTTAAAGCTTTAATTAAGGGTTTTACTTCCTTAAGCTGAGTTTTAATAGTACTAAAATGTGACATTAGATTCGTTGTGAACTTTACTTGAATTTTTAACTTTGTTGGTTATAAATGAATCTAATGATTCATTTTTAACCTTTACTTCCCCAAGAGAATTTTCTAGATTTTTTGTGGCATCGTTACATGCCTTTCCTATAAAACCTTCGACAGTTTCCTCAACTCTGCCATCTTGGTGAATTTTGAATCTTAATGTTCTTTGAGGCATTAAATTCAGGTAATTAGTATTTACACTTTATATAGAATAACGAAAAATATTGGTTTCAGTTGGTACAAATTAATATTTTTTTTATTTTTACATGGATTGTCAAATAAATAATATTATCTTATCAAGAATTGCAGGTCTAATTATAAAAGCTTTCCATTCCCATCGAGTCTAGAGCAGTTTTTGCTTCTTCCATGACAGAGGGTTCTTTATCAAATAGAGCTATCTTAGTACATTCATCAACAAACTTCTCTTGAAATGTTTCGTTTAACTTTTCAAACAGCCTAGACAAAGACCATATACAATTGCTTCTAACTCCTGTCTCATTATCTATTTTTAAACTTATCAAAAGTTGTTCAGCCGCTAATTGAGCGTTTTCTGACGAGATACTTCCAATTTCCGCTAAAGAGCTAGAAGACCATAATCTAACAGCAGCCACATCATTCTTCAATGCATTTATTAATGGCTTTAAAACAATTTGATTATCATAGTTAGCTAAACTCCAAGCGGTAGCTCTTCTTACATAAGCATTGTCATCTGTTTCTAAAAGATTAACTAGTTTTTGAACTGCACTAGGGCAAGGATTTCTACCTAAAGCATATACTGCACTCATTCTTTCCACCGGGCAGGGTTGATCAAGTAGAGGTAGTAAAAAGGGAAAAGATCTTTTATCTCTATATTCACAAAATATTCTTAATCCTTGAATTCTTTGTTCTCTATTTCCCTTAAGCAACTTAAGGGCCTCATTGCACTCTGAAGTTATATTTAAATTACCTTTTAAGAAATTTTCTGAATCTATTTGTTCTAAGGGATCTATTTCAAGTTCAAAAGCTAATTCTTTAGCTAGAACTTCAGGATCAATTGCTATTTCTGCTAAACTTTCTTTTTTAGGATCAGTATTGTTTGTCATTGAACTTATGAGTATTGATAAATATTAATTAATTGGAGCAGGTGCAATCATATCTCCTGGCAACCAAATTCTTGCACTCACTGCAATAAATGCAATCCCAAAAAGGCTAACAATTGCAAAAGGTAAAACTTTTGTTTTAAGAAAACCCAATAATCAAAAAATAATTAAATTAATAATAACGTGTTTAAGATAAATTTAAAAAATAATTTTAAATATGATTATTTATTATTAGCATTTTGTCTTAACTGACCACATGCAGCATTTTTTTCTGATCCTCTACTTTTGCGGAAACTTACAGCTATACCATTATTAGAAAGTCTAGATTGAAATAATTGAATACTCTTTGAAGCAGTCTGTTTAAATTCAACCTCATTTATTTGATTATATTGAATCAAATTCACGTGACATTGAAACCCTCTGAGAAGGGTAATTAATTCTTCGGCATGTTCTATTTTATCGTTAACTCCCCTTAGCATTAAGTATTCAAAACTTACTCTTCTGCCTGTCTTAATAACAAATTGCTTGCAATCTTCAACTATATTTTTGATATTGTAATTCTTTGCACTTGGTATAATCATTTCTCTGATTATTTGATTTGAAGCATGCAGGCTTATCGCCAATGTAAATTGACATTTCCCCAAAACTTGAAAAGACTTTTCTGATAATTTAGCTATCATTTTCGGTATAGCTACAGTACTTACAGTTATCTTTCTCTGACTGATATTAAAGTCCTCATTTATTGACCTAATTGATAAAAGTAATTCATCAATATTTAATAATGGCTCACCCATACCCATAAAAACAATATTAGTTACTCTCCTATTCATTTCATTTTCAATAAATAAAATCTGATCTAATATTTCACTTACTTTTAAAGATCTTTTTAATCCTTCCTTCCCAGTAGCACAAAATTTGCAATCCATAGGACATCCTACTTGAATTGAAAGACATGCAGTTAATCTTTTTTCGGCTGGTATACCTACACACTCAATACTCTCATTATCTTCAGTAGAAAGTAGTAACTTTAGAGTTCCATCACTAGCTAAATCTTTTTCTTTCAACTTAAGATCATTTACTTCAAAGCCATCCTGCTTTAATTGATTCCTAAAATCAAAAGGTAAGACTGCAATTTGATCAATATTTTTTTTCTTATTCTTATAATTATAAATCCAATTGTGAATTTGCCGACCTCTATAAGCAGCCTGACCATAATTTAAAGCTACATTTTCTAAATCTTTAAGACTACTTCCAAGAAGACTTTTCACATTATTGGCTTGTTAGATGAGATACTACTTTCACCATACTAATAATCCATGTTTTAAAAAGAATTCTGTAAAAAGTAGTGCAAAAAAACCAATCATAGCAATTCTCCCATTAAGTCTTTCATTATAAAAATGAAAACCATAACGGGGCAATTTTCTTTTTGGGATAATTTCAGGTTTAATCATCATCTAAAAGTAAAAATGTATTCTAGTGAATGCAAATAAGAATGTTTTCTATTCATCAGAAAGCAAGCCTTCTTCTTGTAATCCTTCTAAAGCCGCAGGATCTGGTAACTGATCTTCAGAAAATTCATTTTCAGCATTTGGTCTTGCAAAGGCTGCGAAATTACTGGAATTAGGATCAATTCCATGCCTATTTCTTGTAGTCTCGAGATCTTCATCACTTGGATCGTCAAGTATAGCAGTAGAGCTAACGGTAGGCGATTGAGGCATATCAACAGTATAATCTGGCCTTAAATTCTGAGCCCTCCTGTATCCACCAGATTCTTCAGCAAGAATATCAGGATGAGGACCTGCTTCTGATGCCAATTCTTCTACGAATCCACTAAATCCTGTACCAGCGGGTATTAGCCTACCAATGATTACATTTTCTTTTAAACCTCTTAGCCAATCAGATTTACCTTCTATTGCTGCTTCTGTGAGAACTCTAGTAGTTTCTTGGAAAGAAGCTGCTGAAATAAAACTATCGGTATTAAGAGAAGCTTTAGTTATACCCAACAATACTGGGGTAAATTGTGCTGGAGCTCCTCCTGTAATTGACATTGCTTGATTAGTATCTTCTACTTGCCTTAATTCTATTAATTCTCCTGGGAGGAGAGTTGTATCTCCAGCATCTTCAACACGAACTTTACTTGTCATTTGTCTTACGATGACTTCAATATGTTTATCATCAATTGCTACACCTTGAGATTTATAAACATTTTGAACTTCGTTGACCATACTTCTTTGTAGTTTTGAGATAGATTCTCGAGCTGCATCTAATAATGGTTTTTGATCCTTTAGATCATTAAAAAAACAATCTAATAATTCATGAGGATTAATTGGTCCATCAGTTAAGATTTCTCCACCTTTAACTTCCTGACCATCGCTAACCATTATATTCTGTCCCGCTAAAAGTTGATACTCGTTAATCACATCATCTTTCTCAATAATTGACAAGGATACTGATTCGTCATCATTTCCTTCTTTAATCTGAACAATTCCAGATTTTTTACATAAAACGGCAGAATCTCTTGGTCTTCTTGCTTCTAACAACTCTTCAATTCTTGGCAAACCTTGAACAATATCTCCAGTTTTCTGCCTTTCAAAAACAAGTAAAGCTAGACCATCTCCTCTAAGCACCAAATCTCCATCTTTTACGTGCAGGACTGAATCGGGTGAGACCATATATGGCCTACCAAGTCTTAAAATTACAGAATTATCAGAAATTTTTTCAATTTCACCACAAGCATTAGACTTTTCAGATTCACTAATAGGGTCACCATCAACTATTCGATCACCAACCTTTACTAGTGCATTAGTGCTGATTTTCATCTTAACTTTATCTTCTTCTCTTTCAACTATTAACCTCCTGATTGGTTCATCATCAATTACCTTTGGCAATTGAACTATCCCTTTCTCTTTACAAAGTATCTGAGTCGTAGCTATTACATTACCTGCCTGAACAATTTGATTATTTTTTACTTGTAATTCTGTATGTGTGGAACCATGACTAGAGTCGGATATTGTATCCCTTCTTACAAGAATAGACTCTAATATAACTAAACTTAATCTATTAATTGAATCATCATTCTTATCTTGACTTTTCTCAACATCAATTGTCATTTGAGGAGTAGCGTCAAAGCTTTCTAAACTTAAGTGTGTTCTAAGAAGTTCAACTCCCTCAACTGATTTTATTAATTCTCCATCTTTATATGTAAGCCTTTGAATAGCTTTTAACCCTAGATGGGGACCCTTTTCTTGTTTAACATGAGTTAATTCTGGCAATTCTGCTTGATCAGGAATAGTGAATTCTTCTACTGTTCTTAATAACAAACCTTTGCATTTAGGAGTTTCTAATTTCTGTACAAAGAGAATTTCTTGATTATCTACTCCATCCATAATCTTCTCCCCTGGACTAACTAATGTGCCTTCCTCATTAAATCGACTCAAAACTTCTTCGTCGTCACACTCATGAAAAGTACCATTTCTTACTGTTATTTCCCTTAAAATGTCATTCTTTTCAGTCACTGTTACTATTCCTGATGTTTGACTAAAAATATCTTTTACAACTTCTGTTCCTGCTTCAATCCATTTCATATCTTCAATCATTAATAGAGAGATATCTTTATTTATTTCATGCGTCTCCTGAGGGATCCAAAGTAATGTTCCACCTTGACTAACTTCAAAACCATTTTTGGATGATCTCGCTTTTTTGACGCTTAATCCAGGAGCATATTTGACTAATCCACCAGTTTTTGTGCGGAATCTTTCATCTGCTAAATCAGCTATAACTTGCCCACTACTAATTTTATTACCAGGAGTAGTATTCAATCTATAAGAAGTCCCATCATTAGATTCCAAATGATATATTTGACCTGAATGTGTAGATTCCTCAATTAATTTAAAATTACTTATAGTCGTTGAAGTAGTTACAATTTGAACTTCCCTTGAATCTCCTATTGATTCTCTTAATCGAACTTCTCCACCAAACTCACTAGATTGACTAGCTTCAGCTAAAACATCACCTTCTTTGACATTACTAAAAGATGAAACGACAGGTATTGCATTAGGAGGTAAATTATATACGTCACCAGCAAGTACCCACAATCTCCCTAATCTTTGAGCTTTCAAAGTAATATTGCCTTGTCTATCTGCAACCTCTTTTGGTTGAATAACTTTGTCATACATTACTTGACCAGCTAAATCACAAATAACATCTTTAGTAGCTTTTTCAACACTCTTCTTAACAGCTCCCACAATGATTTGAGCAACAGTTATATCAGCATCAATTTCTTGACCATTTTCTACAAATAAAAGAGATCCACTAGAAACTTCAATTTTCTGAGCCTTATTTGAGGTACCTCCTGTTGGAACAATCTTTAAAAAGAAATCAACTTCAGCCTGTTTAGCTTCTACTCCATGAGGAGTTCTATAACCTCTAAGTTTTGCTTTTGCACTAAATTCAACTTTACCAGCAATCTTTGATCTTACTACTCCACTTTCAGCAGTTGATACGCCTCCAGTATGGAAGGTTCTCATTGTCAATTGAGTCCCAGGTTCCCCAATCGATTGAGCGGCAATTATTCCAACTGCTTCTCCTAAATCAACTAAATGATTATGAGCCAATGCCCATCCATAACATCTCCGACACACTGATCTGTTTGCTTCACATGTTAATGGAGATCTAATATCCACTTTGGTAATTGATGAGGACTCAATTCTTGAGGAAAGTGAGGGGTCTATTGCAGTATTTTTAGGAGCAATTAAGTTATCTTCAGAATCTAAAATATCTACAGCGGTCAACCTTCCAAGAAGTCTTGTGCCAAATTTACCATCTTCAGCCTCGACAACTATTGAACGTTCTGTTCCACAATCTTCTTCCCTGACAATTACATCTTGAGCTACATCTACTAATCTTCTAGTCAAATAACCAGAGTCCGCTGTTCTTAAAGCAGTATCAACCAATCCTTTCCTTGCACCATACGAAGAAATCACATATTCGGTAACTGTAAGTCCTTCTCTAAAGTTTGTTCTTATAGGCAAGTCAATAATTTCTCCTTGAGGGTTAGCCATTAATCCTCTCATCCCAACCAGTTGTCTTACCTGCGACATATTACCCCTAGCCCCTGAATTTGCCATCATCCACACTGAATTAAGAGGATCATGCTGATTAAAGTTATTTTTTACTGCATCGACTAATCTTTCATTAGTTTCTGTCCAGGTATCAATAACTTTTGTATGCCTCTCAACTTCTGTAATTTCACCAAGTCTATAGCATTCTTCAGTTGCGGTAATTTGCTCTTCAGCCTGACCTATCAAATCTTGCTTAGCTTCAGGAACTTTTAAATCATCCACTGAAATCGA
This sequence comes from Prochlorococcus sp. AG-412-F02, assembly GCA_003214935.1. Lineage (GTDB taxonomy): Bacteria > Cyanobacteriota > Cyanobacteriia > PCC-6307 > Cyanobiaceae > Prochlorococcus_A. The sequence continues at coordinate 28,711 of QCLA01000017.1, forward strand.
AACAGCAGCTTGGGTAGCATATTTAAATCCTAAATCCTTTAGATTATCAGCCATAGCTGCAGTTACTGCCGTGCCATGAGTTTTA
>QCLA01000018.1:0-24184 GCA_003214935.1 Prochlorococcus sp. AG-412-F02
TGAATTAAATGTAAGTAAAATAATGCCTAAAAATCCTTTTCAACTTGGATGGAATAAAGGTTGGGATTTTCTCTTATTTCTTGAGGGAGGAACTCCTAAAATTGAAGCGAGTGGATTTGGCATTACGATGACAACGGATATTAAGAAAGGAGAATCCCCTTCACAAACAGCAGATAGATTAGTTTTTAAAGAACAACGAAATCGCAAATCAATCTACTATTCTTGGCTTAAATCAATAAGTTAAAAAGCAGTAAAAAAATACAGATCCAGAATTTGTCATTGCTATATGTTTGATTCCTTTGCTTGGAAGAATAAGCCTAGATTGATTTAATTAAATACTTACTACTTGCACCACTCCTGTTGATGTGTGTTCCTATTGGGATTTAATCTATTAAGTAGTGTCTGATACGCTATAAGAAAAGCTAATCATAGTTATAGTTTTTGCCTATTAAATAGATTATTTATTCGTATAGCTTGTAACCAGAAACAAGGATAAAGATAATTAACTTGTAAGTAACTTCTATTTAAGATTATGCACCCTATCTCAGAAGAACTTTATAAGAAATTAGTAGAGGGTTCTAAAAAATGAAAAGGAGATATAAGCTATTGGTTGCTTTTCTAGCTTTTGATATAGGAGTGAATTTATCCCATCTTTACGTCTTCACTTAATTCTCAAATTTACATTAGATTAAATCATTTTTTAATTTGATCTTATTTAATTTTTAATTAATCCTTAAACCTGCTTATTTAATTTAAATGTGCTTCTTTAAGCTTCCTCACACAAATATCTTAAAGAAGTAAGCTTATGCAAGCAGATCAGAAGGCTTTATTTCGCATAGCGGTTGCAATTAACATACTTATGTTGCTGGTAATAATATATCTGGCTTCAACTTAATTACTATTTATAGTTCTTTTGACAAAATAGATGCGGTTTCGTTGTGCATTGGACGACCGTCTCCTCTTAATTACCTCTTTGATCTCTTACTCACTTATACTTCTACAGAAATTTGTGAGGTTATAATTTAACTATGTAGAACGGTCGAATATACCCCATACCACCCATCACTTTCCTAATTAGGAACTTTGATGGATAATAAATTTATAACCAAAAAAGTTTGAATAAACCTTGTTTCAAGCTTTAAAATTCGCTGAGATCCCTTGATATGACTGACGTTAACTACTGGCTAATGAACAACGTGCCAGTAGTTATTGCAAGGGTTTTCAAAAACCAAATAAATTTCATTCACGATTTTTCAAGCTAAAATTGATTGAAAAGATTTGATAATAATGGCAATAATTAAACGCTTATTACTCCTTGCACCGATATATTAATTACGATTGACAGTCGATCTAAAATTAGGTTTTGAAAATATATTTAGTGAAAATTGTTAGAAGAACCAATAGTTAAATTCTTATTTGAAATGTCGTAAAACTTTTTATGTACTGAATTACTAAATTCACCTTCATTTAGATAATCGATCAGGTCTAACGGATCAATATTCTCATCAAACCATTGATCGTATTCAATATGATTTGGCTTTGCAAAATAAGTCATTACCAATAGTTAGCTAATATTAAGAACTCAAACAGTACAAAGACTACAAATTTAAAAATAGATTAGAACTAAAGATCTATTTCTCAAACAACACAAACTACTAAACAGATTGGAGAAAGTCATTACATAACATTCGTTATTTAAACGAATACAAAAAGACAACAAATGGAATTATTTATAGCCTTAGGATTGCCAATAGTTTTATTAGTAGGATTAACTCTCTTTTTCATGTCAGATGGTATTCCAAGTTGGGTTCACGAATTAAATAGGAATAGTTCAACTCTTTGGAACTTTGGTGTTGTAGCCATGGGAACGATGACAGTAATAATTTACTTAGCTAAAAGATGATATGTGCGAGTTCGATTGACCCCATACCAACCTTCCCTTTCCTAAATAGGGACTTTGATGGATAATGAATTTATATCTGAACGAGTTATTCTAACTTAATTCGAATTTGAAACTTTCGCCGAGATCCCATGGTACAACAGGAAACTAGCTACTGGCTAATGAACAATGTACCAGCTTGATATCACTAGGTTTTTTGAAATTTCTTAAATTCTATTCTAGCAAAATTCTAGCAAAATCATTCTCCTCGATAGCTCCAAAAAACAATTTGAACCGTCCGAAATCATTGAATGCTTAATAAAAGTTTCTATCTTTAAAGGTTTGAATAATATGTAGGAAGATTAGATAGCAAAATGAAGCCTTTGAATTTTCTATGGATTATGCGAGGATTTTCTCCGCTGGTGGCATTAGTCTTACTGATATCAGCCTGTTCAAATGAAAAAGCTTCAGAAGAGATCTCACTAAATCAAGCTGTTTCTAAGAATACCAAAACAACGGAGATCAACGAGAAAATTGCTAAGTTCTGCCTGAAAGCGCAAGATTTTGCTGGTTGCGTTCAAACAATGACGCAAAAAGAAGTCCCTTTTAAACAAAAAAGAGATTCTGACTCTGGTCTTAGGACTTGGACTAGAGGAACTGGTGTAATCGTTCGCATGAGAACTGATTCAATAGAAGCAATGGAAAGTAAAGGAACTTACGGCAGGTACATCAAATGGATTTATTCAAGGACAACTGGTAATCAATCAGGAGGTTCTACTTGGAGCGTTGAAGGAGATTGCAAAGATTACACAGTTAATTGGGAAGGAGATTTAGCGGGATGGACAAAAGTCAGGAACCCAAAAGAACTAGTGAAAAAGAACCGTAGTGCATATGAGCCAGCTATTGAAGCCAAAGCAGTCTTAGATGAGTTCTGTCCTCAAATGAATCGTCTCATTGCGGACAAAACAAAAAGCTAATTGCTAACGGGAAAAGGTTTACCCAAGCTTTACCCAAACTTTTAGAAATTGACGGTCGGTCTAAAATAGAGGGATAAAACCCCTCTTTTTTTTATGCGTAAATTATTAATACCTTTTTTAGGGTTTGCATTAGCTGGTTGTTCCTCAGTTTGCGATCAGGGGGTTTATGAATTTTTAGGCAAGATTGATATTGGTAATGCTGGTGTCACAAAATTTTTAGTAGTAAAACGTGGAGCCTCAAACGAAGAAATTAGGAATGTTGCTAGCACAGCTTGTGGATCATCTCGCTTGTGCAGACTTCTAATTTGGGATAGCAGAGTATATGCAGAGACAAGATTTCCTCTTTCTGAAACAGCAGCCTCAAAACAAATTGCTACTTATGTACATAATCCAAGGACTAAATTCGAGAGCTTAATCATTAGAGGTGAAGAAGTCCCAATGAGTCAATGCAGCAATAGATAATGAAACGCTTACTACTTTCTCTTTCCTAAATAGTAACTTTGATGGATAATAAAAATATAAATAAAATTCTGATTCTAGCAAAATTCTAGCAGATAAATTCCTCCAAATCCCTTGATATGACTGAAGAAAATTTTTGGCTAATGAAGAGAACACCCGACTAGCTATTACTGGGATCTCAAGGAATCATAATTTTTTACTCAAACTTTACTCAAACTTTTTATCGATTGACAGTCGATTTAAAATAAGTATCAATTCACTATTCATTTATGCAAAAAATTAGAAATTTATTAATCTCTGCAATAACAATTTCATCAATTCTTCTACCTTTGGAGATTGCTAAAGCTGATGAAAAAATTGAAGTAATACCTCTTATTCAAGGAACAACAGGTTTAGGAGGTAAGAAGATTTCTTATCCCAGGTGGAAAAAAGCCGAGCTTAGATTTTTCAAGGTAATTGTCCCTGTTGGAGTAAAGACTCCAATACATACACATCCAGCACCGATGGTTGTTTATCTTGCTGAAGGAAAATTGAAGCATACAAGAGGAGATGTTATTAATTATTTCTCATCAAAGCAATCATTTTTAGAGAGCAATAATGGTGATGAACATATCGTTGAAAATATAGGAAAAAAACCAGCAGTTCTTTATGTAGTTGCAGCATCTGCTGTGGGACTCCCTATTACTATTCATGATTAAATTTCACAATACTTTTTGTTGACAGTCGATCTAACATGGAGGGATAAAACCCTCTTTTTTAATGCGTAAATTATTAATACCTTTATTAGCTTTATCTTCCTTACTAGTAGGATGTACTTCAACTGAGAAGGATTCCTCAAATCAATTATCAATAGAAGATTGCCCAAAAGTTAATGAAGCGCCACTTGTTCAATGTATTAAACAATATAAAATTCTAGGAGTCTCTCCAGATTTAGCACTTTCTGAGTGTAAGAAAAATAAACTCAGTGAATGTATTAAAAGTCTAGAAGGAAAGAACTTTGTCGCTAGATCAATTAAGAAAGAAACTGACGGGTTTTTAATAGATCTTGGTAATATCTCCACAAGATGGATGCTAAAATCACAATGGGAAGATAAAGGGTGTATCGCAAACAAGAAAGGCATTTCACGGACACAATTTGCACATTTGGCCTTTAATAATAAAAAATATTTTAGACAAGGATTTTGCCAATCTGAAGCTATTGAAATTAATCAATCTATAACAGTTGAACAAGCAAAACTTAGTTGCGAGATTAATATGAATAAAAACTAACAAGGCATAAAATAGAACAAAGTACTTCAAACGAGTGCTTAAATCCTTAAAAAATCCACCTATCAAAGAATAGTAAATGAAACGCTTACTACTTCTAACCGCTTTCGCCCTTACAGTATCAGGTTGTTCAAATAAAATTGACTCTGTTATTGCCCCTGAAGTTCAAAAAGCTTGCTTAAAAGCCGTTGATTTCGAAGGTTGTGTGCGTGCTTTTACAAAACCCAAAGAAGAAAAGGCAACGTTAGATTTTCTTGGGAAGCCAATATTAGAAGGATGGCATATGAATGAAGTTAAAGAAGACAATGCAATCTGGTATCACGATATCTATAACGATGATCAAGAATTTATAGCTGAGAAAATAAAAGTAAGAGGTGAATATGGAAGATATATTGGTTATACAGTTGTTAAAAGATGGTTGCAAGAACCACAAGCAGGAAGACCAGGTTCTAGTACACAATTTGGCTATCCAACTACAAATTGTTATGGAACGGGAGTCGGAATGAATTGTACAACCATTCCAGCTCCAACATTAAATATCCCTGGGAAAGCAGCTATTCCAGGAGGAGTGAGGCAAGTTTCAAGTGAAACGATTATTGACTGCTTAGATCGTAAATGGACTATTGCTGAGAATAAAAGAAGAATGGGATGGGTTAGCCTTGATGACTATTTATCTGAGGACATAGCTGATGCAAATTGCCATAGAATTAATGAATTAAAGCCTTCCCATTTTAAAGAATGGGAGAAAGGTAGGTTGAATAAAAAAGATAAACTTGCTATTCAAACCTTGCCTGGGAATAGAACTATAAAAAAGAGATAACCTTGATAAGGATATTAAATGAAAAGCTTACTACTTTCTCTTTCCTAAATAGTAACTTTGATGGATAATAAACATATAAATAAAATTCTGATTCTAGCAAAATTCTAGCAGATAAATTCCTCGAAATCCCTTGATATGACTGAAGAAAATTTTTGGCTAATGAAAAGTGAGCCTTGAGCTATTGCTATGTATTTTTTTAAATTAATTCTCCGATCAAATTAATTTATTTTTTATTCTAGGTCATAACCACTTTTTTCAAGCTGACACAAATTTAATGGCAAGTCTTCTCTTCGAGCAACTATCTTTACGGCATCAGTACCTCCTGCTGCCCTAACAACAACCGTATATGATTGTTCTTGTGGAGGGTGAACACGTATTTGATATTGCATTCCTTGAGATTTTCTTTTCGATGAATTATTGCTTGAATTAAGTTGTTGACTTCTTTCTTCAGATCTTTTAGCCTGATCCAACATAGCTTTTGCCCATAAAGAAAATACACCCTTCAAGATAGAGTTTCTAGTTTCCTTGTCCTTCCAAGCTCCCTTTATTTCTTTACTAAAAAATATTACTGAGCAGGTCAATATAAAAGGAATTATTGCTGCTGCAGCGGAAAAAATTATAATAATAAAAATAATAATGGCTGGTTTAATTATTTCTTTTCTTTCTTTAATAGGGTAAAAATAGAAGAAAGGAGAACCTGCCAGTATTATTAATGGACTAAACCAGAATTGAGATCCAATACTAGAAAGAACTGTTACAAGTATCAATATTAATTTAGATTTTTTAGACATGAAATTTTCTTCAATTTTAATTCAATCAATAATTAAACTTATTAATTACTATTGAATATAGTACATTACAAAATATCTTTGGAACTTTAATATTGTCGCAATGGGAACTATGCCAGTAATAATTTACCTAGCTAGAAGATAATATAGGCAAGGACGATTAAACTCATACAAACCTTAACTTTCCTAAAAAGATAATTTGATGGATAATGAACCTAGAATTGAACGTTTTTAATATTCTGTTCACACAACGTTCACACATTGTAGTTTTCTGCTAATCCCTTGATATGACTGAAGAAAATTTTTGGCTAATGAAAAGTGAGCCTGATGCTTACAGCATAGACACCCTAAAGAATGATGGAGTTACCTTATGGGATGGGATTAGAAACTATCAAGCTCGTAATTTCATGAGAAAGATGAATATTGGAGATAAAGTCTTCTTTTATCATTCAAACTGCAAACCGCCTGGAATTGTAGGTCTAATGGAGGTAATTGATTTAAATATTATTGATCCTTCTCAATTTGACAAAGAATCAAAGTATTTTGACCCTAATTCGAAACCTGATAATCCAAGATGGGATTGCGTGAAAGTACAATTTCTATTTAAATCGAATACAATATTAAGCTTACCTGAATTAAAAATTTTGTTTACTCAGGATGAGTTACTAGTAGTTAAGAAAGGAAATAGATTATCTATTTTACCCATAAAAAATAATATAGCTAAAATACTTTTAGAAAAAATTAAATAAACCTATTTAATTATCAAAGTTTGTTGAAAACATATTCCCAATATAAAGTCTTGTAAGATCTCTATTTTGAAAACCTTTCTGCATCAAAAATCCTGCAATAGCTGCTTGCAATATTCTGTATTGATCCCAATTAGGATGATCCTCAACAAATGCATTCATAGCATTTTGGAGATTCTCGTGAAGTTCACATTTGAAACTAATTATTTCATCTTTCTTACTTGCAGATCTAGGATTTAAATCACAATTTAACTTTTGCATCTTAAAAAAATTAAGCGAAATTTATATAGACAATATCCATTTTTCTTTTAAAACGCGAAATCTTCAACAATAACCATTACAAAACAGTCTCAGACATTAGAATGATGAGAATCATGTAAGGAAAAGGTTTCTTAAAGAAATTAAATTTAGGTTAATAAATCTTAGATAAATATTAAAAATTGTATATAAATAGAAGTTTTCCACATCTTATAGTGCTTTAAATAATTATCAAAAATTTGTTGTGGAAAAGATGTTAAGAACAAATTCTTAAGAGGGGAATGTTTTAAAAAAATTTCCAATTTTATTAATTTTTCAATCCATTGATTCCCACATTTTTTTTATTTCATAAAATAAATTTTCTGCTATTGGTATAGGCCAATACATTTCAAAAGATCGCGTATGATCTTGACTTTCAAAAACTAACCTTAAATTCCATTCATTCTTTGTTCCTTCCAATTCAATATACCAAGGTGATTGTTCTATCTCTAAAGAAATTAATTCTTCATCCATCAATTGATTTGTAATCTCTAATAATTGTTCATTAAGTCTTATCAGTAAAAGATAAAGTAAATTAAATTCACTTTTTTGTAACTCAATGGCCCAATTATTTGCACCAATCAAAAAACAATATTTCCCTTTTTTTAAATCTTTACTTAATCTCCAATTCTTTTCCTCTCTTAACAAAATTATCCAGGAAGTAAATCTGGCTGGTCTTGTTCATCACTTAGTTCAATAATGGATCTTTGAACTGGTTTAATAGAAGATTCCTCCAACAAACCATCAAAATCATCAAAGCGTCTTTGTTTAGCTCTGAAAGCAATTCTTACTGTAGTTAAATATCTATTAGTTGATTTTCTTATTAAACTCTCACCTCTCTTCGCAAGATCATTAGAATCAACAACAGAATTATTTGATATGTTCATAAAAATTTTTTTTTTAATTATACAATAAAGTTTACAAGTTATTTGATCCTTTCAAACCATAAAATCATAAAACGAACTTAATTGATTAATAACAAAGTAAATTATGAAAAATATTTTATCAGGAACACTTGCTGTTGATTTAGGAAATACGAATACTGTTATTGCTTTTCAAGGTGAAAAAGATATCAATGCCGTTCTAATAGAGATACCCAATATTACTTCTAAGCCAGGAGTTATTCCTACAGTAGTATGGTTCGAAGAAGGATCAGAAATAACAAAAATTGGCGAGAGTGCCTTAAAGATGAAAAACAAAGTTAATTCAGATTTGTTTTTTCATTCAAATTTCAAACGATTAATTGGAAATCCTTTTGAAAAGAATAACCATAAAATTTTAAGTCCTACTGAATCTGGTGCAAAGTTTTTCGAGGTTTTATGGAAAAACCTACCTGAAGAATATGAAATCAAAAGACTTGTTTTAACAGCTCCAATAGATACATATAAAGGTTACCGGGAATGGTTACTAAGTCTCTGTGAAGAATTAACCGTAGATGAAATAGCTCTAGTAGATGAGCCTACTGCAGCAAGTTTAGGAATTAATGTGCCTTTTGGATCCAAACTTATGACTATAGATATTGGTGGGAGCACAATAGATATGAACATAATCCAAATAGAAGGTGGAGAGGGGAAATCTGGACCAATAGCAGAACTTTTAAAGTTCCAAGGAAATGATGTTAGCTCAATTTCAAAACAAAAATTAAGATGTGCTGAAATAATAAGCAAAACGGGTTCTAAAATTGGTGGCAAAGATTTAGATCAATGGATTGTCAATTATTTTCTCCCTGCTAATCAAGATAACAGGAATTTATTAATAGCAGAAGAAATAAAATGTAAACTCAGTTCTCCTGAAATCAAATATGAAAAAAAACACCGCGTAAATTTTTATATTGAAGGATATGAAGAAAAAGAATTTCTAATAAGTAAAGAAATATTTGAAAGAATTCTAATCCAAAATAATCTACTGAATCATTTAAACTCCTTGCTTAAAGATCTTTTAAATGAAGCAAGAGGAAAGTTTTGTAATATAGATGATTTGAATTCCATTATTTTGGTTGGGGGTGGAACACAAATTCCATTAATTAAAGAATGGCTAGCAAGAAAAATTGCTGACATCCCAATCAAGTCACCTCCCCCTATCGAATCAATAGCATTAGGTGCTTTGGCTATGACCCCAGGAGTTAAAATTAAAGATATATTAAATCAGGGAATATCTATAAGGTTATTTAATAGGAGAGAAAAAAAACATTTCTGGCATCCTATTTTCTGCAGAGGGCAAACCTGGCCAACAGAGAAACCATTTAAATTAATAATTCAAGCTAGTAAAAATGGTCAAAACACATTTGAGATAATAATAGGTGAAACTAAACTGGAAAAAGAGTATGATGTGATATTTGAAAATGGTTTACCAAAATTAGCAGCAGTTCAAAGTGAAGAAGAAATTATTACATGGAAGAAAAAACCACTAAAAATAGCCCTGCAAAATAAATGTCAACTTGGTGAGGACTGCTTAGAAATCTTCTTCAGAATTACTGACAAAGGTGATTTTTATATGAAATGTTTTGATCTTGAGGAGAAGTTTTTAGGAGAATTTAAATTAGGAAATATTTTTTAAACTCAGACTATTCAAGGAAAACACCCTCTTCACCATCAACATTTTTAAGACGCAAATTGATACTCTCATTCTTGCTGGTTGGAACTTTCCTTCCACAAAAATCTGGCTGTATTGGCAACTCTCTATGCCCTCTATCTACCATAACTAATAACATCACTCTTTTAGGTCTACCCCATGAGTAAAGCGAATCCATTGCTGCTCTAATTGTTCGCCCGGTGTAAATAACATCATCTATTAAAATAATTTCTTTTTTCTCAATAGGAGTTGGGATATCAGTTGCTTTTATTAAACGAGTCTCAACCCTATCTTGATCATCTCTATAAAACGTTGGATCTATAGTCCCTTTACTGACTTTTAAACCTATTATAGAATAAATTTCTTTTTCTAAAACTTCCGCAAGATGAACACCTCTGGTGGGAATACCAACCAAAAGAAGTTCATTTAAGTTTGTTACTTTCTCAATAATTTCAGAAGTTAAGCGTGAGAGGGTTTTACCTAGCTCAGCTTCATTAAGTATGACAATTCTTTTATCTTTATTGGACATGATTTATTTAAAATAAAATTTGTTCAATATCTTTATAAATTAGCAAAAGCTAACTATAGTAAATATAAATTGTTAAAGAGTAGCTTTTAAAGCTAAATTTAATATTGGATCAGTTAGAAAGGGGATTTTTGATCTAAATATGTCAAATATTAGCAACAAAAATATAAATAAATTAAGCACCCCTGTAAGTCCAGTAGTACTTGCAATACTAGATGGATGGGGATATAGAGAAGAAATATCAGATAATGCCATAAAAACTGCCAATACTCCTATTATCGATTCATTATGGAATGCTTATCCTCATACGCTGATAAGTGCTAGTGGCGCTGATGTAGGGCTTCCAAATGGACAAATGGGTAATTCAGAAGTAGGGCACCTTACTATTGGATCCGGAAGAATCATTCAACAAGAATTGGTAAGGATTTCAAATATTGTAAAAAATAATCAATTAAATCAAGTTAATGAGTTAAAAAAAATAGCTGATTCATTAAAGAAAAATAATTCAACTTTGCATATTACTGGATTGTGTTCCGATGGTGGGGTTCATAGTCATATTGATCATTTATTAGGATTAATAAAATGGGCATCTGAGGTTGGCATACAAAAAGTTGCTATTCATATTATTACTGATGGTAGAGATACCCCAGCAAAAAGTGCCTCAAAGTATTTAAATCAAATAGAAGAATGTATCAAAAAATATAAAACAGGTGAAATAGTATCTATATGCGGCAGATATTGGATAATGGATAGAAATCTTTTATGGGAGAGAACAGAAAAAGCATTTAGAAATTTAACTGATCCTAACGTCAAAGTAAGCAATATTTCCCCAAAAGATTACTTAAGTAAAAGTTATAACAAAAAAATCACTGATGAATTTTTAGAACCCATACGAATATCTAATAATTTTTTAAAAGATGGAGATAGTTTAATTTGCTTTAATTTTCGTCCAGATAGAGCCAGACAAATAATTCAATCACTTTCAGAAAAACAATTCTCAGGATTTGAAAGAAAAAGTGTTCCTAATTTAGATATAGTTACGTTCACTCAATATGAGGCAAATTTACCCGTTAAGGTAGCATTTCCTCCTGAATCTCTAAATAATTTTATAGGCCAAATAGTTTCAGAAAATGGCCTAAAACAATATAGAACTGCAGAAACAGAGAAATATCCTCATGTTACTTATTTTTTTAATGGAGGAGTAGAAATTCCCTTGCCAGGAGAAGATAGAAACTTAATTCCATCTCCAAGAGTCGCTACTTATGACATGGAACCAGAAATGTCTGCTGAAGAATTAACAATTAGTTGCACTCAAGCAATTAAAAGTGGAGAGTATGCTTTTGTTGTAATAAATTTTGCTAACCCCGATATGGTTGGTCATACAGGCAACATGAATGCAACAATCAAAGCGATTGAAACTGTTGATAGATGTATAGGTAAGATAGTAAATGCTACTGGAGAAATGGGAGGTAGTATTCTTATAACAGCTGACCATGGGAACGCAGAAGTTATGAAAGGTCCCTCAGGAGAACCTTGGACTGCCCACACTATAAATAAAGTTCCATTAATCTTTATCGAAGGTGAAAAAAGAAAAATCCCAAACATGGGAAATGAGATCCTTTTAAGAGATAATGCTGGTTTAGCAGATATTGCACCTACATTATTGCAATTATTAAATCTCCCTATTCCAAAAGAAATGACTGGGGAATCTCTTATTAAAGAAATTGAATTTAAAGGCTATAATAAAGTTGTACAACATGTTTAAACTCAATAAAAACAATTAGGAAATGAGTCAAATTTTAAGTTGGATATGGGTATTTTCTGGAATTCTCCTAATACTTTTAGTTTTACTGCATAGCCCAAAAGGTGACGGAATGGGAGGAATAGCAGCTAGTGGAAGTTCAATGTTTACTAGTGCCAGTAGTGCCGAAGCATCACTAAATAAAATAACTTGGACTTTATTGATTATATTTTTATCTCTTGCAATTATTCTAAGTGCTGGTTGGATTTCCTAGAATTTAATTATAAAAAAAGGGGTTACTATAATAACCCCTTTTATAAATTTGATTATTAAATAATTATTTATTTAATAATCAAAGTCTCCACCCATTCCTGGGGCACCTGCAGGTGCAGATGACTCTTTTTTCTCAGGTAAATCAGCCACTATGCATTCAGTTGTCAAAACCATTCCTGCTATTGAAGCTGCATTCTGAAGACCTGAGCGAGTAACTTTCGCTGGATCAACGATCCCTGCTGAAGACATATCTACATATTCACCATTAGCTGCATTAAAACCATCATTAAATGGCTTAGATTTTACATTTTCTGCGATAACAGCACCATTTGAGCCTGCATTCTCTGCAATTCTCATGAGAGGAGCTGTTAATGAAGCTTCAACAATATTAGCTCCAATTAATTCTTCCCCAGATAATGTTTTATCTGCCCAATCTTTCAGAATAGGAGCCAAATGTGCAAGAGTTGTTCCTCCACCAGGTACAATTCCTTCTTCAACTGCAGCTTTTGTAGCATTTATAGCATCCTCAAGACGAAGCTTTTTATCCTTCATCTCAGTTTCAGTTGCCGCTCCAACTTTAATGACTGCTACTCCTCCAGCTAATTTAGCCAAACGTTCTTGAAGCTTTTCTTTATCGTAAGTGGACTCTGTTTCATCCATCTGCTTCTTAATTTGATCACATCTTGCATTAACTGCTTTCTCGTTACCCTCTGCAACAATAGTTGTAGTTTCTTTGTTGATAGTAATTCTTCTACCAGTTCCAAGCATATCTAAAGTTGCATTTTCTAATTTCAAGCCTGCATCTTCAGTTATTAATTGACCATTAGTTAGCACAGCCATATCTTCAAGCATTGCCTTTCTTCTATCACCGAAGCCTGGAGCTTTCACTGCAGCAACATTAAGAACACCTCTTAATCTATTGACGACGAGAGTAGCTAAAGCCTCTTTTTCAATATCTTCAGCAATAATGACTAATGGCTTACCAGTTTTAGCAATTTGTTCCAAAACAGGGACTAAATCTTGCACCAAAGCAATTTTCTTATCAGTCAAAAGAATATAAGGTTCATCCAAGACAGCTTCCATACGTTCCGTATCTGTAGCAAAATACGGAGAAATGTAACCCTTGTCAAAACGCATCCCTTCAGTGACTTCTAATTCGGTAGTCATTGATTTTCCTTCTTCGAGAGAAATTACACCTTCCTTGCCAACTTTATCCATCGCGTTGGCAATCATTTGGCCTACTTCTTCATCATTTCCAGCAGCAATAGTTCCACATTGAGCAATCGCATTACTATCGCTTATAGGTTTTGCATTCTCTTGAATTTTACCTACAAGAAACTCAGTAGCCTTGTCGATACCTTTTTTCAAGGTTATGGCATTTGCTCCTGCAGCAACATTTCTTAAACCAGCTTTAACCATAGCGTGTGCTAAGACAGTAGCGGTAGTTGTGCCATCACCAGCTGCATCATTAGTTTTGGAGGCAGCTTGTCTAATCAATGCCACTCCAGTATTTTCAATGTGGTCCTCCAATTCAATTTCTTTGGCAATTGTTACGCCATCATTAATGATTTGCGGTGCACCAAATTTTTTTTCTAAGACTACATTTCTTCCTTTTGGTCCAAGCGTTACAGCAACAGACTCAGCAAGGATATCAATTCCTCTCTCGAGCGCTCTACGAGCTTGCTCATTGTAAATAATTCTTTTAGCCATGTTTAGGCAAGCAATTTAATAATAAGTTTTAATAATTTTTGAAACAAATAAATTAGCTGACAACAGCTAAAATATCTTTTTCTGAAAGTAAGACGTACTCATCTCCTCCCAATTTAATGTCTGTTCCAGCATATTTGCTGTACAAGACTTTATCGCCAATACTCACTTCAGGAGTTTGTCGAGAACCATCGTCATTAAGTTTCCCAGGTCCTACCTGAGCAACTTCTCCTACCTGTGGTTTTTCCTTAGCTGTATCAGGCAAAAGAATGCCTCCAGCAGTTTTTTCCTCAGATGCGGAAACTTTGATAAAAATTCTATCTCCCAGTGGTTTAACTGTAGAGACTGTAAGTGAAACAGCTGCCATAGATTAATGGAGGGTCATAATTGAGACGCTTCGCGTCATATATTTTGGAAAGAGAATTACTCAGTCCTTATCTTCAACAAGATAATCGGCGGAGCAGCAATTAAACACATTTTAACTGTGCGGTTGGCCGAACCGATTTAACAAATATACCCATAAGGTGGTAGTATTTCGCATTATGAGCTGTTCTTAAATCAGCTAATCATCACCAATCAATACAATAATGGTAGCAACTCCATCAACTTCAAACACAACAAAAGGCATAGTGCGTCAAGTAATTGGTCCAGTTTTGGATGTAGAATTTCCCGCTGGGAAATTACCTAAAATTCTTAATGCTTTACGAATTGAAGCCAAAAATCCTGCAGGGCAAGATATAGCAGTTACTGCAGAAGTTCAACAACTACTTGGCGACCATAGAGTAAGAGCAGTTGCCATGAGTGGTACTGATGGCCTTGTAAGGGGTATGGAAGCGACTGATACAGGAGCTCCAATATCAGTACCTGTAGGAGAAGCTACCTTAGGAAGAATATTTAATGTCTTGGGAGAACCCGTAGACGAGCAAGGGCCTGTAAAGACTAAGGAAACTGCACCTATCCATAGAGCAGCTCCTAAACTAACTGACTTAGAAACCAAGCCAAAAGTTTTTGAAACTGGAATCAAAGTTATTGATTTGTTAGCTCCATATAGACAAGGAGGAAAAGTTGGATTATTTGGAGGAGCTGGTGTAGGAAAAACTGTTCTTATACAAGAATTAATAAATAATATTGCGAAAGAACATGGAGGAGTATCTGTTTTTGGTGGTGTTGGAGAAAGAACTAGGGAAGGTAACGATTTATATGAAGAATTTAAAGAGTCAGGGGTTATAAATGCAGATGATTTAGCTCAATCAAAAGTTGCTTTATGCTTTGGTCAAATGAATGAGCCACCTGGTGCAAGAATGAGAGTGGGCTTATCAGCACTTACAATGGCTGAACATTTTAGAGATGTAAATAAGCAAGACGTTCTTCTTTTTGTAGATAATATTTTTAGATTTGTTCAGGCTGGATCTGAAGTATCAGCTTTATTAGGAAGAATGCCATCTGCAGTTGGATATCAACCAACTCTGGGAACTGATGTTGGTGAACTTCAAGAAAGGATTACTTCTACTTTGGAAGGTTCAATAACATCTATTCAAGCTGTTTATGTACCTGCTGACGATCTAACTGACCCTGCCCCAGCGACAACATTTGCACACTTAGATGCTACAACTGTTCTAGCCAGAGCACTTGCAGCAAAAGGTATTTATCCAGCAGTTGATCCATTAGATTCAACCAGTACTATGCTTCAACCATCAGTTGTTGGTGATGAGCATTACAAAACTGCACGAGCAGTTCAGTCAACTTTGCAGAGATATAAAGAACTTCAAGATATAATTGCTATTCTTGGCTTAGATGAACTTTCTGAAGAAGATAGATTAACTGTTGACAGAGCAAGAAAAATTGAGAAATTCCTTTCACAACCTTTCTTCGTTGCAGAAATCTTTACAGGTATGTCAGGTAAATATGTCAAATTAGAAGATACCATAGCTGGTTTCAATATGATTTTGTCAGGTGAATTAGATGACTTACCTGAGCAGGCTTTTTACCTAGTTGGTAATATTGACGAAGTAAAGGCGAAAGCAGAGAAAATAATATCAGAAAAATAAATTATAAATATATAATTTCAACTCTCAAAAACTCAAATTAATGGCAATTTCACTTAAGGTTTTAGCTCCTAATCAAAATGTTTACGAAGGAGAAGCTGAAGAGGTAATTCTTCCAAGTACAACAGGTCAAATTGGTGTACTTCCAGGGCATATTTCATTAGTTACAGCTATTGATATTGGTGTCCTAAGGTTAAGAATTAATTCTCAATGGAAGTCTATAGCGTTAATGGGCGGCTTCGCCGAAATTGAATCAGATGAAGTCATTGTTTTAGTAAATAATGCTGAAATTGGCTCTGACATTAATGTTCAAGATGCTGAGAAAGATCTCTCAGAGGCAAAACTGGCAATTAGTAAATTTTCTGAAACTGAAAAAAGTCCAGAAAAAATTAAAGCTCTTAACGAAGTTTCAAAGGCTGAGGCGAGGATTCAAGCCGCAAAAAATTAAATTTTAGGCAGTTCCGCAAAAAGTAACTTCAGGAAATTTTAACTTTGCCTCTTCTAAATTTTTCGTTTTACCTTCTTCTTGCCAATAATTTATTACTTCAGTAGCCTTATTTAATATTTCAACTCTCTCATTATCTGTAATCCAACCTTTATTTTCAAGTTCGCTTTTTAATTTTTCCCATGCATCATCCCTTGGCCAAAAATAATAAGCAGTAAGAGGACTAGCACCTCCACCCACAATTTGGTCTACAGCCAATGCAACGTTATCAGGTAACCACAATATTTTAATAATGAACCTTCCTTCATCAGGTTTAGGTGTATAACCAGATGGAACTCCATCTTCATCTATCTTTGCATTAGCCAGCATTGCTGATGCACCCATCATCCCTGCATTTGGGGATGAAGTTTTTGAAGTTTGAAGATCGCTTTTTTGTTCCTGCTGTTTAGTTGAATTCTGATTTTCCTTATCTGATGAAGTCATTCACTATTTTTATATTTAGTTAACAATTTATCAGTTTATGGTCACTTTTAGAGCAATTTATTCAAAAATTCTTGATTTTGTTTATGGAGAACAATTTAGTTGAAGATTTTATCTATCATTACTTATTTGATAAAAATCATAAATTGTTGCTTCTAATTTATCCCAAAGATCTTTAGGAATATCATTTTCTTCTGCGAACATACCAAGTTGACTCGCCAAACCTCTTGCTTGAGAGAGTTTTGAATCATATGAATCTTTTTTTTCCATTTTGAAACTTTTATTGATATTGAAAAAATAAATCTATTAACTTAATAAGTCAATCATTTAAAATTCTAAATCAACAATTTCTTTAAGTGCAGCAATACTTAAAATTTCCGGTTCTTTATCTGTTACCAAAATATCATCTTCAATTCTTATCCCAATACCTTTCCATTTCTCATCAATAGTAGGCTGGCCATCGGGGACAGGAATTCTATCACTGATATAAATACCGGGTTCAACAGTAAGAATCATGCCATGTTGAAGGGGGACTTCATAGTCACCCATTCTGTACGCCCCGACATCATGAACATCTAAACCAAGCCAATGTCCAGTTCTATGCATATAGAGATGTTTATATAATCCATTGTCAATAATCTCTTCAGTACTACCTCTAAGCAAACCAATTTCTTTTAATCCCTCTACAAGAATTTTCAAAGCAACATTATGGACAGTATTAGAGTTAGAGCCTATTACAGCACTTTCAATGGCATTTTTCTGAGCATCTAAAACAATTTCATAAATAAATTTTTGCTCTTTAGAAAATTTTCCTCCAATAGGAATAGTTCTTGTTATGTCTCCATTGTAATAATCAGTTAATGAGCAACCTGCATCAACTAATAATAAATCACTCTTATTTAAGGGTGAGTTGTTTGATGTGTAATGCAAAACACATGCATTATCTCCTGAAGCAACAATAGAATTATATGCAGGTCCTCTTGCACCTTTTTCAAGAAAGAATCCTTCTATTAGTCCTTGAATCTGTCTTTCATTGTTCTTTAGTAAAATAGATTCTCTAACTAATTCATGGGCCTCCGCTGAAATTTGAATAGCTTCTCTCATTCTATTAATTTCAAATTCACTTTTAATTAATCTCATCTCATTTAAAAACCTTTCAGGAGATTGTATAGAATTTGCACCAATCCCAACTCTTGAGCGATTTTCAAGTTGTTTAGCAAATATATCCAAGACTACTTTCTCAATTCTTGGATGTTTACCAATTGAAAAAACAATTTCGTCAGAACCCTCAATATAAATTGGCAATAAATCTTGTATATCATTAATTGAATGAGCCTTATCAGCTTTAAACTCTTTTTCAGCTCCCTCTATACCCGATCTAAAGCCATGCCAAACTTCACTAACAACATCTTTAGGAGAAACAAACAAAATAAATCTCTCTCCCTTTGGCTTATGCGATAAGAAAAGAGCGATCGCATCCGGCTCATCAAAACCGGTCAGATACCAAAAATTACTATCTTGTCTGAAAGGATATTCACAATCTGCATGATGTTTTACCAGGCTAGAAGCAGGAATAATAGCTGCTTTACCATCTAATTTATTTAAGAAAGTTTCTCTTCTTTTCTCAAAAATTTTATTATTGAGATTAAACATACATTTTTTGTTGGCGATTTTTATAAAAAATGGAAGAATGAATTAACCAGATTTTTAAACTAATCTATTTTAATGGAACCAAATGTCTACGTTCTTATTTTACTGATAATAATTATTTTAGTTGGGTCAGCATGTTGTTCAGGAGTAGAAGCATCTTTTTTAGCTGTAAATTCGATAAGAATTTTAGAATTAGCATCAAAACAGAAACCTAGAAGTTCTGCAAATCAATTACTTAAACTTAGAAAACATCTTGGCAGAACATTAACTGTAATTACTATAACTAATAATGGATTTAACATAATTGGAAGTCTTATTTTGGGGGTATATGGAGCATTGGTAATCAATACTAATTTTGGTTTCACATTCTTTTCAATTTCTTTCTATGTTTTAGTTCTTTTATTTGGAGAAGTGCTCCCTAAAGCTCTTGGAACAAGATTTTCATTGCAAATAGCATTATTATCGGTTCCTATTTTGATAATATTAAATAACTTAATGCGACCATTTTTAATTTTAATAGAACAAATATTTCCAGTTATTACTGCAGAAAGTGAAATCTCAACAGATGAAGAAGAAATTAGACAAATGGCAAAAATTGGTAGTCAGAAAGGTTTTATAGAAGCCGATGAGGCAGCGATGATCTTTAAAGTTTTTCAATTAAATGATCTAAAAGCTAAAGATTTAATGATTCCAAGGGTGTCAGCCCCTTGTCTTGATGGGTCTTCAAATCTTGAGGAAATTTCAAAACTTATCATTTCAGACACTTCACCCTGGTGGGTTGTTTTGGGAGACAAAGTGGACAAAATACAAGGATTAGTGCAACGTGAAAAATTGCTAACTCAGATTATTAAGGGTAAAAAGAAAAAATTATTGTCAGAATTATGCGATCCTGTGGAATACATCCCAGAAATGATAAGGGCTGATCAATTATTAACAAGATTTGACAAAGATCATAAAGGAGTAAAAGTAGTAGTAGATGAGTTTGGAGGATTCGTGGGAATTATTGGGGCAGAAGCCGTGTTATCTGTATTAGCTGGTTGGTGGAAAAAATAAATTATGGAAAAGATGCAAATCAATAAAAATTATTTACTTTTAAAACATTGGTGGGACACTATAGATCTCACAAACTATGAAAAAAATGTTTTTAATAAAGAAATTATATCTTTTAACCAGCAGCTTTTTAGGCTGAAAGAGAAGAAAATAAGAATAGGCATATATGGTAAATCAGGTGTAGGTAAATCTCATATTTTAAATTTCTTGTTAAATCAAAAAGTATTCAAGACAGATATTATTAACGGTTCTACCAAAGAAATTGAGAAGCAAGAATGGAACCATAAACATCAAACACTAAAAAGTATTGAATTACTAGATTCTCCAGGATTTGATTTGTGCAATATTAATTTTCCAAATGATATTTACTCACAAATAAATAATTCAGAACTTGTTTTATTTGCAGTCGCAGGAGATCTTAATAGAAATGAAGTAATCAAAATTAATTCCTTTATTAAAGATGGAAAAAAAATTATAATTGTTTTAAACAAAATTGATATTTGGAACAAAAATGAATTAAAAGAAATTATAAAAAATATAAAGTCAAAGCTTCCCAAAGATTTAAAGATTCCCGTAATAGTGAATTCAGGGAATAAAATTAAAACCTATATAAAAGAAGCTATAAATAGATATGGAGAAATTTTATTAACATTAAATTCTCTTCAATTAGCTGATAAATTATATCTAAAAATAAAAGAGCAACGATTAAAAAAAAGAAAGAAGAAAGCCCAGGCAATTATTGGTAAATTCGCGACCATAAAGGCATCAACAGTTGTACTTAATCCTTTGATTATGATTGATATAGCAGGAAGTTTTGCATTAGATTCAGCATTAATTAACGAGCTAAGTAAGGTTTATGGATTAAGTCTCAAGGGTAACTCGGCAAGAAAAATAATCAAAAATATTTCTATTAATAATTTCTATTTAGGAGCTACACAAATTGGTATCAATACATCTTTTAATTTAATTCGTAAAGTAATATTATTAATAGCTCCTTTCACCAACGGGGTTTCATTATTACCATATGGACCAATCGCTATCATTCAAGCGGCAATTGCAGTGCGCTCAACAAAAATTATAGGGAAGTTAGCAGCTAAAGAAATACTCATCAGAAGCAAAGTATCGCGTTTAGAACCTTCTTTTATAATCCACAAGATAATGCTTAAAGAACCCGAGATTTTTAATCACATAAAAATCTATTTATCTAATAGGAATTTAAATAAAAATTCTGCAATTTTTCTACCTTGAAACTTAGTAAAAAGAAACGCATTGCCATTTTCGGCACTAGTGCAGATCCACCAACTATTGGCCATAAAAAAATTCTCGAAGAATTATCCAAAATTTATTCCTTTACTATCACTTATGCAAGCAATAATCCAAATAAAAAACATAAAGAAGATATCTCAATTCGAAGTCTTTTATTAAAAACTTTAATTGAAGATTTAAATAATCCTAAAATTATATTCAATCAAACAATTAGTAGTCAATGGGCAATCCAATCTATCAAAAAGTGTAAAAATATTTATGAATCAAATAAATTAGATTTTGTAATAGGAAGTGATTTAATTGAAGATATTTTCTCTTGGAAAAATTTTGATAAAATTATTAAGGAAGTAAGTTTTTTGATAATTAAAAGAGAAGGATATCCTATTAAATCAAATGCTATGGAAATGTTGGGAACTTATAAAGTTAACTTTGAAATTTCTTCATTAAATATTCCAAATATTTCAAGTTCTATGGTTAGATTAAATACCAATTATTCTAATTTACCAAAATCTTTAATAGATATCGTGAAGAAGAATAATTTATATGTATCGACAAAATTAGTTGAATGAAATTTTTTCTTGCTCAAATCAATCCAATTGTTGGCGATTTAGAGGGCAATGCAAAAAAAATACTTACTATTGCAGCTCAGGCTGACTTAAATTCTGCTGATTTCATTCTTACACCAGAATTATCACTATGGGGCTATCCAGCTAAAGATTTACTTCTAAAAAGAAACTTAGTCGAAACTCAATATGAAATACTTGACCAATTAGCTTTTGAAATTAAGAAAAAATATGACGAGTTAAGTATAGCCGTTGGGATAGCAGAAATTATAAAAGATTCCTTTTTCCCAAATCTTTATAATTCTATTGCCTTGATTGAGGGTGGGAAATGGAAAGTAATTGCACGAAAAATTATTCTTCCCACTTATGAAGTATTTGATGAGAAGAGATATTTTAGATCAGAGCAGAAAGTATCAGTATTAACAAAAAAAGTTAGAAATAAAACTTTTAAAATCGGGATTACAATATGCGAAGATTTATGGGTTAATAACGATATAGAAGGTAGAGGGATTCACAAAAAAAATCCTATTTCTGAGTTGAAGGGCAAAGATATTAATATTTTATTGAATTTATCTGCTTCGCCATATACATTCAAAAAATTAGAGCTTCGATCTAAAGTTTCAAGTTTTGCTGCTAAATACCTTCAAGTTCCTTTAATTTACATTAACCAAGTTGGTGCAAATGATAATTTAATCTTTGATGGTAATAGTTTTATTGTTGATAAAAATGGATCTAAAATAAAACAATTGAAATCTTTTTCAGAAGATGTTTCTAGTTGGGAAATTGACCAACCAAAGAAAACCATAGATGAATTTAGATACGATGAAATATCATCTATTTTTGATGCGTTAGTTTTGGGAGTCAGAGATTATGCTAAAAAATGTGGATTTAAAACAGCTTTAATTGGACTAAGTGGTGGAATTGATTCTGCGCTTGTCTCAGTAATCGCAAAAGCTGCTCTTGGGAGTGAAAATGTATATTGCGTGTCAATGCCCTCAAAATGGAGTTCAGAGCATTCCAAAAGTGATGCAAAAGATCTAGCAAGAAGACTGAAGATAAATTTTAATACCATCTCAATTGAGAATGTTATGACCTCTTTTGAAGAATCATTTATAAAAAGCTTAAATTTGAAGGTAGAAGGAATAACGAATCAAAATATTCAATCAAGGATTAGAGGAACGCTTCTGATGGCTTTAGCGAATCAAGAAAAGCATTTATTACTCTCCACTGGTAATAAATCAGAACTAGCAGTTGGATATTGCACACTATATGGGGATATGAACGGAGGCTTATCAGTAATTGGGGATTTATATAAAACTAATGTTTTTAAATTATGTGATTGGCTTGATAGTGATGATTCAAAAAATCATAGAAAACTGCATAAGTTAAATAAAAATATTAAAATAATTGGTGATAATATTCGTTTAAAGGCTCCAAGTGCCGAATTAGGTCCTAACCAATTAGACACTGATTCTCTCCCTCCTTATTCCATATTGGACAATATTCTTAAAAGCATTATTGAAGAGAAAAAAGATTTCAAGCTACTTATAAAAGAGGGTCATAAAAAAGAACTAATTTTGCAAATAATCTCACTTATTAAAAAATCTGAATTCAAAAGAAAACAAGCTCCTCCTATTCTCAAATTAAGCAGTCAATCATTAGGTACTGATTGGAGAGTCCCAATAGCAATTTCATATTAATTATTTATGGATTTTTCTTGGATTTTTTTTAAAGGCCTTTGAATAGAAGTGAGATTAATACCTTTTTTTATGGAGAGAATGATGCCAGCAGCCTCTAGATAATTATTTACTTCAATAAAATTAGGATAATTTAAAAATTGATTAGTCACTGTTAGTGTATGTTGATTTTTTACAGAAATAATATTTAACCCTCTTTCAACACAAGCTAATACTGCTTCACCACCAAGAGCCCCATGTGGAACGACTATGGATTCAAGTTGATTAGGGTGTAAAGTAATCAATTCGTTGTTGTTAGGTAATGCAATAAGATCTGGAGCATTGCTTAAGCCGATCAATACTGATGGCAAAAATGTGTATCCTATCTCTTCTGCAGCAGCACGAGGATCTAATCTTTCATTCAAATCAAGTGGTGTTAATGCTGGTGCATGCGCACATGGAACTTGTAGAAATTTGCTTATCAAGTGACTAATGACAGCCTCAACTCCAGAAATAGGATCAACACCTTTTCCTTCTCTGTAGGAATTTGTGTCTTCAGATCCTGAATCATCAGGGAATTTAGCCACTATTGCTATTGCCGTGACTCCTTTTTCTATTAAAGTTTTGCCAGCTTCGATTAAAGTATCAGGATTCTCAATGATTCCTCCACTTATTTTTGAAGTGTCAGAGTCAATAATTATACTTAAAGGTTTTTTAGTTAGTACATAAGAATGAACATTAATACCTAAAGTAGCTACACAAGCATCAGCAACTTGTAAATGTCTTATTAATATTTTATGTTCAATGCTTGAATCAAAAATTATTCCAATTTTCTGTTGTTTTACAGTTTTAAGGCCAATCTCTCCTCTAGCAAATCGATCTAAACTGTAACCCTCTACATAAAATATATTTTTATCTTTTTCAGAAAGAGCTCCTCCGTTCATGACATTTGGATGCGT
>QCLA01000019.1:0-23872 GCA_003214935.1 Prochlorococcus sp. AG-412-F02
TTTAGAAAGAGTATTATTTCCTACAGATATAATTACTTTTATGGCTCCAAAAGATTCTCGAGTAGAAATTTGGGGAAATGAGTTGTATGGCCCTAAACTTGAGGAAAGAATACGAGTTTCATCGGATAACGAAGATTCTAGATTAGTTGCTTAACTTTAAATATTAAATAATTGGTTTCGAATTAATATTTTTGGAATTTAAATAAAATTAATTTAGATATTATTAATAATATTTTAACTGAAGATTAAACCTTATTTTTTATATTAAATTTGATGTGTTTATAATCTTATGTTATACCTCTAGTATTAATTTTTATTGGTTTAGGAACATTTATAACCTAGTCATTAAAATTATACTATTTTTTTATTCAATAGTTCATTTAAAGGTTATTTTAAATTAATCATTCCTCATTCAATTAAATTAAATTAAATTAAATTAAATTAAATTTTCGTATTATGGATCTTACAGCTGTTTTATTTTTATTAAGTCTTCCATTTGTAGCATTAACAGTTTATTTTGGAACTAAAAATGATTTTTATGAAAGTGAAAATTATAAAGGTGACGGATGTGCTCATGATGTAAAAAGATAAATCTATTATTTAGTTCCACTAAAAACACAAGTCCATTTACTATCAAATTGCCAGACAGGTGTAAATATTTTCTCAGATATTTCTTTACCGGCTTTTTTACATGTCTCTAAATCTTTCATTGGAATAGAGTGTAATGACGGACTAGTTATTCCACTTACTACTGGTCTTCCTCCGGGGCCTTGTCTATAAGTTCCAATAACTAGCCAATAATTTGCTTTAACATCTTCGGAAAATAAAAAGACAAATAAAACAATTAAGAATTTTAGAAATAATTTATTTTTCATAATTTATTATTTTTTTTTACTTTTATAATGTAAATTGTATTATTAACTTTTGAAGTATTTTTATACATAAATTTTTGGAATATTTAAAATTTATTTTATACGGATTAATTCAAGGTTTAACAGAATTTATTCCTGTTAGTAGTACAGCTCATTTAAAAATCATATCTTTATGGTTAGGAATTGAAGACCCTGGTTCATCTTTATCTGCAATTATTCAACTAGGCAGTGTATTTGCTATATTTTGGTACTTTAGAAATGATATCTTTAATTTTAAGAATTCAACTTCAAAAAATATTTTAGATTCTTTTTTATTTAAAAGATTATCAACTTCTATATTTATTGGAACTATCCCAATCATTTTTATAGGAGCATTTATAAAGTTTTTTATTCCTTACTTTTTAGATAATAATCTCCGTTCTAATTTTTCTATAGCAATAATTTCAATATTAATGGCCTTTTTTATGTATTTTTCTGATAATTCTATAAATAAATATATTAACTTAAGAAATCATAATTATCTCGATAGCTTATTAATAGGCCTCGGACAGTCATTTGCAATAATCCCTGGCGTATCTAGATCAGGAGTTACTATCTCGTTGGCACTTTTATTTGGTTGGGAAAGAAAAGATGCCGCAAAGTTTTCTTTTCTTCTAGGCATACCTGCTATTTCATTAGCTGCTATTGTTCAGTTACTTTTTTCTTTAAATCAATTTTCGAATTTTAGTTTTTTACCGTTAGTAATTGGACTTACTACCACCTTCTTATCTTCTTTATTAGCAATAGAATTTTTAATAAAATATATATCTAAACGTGGAATGAAAATATTTATATACTATAGAATTATTTTTGGTATTTTGATTCTTTTGAATTTATAATTGCTTTGGAAAGTTAAATATTTTCTATAAGGTCTTAAGCATATGATTCTAAATCAATTTTTTGTATCTTTTCAATTAGGAGAAGTTGAAGTTTCAAATATTACTTTATTTATTCTTATATTTTTTTCATCATTTACATTTATTGCTGTTGGTATTAGTTCGTATAAATTATACAAATCTTTAATAAATGATGATGTTGATAATTAATCGGAACGGCGGGATTTGAACCCACGACCCCCACTACCCCAAAGTGGTGCGCTACCAAACTGCGCTACGCCCCGTATCATTACTATAAAGATAATAAAGACTACTTATTATTCTTTATAGGTTTATTATCAGACATCAATACACACTTATCAACTTCCCAATTATAGTTTTCCCAGATTTTATTGTTTAGTTTGTAATTACTACCAGTAAACGACCCTAGTTTTACTTTTGTCGGAGATGCCGAGCAATATTGTCTACTTCCTTCTATAGCTAGGTATTGTTGATGATAATCTTCAGCGTAATAATAAGTGTCAATCATTTTTATTTCTGTTTCAATTAATCCAAGATTTTTTTTATTAAGTTCTCTTTGATATTCTTCTTTACTTGATTGTATTATGTCTTTTTTGTTTTTATTTGTATAGTATATCGAAGATCTATATTGAGAGCCAACATCATTACCTTGTCTATCTTTCTGGGTTGGATTATGACATTCCCAAAACATTTTTAATAGATCACTAATATCTATTTCTTTTTTATTCCAAACAACTCTTACGACTTCTGCATGACCAGTTAAACCAGAACATACTTCATTATAAGTAGGATTATTTTTAATCCCTCCTGCATAACCAACAGAGGTTGTTACTACTCCAGGAAGTTTCCAAAAACATTTTTCTGCCCCCCAGAAACATCCGCATCCAAATATTATTAAGTCCTCTTGAGAGTTTGGAGCTTTTTTAATATCAGTATTTAATATTCTATGAATTGAATTATTTTTATCACTAGGAATTGAATTTTTGTTATTCATGAGAGGTTTTAGAAATTTAAACATACTTAAGGTATTTATCTTATGTGAAATATTGATTTTAGCTATCTATTTTACTAGTTGCTAATTCTCTTTCCCAAAGATTTTTATATAGACCTTTTTGTTTAATTAAATCTTCATGGATACCCTCTTGAACTATTAAACCCTTATCCATTACTAGAACTCTGTCACATGTTGCGGCTACAGATAATTGGTGACTGATCATTATTATAGTTTTAGTTCTATTTGCCCTCATTTCCTCAATTATTAAAGAGGCTGTTTTGTTATCAACACTAGCTAAAGCATCATCTAGAACAACTACAGAAGAATCAACAAGCAATGCTCTACCTAGTGCTGTTCTTTGCCTTTGACCTCCACTTAATGTTATACCTCTTTCGCCTACAATAGTTCTAAAGCCTTTTGGGAAATTATCAATATCATCAATCAAACCAGCTTTTGATGCACTTTCTCTGACTAATTCCTTAGAGGCATTTGGTTCTCCAAAACTTAGATTTTCAGAAATTGTTGAAGTAAATAAAAAGGCTTCTTGAGGAACAATAGCTATATTCTTTCTTAAATCTCCTAATCTTATGTTTTTTATATCAATATCATCTAAATATAATTGCGAGCCTGGTATTTCAATTGTTCTGCCAAGAGATTTAGCTAATGTCGTTTTCCCACAACCTACAGGGCCAACTATCGCAATAAGTTCTCCTGGGAAAATTTTAAAGTTCAAACCATTTAATGAATTAAATTTAGATCCTGGATATTTTATGGTTAAATTTTTTGCTTCTACAAAACCTTTTATCTTTTTCTTTAATATTTCGGTGCCTTTTTTATCTACTATATTAGGATTATTTTGGAATATTTCTTCTACACGATCTAAACTTACTTGACCAAGTTGAAATGTATTTAATGTAAAGCCTAGAAGTGCAGTTGGGAATACAAGCCTTTCTACATATAATATAAGAGCTACTAATCCACCAATTGATATAAAGCCATTTTCTAATTGATAAGTTCCTAAAGCTAATAAAATTAATAATGAAATTGATGAAATGCCTTGTAAAAGAGGGAATAAAGTACTAGCAGTTCGTGCAAGTTTTATTGCTGAATTACGATAATTTGTATTATAAATATTAAATTCTTTTTTTTCTGCATTTTCTTGACCATAAATTTTAATTGCACTTATACCAGAAAGATCCTCTTGAATTAAATCGCTTAGTTTAGATAATGATTCCTGCTGTGCTTTTCTTTGACTTACCATTCTTCCTCCAAATAGGCTTACTAGTCCAAGAATTATTGGGAAAATCATTAATGCAGATATAGTAAGTGGTTTATTAATTACAAACATTGAAGGTATGGTCAGAGAATAAGCAAGAACAATATTGCATAAACTTAATACAGTAAAACCAAGTAACCTTCTTATATTTTCAATATCACTTGTAGCTCTGCTAATAATATCGCCACTACCTTTTTTTTGAATCCATTCTGGATCTTGAATAAGTAAATGATCGAATAGTTTTTGTCGAAGATTTACTTCAACTTTTCTTCCTATTCCAAAAACTATCTGCCGTGAAAATAATCTAATTAGAGCCATGCATGTTGCAAGAAATATTAGCCAAATCGATTTTTTAATTACGAAACTCGAAGAAAATACATTTTGCAATTGATCAATAATATTTTTTACTTCCAAAGGTATTAAAACACTTAAAATATTTACTATAAAAAGAGCTATTGCACCATATAAAAATTCTTTTTTATATGGTTTAAGATATTTTTTTATTATTTTCAACTTTAAGTTTTTCATTTGATTTTTCCCATATGATTAAGATAATGTTTCATTTTTAAATATGTGAGCTAGTTTTATAAATGATTTAGTATTTATATTATGAGTCACGAACAAACTCATCCACTTCATGAAACAGATAAGAATATTATAGATTCTCTTATTACAAAGGAATATCCAGAAGATCTAGATTTTATTAATTTAGCTAGATTGATAAATCGATATTCAAAATTTCCTGGGGAAATTGAAATCCAAAATGATATTCAAAAAATTCTTAAATTCTGGAAAATTTCTGAAAATGATCTCTTTTCTAAAACAAGAATGATTTGGTCAAATAACTTCCGACCTTCTGATACCTCTAAAGAATTAGTTGGATCAGGATTCGATACTTCTAATTAAATTTTATAATCATATTTTCACTCATATAAATATATGTCTTTTAATAAAACAAATTCTGAAATACTTAATCAATTACTTCAAGGAGAAAACCTAGATGATCTTACTGCTAGGGTTTTAATGAAAAGATGGCTTAATGATGAAATATTAGATGTTCAAACTGGAGCTTTTTTGAGTGCATTAAGAGCAAAGGGCTCTACCGGCATAGAATTATCTTCCATGGCAGAAGAACTTCTAAATGTTTGTAAATTGCCTATGGCTAGACCAGAAATGTTTATGGTGGATACTTGTGGTACTGGTGGTGATGGGGCTAATACATTCAATATATCAACTGCCGTTTCTTTTGTAGCTGCATCTTGCGGAGTGAATATAGCAAAACATGGAAATAAAAGTGCTAGTGGTAAAGTTGGCTCAGCAGACGTTTTGTTAAATCTTGGAATAAATTTAAATGCTTCCTTAGAAAATGTTATTTCTGCAATAGACGAGATTGGAATAACCTTCTTATTTGCACCGATTTGGCATAAATCATTAATTAAATTAGCACCTTTGAGAAAGGCTTTAGGCATTAGAACTATTTTTAATCAACTTGGACCTTTGGTAAATCCTTTAAGACCTAATGCTCAAGTATTGGGTGTAGCATCTGAAGATCTTTTAGAACCAATGGCTACTGCTCTTTGTAATATGGGTATGAATAGAGCTATAGTTGTTCACGGTTCTGGTGCTCTTGATGAGGCCTCACTTCAAGGAGATAATAAAATAATATTTGTAGAGAATGGCCACTTAACAAAATCTATACTTAATATTTCTGAATTTAATCTTGCAAATATTCCTAATAGTAAGCTTGTAGTATCTGATAATGAATCTAATGAGCAAATATTAGAATCTATATTAAATGGTTCTGGCCAATTAGCTCATAATTATGTTGTAGCACTAAACACAGCATTAGTCCTTTGGGTCGCAGGCTTAGAAGACAATTTACATGAAGGATTTAACCAAGCTTTATTTTCAATAAAAGAAGCAGCTCCTTGGAAAAAATTTGTATTATTAAGAAGTTTTCTTGCCCCAGACGAATCAATTTAAAAATAGAATGAATAATCCGCATAAGAAAAATGCAAAATTAGTTCTAAGTAACGGGATAACTTTTCCTGCCTTTTCTTTTGGAGCTTCTGGAACAACAGTAGGTGAAATTGTTTTTAATACAGGAATGACAGGTTATCAAGAGGTAATAACTGATCCAAGTTATTATGGTCAAATTCTTACTTTTACTTATCCAGAAATTGGTAATACTGGAATTAATCATGAAGATTCCGAATCTAGTATCACAGTTAAGGGCATAATTGTACGTAATTATTCCTCAAATAATTCAAATTGGAGATCAGTAAAGAGTTTTAATCAATGGCTAATTGAACAAAATATTATTGGTCTTTATGGAATAGATACTAGAGCACTTGTTAAAATTTTAAGATCTAATGGTTCTATGAATGGACTTATTACATCAGAAGATAAAGATATAAAATGTTGTTTAAAGATAATTTCTGATACGCCGAAAATGGAAGGATTAAATTTATCCAAGGAAGTATCAACAAAAAAGAATTATTCTTGGATAAATACCACAAAAACTGATTTTGACATTAGAAAAAAGAAATCAAATGAAGTAAATAAGTTAAAAATAATAGCAATCGATTTTGGAATAAAGCAGTCAATTTTAAACAGACTTGTTTCTCATGGATGTGAAATTTTAGTTTTACCTTACACTTATTCTTTTGAGGATATTTTAGCTAAGAAACCTGATGGAATATTTTTCTCTAATGGTCCAGGAGATCCCTCTACCGTTTTTGAAGGAATTAATTTAGCCAAATTACTTATTGATTACGGAAGGATTCCTATGTTTGGGATTTGTCTTGGTCATCAAATATTTGGTTTGGCGTTAGGAGGTTATACATATAAATTACCTTTTGGACATAGAGGTTTAAATCATCCTTGTGGTAAAAATAATAAAATCGAAATAACTAGTCAAAATCATGGTTTTGCTATACATGCTGATTCTCTTCCAAAGGATATAGTTAAAATTACTCATTTTAATCTTAATGATAATACAGTAGCTGGATTGGAAGTGAATAATAAACCTATATTTAGTGTCCAATATCATCCTGAAGCAGGACCTGGTCCACATGATTCAGATTACTTATTTAATAAATTTGTTTCTCTAATGTTAGAAAGATGTTGACATATTGTTTTCTTTTGATTTGATAATTACATTTGATGAATTATTTATTTGGAGGGATTAAGTCATAGAAGAATTCCAAAAGCTAACTGTTTCTTTAAGAGGAAACATCGATGTAAAGACAAATATTATTGTTTTTACTTTTAAAGGTCAGCTTGACGCATTTTCTGAAAAACAATTTAAGAATTTTGTAACTAATGAACTTAGAAATAATTCCAAGGCCATGCCATTTGTCATTGATTTATCCAAAATTGATTTTCTTGACTCTAGCGGCCTAGGGGCTCTTGTTCAGACTTATAAAGAATGTAAAAAACTTAAAGTAGGGTTTTCTGTTGTGGGAAATTCTAGAGTTGCCCAAACCATTAAGCTTGTTCGTTTAGGTGAATTTCTTAATTTAAAACCTACCCTTGAAGAAGCATTAATTAATTTAAAAAGTTGAATTATTGGATTCAAAATCTTGTACCATATGGTTCTCCAGAAGAAATTGGTGTCATACAGCTTGCTTGGCTTGGAGATTCAGTCTGGGAACTTCATCAAAGATTAAGGTATGTCCATTTTCCTTTGAAATCAAAAGAGCTTCATTTATCAGTAGTAAATGAAGTAAAAGCAAAAGCTCAATCAAAATCGTTAAGTCAGATTGAACATTTATTAAATACTTTTGAAATTGATTTGATTAGAAGAGCTAGAAATAAAACTAAAAGGTATCCCAAGTCTGCAGACCCCTCTATATACTCAAGAGCAACTGGTTTCGAGACTCTTATTGGTTGGCTATTTCTTAAAGACCCCAAAAGACTATCAAAATTTTTTGAATATCTAGAAAAAACAATCTAATTCATCAATGAAAAACTATTCCAAAAAAGACTATTCAGAAAATAAAAGAAAAAACTATACTAAAAGGTCAGAATCTAATAAGTTTTTGAGACCATCAAATTCTTCAGAAGAAAATTATTCTAAAAAAAATACTTTTGGTAAAAAACCTAAAAATAATAAAAATCAAATTAGTAAAATAAAGTCAGAGGATAAAAAGGATAAAAATTTCCCTTCTTCAAGTAATAAAAATTTTTCTTATAAATCTAATTCCAGATTTTCGTCTAATAATAATGATTTAAATCTTCAACAATTTTCTAATAAAAGAAATTTTGATGATTGGATATGGGGAAAACATTCTGTTTATGAAGCCTTAATTAGTGAGAGACCTATTAATAGAATTTGGTGTACATCAGAAATTATTTCTTCCGAGAAGTTTTATATATTACTTAAAGAACTAAAAGCAAAAGGTGTTCTCATAGAAGATGTCTCTTGGAATAGGCTTTCTCAATTGACTTTTGGGGCATCACATCAAGGTGTCGCGATGCAATTAGCACATAAAAAATCTATATCTTTAGATAAATTAATTGATTTATCTAAAACTAATTGCAAAAATCCAATTATTGTAGCTTTAGATGGAATAACAGATCCACATAATTTAGGTGCCATCATAAGGTCTGCAGAAGCTTTTAATTGTAAAGGTATTATTCTTCCTCAGAGAAGATCTGCAGGCTTAACAGGAACAGTTGCAAAAGTTGCAGCAGGTGCTTTGGAGCATATACCTGTCAGCAGAGTTGTTAATTTAAATAGATCACTAGAAGTTCTTAAGAAAAATAATTTTCTTACTGTAGGGTTAAGTGGGGATAGTCAATTGTCAATTTCAAGTTTTAATGAAAAATCACCCATTGTAGTAATAATAGGATCAGAAGATAAAGGGATCTCTTTACTTACTCAAAAAAAATGTGATTATATTTTAAGAATTCCTCTTAAAGGTAAAACTTCCAGCTTAAATGCATCTGTTGCAGCAGCTATATCATTATTTCACTTAACTAGTAATTAGATATTATGCATAATTAATTACCATTTTAAATATTTATTGAATATTGTTATTTCAATACATTTGCAGGATTATTAAATATTTATTGAACTTTTGCTATTAAATTGTATAGAATTTAACAAGAATTAAAGGTCTTTAATGACCAGAACATTGATTAGAAAACTTGGAAACAAATTTGGCTTAGCATGGTGGGCTGAAATTGAAGCAGAAAAACCCGTATCCAAATATTGGTATGGTCCTTTTCTAACAAAAAGAAGCCTTAATGCAAATCTAGATTCTTTTATTGAAGATCTTAAGGATGAAGGTGCAGTCAACATTAAACATAATATTGTTAGATGTAAAAAGGAAGAACCATTAACTATTTATTAACCACTATATTTTCATAAAAAGCTCTTTATAAATGAACTTTAAGTTTTTACGAAATGAAATTATAAGCGGAAATACTTCAGTAAAAGAAATAGTAAATGATTATTTCTCCAAAATAGAAGAAATTAATCCTAAAATTAATGCATATATATGTACAACAAAAGATCTCGCACAATCTCAAGCCTATAAAATAGATAAATTAATTCAAAATGAAGTACAGCTACCTCCTCTCGCTGGTTTGCCAATAGCCATAAAGGATAATATTTGTACAAAAGGAGTAGTTACTTCTTGTTCAAGTAAAATGCTCAAGAATTTTGTTGCACCATATGAATCTACAGCTTCAAGTAAATTATGGTCTTCAGGAGGTATTTGCTTAGGAAAAACAAATTTAGATGAATTTGCAATGGGGAGTTCCACAGAGACTTCAGTATTTGGAGTTACTTCAAATCCATGGGATATTAATAGAGTCCCAGGCGGAAGTTCTGGTGGTAGCGCTGCTTCTGTAGCGGCAGGTTTATGTGCCGCAGCTATAGGCTCTGATACTGGAGGCTCCATAAGACAACCAGCATCTTTTTGTGGAGTTGTAGGACTTAAACCTACTTATGGACGAATAAGCAGATGGGGTCTTATTGCTTTTGCGAGTTCTTTAGACCAAATTGGTCCTATCACTAATACAGTTTCAGATGCTGCTGAAATTCTCTATTATATGTCTGGCAAAGATCCCTATGATTCCACATGCCTTGACAGGCCTGTTCCTAACTATTTGCATGATTTAAATAAACCTATCAAAGATTTAAAAATAGGAATTATTAAAGAATGTTTTGATCATCCTGGTCTCAATTCTGAAGTAAAAGAATCTGTTCTTTCAGGAGTTGAAAGATATAGAAATTTAGGTGCTCAAATTATTGACATAGAATGTCCAAGATTTAATGATGGAATAGCAACATATTATGTAATTGCACCATGCGAAGCCTCTGCTAATTTAGCTAGATACGATGGAGTTAAATACGGTTATAGATCTGATAGCGGATCCAACTTTTTGGAAATGACTTCTAAAAGCAGAGCTAAAGGTTTTGGAGATGAAGTCCAAAGAAGAATTCTTATTGGAACTTATGCATTATCAGCAGGTTATAGCGACGAATATTATAAGAAAGCACAGCGAGTTAGAACTTTGATCCGAAAAGATTTTGATAATGCTTTTGAAAAAGTTGATATATTATTAACACCTACTTGCCCAACTACGGCATTTTTAAAAGGTGATTTTCTTAACGATCCCCTTTCTATGTATTTATCAGATCTTTTAACTGTTCCTGCAAATTTAGCTGGACTACCTGCTATTAGTGTTCCATGCGGATTTGATAAAAAAGGTTTACCCATTGGTCTTCAATTAATAGGAAATGTATTAGAAGAGCATAGAATTTTGAATGCTGCAAATATATTTGAAATTGATGCAAACGTTATTAAGAATAAACCGTTTTTCTAAATTTGTATTAAAAATTAATTTGTATCGCTAAATTATAGATCTTTTAAAAATATTCTTTATCTTATATATATGATTTAATTCAATATGGGTTTTGTTCCTCTCCATAATCATAGTGACTACAGTCTACTAGATGGGGCAAGTCAAGTTTCTAAAATTGTTGATAGAGCTTCTGAGCTTGGAATGGATTCTATTGCCTTGACAGATCATGGAGTAATGTATGGAGTTCTTGATTTAGTCAAAAAGTGTAAGGAGAAAGGAATTAAACCAATTATTGGGAATGAAATGTATATTATTAATGGCTCCATTTATGATCCTCAACCGAAGAAAGAAAAAAGATATCATTTAGTTGTTTTAGCAAAAAATCATACTGGTTATAAAAACCTTGTAAAGTTAACAACTATTAGCCACTTAAATGGGATGAGAGGTCGAGGAATCTTTTCTAGACCCTGTATTGATAAATCTCTTTTAAATAAATATAAAGAAGGTCTTATTATTTCTACGGCCTGTTTGGGAGGTGAAATACCTCAAGCTATATTAAAGGGTAAGTTAGATGTAGCTGAGAATATTGCGCTTTGGTATAAGAAATTACTTGGCAATGATTTTTATCTAGAAATTCAAGATCATGGTTCTATAGAAGATAGAATTGTTAACGTCGAATTAATAAGAATTGGAAAAAAACATCAAATAGAAGTTATTGCAACAAATGACTCCCACTATATCTCTAATATGGATGTAGAAGCACATGATGCCTTGCTTTGTGTTCTTACTGGAAAATTAATAAGTGATCAAAAGAGATTGAGATATACAGGTACAGAATATATTAAGAGTGAGCATGAAATGCTCTCACTTTTTAAAGATCATATAGATGATGAATCAATAAAAAAAGCTGTAAATAATACTGTTGAGATTTCAAAAAAAATTGAGGAATTTGAATTGTTTGGTACCTATAGAATGCCAACATTTCCGCTTAAAGAGGATAAAGATTCATTGTCTCTTTTGACAAGGATATCCACTGAAGGTCTTTTAAAAAGACTTAAAAAAACATGTATTGAAGAGGTTAGTGATATATATAAAAAAAGATTGTCCTCAGAGCTAGAAATAATTAATGATATGGGCTTCCCAGATTATTTTTTAGTCGTATGGGATTATATAAAATTTGCAAGAGATAATTCTATTCCCGTAGGTCCAGGCAGAGGCTCAGCAGCAGGATCACTTGTCGCATATGCACTTCAAATTACAAATATAGATCCTGTTGAGCATGGTTTACTTTTTGAAAGATTCTTAAATCCAGCCAGAAAGTCAATGCCTGATATTGATACTGATTTTTGCATCGATAGGAGAAACGAAGTTATTGATTATGTTTCTAAGAGATATGGTGATGATAAGGTCGCTCAAATAATTACCTTTAATAAAATGACTTCTAAGGCCGTTTTAAAGGATGTTGCTAGAGTCCTTGATATTCCATATGGAGAGGCTGATAAATTAGCAAAATTAATACCAGTCGTTAGAGGTAAACCATATAAATTAAAAGAAATGATAGAGAAAAATTCACCTAGTCATGAGTTCAGAGACAAATATATAAACGACGAGAGAGTTAAAAGATGGATTGATTTAGCACTTAGGATCGAAGGTACTAATAAAACATATGGAGTTCATGCTGCAGGGGTAGTAATAGCTTCAGAACCTTTAGATGAACTTGTACCTCTTCAAAGAAACAATGATGGTCAAATAATAACTCAATATTCAATGGACGATATTGAATCTCTTGGATTGTTGAAAATGGATTTCTTAGGTCTTAAAAATTTAACTATGATAGATAAGACAATTTCATTAATAAAAGAATCTACAGGGCAAAAAATTGATATTGATGAATTACCTCATAATGATCATAAAACCTTTGATCTTATTGGTAGGGGAGATCTTGAGGGGATATTTCAGTTAGAGTCATCTGGGATGAAGCAGGTTGTAAAGGATTTTAAACCTAACTCTCTTGAGGATATATCATCTATTCTTGCTCTTTACAGACCTGGTCCTCTTGATGCTGGTCTTATACCTAAATTTATTAATAGAAAACATGGTAAAGAAAAAATTGATTTTCCACATCCTTTTATAAAATCCATACTTACTGAAACTTATGGAATTATGGTTTATCAAGAGCAAATAATGAAAATTGCTCAGGATTTAGCAGGATATTCACTTGGTGATGCTGATTTACTTAGAAGAGCAATGGGAAAAAAGAAAGTTTCAGAGATGGTTAAACATAAGAATCTCTTCGTTGAGGGTTCTATAAAAAACGGTGTTGAAGAAAAAATAGCTAATGATCTTTTTGATCAAATGCTTTTATTTGCTGAATATTGTTTTAATAAAAGTCATTCAACTGCGTATGGCGCCGTTACTTATCAAACTGCCTTTTTGAAAGCTCATTTCCCAGTTGCATATATGGCAGCACTTTTAAGTGTTAATTCTGGCTCTAGCGATAAAATGCAGAGATATATTTCTAATTGTTATGCTATGGGAATAGAAGTAATTTCACCTAGTATAAATTTCTCTGGAATTGATTTCACCATAAAAAAAGATCAAATTCTATTTGGGTTGTCAGCTATTAAAAATTTAGGAGATTCAGCCATTAGAAATATAATTACTAATCGTGAGAAATTAGGAAACTTTAAATCATTGTCAGATTTATGCGATCGTTTACCATCTAATATACTCAACAAAAGGAATTTAGAATCTCTAATTCATTGTGGCGCTTTAGATGAGTTTTCCGAGAATAAAAATAGAGCTCAATTATTTTCTGATCTTGAAAATGTAATTGAATGGGCATCATCACGTAATCGTGATCGAATTTCAGGGCAAGGAAATTTATTTAACTCTCTTGAAACATCTTCAGAACCTCAATTTTTACAATCACAACATTCCAAGGTAGATGATTATTCACTTATTGAGAAGTTAAAATTAGAAAAGCAACTTTTGGGTTTTTATTTATCCGATCATCCATTAAAACATTTATCCAAGCCAGCTAAACTTGTTTCTCCAGTTAGTATTTCAAATTTAGAAGATATAAGTGATAGAACAAAGGTTTCACTAGTGGCGATGATTCCTGAATTAAAGCAAATTACAACAAGAAAAGGAGATAGAATGGCTATAGTTCAATTGGAAGATCTATCAGGTAGTTTTGAAGCGATTGTTTTTCCAAAAACATATACTAGATTATCTGAATTCTTATTAACTGATACTAGACTTTTAGTTTGGGGCACTATTGATAAAAAAAGTGATAAAACTCAATTAATTATTGAAGATTGTAGAGAAATTGATAACTTAAAATTGCTTGTTATTAACCTTGATAGTTATCAAGCTTCAGATATAAGAGTTCATAATAAGATAAGAGATTGTTTAGTTAAATTTCGAGCAGCTAAAGAAAAATGCGGTATTAAGATTCCTGTATTAGCGGCTGTTAAGCATCAAAATTCGCTTACTTATGTTAAATTCGGAGAACAATTTTGTGTTGGAGATATTGTTGGTGCTTCTAAATTATTGGAAGAAAATTCTTTTAAGGTTAATTTGAAATCTTTAGTTTCTTAGTCTAATTACTTTCTTCAAAGTTTTGTGACGCAGGCTTAAATGCAGCTTTAGCTCTTTTTATATTTAATGGGATATTTTCTAATCCCAAAAAGCTTCCAGGTTCTTTATCCCAACTAGCTGATAAAATTCCAAAACTTAAACCAGCTAGGCCTAATAAGAAGAATAAAGCCGATATTGCAATAGTTGCTGAAGGAGCTATTTCTGCTATATTTTTTGTCACAATGATATAACTAACTACAAATACAGACATTCCTAATATTGTAGGTATTCCTGTAGTAAAGAAAATCCTTCTTGCCATTCTGTCAGCTACATATTTGGGTATCCCACTATTTGAAGTTTTTTTGTCCAAAATAACCGGAGTTTTTTTATCTATATTTTCATAAGGAACTTGCTCCACTATTTTATTCTTCCTTTTACTCGTATTCTTTTTGTATGTTTGTTTCTTTTTCATTAAAGGAAGTTATCCCCTTATTCCAATTTTTTTAACTAAATCTTGATATTTTTGTTCGCTTTTCCCTTTTATGTAAGAGAGTAATCTCTTCCTTTTTCCAATCATTTTTAGCAATCCTTGTCTTGATGCGAAATCATGAATATTACCTTGAAGATGATCACTTAATTTTGATATTCTTTCTGAGAGCATAGCGACTTGTACCTCAACAGATCCTGTATCTGTATCATGTACTTGATGGGATTCAATAATTTTTTGTTTTTCTGCTGTATCTAGTGACATAAAATTTATCTACGTAGCTTTATCTTACTATGTTATCGGCCTAAATTACTATTATTATCTAGATGGTTCATAGCAAGTTTTAATATATATTCAAATGAAATTTTATGATTTTCTAGCATTTCATTTTTTTTATTTTTAATTTCGTTGACAAGAATAGGTATTAATTTTTTAATTTCTTTATTAGTATAATTTAGAGACTGTAATGTTAAATCAATATCTTGTAAAATTGAATTGAGTTCATTGTTTTCTTTTAAATAATCACTATTTTTTTCTTTTTCGCTGTCTTTTATTTTCATTTTTGATTTATTTTTTAACTCTAGGATTATTCTTTCAGTCATTTTCTGACCTATTCCTTGTACAGAACTAATTAATTTCTTATCTTTGGAGTCTATAGCATTAATAATTTCATCTATTGAAAATTTGTTCAATAATGACATTCCTATCTGTGAACCTATTCCTTTAATATTTAAAATTTCAATAAAAAAATCTTTTTGATCTTTTGAAATGAAACCAAATAAATAATCTGAATCTTCTTTTTTAATGTGTTTTAACCATAAAATTATCTTTTGATGAGGTATTTCATTCGTTTTAAATTTGATATATATAGATTCTAAAATCTGAATTTCATATCCTAAACCCTGACAATTTATTAAAATATAAAATTTATTATTAGTTTGCCATAAATCTACAAGCTCACCTTTTATCCAGCTAATCAATTATCCTCCCGCTGCATCACAACCAATTTTACTTCCAAGTACGGCACCTAGTGGAACAGCCCACCATCTTCCTTTTCCTCTTGACATTGCAGCCCCTGCTCCACCGCCTAGAAGTGCTCCAGCTATTTTTCCATCAGTACAATCATTATCATCTATTTTTTCAGCATTATCGCCATTACATGGAATTTTTACATCTATTTCATAACTTCTTACATAACCTGGACTTGATTTTGTCCCAGGAATATATTCTTCCCTATATTCAGTCCTAGTACATGTAGCAGTTTTAGGTGTTGAAGCATTCAAATGAATTAAAGGAGAAAAAACAAAAGATAGTAGTAAAAAGAAAAATTTCATATGAAAATACCTTTTTTTTATTTTAAATGTTTTTAAGTATATTGCTAGTAGAGATAATAGTTCCTAATAAAACAAGTATAGAACCAAATATAAAATTGACATTTATTAATTCACTAAAGAATAAAACACCCCAAATTGATCCAAAAAATACCTGTAAATAATTAATAGTGGAGGCTTCTGACGCAGGTAAAATCTTTAATCCTATAGTTAAAAAAGTTTGACCTAATTGTGTAAATATACCAATTCCCATTATCCAAAATAAATCAGTTAGATTAGGTGTAACCCAATTTCGTAATACAATAGGAAACAAAGTTATTACAGAAACTAGAGGAAAATATTTAATTATTATAAAAATATCCTCAGTTGCAGAAAGCTTCTTAACAGTTATGTAAGCGAAAGCAGTAGATATTGCTCCAAAAAATGCTATAAAAATTGATAATTTCTCAATCTCAACGTTTATATTTGCTAATTGTGATTGATTTAATATTACTAAAATCCCTAGCCAACCTAATATTAAAGACAGTACTGTATTCTTTGTTATTTTTTCATTTATAAATATACCTGCAAAGATAGATATAAAAATAGGATATGTATATTGAATAACTGTAGAAATACTAAG
Organism: Prochlorococcus sp. AG-412-F02; assembly: GCA_003214935.1. Taxonomy (GTDB): domain Bacteria; phylum Cyanobacteriota; class Cyanobacteriia; order PCC-6307; family Cyanobiaceae; genus Prochlorococcus_A. The sequence goes on from QCLA01000019.1 coordinate 16,880, forward strand.
AGGCATATTTCTTATTGCGTAAAATATACATACTAATGCCACAGTTCCAAGCATTCCTCGCAAAAAAAGTAATTTGCGATTATTTCCCCATGGATTTATCTCTTTTTTCTTTAAGATCAATGAAGTTATTAATAAACTTATCAATGATCTAAAGAAAACTAATTCATATATGTTTATCCTTGAGTCAACTTTTTTCACACATACTGTCATCAGACTAAAGAATAATGAAGCAAAAACTAAATAAAACTTATTAAATAAATTTTTTCTATCAATATATTTATAGAACTGCATTTGTTAAAAAGTTTTATTGTGAAATTAAGTAGATTCTTTTATGATTTTGAACTATAACAAATAAATTATTGTATTTTTCAAGTTAAATATTACATATGGTGCGTTCTATACATCCAAGAACCATTGAGGAAGTTAAGGAAAAGGCAGATATTGTAGATGTTATTTCTGAGCACATTGTTCTAAAGAAAAAAGGTAAAGAGTTTGTTGGAATTTGCCCTTTTCATGATGACACAAAGCCGTCTATGACGGTTTCACCTTCTAAGCAATTCTATTATTGTTTTTCTTGTGGAGCTGGTGGTAATTCAATTAAATTTTTAATGGAGTTTACACGAGCTAATTTTTCAGATGTTGTTCTTTCTCTTGCTAAAAAAAATAATATAAATATTGAAACTCTTGATGGTCCTCAGGACGAGGCTTATAAAAAACAATTATCAAGAAAAGAAGAACTTTATAAAATTTTAAGAATATCAAAAAATTGGTTTAAATCACAATTAAATAATTCTTTGGGTAAAGAAGCTATGAATTATTTAACATCCCAAAGAAAATTAAGTAGAAATATTATTAATGAATTTGAATTGGGTTTTGCTCCTAATTCATGGAATGATTTATTTAATTATCTTTTAAAGGTAGAAAAATTACCGGTAAATTCAATATTAAGTTCAGGACTTGTTATTTCTAAAGATAATTCTGATAAGAATTATGATCGTTTTAGAAACAGATTAATTGTTCCAATTCATGATATGCAAGGAAGAGTTGTAGCCTTTGGAGGAAGATCTTTAGATGGTCAGGAACCTAAATATCTTAACTCACCTGAGTCTGAGGTTTTTGAAAAGGGTAAAATGTTGTTTGGATTCGAAAAAGCTTCAAGTAATATTAGAAAAAGTGATAAAGCAATTATCGTTGAAGGGTATTTTGATGTTATTTCTCTTCATTCAAAAGGAATAACAAATAGTGTGGCCTCTCTTGGAACAGCGTTAAATAAATATCAAATATCACAACTATGTAGGTTTACTGATAATAAAAATATAATACTCAATTTTGATTCTGATAATGCTGGGATACTTGCCACAAAAAGGGTAATTAAAGAAGTTGAAAATTTGTCACTTCATGATCAAATTAACCTGAAAATACTTCAGGTTAAAAACTTCAAAGATCCAGATGAATATTTAAATAGACATACCCCTGAAGATTATTTTAATTTAATTGATAACGCTTCTTTTTGGATTGATTGGGAGATTGATCAGATTTTCAATAATAAGGATTTAACTAAATCTGATATTTTCCAGAGTGTTATTTCAGCATTAGTTAAGTTACTAAGTAAATTACCTCAATCATCTACTAGAACTCATTATTTACAAAAAGTCTCTGAAAGATTAAGTATGGGACAAGCCAGATTAGCGATACAGTTTGAGCAAGATTTAAGAAATCAGGTAAAGGGATTTCGTTGGCATGGGAGATCAAAGAAATTTGAACAACCAAATGAAATTTCCAAGCGTGAAAAAAATGAATCTGAAGTAATATTTTATTATCTCCATTGCCCTAATCTTAGGATCTTTATTCGCGAGGAATTACTTAAAAGAGAAATTAATGATTTCAATTCCGACTACATTCGTATTATATGGGAGGCAATTTCAAAAATCGAAGAAGATAATTTAGGTACTAATTATTTAAATAAATTTCAAAAATCAGATTGTCATAAACTATCTAAAGAAGTTTCAAGTCTTAATTTAATTTCTTTATTATCAGATCACATAGCTCTTAATAATTCAGATTTATCAAACAAAATTAACATTTTTATTAATCCAAACGAGCTATTTTTAACTATGTTAAAAAGTCCCAAAAACAATTTACTTGGAACTCTATCTCTTCTTGAGAGGTACAAATCCTTAAAAAGATGCAGACACTTGATCGAATCTTGGAGTTCTCAAAGGTTAAAAACTTTAGAAAACTGTATATCTATATTAATAGATAATTCCTCCTCAGAAAACTCTGATTCTAATAAAGAGATCGATGAACTTTTTAATGATTTAAACTCAGATGCTATTAAATTTCAAGATTTATATTATACAGAAAGGCAACACATAAATTCTCTAGATAAGCAACGCTGTGGTAATTTTATTGCTAGCTAATAATCCCTTCTTGTTTTATAAACAATACTTTTTAAGCATTTGTTTTACTTTTTTGGGTTTGTCTTCCAAAATGTAAGCCTCTACTTCTTTAGCATATTTCCCAGCAAATTTTGAAGTTGAGAATTCTAATGCTTTTCTTTTACTCTTATTTAATTTAGTTTCTAATTCTTTTATATCGCCCACTGTTTTATTTCCATTACATTTTTGTACAACATGAGTTGCTTCATGCCTTAATGCTTTTCTAATTGCCCTTTCCGTTTTGAAATTATCCTTAATTGAATTGTTTTTTATTTCCTTGAAATTTGTTTTTCTTTTTGCGTTTTCAGTACATATTACTATTTTATTTTCTATAAAGTTGTGTAGACCCTTTATTTCTTTGTTTATTAAACATTCTATTTTATTTTCTTCAACAATATAGTTTGCCTTTACTAATAATTCTAGAATTTCTTTATCTAATTTACTTAAAAATATAATAAATTCCATATTGTTTTTCTTTTTTATATAACTATAGTTGGAATTTTTCTTATATCTGTTGTTGATGTGCGACTTAATAAAGTTTTATTGATTGTCCATTCTTTTGTCTTTTTTGTAATTGCCCATGTAATTGCTTTTTTATTATATTTTTTATTCAATGAATCAATTGTTCTCATAAGATTTTCTGATTTCTTCATATCTTCCTGAGATTTGTAAGTGATAAGTGATTGCTGTAAATATTGGCAATTAGTTAGATCCTGCATTAAAACGCCCGCCTTTGATAATTTATATTCAGGATTATAAATTTCTTTAGATAATGCAACTACTGTTTTTAAAATGACGTTTGTGTTGTCTGTTGCATTTATAAGTTTTTTATGGGCACTTCTTTGATAATTTTGACTTGAATATTTACTAGTTCTTGCAAATACACTAATGGCACATGTTTGTAAGCTTTGACTTCTCATTTTTTCCGATGCTCTTATCGCATAAATTGCTAATGCTTGAGTTAAATCTTCTAATTTTGTGATAGGAGTACTAAAACTTCTACTCACCTGAATTTCTCTTTTTGACTTATTATTTTTTTCTATGGGTAGACATTTATAACCTTTTAATTCTAATTGCAATCTTTTTCCTACGATTCCTATTTTCTTAAAGATTTCATTCTCTTTCATATCTATTAATTCTTGTGCATTTTTAATACCTTTACTTTTTAACCAAATAGATGTTTGTTTCCCAATTCCCCAAATTTTATCTACACTAATTTCTTTAAAATAGCTATTCTCATCTTCGTTTCTAGCTAAATCAAATATTCCTGCTGAATAATCAATATTTTTAGCTAACTTGTTAGCAACTTTTGCCCTTACTTTGTTCTCTGCTATTCCTATTGTTAGGGTGATTCCTAGATTCTGATATGTTAATGCCCTTATTTCTCTTGCCCAAGGATATAGATTTTTATCATTAGGTCTAGAAATTGAGACAAAGGCTTCATCAATAGAATAAATCTCAATCTCTTCACAGTAATTTTTTAATAAATTCATTAGTCTCTTACTCATATCAGCGTAAAGCGAGTAGTTAGAGCTTAAAACTGCTACCTCTAATTTATTTAACCTTTCTTTCTCTTTGAAATAAGGACTGCCCATTTTAATTTTTAAAGCGCGAGCTTCGGGACTTCTTGCAATAATGCATCCGTCATTATTAGATAAAATTACTAATGGTTTATTTCTTAAGTGAGGGTTTATACTTTGTTCACACGAAGCGTAAAAATTATTAGCATCTATAAGAGCTATTGCTTCAATACTTGAAAGATTCATAAGAAGCTATGTATTGAATAGATAACAACCCCCCATATCTGTATATCAATATGATTTTTAAATCTGAAGTCTGGATAATTAGGATTCTCTGCCTTTAAATATAATTCATTATTTTTTATGGATAATCTTTTTATTGTAAATTCTCCGTCTACCATCGCAATGATAATATTGCCTGCTTTAGCTCTTAAACTCTTATCTACTATTATTAAATCATTATCTTTAATTCCTGCATTAACCATTGAGTGACCTTTAACTCTGAGAAAAAAAGTACTAAAAGGATTAGATATTAAATGCTCATTTAAATCAATATTTTCTTCTGTATAATCATCAGCAGGAGAAGGAAACCCTGCAGATATTGAATCACTTAATAAGGGAATCTTTAATCTTTCAGAAGCCAAACTAAATCGTTTCAAGACCTGTCATAATAGTATATATGTACTATATAACAAAATTCTGGAATTGGTTGGTTGTTAGAATTTTATGTATTAATTTAAAATTAACTCTAACCTTTACCATTAGGCGCGATGGTAAGGGGAATTGCTCGAAATAGACAAGGCTCTATAAATTTGCTCCAATAAAATTAATCTAGCTAATTCATGGGGAAATGTTAGGCGAGAAAGGCTTAGTAAAAGATCGGATTGTTTTTTAACATCAGAACTAATCCCATCAGCACCTCCAATTAGAAAAATAATTTATTTATTTTTAAAATTTAAAAGTAAAGAAGTTAGTTCAATAGAATTAAACTGTTTACCTTCCTCGCTGAGACTGATAATAATATTGTTTTTGAATCTAAGATTATTTATATTAAAACTCTTTAACTCATTAATGTTAAGGTCTGGCATTCTTTTTTTGTATTGATTAATTCCATCTCTAATCCAGTTTTTTTTAATTTTCCCAATAGCGTAAATTGATAATCTATTAGTCTGAAGCATAAGTAAATATTTAAATATAGTTATTCCTCAAGAAGATAATTAAATTCATCATATAGTTCCTCTTCAGTTGTTAAATTATTTGTATGATTAGAGATCTGGGAATTTGTGCTAATGAGATCATTTTCCGAGGATCTTAGTGAATGATTTACTTTAGAAGTTTCACTAAGGCTTTCTGCATTATCAATTAAAGAATAAAATAATTCACTAGAATCTTCTAATTTATTAGAATTTTTGGTTTTCTCATGATTCCCAACCTCTTTTTTACTAGTACTTATATTATGATCATTAGTTAAAGAATTATTTTTAATAAAATTATTGAGTTTATCTAAATTTTTCTTTGATAAGCTCATGATATAAATTAGATAATAAGTGCATATTTAATTTAAACATATTATTTATTTTTTTGATGAATTTTAAAAGCCATTATCAAAAAAAGAGATTTGGACAACATTGGTTGGTAAATAAAAAAATATTAGAGAAAATTAAAGAGGTGGCAGAACTTAATGCAAATGATTTTATTCTTGAAATCGGTCCTGGAAGAGGAGCCTTAACATCAAAGTTATTAGATTCTGAGATTAGAAAATTACACGCTATTGAATTAGATTATGATTTAATTGATTTTTTAAATCTTAAATTCAAAAATAACGACAAGTTTTCACTTCAACAGGGAGATATACTTTCAACAAATCTAGATTCATTTAATAATAAAATCACTAAAGTTGTAGCAAATATTCCATATAATATTACCGGACCAATATTGGATATCTTTGTAGGAAAATTAGGATTTGTTAGAGATTACAATTATAAAAAAATAATATTTTTAATGCAAAAAGATGTTGTAGATAGGATTTTAGCGAAAGAAGGTAATTCTAGTGCAGGAGCGCTTAGTGTCAGAATGCAGCTTTTATCTAAAATAAAAAAAATATGTGATGTAGAACCTTCTTCTTTTAGCCCACCTCCAAAAGTCTTTTCTTCTTTAGTTGTTTTTGAACCATTAAAGACAGAGTTAAGATTGGATATTACTTTGGAGAAATATATAGATAAACTTCTTCGAATTGCCTTTAATTCAAGAAGAAAAATGCTTAGAAATACACTTAAATCAATATTTTCTACAGATGAGATTAACAAATTTTCTGAACCATCTAAAATATGCTTGAATTTAAGACCTCAAGATCTTTCAATTAATCAATGGGTTAATCTTGCAGATAATTGTATTAAAATTAAAAAATAAAAAATTAATTAAATGTCTTTATTATCAACAAGAAAAATTAATATAAAGTCACCAGCCAAGATAAATTTACACCTTGAAGTTATAGGAAAAAGAGAAGATGGATTTCATGAATTAGCAATGATAATGCAAAATATTGATCTTGCGGATTATTTAGAGTTTGAGATTAATCAAGAAGGTTCAATTAATTTAAAATCAGATTGCAATCATTTGAGTCTTGCTAGTGATAACTTAATACTTAAATCAGCATATCTAATAAAAGAAATATCAAATATAGATTTGGGGGCGAATATTTTTTTAAAAAAAAATATTCCTATAGGAGCAGGATTAGCTGGAGGTTCAAGTAACGCAGCAGCGACTCTAATTGGACTAGATAAATTATGGAATTTAAATCTTGACAACAATACATTATTAAAACTATCAGCATCATTAGGTTCAGATGTTCCTTTTTTCATCAAGGGTGGAAGTCAATTATGTTTTGGAAGAGGCGAGATTCTAGAGAAATTAAATTATACATATGAATATGGAGTTCTTCTTTTAAAAAATCCAAATGTTTCAATATCTACAGCTGAAACATATAAAAGTTATAGTCAACAGTTTGTAAAAGAAGATTATATTAGAACAGATCA
>QCLA01000020.1:0-23493 GCA_003214935.1 Prochlorococcus sp. AG-412-F02
TTCAAACCAGTTTTTGACTTACCACAACCCATCATGCCTATTAAAAATATGCTTCTACCTTTGATGACCTGAACTGTTTTTTTGATAATAGATTCTTCCATAAAGACAAAAGCATATATAAAACCTTAAGATAGTATTATTGCAGACAGGTATGACTTCTACACAATCCAAACCACTACATGGCAAGGGACGTGAATGCGTCATAACTCGACGTGCCTGCTTTAGTTCTAGTCACCGTTATTGGCTTCCTGAAAAAAGTCCAGAAGAAAATTTATCTCTTTTTGGAAAGTGCAGTATTGCGCCAGGTCATGGTCATAATTATGAACTCATTGTATCAATGGGTGGAAAACTAGACTCTGATGGAATGGTCCTAAATCTCTCTGATGTAAAACACTCTATTAAAGAAAAGGTTACTGGAGAATTAGATTTTCGTTTTTTAAATGATGTCTGGCCTGAATTTAATGTTAATAATCAAGATGGCATACTACCCACAACTGAAGCATTAGTGCAGGTCATTTGGAGTCGTCTAAAGGATGATTTACCTCTTACAAGTCTAAGGCTTTATGAAAACCCCAATTTATGGGCAGATTATTTTGGAAAAAACATGGAAGCATTTTTAACAGTACAAACTCATTTTGCAGCCGCTCATAGACTTGCAAAAGAAGAGATATCCTTTGATGAAAATAAAAAAATATATGGGAAATGTGCCAGAGTGAATGGACATGGTCATAACTATCTTGTCGATATAACTGTAAAAGGAGAGATTGATAGTAGAACTGGCATGGTTTGCAACTTAGCTGCCCTCCAAGAAATCATTAATAATTTGGTTGTTGAACAATTAGATCATACTTTTCTAAATAAAGATATCGAATTTTTCCATAGTTGTGTTCCAACTGCGGAAAATATAGCTTTATATATTTCAGATATTCTTAAAAAACCAATCTATGATCTTGGTGCAACATTGCACAAAATAAGACTCCAAGAGAGCCCAAACAATGCTGCAGAAATTTATGTAGATCAAAAGTTAACCAATTCACTTAAGATGAAATTAGAAAATAAGTTAGTTACACAAACTTGAGTATTCCAAGAGTAACAATAGTTATAGCATCAAGTCTTGACGGAAGAATTGCATTTCCTGAAGGTGGAGAATCACATCTTGGCAGCGAAGAAGATAAAAGAATGTTGAATGATAACTTATCAATGGTTGATGCCACCATTTTTGGTTTAGGAACATTAAAAGCTCATCAATCAACATACCTAATTAAAAATCTCTGTGAGACTAACAAAGAAAAAATATCAAAAAGCCAACCAATTTCTATAGTTGCTTCAAATAGCAATAAATTTAACAGGAATTGGAAATACTTTCGACAACCAATTAGAAGATGGCTAATTAGCTCTAATAAAGTTGATAATTCGTCAGAAAATGACTTCGAGAAACATTTTTTTTTCGAAAATTCATGGGAAAACACTTTAATTTCACTAAAAAAACAAGGGATAAATGATCTAGCTCTTTTAGGAGGTGCAAAGCTTATAAATTCATTTTTAAAAGAGGATCTAATAACAGATATAAAAATTACAATAATTCCGCGAATTATTGGAGGTAAGTATACATGGACACCTCCAGATCAATCGAACGAAATTTTTAATCTCAAAAGACTGTGGGAAATAAAATCAATTAAAAATTTAATGAATAATGAGATCCACATACATTACAAAAAAATTTGAAATCAATTAAATATTATATGACCCAAAAAATAAATAAAGTTGAAGTGAAATTGTCCATTAAAGAAATCTCCAAAGAGATATGGAATGAATTAACACATGAATTCAACAATCCATTTTATGAATGGGATTGGCTTAAAAACCTTGAAATATCAAAAAGTGTTTCGAGAGAAACTGGTTGGCAGCCTTTATATTTTGTTGCTTATAAAAATGAAGAAATATTAGGGATTGCTCCACTTTTTTTAAAAAATCATAGTTATGGAGAATTTATTTTTGATCAATCATTCGCAAGGTTAGCTCAAGAGCTGAATTTAAATTATTATCCTAAATTAATTGGAATGAGTCCTTATAGTCCTGTAAATGGATATCAATTTTTATATAAACAAAACAAAGATAAGACAGAAATTACAAATTTACTGATAAAGCATATCGAAAGCTTTGCGATTACAAACAAAATTTTAAGTTGTAATTTTTTATATATTGATGAAAGCTGGGGTAATCATCTTAAATGTTTGGGATACTGTGAATGGATAAATTCCAGCAGTGAATGGAAGAGTAATGGAGAAAAAACCTTTGATGATTTTCTTTCTAGGTTTAACTCTAATCAGAGAAAAAATATAAAAAAAGAGAGAAAATCAATTGCCAAACAAGATATTAAAGTAGAAATTTTTGAGGAAGATAATATTAACCAAGAAATCCTCCAAAAGATGCATACTTTTTATGAGCAGCATTGTTTAAGGTGGGGAGTATGGGGAAGTAAATATCTAACATCTACATTTTTCGAAAAAATTTTAGATAATAAAAAAAATCTTTTGCTTTTTAGCGCAACAAAAACCTACTCTGAAGATATTTTTGCGATGTCAATGTGCGTTAAAAATAAAAACAACTTATGGGGTAGATATTGGGGGAGTCAAGAAGAAATCTCTAATTTACATTTTGAATTATGCTACTACCAGCCAATTGAATGGGCAATAAAAAATAGTATCCATTTTTTTGATCCTGGAGCAGGTGGCAAACATAAAAGAAGAAGGGGATTTTTTGCAAAAAGCACCATAAGCTTACATAAGTGGTTTGACAAAAATATGGAAAATATAATTAATCCTTGGCTAAATGAAGTAAATAGAAAAACCAAAATGGAAATTGATTTTGAAAATGATACTATACCCTTTAAATAAAAAAATTATTTGGCTTTACCAAAGATTATTTTAATAATATAGTTTTTTATTACTTGCCCAAGATGGATTCTATTAAAAGTTTCGAGGAAAAAATAAAGATTGATAATGATCTATCGAACAGATACATAGACTTAGACCCAAACGGTTATTTTATTATAAAAATAGATTTACAAGAAAATAAAATAATTTTAGAGCACTTTTTAAATAATATTAATGATGAGGGATATGCTATTGACCCAGAAACAAATGAGCCAATTAAATGCGACTCTCAAGATCAAAGAATTAGTAATGAAGTTTTTGAAGGTATTAGTGCCAAACAACTTGGAATATTGATCACTGAAGAAAGAAATGACTTAATAACTAGATTTGATCATGCCCTATATCTAGGCAGGGAATTACAAAAAGCAGAAGAATGTTTATACAAAAAATTACCATATATTCAAGATTAAGAAATTAAACGAAAAAATCTAATTTTTCGATGTGATGTTAAATTAATTAAAAAGAAAGAAATTAATGAACATCATTTTCTATTTTGCATTTATTGGTTTTGGTTTTGGAGCCGCTTTCGCATTAGATAAGATCTTAAGGGCAGTTAAATTAATTTAAAAAACTACAGAATTTTAATAGTCTCTCCATACAAATCATATTCATCAGCAAAACAAATATTTGCTTCAACAAATTTACCAATATAATTGTTCAAATCATTATTATCTTTAATAGATAAAATCACATTTCCGTCAATTTCAGGCGCAAAATGGTAAGAACGACCAATTAATTCATTTTTATCAGATATTTTTTCTACCAAAACCTTCATTTTTGAACCAACATATGACTGGTTTTTATTTCTAGAGATATTTTGTTGCACTGAAATAATGTTATCTTTTCTTGCCTCAGCGACCTCTGGGGATACTCTATTTGGCAAAACAAAAGCTGAAGTTCCTTCCTCAGGAGAGAAAATAAATACTCCTACATGATCAAACTTGTGCCTATCCAAAAATTTAAGAAGGTGTTCAAAATGTTCTTTTTTTTCTCCTGGGAAACCAACAATGAGACTAGTTCTTAATACAGCGGATGGAATTTTTTCTCTAATGTTGCTCAAAATTGTTTCATTCAAAGAAGCCTGCCAAGGTCTATTCATACTCTTCAACACATCTGGATGACTATGCTGAAGTGGTAAATCAAAATAAGGTACTATATTCTTTGAATCCTTGAAAGCTCTAATAACTTCATCAGTTAAACCAGTCGGATAAGCATAATGTATCCTGATCCAAGGAATTGGAACTTTTGAAAGCTCATTCAAAAGTTTGGCCAATGAAGGTTTTCCATAAATATCTTGTCCATAATTAGTTGTTATTTGACTAATTAGTATGATTTCTTGAATACCCTGCTTTGCAAGACTTTTAGCTTCTGAAATTATAGATTCTATTTTTCTACTTCTTTGAGGACCCCTCAACTTGGGAATAATACAAAAAGCGCAATTATAATCACAGCCTTCAGCGATACGAAGATAAGCAACAAATTTCTTCTTATCTACAAAACGAGGGATTACTTCATCTGCAATAAATTCAGGTGTTTTTGAAACTTCATTAACGATTTCCCCTTTTTCTACTCTGTTCAAAACCTTAGCTATCTTTTGATAATCTCCTGTTCCAACTAAACCCTTTATTTCGGGTATTTCTTTTAGAAGTTCGTCTTTAAAATGTTGAGCCATACAGCCTGCGACAATTACTTCCTTTCCTTGATTTGTATATTCTAGAATTTTCCTAATTGATTCCTCTCTAGCTGTTTCAATAAAACTGCAAGTATTTACTACAACAACATTCGCATCAGCTATATTACTGTCAACTTCATAACCCTCTTTATCTAATAAGCCTTGCATATGTTGAGTATCAACAAGATTTTTCTCACAACCAACATGACTAAATGCAACCTTAGAAAGTTTTTTATCTTTAACATTGAGATTATTTTGTTTCACAAATTTTAAAAAATTAATAAGCAAAAAATTTAACACGCATTGCGTATAAAACTCGCATGCCAAGATAATATTAGAATAGATTATGTAAATAACAAATTTTCACTTTGTATATGGCACTTAAGACTTTAAAAAGTAGAAATAATAAAGATTTGAAATGGCCAAAAATCATAATCGCAATTCTTAGTACTATAGGCTTAGTTGACACGGGTTCAATTACTTTAAAAAACTGGGGATTATTGACTTCGCTTTCATGCCTAGGGATACAAAATGGTTGTGAAACAGTTTTAAATAGTCCTTGGGGTACTTTATTTGAAAATAATCAACTTAATATACCTCTTTCATTAGCAGGAGTTATAACGTATTCATCAATATTAGTTATCACAATAATACTTTCACTTAATTTAATTTCTCCAAAAGAAAAGCTAAATAAGTTTTTGTGGTGGTTAATATTTCTAATTTCTTGTGCCTCCTCTACATTTAGCTTTTTATTAATCAATATAATGTTTTTTAAGATTCAAGCATATTGTTTTTTTTGTATACTTTCAGCAATTTTATCGTTTTCTATCTTTATAATTTCTATGATTGGAGCAAAGTTTGAAAGTAGAGAACCTATGATTTTTCGAGGTTTCATAGTAGCCCTAAGTGTCCTGCTCGGAGGACTAATTTGGTCAACTAACGTTGACCCTTCTAATGCAATTGATGTTCCAAGCCCCTCTGAAAATGTATCACCGATCATTACCACTTCAAGCTCTCCCCAGAATATAAAATTTGCAAAATTTTTAAGAGAAAAAAATATTGTTATGTATAGTGCGTATTGGTGCCCGCATTGCCACGATCAGAAACAACTATTTGGAAAAGAAGCAGTTAAAGAGTTAAAAGTAGTTGAATGTGCTAAAGATGGGCAAGACAATAATTACAAGCTATGTCAAACAAAAGGTATTGAAGGATTTCCCTCATGGGAAATCAACGGCGAGATTTATAGCGGTACTCGCGACCTAAATGATTTAGCAAAAATGACTGGGTATCAAGGAAATACTAATTTTTGATAAATCTTTTTTTAATTTCTTTGTTTAATTGCTGTCTAGTATGACATTCCCACTTTTTATCTTTAATAGGAAAATCATCTCTGTAATGTCCTCCTCTACTCTCTTTCCTAAAAAGGCAAGCTTTTAACAAAGTTAAAGTCGTTATTTGTCTATTCTGCAAATCAAGCAAAAGATTAATCTCTCTCCTCTTGGGTTCATTAAGTTTGACTTTTTGATCAAATTCAATTTGATCAAGACTATTGAGTAGAGGATTTCTTTGCAATTGATCCATATCATTTTGAATATTATTTAGAAATTTAATCATATTAATTTTGTTTCGAGATACTCCAAGATTTATCCAGCATGATTTTCTTAATTCATCAATCTTTCCTGCAATTATGGAAATATTATCTTCTTGAGGGTCTGGAAAATAAAGCTCTTCCTTTCTTCTTTCTAATTTTATTAAATTTAAAGGATTATTCAAAACAATTGAAGACATTTTTCTTGCAAATACAAGACATTCCATTAATGAATTGCTTGCTAATCTATTGGCACCATGAACTCCTGTAGAAGCAACTTCTCCTACAGCATATAAGCCTTTTCGATTGGAAGATGCATTTAAATCAGTTCTAACACCTCCCATCCAATAATGAGCTGCAGGTGCAACTGGAATAACCTCGTTCAGAGGATTCACACCATAATCTTGACATCTACTTAAAATGGTGGGAAATCTTTCTATAATCTTTTCAGGATCAATATATCTAAGATCTAAACCAACATGATCAACATTGTTATCATGCATATTTTTCATTATTGCTCTGCTAACTTGGTCCCTAGTAGCTAAATCCCTATTTTGAAGATATTTAACAGGGCTTTCACCATTTTTATCAACTAGGACTGCTCCTTCTCCTCTAAGAGCCTCAGAAATTAAAAAACAAGGAGCACCATAAAATTTTAAAGCTGTAGGATGAAATTGAATAAACTCTAGATCTTCAATGGCAGCACCTGCTTTCCAGGCGAGAGCAATCCCTTCTCCAGATGACTGCGCAGGATTTGTAGTATTCGTAAATAAATGACCACCACCACCAGTTGCTAAAACAACCGCCCTAGAAGTAATCCAATATAAATTCGATCCGTCCAGTACCTGCACTCCTTTACATTCTTTATTTTCAATAAGTAGTTCTGTTACTCTTACACCTCTACAGTGAAGAATATTCTCCTTGTTTTCAACATGATCTTCTAGAACTTCTACTAGTGCTCTGCCAGTTCTATCTTTAACATGCAGGACTCTTCTACGAGAATGTGCTGCTTCAAGAGTAGTAGCTAATTGATCACAATTTTGATCAAAAATCATCCCTAAATTCTGTAACCTATCTACACAGCCAGGTGCTTCTCTTACAAGCATTTCTACAGCTTTGAAATCACATAAACCATCACCAGCCTTTAAAGTATCTTCAGCATGCAGATCAAATGAATCATCTGGTCTTACAACAGATGCTATTCCTCCTTGAGCCCATCTACTAGAAGATGCCTTGCTAGTGTTCCGATTTAAAAGAAGCACTTTTAAATTTGAAGGTAATTCCAGACAAGTCATAAGTCCTGCTGCCCCAGCACCTATTACAATTACATCCCATGTATTAATTGAAATTGGCTCTTGCGAAAATGGAGGTCTTAACATTAAACCAATCCACTCAAAGTCGGCTGAATAATTGCTAAAAATACAAAAATACCATCAACAATTAATGTTGTTTGGATTACATAACTTGAAACCAAGAGTGCTTTACCATTCGTAGAATTAATAATCGCAGAATTAAGAATTTCTTTTGAAATAAACCAAAGTATTACTGCAGCAAAAATAATAATAGATAATGATTTAATTTGTATAAGATTTTCAGATGTTTTCTGAAGTATTAGTGGAGCAGTTTTGGAATCTGCTGTAATAACTTCCTTCCATTGATCCATTATTCCAATCAAAAATATTGTAATATCAGTCACTGCAGTTCCAAACAAAGATGCAATATAAAAACTGGATCCGATTTTCCATTTAGTACCGAGGCCAATTAAAGCTAAAGGTAATACTACTGCTTCAACAGGAATGTGAAGAATAGGGTATGGACTTAACCATCCCCAAAACAAACAACCTCCAAGCCAACTGCCTGATACTCCAAGTAATAATGAACCTACAATAAACCATTGATTAGATTGTTTCCTAGACAAAATAAATGCTGAGACAAGAATTACAAAAGTAAAACAAAGAGCACTCAATGGTTGAAGTCTTACCCAAGGTGCTTGAACAAAAATAGGTAAAATTACAAAAAAAGAAGACCAAAGTCTTAAAGTAAATGGATTAGATAAAAAGGTATTTTTATAAAAATCAAAGTCACTATGAAATTCATTTTTAAAATTATCTTTCACATCTAGATTTTTTGTAATTAATTCTTTCAATGAATCAAATTTTTAAAGGATATTTTAATTGATTTAAATCGTTTTTTAAAAAACTGCTAATTAAACATTTTAGTAAATTAAAGGCCTTTGATTGAATAATTGTCTTTTGTATTTTAAAAGTATTTAATACACTTTAAGTCATATATGAGTTTAGAATATATATAAAGTTAAATGAATGTATTTTAATTGTGTGGCAAGAAATTAATTATAAAGAAGATTCTAATGATCTTTTAGTACCCAATATTACTTATAAAATTAAACCTGCAGAAATTGACAGTATTGATTATAACTCTATTGCTCAGGAAGTTGGCTTTGAATCAGGGGATTCTATTATTAGTATTAACGGGAAGAAGCCAAGGGATTTAATTGATTATCAGATCCTTATTAGTGAAGAAATTTTAAAGATTTCCGTTTTAGATAAAAATAAAAAAATTCATAACATCAGTATTGAGAAAGACCAGGATGCCAGTTTAGGCATTAATTTTAAAGATGCTTTATTTGATTCCATCAAACAGTGCAATAATAAATGTCCATTTTGCTTTATAGATCAACAGCCAAGTGGCAAAAGAAAAAGCCTTTACATAAAAGATGATGATTATAGACTGAGCTTTTTTGTATGGCTCTTATCTAACCCTTACAAATTTAAAAAAACAAGATTGGGAAAGAATATCTGCTCAGAAACTATCACCACTTTTTATTTCCGTTCATGCAACTGATCCTAAGACTAGAGCAAAACTATTAAAAAATAAAAAAGCTGGTGAAATTCTGGATCAAATTGCCTGGTTTGAACGAAACTGTATACAAATACATGCTCAAATTGTTGTATGTCCAGGTATAAACGATGGAGACATTCTAAGAAAATCAATTTTTGAACTTGCGAAGTTCTACAATAATGTATCCAAAACAGTTCTATCTGTTGCCATAGTTCCTGTGGGACTGACAAAATTCAGACCTGAGGATGATGGTTTAAAACCTATAAGCAAAGAATACGCAATCAAAACCATTCAACAAGTAGAACTGTTCCAATCCTCGTTACAAAATACTCATGGGACACGCTTTTGTTGGTTAGCAGACGAATGGTATTTGATAGCTGGTATGAATTTACCTAGTTATAAAACTTACGAGAATCTCCCTCAAGAATCTAATGGGGTAGGTTCAATTAGAAGCTTTCTTAAAATATTAACTACAAAAGCTAAAAACCTCCCCAAAAAAGTAAATAAACACAAAAAGGTTTGTTGGATTGTTGGTAAATTAGTTTATGAAGCTCTTATTCCGACAGTTAAAACACTAAACAATATTAACGGACTTACTATTATGTTATATGGTTTACCAAGCGTATATTGGGGGCAAGATCAAGTAGTTACAGGACTATTAACTGGAGAAGATTTAATTCATGGGCTAAAAGATAAGGATTTAGGTGAGGGTATTTACATACCTTCAATAATGTTAAAATTAAATACTGATTTATTTTTAGATGACAAAAATATAAGTGAAGTTGAAAATGAATTGAACACCAAAATTCACGTTCTTGATGATACAAATGATATTATTAATAGTCTAATTGGAATATCACATAGTAAGAAGAGTATAAATTATGCTTAAAAATATTATAAATCCAATCTTATTTTTAAATCTTGCTCTATGTATTATTTCTCAGAAAGCTACTTTCAGCTCTACAACTAATCATATTAAATGGTCAAAAGTTAATGAAGTCTTAGAAGAAAAAGAAGATCAAATTTCTATCGATTATAAAGAAATAGAGAGAATTGATGAAGTCTTAGAAGAAAAAGAAGATCAAATTTCTATCGATTATAAAGAAATAGAGAGAATTGATGAAGTCTTAGAAGAAAAAGAAGATCAAATTTCTATCGATTATAAAGAAATAGAGAGAATTGATGAAGTCTTAGAAGAAAAAGAAGATCAAATTTCTATCGATTATAAAGAAATAGAGAGAATTATCGTGCACAATGAAGAACTGAAATCATTAAAAGAATTAGTTAAATCCTCAAAGTTTAATCTTTCAAGCAAAATATCGCAAAGATATCCCTCATTAGACCTTCAAGCCAGTGGATTGCCAAAATACGTATCTGGGAAAAATTACAATAGCAATTCACAGACTACAAAAACTTCACAATTTTCTGCTAATCCTTCTCTTAATATTAGATGGGATTTAATTGATCCACTCAGAGGTTCTGAAATTAAAATAGCCAGAGAGAACTATAAAATTGCAAAAAATAATTTTGAAATTAAAAGAAAAGATCTAATTCAAGAAGCAAGGGGGATATATCACAAATACCAAAAATCCTATCAAGATATTGAAAATAAGAAATACGCCCTTGAGTTGTCAATTACAAGTTTAGATAATGCGCAATCAAAGTTAGATGCTGGTATTGGTACAAAATTTGAAGTCCTTGAAGCAAATGCTCAATTATCAAGAGACAAGCAATCATTGAATGAAAAAAAAATTGCACATCAAATTAACAAGATTTCATTAAAAGAAATACTTAACCTAAAAGGTGATTTCGAAATCAACCCAGATCAAAAATTAATAGGTTTCTGGAATAATAAATTAACGAAAAATATCAATAATGGACTAGCAAAAAATCTTACCTTAGAAAATCTTACTCTTCAGAAAGAAATTAAAAAAAAACAAGCCATTAATTATTTACAAGCTAACAAGCCAAAGATTTACATAAGTAATACATTCTCAAGTGCATTTACTAAAGGAGATTCCTTATCAACTGCAATAGATTCTAGCGAAACTGGATCAGCATATACAAATGCAATAAGTTTAAACTTCTCATGGAATATTTTTAATGGGAACCAAAATAAAAATTCTTACAAATCAAGTAAAGCAAATGCAAAGGCGGAAGAATATTCCTTTAACAATTTTCAAAATGTATTAAAAACAAACATTAATAAAGCATATTTAAATTTGAAATTAAATGAAGAAAAAATCATATCCTCTCTTAAAGAAATATCTTCCACAAATGAGTCTTTAAGATTAGCAAGATTAAGATATGATGTGGGAATTTCAACTTTAAAAGATGTTCTAGTTAGGCAAAAAGAATTAAGCAATGCAAAATCAAAAAATATTAATGCCATTTATAATTACAATTTAAATTTGGATGAATTAGAGAGATTAACTTTTCTTGAAATAAGCAATAAATGTATTGATAGTAATACAATGAATAAAAAAGAATCTATTTGCAATATTCCAAGATGAATCAATCACAGTTAACAAATAACCAAATCAAAGAATTATATTCTTTGTTTGAATTAGTTAGTCAAAGACAGTTAAAAGACTTTGGGAATATAAGTACTAGACATAAATCAGACGGATCTTTAATTACGAGTTGTGATTTATGGAGCGACAAAACTATTGTAGATGGACTATCAAGGATAGCTCCAAATGAAGGCGTTCTAAGCGAAGAGGGAGGGAAATTAATTCCCCATTCAAATGCTTATTGGATAGTAGACCCACTTGATGGAACAACAAATTTTGCGGCAGGCATTCCATATTGGTCTATCTCGGTAGCCAGATTTGTAGAAGGTAGACCTCAATCTTCTTTTTTAATAATCCCTACTTTAAATAAAAAATTTGTATCTATTAAAGGAGAAGGTGTATGGCTAAATAATAACAAAATAGAAGCTCACCAAAATAATAGAAAAAGTGATTGTGTCTCCTTATGTAGTCGATCAATTAAAATTTTGCAAAAAAACCCTAACTCAATCTTTCCAGGGAAAATCAGACTCCTTGGTGTATCAAGTTTAAATCTTACAAGCGTAGCCATGGGACAAACTTTCGGAGCAATAGAATCAACCCCAAAAATATGGGATATTGCGGCTGCCTGGCTATTACTTGAAGAACTTAATTGTTCTATCGACTGGTTAGAAACTGATCCTTTGAATTTAGTTTCAGGACAAGATTTAAGCGAGGTAAATTTTCCATTAATTGCTGGGAGAACAATAGAGGAAATTAAAGTCTTAAAACCATGGGGTAACCTATTACTGGAACAATAAGTTGCAGAAAAAAGAAATAATTACTGTAACAATATCTTTATTAGATAGAATATATTAAGAAGTTAGATAAGTATTTGAAGAGCATGCGGATGCAGCGCACCTCAACTTGGATTCTTAAAAGTTTATGGGGAGCTTGTGAGAGATGGAGTAAATCGGATTGTATTGATTTAAGTGCTGCTTTTGCATACTATACGCTTCAATCGTTTTTTCCTATTCTTCTCATTTCACTTTCAACAGCATCATGGTTCCTAGGTAAACAAGAGGGGTTAGATCAACAAATAATTGCTATAGCAGCACAAATTTTGCCCCCTTCGGTAGTTGAATTAGTAGAAACAACTTTATTTAAATTAATTGATCAAGGTTTTGGGGCAGGTGTTTTAGGAGCGATGTTTTTGCTTTTTACTGCGGGGAATGCTTATTTATCTCTTCAAAGAGGTTCCGATAGACTTTGGGAAGACGAACTTCCTTCAAAAAAAATAAATGCAGATTGGCAAGAACAAGCATCAAGATTTGTTCGAAATAGAATTGAAGCTTTTTTAATAGTATTTTTTATTGGTTTCTTAATGGTATTAGATCAAATTAGTGCAAACCTTAGAATGATCCCAAGTACCGTTTTAGAAAACCTATCAGAATCGAATAATTTAATTTATAATTTTTTTCTTAAATTACCGTTATTACAAGTCGGCCAATTTGCAATACCACTAATTGGATTTTCTTTAATGGCTTTATTGCTGCAGGCACTTCTGCCTAGCAGAAAAGTGCCTTTAAAACCTTTAATTCCAGGCTCTTTACTCATTGGTATTGGATTAACTACCCTGAACCTAGCGGTAAGTAAAAGTATTCTTTCTCTTGGGGTAAGGTTCCAAGCATATGGTTTTATTGGAGGTTTTTTAGTCCTTACTTTATGGGTTTGGCTATTAGGCGTAATTTTGTATTTTGGGCAGTGCTGGAGTGTAGTTATTGCTAGTATGTCTTTGGTAAATAGAAAAAGAAATAGACCATAACATTAATATGAATTCCTTCATTAAAACTAACAAAACTTTAGTAACTTATTCATTAATTTTCTTAATTGTTATTCCTATTTTTGGAATTAACTTTTTTATAAGTATTATTGGTAATGTTTTGCTACTTTTCTTTCTAATAACTTTATTAATAGTCCTTATTGCATTTTTAAGTTTTAATTTTTTAAAGTCAAAAGTAATTCAATGTGAACAATGTGGTGCACTTTCACTAGGATTAAATGATACTTGCATCAATTGCGGTGCAGACTTAAAAGACCTAAATATTAAAAAGAGTAAATTAAATAATAATCCTGGAGAAAAAACTATTGAAGTAAAAGCAGAGGAAATCAAATAATTTTATTAGTTGATTTAACAAGAAAATTTAACCAATTCCAATTTGTCTGAGGATACTTTGTCCAGTGATCAATTCCGTTGCTAAACCTATCAAAATTCCCATCATAGCCATACGACCATTCCAAGTTTCTGCGAAATTTACAAAGCCATATCTTGGTTGATTGTCTTCATTCATAATTAACTTCTTACAAGTTTCCCTATTTTAACGTTTTGAGGTGAAATTTATGACAAATAATTCATGAATTACTTAACATGTCTGACACCATCAACGGGCTTATATTGATCACCAGTTAATTCCTCATATATAATCGCTGGCAATCCAGTCTCAAACATCGTTTGTAAAGCCTCCTTAAGCATTGGATTCCATCCTCCAGTACTGATCTTCCCATGTCTAACGGTCCAATCCCAAGTACCCTGCAGATCTCTTGGCATTCTGCCTTCCCTATCCCTTCTACCCACTAAATCTAAAGACTCAACTAAACCAACAATAATTGGTTTTTTACCATAAGAAGGAGTAAGACTCAGTTCCAATCTAACAGGATCCTCTTTAACCATTGTCAGACGAAACCTTGGAGGTAATTTGAGAGATCTTATAACTGAATTGACGATTTTTGTTCTTAATTCCAATTTTTTTACCTTTAATTTTTAATTGAGTTAATCAGTTGTAGTACCTTTCTCTTCTAAAGAAGAGTCATTATCATTAGAAAACCTTACTGTCAGTAGTTCCTCATCTGTGATATTTCCTGCCTTATCAAGGAGTTCTGGGTGTATAGTATATTTTTTTTGTTTTAAATTGTTCTTATAAAATTCTTTTTGTACTTTATCTGATATCCCCCAACCATTAGACATAACTTTAAAGGCCTTCCAGACTAAATAAGTAAGAGCTGCCGAATATAAAATTGACAATAAAACAGTCATTAAGCTTATAAGTTTATTAACAGTATGAATTATATGATAGCCCGAAAAAAAGAAAATTAGCTAGATTAATCACATATATTCTTGTTTTCAGTAAATATATAAGCCCTAACTATATAGTTATGATTAAAAAATACAAAATATTTGTGTAGTATGTTTCTCCGAACTATCAACAAATCAAAATCGACTAACAATCGCTACAAAAAACTATTACTCGCTTCAGCCTTAATACTTGGCATTATTAGTGACTCAAATGTGATTCCTAAACCTTTGGTTAATGAAAACTCTAAATACTCTAATAAATCTTTCATAACAAAAGCCATTGAAAAAACTGGTGCTTCTGTAGTAACAATCGACAGTCAGAGATATGTTAAACAAAGAAGATTTTCAAAAGATTCTAGAATATTCATAGACCCATATTTTGAAAGATTTTTTGGATTACAATTACCTTATGACAATCAACCTAGAATAGAACAAAGCCAAGGAAGTGGATTTATATTTGCAGACGGTCTTGTAATGACTAATGCACATGTTGTAAATGGATCAGATCAGTTGATTGTTGGTTTAAAAAACGGCAAAAAATTAAAAGGTAAACTGGTAGGACAAGACTTCTTTACTGATTTAGCCGTTATTAAGATTGAAGGTAAAGGTCCCTGGAAGAAAGCAAAATTAGGTGATTCAACAAAAATTAAGGTTGGTGATTGGGCAATAGCTGTTGGCAATCCCTATGGACTAGAAAACACTGTAACTCTTGGAATTATTAGTAATCTAAAAAGAAATGTTACTCAATTAGGAATATACGATAAGAAACTTGAACTAATACAAACAGATGCTGCTATTAATCCTGGGAATTCAGGAGGGCCACTATTAAATAGTAATGGCGAAGTTATTGGTATTAATACTCTTATAAGATCTGGTCCAGGAGCGGGATTAAGTTTCGCGATTCCAATAAATAAAGCCAAAGATATTGCATATCAGTTAATAAATAATGGGAAAGCAATACATCCTATGATTGGTATTAGTCTCATAGATGAAACTAACTTTGAAAGCAACAAAAATTCTGTGAAAGTTGGTTATGTGGTCCCTAGGAGTCCAGCAGAGAAAAGTGGAATTCTCATTAATGACGTTATCCTAAAAGTTGGCAATCAAACTATTGCAACTGCTTCAGACGTTATTAGTGCAATAAGTAAAAATGGTATTAATAAGAACTTAGAAATCTCATTAAAACGGGGAAATAAATTAATTAAATTAAAAGTAGAACCTACTGATATAAGTAATCTATCAAATAGGTAAAATATTTATTTGTCACATTCTCTAAGGATTTCGACACACCTAGTAATACAAAGCCCATCAGATATCTCACAAGAAGAAATACACTCAAAATAACTTTCAACAGGATCAGAAATGTGAAATTTATTTTCTTTTAAATCATAATTATTCATTTACACTTTTTAAAAAGTAATTTGTATTTTTAAGATTAAACAATTACTAAGAACTATGTAAAGTTAAATAAGTGATCTTGCCTATATTAATGTAAAGTTTTTTGAAATTACGTTAATTTTTAAGGAAAAAATACTCATTAATTTATTTCTTTTTAATACTTTTTCTTTTTTGCTGCTCTAAAAAATATTCATAATCACCATTATAAGATAATAATTTAGAGTCTTTAATTTCTATAATTCTATTTGCAACTTGGGATATAAAATATCGATCATGAGAAATAATAAATAATGTACCTTTATAATGTTTAATTGCTATTTCTAAATTTTCTTTAGATTTAAGATCCAAATGATTAGTTGGTTCATCTAAAAGCAAAAAATTGCTTGGATTCATAATCATAAGAGCCAAGGCCAATCTTGCCTTTTCTCCACCACTAAGTTGTTTTACATATTTAAAAACAGCATCATTATGGAAGCCAAAACCACCCATAAATGTTCTTACTTTTTTCTGTGACCATTCAGGAGCTTTATCAAAAATTAAATCAATAGCCTTTTTCTCTAGAGCTAGTGCCTCAGCCTGATTCTGTTCATAATAACTAGGAATTATATTATGTTTACCCAAATTAATTTCCCCAATCTCAGGGTCTATTCTTTTCATAATTAATTTAAGTAATGTAGATTTACCAGAACCATTAGGTCCTAAAATTGCTATTTTTTCTCCTGCAGAAACCTTTAAATTAACATCTAATAAAAGTATTTTATCTTGAAAACTATGAGATAAATTTTTAATGTTTAGAACTGATTTTCCTGAGCGAGGAGATTCTGGAAACTGAAAAGTAGGAGTTTTTAGTTTTGATATAGGCGCTTCAATTTTAGAAATTTTTTTTAATTGTTTTTCTCGACTCTTAGCCTGGGTACTTCTTGTTGCACTAGCTCTAAATCTATCTATGTACCTCTGTTGTATTTCAATCTCTTTTTGCTGTAACTGATAAGCTTTAATCTGAGATACTTGATTTAAAGCTTTTTGTTCAACAAAAAAAGAATAGTTACCATTATAAGTTTCAGATATTCCACGTTCTATGAAAATAATTTTTTTGCATAATTTGTCTAAAAAATATCTATCATGACTAATCAAAATAATTGCAATTTTTAAAGAGGCTAAATATTCTTCAAGCCAGAAAATAGTTTCCAAATCCAAATGATTAGTTGGTTCATCAAGTAAAAGTAAATCAGGTTTTTGCAAGATGATTTTCCCAAGTGCCACTTTCATCTGCCATCCACCTGAAAACTGACCAACTAATTGATCAGCGTCTTTAAGAGAAAATCCTAGTTTTGGTAGAATTTTCTCTACTTCTGCTTGCATTTGATACCCACCTAAAGCTTCAAATTTTCCTTGATATTTTGCTAATTTATTTACTAAACGTTCAAGTTCTCTAGAATCTTTATTACAGTCCAAAGATTTCATTTTCATTTCAATTTCTAAAAGTTTATTTGCAACTATTTGTATATCTTTAAAAGAACTTTCCAGTTCATCTCTGACGGATCGATTTAGGTTGCAATCTAACTCCTGTTTGAGGTAGGCAATTTTAGGATTACCTTCCTTAATAACCATTCCACTTGTTTGATCTTCTTCTCCAATTAATATTTTAAATTGGGTAGATTTACCTGCACCATTTGAACCAACTAATCCTATCTTTTCACCTTTCTTAATCTCCCAATTAATATTTTTTAAAACAACATCTGTAGAATAAATTTTGCTTACATTATCAAATCTAATCACTTTTTTAAAAATAGAATTTACAAAAATAGAGACTTATTTACCAAAAAATATTTTGTGGAATAAAATTATTTTATGAAAAGAATAGAACAAATAGTAGTAATTTTCATAGCTGCAGCTCTTGCAATTCCAAGTTATTGGTTTTTTTGGACATTAGCTGGTGGTGGTGGTTACAACAAAAGAATCAATCCAAAAAATATAATAGAGGATTCTCATTCACAATCTTTTCCTAAAGACCCCCTCGAGCCTTGATTAACCACATTTTCGTAGCTTCATCATCAATAGTACTCAAATATTCAATAACTTCCTCTTTTGTCACCGAAATATTAACTTCTTTGCCAATCGCACAAATTTTTTCTAAAGCTGATTTTGGATTAGTTAAAGCAGTCAAAAATAGACTTTGTTTCCTTTTTGAATCGTTCGCTATAAGATTATAAAGTTTTTCAGCATTACTAGACATGTTGTTTTTAAATACATATTTATAGATTATTCCTTCAAGCAACATTTTGTTCATTATATTTATTAATAGATAAATCATGATCAGCGTCTTTTATTTCTTTAGCTGATGCATCTGCCATACTTCTTGCATCTAAACATAAAACCTTTCTTAGTTTTGCAAAATTAGCTGCATGTGATTTTCTACCATCTTTTTGAGCATAGTACTCAGACTGTTGAAGAATTTGATGAAGATGAGTCAATAAATATGGACTAATTACTGCAGATACCAAAACATCGCTATTCTCATAATTGAAAGAATCAGAGTTTACCAATTTTTTTTTCTTTTTATCAATTATCGACCTTTTAGGTGAATCAAGTTTTCTTGAATTTTTCATGATTTAAACAAACAATTAACTGATAAAGGCATACATTTCCTTACTAACAATATACACAAAGATAGTATCCTTGACTAACTGTGTATACTAAGAAGTAACAGTTATCCATTTTGACTCATGGCAACCCGTCAAAACTCAACCAACGGGAAGCCAAAATCTCCGAGAATTCAGGTGGTTCTCCCAGAATTAATTTGTGAGCAACTGACTATGTTAGCTAACAATGAATCGAGGACTGTTAGCAATATGGCTAAAGTCTTAATTCAAGAAGGAATTAAAAAATACTTTGAGAAGGAGATTAAACCTCCACTATCAGAAAAAAATATAAATACCGAGAAATTTAGAGACGAACTAGAAAAACAAAGTGTCAAAAGATTAAAAGGAGCTCCACAAAGAATTAGGTACTATAGAAAATCAAATGATAATTAACTAATTTTGAGGCAGCTTCTGTAAATCTGCAGTTTTTCCCATAACCACTAAAATATTACCTCTCTCTAGAATGTATTTTGCAGGAGGATTAACAGTTAATTGTTCAGCTGGTCCTGCTGCAAGGACATTAACTAAGTAATTTTTCCTTAAATTTAAGTCTCTTAAAGATCTGCCTATAAAATCCTCTGGAACTTTTATCTCATCAATGCCAGTTTGATTATCTAATTCTAATCTTTCGATGAGATTTGGCCTAACTAGTTCTAAGCCTAATCTCTCTCCCTGCATTCTCGAAGGAAAAACAACTTTGTCTGCCCCTACCCTTTTTAACATCTTTTCATGTAAATTACTTGTAGCTCTAGCTATTACTCTTTTAACTTTAGTACCCTCACTATCCTTAGCAATAAGAGTCGTAGTAATACTTGCTTCGATCGGTTTACTAATACCTACAACTACAGTATTCATTTCTAATATTCCAGATTCTTTCATAGATTCTTCATCAGTACAATCTATAACTCTAGCCTCTATCGAGGGCTCTAATTGTCTCAACTCATCAATAGCCTTTTCAGAATTATCTGCAGCCAAAACATCTGCACCATTATTTATAAGTTCTCTACAAACTGCCGTTCCAAATCTGCCAACACCTACAACTGCAAAAGTTAGCGCTTCCTGTTCTTTCTTGGGAGACCATTGCCACCAATCAGCCATAATAAAACTTAGAAATTCCTAGACATAAAGATCAGCCCTAGGATAGCCGATTCTTTTTTGCCTTTCTATTCTACTCTTATATAGCGCCTGCCAAAGTGCACTTAAAAGTAAAAGGATTCCAAGTCTACCTACGAACATCCCAATAATTAGAATAAATTGGCCAAAATGATTTAACTTAGCCGTTAAACCAATATCAAAACCAACTGTTGCGAATGCAGAAATGCAAGTGAACAGAATTTCTAGGAAGGTAAAAGATTCTTTTTTAAGAAAAGTATTCGTTGTGCTCAGTAGCATTGCCATCAAAAGTACAAAAAGTAGAGATCCTACCGTTATCCCAACAGCTTTAAGAATAACCTTATCCGAGATTAATCTATTACTTATAATTACATCTTTCTGTCCTCTTAAAGTTGATCTAGTTGCTGCCATCAAGGCAATAAATGTGGTTGTTTTAATACCACCACCAGTACCACCAGTACTTGCTCCAATAAACATTAATGTCATTAATAATAAAAGGCCTGTATCTGAAACCGAATTTAATGATATTGGAAAATTTGTGAATCCTGCTGTCCTTGCACTAACAGTTTCAAACAAAGATGATAATAACTTCTCAAAGAAATTCAAATCACTAAAAAATTGACTATTTAGTAAGGTCTCTGTAACAAAAAAACCCAATGAACCGAAGACTATTAAAGAGAGACTTGTTCTAATAACCAATCTAGAATGAAGGCTCAATTTTCTATATGAAAGATTCTTTTTCTTGCTCCAAATATCATCAATTACTCTCCAGCCTAATCCACCCATTACAATAAGAAAAATAAATGTGATATTAACAAAAACATTTGATCTGTAATCCTCAAGACTATTAGCCCATAAAGAAAAACCCGCGTTGTTATAAGCTGATATACTATGAAATATTGAAGACCAAAGTCTTTCCCAATTATTTTGAATATCTACAAATCCAAAAAAATATAATACAGTTGCCCCAAAAGAAATAATACAAGTTGCAGTAATTGCGATGCTTTTAAAAGTTCTTCCTATACCTCCAACTCCAAATTCATCGAGAGTCTTTCCTTTATCCAATCTAGTCCTTAACTGAGTACCTTTTACAACAAACCCTTGCAAAAAAGTAGTAATGGCCATTAATCCTAAGCCTCCTGATAAGAGCATAAAAGCTAAGAAGACTTGACCAAAAATATTTAAATCTACACCAATATCAATAATAGTTAATCCAGTGACGGTTATTGCAGAAGTAGATGTAAAAAATGCTTCCCACAAGCCTACTTTTGTTGAAGAACATAAAGGAGAACTGATAATTAAAGTTCCCAAAAAAATAATAATTAATCCTGTAACAATCGTAAATTGAGGGACAGATAGCTTTCTGTGAACTCCTTTTAAACTATAAGTAGCGCTCTTAAATTTCACTTTTTTGGTTTATTGAAAATTTAAAATTATCAATACTGGGACTATTAATGACATTATAATTGTTAATCCTGCTCCATATTTTGCTATATCAAAAAATCTATATCTTCCAGGACCATAAACCATTAAATTGGTTTGATAACCCATAGGTGTCAAAAAAGATTGACTTGCTCCGAATAAAACAAGCATTATTAAAGCATTGGGCGAGATACCTAAAACAGGTGATAACTCAATAACAACGGGTAATATAAGAGCAACTGAAGCGGCGTTACTAATAAATTGAGTAAGAATAACAGTCGATACAAAAATTACTAACAATGCAAAGTAAAGTGGCATTCCATTTAAAGCAAAATCCAGATTGAAGGCTATTAAATCTGCTAACCCTGTTACTTGCATTGCTACACTAAAACAAGATAATGAACCCAGCAATAAAATAACGTCTAATCTAATTGATTTTTGTATCTCTGCAGGCCGCAAACATCCAAAAGCAACCATGGCAATTACAGCTAAAAGAACAGATCCTACTAATGGAATATTAGAAATAGAGGGTAATATAACCATTCCTATTGCGATTGCAATGGCAATAGGTTTTTTTACTAAAACGGGTAAATCATCATCAAATTGATCCAAAATCAACAGATCATTACTAGCCTGAAGACCTCTTATTGAATCTAAAGGAGCTTGTAATAATAAAACATCGCCCGCTCTTAACACAGCTTGGCCCAACCTCTCCTGAACAGTTTGCTGACCTCTTCTTAGTGCCAACACAGTCGCATTATGACGCTGTCTGAATCTTAGTTCTCTCAAACTTGCACCAGCTAAAGTTGAGCCAGATGGCAACAACGCTTCAAACGTTTTAGTACCCTCTTCATCTGGAAAAAGATTGGCACCTCCTAAAGATCTCTTGTTTTCAGCCAACAAAATAGTATGTTCTTGCTGCAGACGCAATAAGTCTGATCTCGTAACACGTATTATTAATCTATCTTCAGGCTCAATCTTTCGATCTGCGAGTGGAGGAAGTATAACTTTTCCACTTCGTTGCAACTCAAGAACATCGACATCAAATCTTCTTTGTAATCTACTATTTCTAACTGATTGACCAACTAATTCGGATTGAGGAGGGATAGTAACTTCTGTAAAATAAATATTCATATCTGCATTTTTGATAAAATCTTTATCTCTTCCTCTATCCGGCAAGAGGAAATCAGAAACTATAATCATATAAATTGTTCCTATTAACCAAACCGGAATGCCAATTGAAGTTAAACTAAATAATTCCAAGGCTCCATAACCTAATTGCTGACTAATATCACTTACAAGAAGATTTACTGAGCTTCCCAATAGTGTCAATGTTCCACCTAATAAAGTTGCGAAAGAAAGAGGTAATAAAACTTTTGATGGTGAAATGTTCCGCCTTGCACACCAACCTTCAATCAATGGCAATAAAGATGCTACTACTGGTGTATTAGGAACGATCCCTGAAATTGGAGCAATTAAAAAAGCTATTAATGAAATTAATTTTCTAGGTGTTTTAACATTTTCAGAAGAAATCAATTCTCTGACTCTGTCTAATGCACCACTCTTAAATAAAGCAGATGAAACTGCAAATAGACCCATAAGAGTAATTAAAGATGGGCTACCAAATCCAGCTAAAGCTTTTTCAGGGGTAAGAACACCAGTGACAATAAATATTCCAACGCATAATAAACCAGTTAATTCAGGTGCAATAGTATTTTTTATAAATAAAAGTATTGACATAGCTAACACTAATAGAGTTATTAACGCATCAAAATTATTACTAACAAAAGAAATGAAATTCATGTCAAACTTATTTAACTCAATATACCCAAAAACAATATCCCAAAAAAGTTTAATCAAATTTATTATCTTTTTGAAAAAAGTGACTGACTATAGATTTTTTATAAAATACCCAAGAAGTAGCAGATTTTAAGCTTTTGCCTAAATCAGGCAATTTTGAGGCATATATTAATCTTCTCGCTTCAAATGCTAATTTACCTGACAAAGTAATACCAAGTGCCGAAATTGAGGCTTGACCAATCCCTAAACTGATCATTTCACCATTATCTTGGAATTCAAATGGTGAAAGATTTTTACCCTGAGTTAAAAGTTCTAAATTTCTAGCAAGATGTTTTCCTTCTTGAATAGCAACTTGAGCAGTTAAAGGTAAATCTTCCATCCCTTTAATTATTGATATATCACCAATCGCAAAACAATTCATATTATTTTCTATTTGAAATT
>QCLA01000021.1:0-19422 GCA_003214935.1 Prochlorococcus sp. AG-412-F02
AAAAAGTCTGACAAGAAAAACAAAATCTCCCGCTCTTAAATCTTGCCCTGAAAGAAGAGGTGTATGTACAAGGGTTTATACTTCAACACCTAAAAAACCTAATTCAGCTTTAAGAAAAGTTGCAAGGGTAAGATTAACTTCAGGTTTTGAGGTTACTGCGTATATTCCTGGAATTGGACATAATTTACAAGAACATTCTGTTGTACTTCTAAGGGGCGGAAGAGTAAAAGATTTGCCGGGAGTTAGATATCATATAATTAGAGGAACTTTAGATACTGCAGGAGTCAAAGATAGGCGTCAGTCCAGATCTAAATATGGAGCCAAAGCTCCAAAAGATTAATTTGTAAACAACACTTTTAAAAAACATGTCACGTCGTAACGCAGCAGTAAAAAGACCAGTTCTTCCGGATCCTAAGTTTAATAGTCGTCTTGCCTCAATGATGATTTCTAGGCTTATGAAACATGGCAAAAAATCCACTGCGCAAAGAATATTATCTGATGCTTTTTCTTTAATTAGTGAGAGGACAGGTGCTGATGCTGTTGAATTATTCGAAACGGCTGTAAAGAATGCAACTCCTCTTGTCGAAGTAAGAGCAAGAAGAGTTGGTGGTGCAACTTATCAAGTACCCATGGAAGTTCGTCAAGAAAGAGGTACAGCTATGGCTTTAAGGTGGCTTGTTACATTTTCTCGTGCGAGAAATGGAAAAAGCATGTCACAAAAATTAGCTGGGGAATTAATGGATGCCGCCAATGAAACAGGGAGTGCGGTTAAAAAAAGGGAGGATACTCATAAAATGGCAGAGGCTAATAAAGCTTTTGCTCATTACAGATATTAATTTCGGCAAAAAGGTACTTAATTAGTTTATTATTAGAAAAGTTTACTGTTGATGTAAACATTATTTATTTGTAAATCATTATTATTTGGAGCTTTAAAATTGGCACGCGACTTTCCCCTAGAACGAGTAAGGAACATAGGTATAGCCGCTCATATTGATGCAGGGAAGACAACTACTACTGAACGAATTTTGTTTTATTCAGGTGTTGTTCACAAAATTGGAGAAGTTCATGATGGTGCTGCAGTAACAGATTGGATGGATCAAGAAAGAGAGAGAGGAATTACTATTACTGCTGCTGCAATATCAACAAGCTGGCAGGATCATAGAATTAATATAATAGACACTCCTGGACACGTTGATTTTACAATTGAAGTTGAAAGGTCAATGAGAGTTTTGGATGGAGTTATAGCTGTATTCTGTGCCGTAGGAGGAGTTCAACCTCAATCTGAAACAGTTTGGCGTCAAGCTGATAGGTACTCTGTTCCAAGAATGGTATTCGTCAATAAGATGGATAGAACTGGAGCAGACTTCTTGAAAGTTAATAAGCAAATCAAAGATCGTCTTAAAGCTAATGCACTTCCTATTCAGCTTCCTATTGGAGCAGAAGGTGATCTGTCAGGTATTATCGATTTAGTAGCTAACAAAGCTTATTTATACAAAAATGATTTAGGTACTGATATTGAAGAGGCTCCTATTCCTTCCGACATGCAGAAAGAAGCTGCAGAATGGCGCAATAAATTGATGGAAAGTGTTGCAGAGAATGATGAAGAATTAATAGAAATATTTCTAGAAACAGGAGAGCTATCTGAAGAACAACTAAAGAAGGGTATTAGGGAAGGGGTTTTAAAACATGGATTAGTTCCCGTTTTATGTGGTTCTGCATTTAAAAATAAAGGTGTTCAACTAGTCTTGGATGCTGTGGTCGATTACTTGCCGGCTCCAGTTGATGTCAAGCCAATACAAGGTGTTTTGCCAAGTGGGAAAGAGGATGTTAGACCCTCCGACGATAATGCTCCTTTCAGTGCTTTAGCTTTTAAGGTTATGTCAGACCCATATGGAAAACTTACTTTCGTAAGGATGTATTCAGGTGTTCTATCAAAGGGTAGTTACGTCATGAATTCTACAAAAGACGCTAAAGAAAGAATTTCTAGATTGGTTATCCTCAAAGCTGATGAAAGAGAAGAAGTTGATGAGTTAAGAGCTGGAGATTTAGGGGCAGTTTTGGGTCTAAAGAATACCACTACAGGTGATACTTTATGTAATACTGAAGATCCAATAGTTCTGGAGACTTTGTTTATCCCTGAACCAGTTATTTCAGTTGCTGTAGAGCCAAAAACTAAAGGCGATATGGAGAAATTATCCAAGGCTTTAACAGCTTTATCAGAGGAAGATCCAACATTTAGAGTTAGTACAGATCCTGAGACAAATCAGACTGTTATCGCAGGTATGGGTGAATTACATTTGGAAATACTTGTTGATAGAATGTTAAGAGAATTTAAGGTCGAAGCAAATATTGGAGCTCCTCAGGTTTCTTACAGAGAGACCATAAGAACAAGTTCTACCGGGGAAGGTAAATATGCAAGGCAAACTGGAGGAAAAGGTCAATATGGTCATGTGATAATAGAAATGGAACCTGCTGAAGTTGGTAAAGGTTTTGAATTCGTTAATAAAATTGTTGGCGGAGCCGTTCCAAAAGAGTATATTGGACCTGCATCAAATGGGATGAAGGAAA
This sequence comes from Prochlorococcus sp. AG-412-F02, assembly GCA_003214935.1. Lineage (GTDB taxonomy): Bacteria > Cyanobacteriota > Cyanobacteriia > PCC-6307 > Cyanobiaceae > Prochlorococcus_A. The sequence continues at coordinate 2,569 of QCLA01000021.1, forward strand.
CATGCGAATCTGGTGTTCTTGCCGGGTATCCACTTATTGATGTAAAAGTAACACTAGTCGATGGTTCGTTCCACGATGTAGACTCATCTGAAATGGCCTTCAAAATAGCAGGTTCGATGGCTTTTAAAGATGGGGTTAAAAAATGTAACCCTGTTCTATTAGAGCCTATGATGAAAGTTGAGGTCGAAAGTCCTGATGACTTTCTTGGATCTGTTATTGGCGATCTCTCCTCTAGGAGAGGCCAAGTCGAAGGGCAATCTGTTGATGATGGATTGTCCAAGGTGCAGGCTAAAGTGCCTTTAGCCGAAATGTTCGGTTATGCCACTCAACTCCGATCAATGACTCAAGGTCGGGGTATATTTTCAATGGAGTTCGCAAATTACGAGGAAGTTCCTCGTAATGTAGCGGAAGCTATCATTTCCAAGAATCAGGGCAATTCCTGATCTCTGAACTATAAACAAACTTAAACCCTCGATTCTTTAATTCAAATGGCTCGCGAGAAGTTCGAAAGAAACAAACCACATGTCAACATAGGTACTATTGGCCATGTTGATCATGGAAAAACAACCCTTACTGCTGCTATTACAAACGTATTAGCTAAAAAAGGACAAGCACAAGCTCAAGATTATGGAGACATAGATGGTGCTCCAGAAGAAAGAGAACGTGGCATAACAATTAATACTGCCCACGTTGAATATGAAACTGAAGGCAGACATTACGCACATGTTGACTGCCCAGGTCATGCTGATTATGTAAAAAATATGATCACAGGTGCTGCTCAAATGGATGGTGCAATTTTGGTTTGTGCTGCAACAGATGGTCCTATGGCTCAAACAAAAGAGCATATTCTTTTAGCTAAACAAGTTGGAGTTCCTGCATTAGTAGTTGCTTTGAATAAATGCGACATGGTTGATGATGAAGAAATCATTGAACTTGTTGAAATGGAAATTAGAGAACTTCTAGATAGTTATGATTTTCCAGGAGATGATATACCTATCGTTCAAGTTTCAGGTTTAAAAGCGTTAGAAGGAGATTCTACTTGGGAATCAAAAATTGAAGAATTAATGAAGGCTGTTGACGCCAGTATCCCTGAACCAGAGAGAGAAGTTGATAAGCCATTTTTGATGGCTGTTGAAGATGTATTCTCAATTACAGGTAGAGGAACAGTCGCTACAGGTAGAATTGAGAGAGGTAAAGTCTTAAAAGGAGAGGAAGTAGAAATTGTTGGTATTAAGGAAACAAGATTAACTACTGTTACTGGGGTAGAAATGTTCCGTAAGATGCTTGATGAAGGAATGGCAGGTGATAATGTTGGACTACTTCTTAGAGGTCTTGAAAAAGAAGATATAGAAAGAGGAATGGTTCTTGTCAAGAAAGGATCAATTACTCCTCATACAAAATTTGAAGGAGAAGTTTATGTTCTTAAAAAAGAAGAAGGTGGCAGACACACTCCTTTCTTCGCTGGATATAGACCACAATTCTATATTAGAACAACTGATGTAACAGGCCAAATTACGGCATTTACTTCTGATGATGGATCTAATGTTGAGATGGTTATGCCTGGAGATAGAATCAAAATGACTGGAGAATTAATTTGTCCAGTAGCTATTGAACAGGGAATGCGTTTTGCTATTCGTGAAGGAGGACGCACTATTGGTGCCGGGGTTGTTTCTAAAATAATTAAATAATTTCTATATTTTTAGAAGTTACCCTTAATCACTTAAAATAAACAAATAGATTAGGGTTGTTTTAATTAACAACCCTTCTCCTAGAAGTTAATTTGAAATTATGACTGCATCTATTGCACAACAAAAAATACGAATAAGACTTAAAGCATTTGATAGAAGAATGCTTGATTTATCTTGTGACAAAATAATACAAACAGCTGATACAACAGCTGCCTCAGCCATTGGTCCTATTCCTTTACCCACTAAAAGAAAAATTTATTGTGTTCTAAGATCTCCACATGTAGATAAAGATTCTAGAGAGCATTTTGAAACAAGAACACATAGAAGAATAATTGATATTTATAGTCCATCAGCTAAAACTATTGATGCATTAATGAAGCTAGATCTTCCTAGCGGTGTCGATATAGAAGTGAAACTTTAAGAAAGCCCAAAATGGACTTTAATTTACTAGTATAAACTTGCAATAAATGAGGTTTAAATGGGAGAGCTCTCAGTAAGGGAATTACCTTTATTTCCTTTGCCAGAGGTGGTTCTTTTCCCTCAAGAAGTATTGCCTTTACATATATTTGAATCAAGATACAGAATTATGTTGAAGTCGGTACTTGAAACAGATTCTATGTTCGGAGTCATTAAATGGGATCAGAATACTAAAAGTATGGCAAATGTAGGTTGCTGTGCCCAGATAATAAAGCACCAAACAGCAGAAGATGGAAGAAGTAATATTATTACCCTTGGTCAACAAAGATTTCAAATTTTAGAAATTGTTCGTTCAACCCCATATTGCTCTGCAATGGTGACTTGGATTAATGACGAAAATGTTGATAATTTTCAGAAGTTAGATGCTTTAAAAGATTCTGTTACTGAAGCACTAAGTGATGTTGTCAAATTATCAAGCAAATTGTCCAATTCAAAAAAGAATCTTCCTGATAAATTACCTGATAACCCAATGGAATTATCGTTTTGGATAGGTTCTCATCTAGGGGGACCTGTTGCGGAGGAACAGCAAAGATTATTAGAAGAGAGAAATACTTATACACGTTTAAAAAGGGAGTTTGAAATGCTAGACCATACAAGAAAACAGCTAGCAGCTAGAACGGCCTTGAAAGAGAGTTTTCCTGATATTAAAGAAAATTAAATGTTGGAATTTTTATTGCCACTTATATTTTTAGTATTTATTTTTGTATCTGTCTCTTTAATACTTTGGAGAATTAATACTAGAAAATTTATTTCTTCTGGAACTGTGGCAACGGCATATGATTCATGGACTGAGGATAAACTACTTGAGAGATTATGGGGTGAACATATACATTTGGGTTTCTATTCCCCAAAGCAGGATAATACTGATTTTAGACAAGCTAAAGTAAACTTCGTTCATGAGTTAGTTCGTTGGAGTGGTTTAGATAGATTACCAAAAGGATCGCGGATACTGGATGTAGGCTGTGGCATTGGAGGAAGCTCAAGAGTTCTTGCAAAGTATTATGGATTTAATGTTATAGGGATAACCATTAGTCCAGCTCAAGTTAAAAGGGCAAGAGAGCTTACTCCTTATGAACTTAATTGCAACTTTCAAGTTATGGATGCTTTGGATTTAGAATTTGAAGATGGAGAATTTGATGGTATTTGGAGTGTAGAAGCAGGAGCCCATATGAATGATAAAACTAAGTTTGCTGACGAAATGTTAAGAGCTTTAAGGCCTGGTGGATATATGGCATTAGCTGATTGGAACTCAAGAGATTTAAAAACTAATCCCCCATCTTTTTTTGAAAAAATTATCCTAAACCAATTACTCGAACAGTGGGTTCATCCTGATTTTATTAGTATTAATGACTTTGTTGATATTCTTCAACATAATAAAAATAGTTCAGGGAAAGTGATTTCTGAAAATTGGAGTTCTTATACTAATCCATCTTGGTATGACTCAATTATTGAGGGATGCAGAAGACCTAGTGCAATTTTATCTCTTGGTCCTCTAGCATTAGTAAAGTCTATAAGAGAGATTCCTACAATACTTCTTATGAATTGGGCCTTTAGAAAAGGTTTAATGGAATTTGGAGTTTATAAATGTAGAGGTTAAATTAATCTAAATCAATATTCTGAGAACAATAACAACCGAAATCTATGAAATGCTCACATAAAGGTTTTATGCGTTGTTTCAAATCTAAGATGGTTCCAATACTTTTTTGATTTTGTATCTCTAAATCAATGTAGATAATATATTCTCCTAATGCTCTCTTAGAAGGCCTTGATTCTATTTTGCTCATATTGAATCCAAACTCTGCAATATAATTTAATGCTTTAAGTAAAGCACCAGGTTTATTAGAGAGTAATGAGAAAGCAAAACTGGCAATATTGACTTTCGAAGAAATAGATTCCTTACTTAACAAGACAAATCGTGTGCAATTCCCTGGCACATCATTAATAGGAAAAGCTAATTCTTTTAGTCCTTCTATTTCTATTAATGATTTTGATCCAATCGCAGCTCTAAATGTACTATTTTTTATCATATTTACAGCTTCTGATGTTGAATTGGTGGGAAGAGTAATTGCGTTTGGAAGATGTTCAGATAACCATTCGGAACATTGAGCTAAGGCTTGTGGATGCGATAATACTTCAGATATGTCTGAAATTTCTCCATTACTTATCAATGCATGTTTTATCGGTAATACAATTGCTTTGTTGATATTAATATCAGGAAATTTCCAAAGTGAATCTAAAGTTGCTGTAACGCCTCCTTCTACAGAGTTTTCTATAGGTACTACTGCAGCATCACAATTGTTGTAGGCTATTGATTTAATAACCGAATTGAGCCCATTACATGGTACAAATATAGGTGTCTGAAAACCGGCAAGCTTTGATAAAATATGAGCTGCTTTTTCTGCGTATGTCCCTTTAGGACCTAAATATGCAACTTGTTTGCGCATGATTAATTGTAAGAAAAAAAGAAATCAAATAAGCATTGGAGGTATATAGAAGATGCTATTGGCTTTTGATGCTAAACAGAAACTAAACCTTTCTGTAAAAAGGAAAAAAAAATATCTTTCTAACTATCTTTTGGAAGAAGAAAGAGTTGTTGGAGCAATGCTGGACTCCAGAAAATTAGTCCCTGAAGGGGAAGGTAAGTATAAGTATACAGTAACAAGTTTCAAGGTATTTCAATTAGATATTAATCCTGTTGTATCAATTGGGGTAGAGAATAAAGATGGTGTTTTAACAATGAGTGCGCTCGACAGTAAATTAGACGGTTTAGGGATGATAGATGACTTTAAGCTCATTTTAAAAGCAAATTTACAAGCAACTGATATTGGATTAGAGGGAGAAGCTCTTTTAGGGGTATCGGTCAGTCAACCCCCTTTATTGAAACTTGTTCCAAAGAAAATATTGGAATCTACTGGTCATTCTGTGTTGAATGGGATCTTATTAGGGATAAAGGCCAGGGTTCAACAACAATTAGTGAAAGATTTTTTAGATTGGTGCGAATCAAAGCAGATTTGATTTTGTCAGGAAACTTTTCCTATGAAGATTAGTTATTCCATTTTCTTTGATACTGCAAAGATGTGCTCTAGTTCCATATCCTTTATTTTTGAAGATCATATATCCAGGGTATTTCTTTTCTAATCTTTCCATAAGAATGTCACGAGATACTTTTGCGATTATGCTGGCTGCAGCAATTGAGGTAAATTTGGAATCTCCTGAAACTATATTTCTTTGATTCCCCTCCCAAGGTCTCAGCAATAATGGGCCATCAATTAGTACTTCAGATGGTCTATCTCTTAATTTCTTTATAGCTCTAACCATTGAAAGCTCAGTTCCAATTCTTATGCCAAATTTATCTATTTCTTTTACCGATGATTGCCCTATTCCGTAATCTGAAGATAGTTTAATTATATGGGGTAAAAGAAATTCTCTTTTTTTTGGAGTTAATTTTTTACTATCCATTACACCTAATTTTTTTAGGGCTAATCCATTTTGTTTTGTTATAACTATAGCTGCAGAGAAAACTGGTCCAAAAACTGCTCCCCGGCCCACTTCATCAATTCCTATTTCAAACAATTTATTCAATACTTGCTGAAGATCTTCTCCTTTTTTTCCTTGTATTATTTATCTCATCTGTAAGTTCAAGTTCGCTCCCCTTTTCTATTACTTCAACTTCCTCATTTTCATTGATTATTGTAGGCAATGTATTTTTCGTATTAACTTCTTCCTCTGCACTTTTCTCCTCAATCTCTTCTTGCACCTTTGATCTTAAGAGTTTCTTACTTTGTTTTTTTGTGTTTATTTTTGTTGTTGATTTTTTAGTACTGTTTAATATATCTGGTTTGTCTTTATTTTCTTCATCCTCTAAAAGTACAAGATTATTACTAGTTATATATTCTTTCCCTAATTTTATTAGTGGATTAATACCTAATTGACTGTAAACAATTTTCTCATCAATAGTAAGATCCATAGATATTACCTTTTTTTCTTTCGTATTAGATGTCAAAATATCATCAACATTTTTCTTTTTATTAGAAAGATCTTCTTTATTTGAATTATTGGTGTTCTGCAATTCTTTTTCAACTATTTTTTCCTGCTTTTCAATTAACGGCAGATTGTCTAGTTCTTGAGTTTTGGTAGTATTTGATTTATTAAGTTTACCCCCAATATTTTTGCCTGCTAAATTATGATTTTGATAATTCAATAAATTCTCCACATGTCCTAATCCATTGCAATTACTACATTTCTCTCCAAATAATTCATATATGTTCTGACCTTGTCTTCTTCTGGTTAATTCTACTAACCCTAATTCAGTTAACTGAGCAATCTGAGGTCTCGCAGAATCATCCTTTATTGTTGAAGTAAAATGTTCAAGTAATTGGAATTGATCTCTTCTAGATTCCATATCAATAAAATCTACGATGATAACTCCTCCAATATTTCTTAATTTCATTTGTCTTGAGATTTCAAGTGCTGCTTCGCAATTTGTCCATAAAACAGTTTGTCTTGAGTTTGCTGATCTTGTAAAAGATCCAGAATTGACATCAATTACTGTTAAGGCTTCAGTGGGTTCAATAATTATGTAACCTCCTGAAGGTAGGTCTACTCTAGGTTGAAGAGATTTTTGAATAGTTTTCTTAATTTCGTATTTTTCTAAAATATGTTCGTTTAAGTCGTTATCGTGGAATCCAATTTCTAAATTAGATTCATTACTTTTTAAAAAGTCCTTTGCTTTATCTACTAATAATTTATTATCTATAATAATCTTTTTAGTTGCTGAATTAACATGATCTCTCAATATTTTTAGGGAAAAATCATCATCTCGCTTTATTAAACTTGGCGGATTAGAATTCTCTGATAATTTTAAAATTTCTTCCCATTTTTGAATTAAATTTTCTAAATCCTCAATGATTAATTCTTCTTTTATATTTTCTGACTCTGTTCTAAATAGTATACCTGTGCTGGGTGGTTTTGTTAAAACTCCGAGAGCTCTTAAGCGACTTCTTTCTGTCTCGGTGTTGATTTTTCTCGAGATATTCACACCTTGTCCATAAGGTTGCAAAATTAAGTATTTCCCAGGTAGTGAGATATTCCCGTTAAGTCTAGGTCCTTTATTTCCAGTAGGTTCCTTCATTACTTGTACGAGAACTTTTTGTTTTGGTTCTAGTAATTCAGTAATACCTAAAACACCTTTGTTAAGTTTTAATGGACCTAGATCTGATACATGAATAAAACCATTTTTATCACTTTCACCAATATCTATGAAAGCAGCATCAATTCCAGGAAGAACATTTTCAACTGTTCCTAAGAAAATATCCCCAATTTGATATTGACCTTGTGCGACGATTAATTCATCAACTCGATCATCTGTGAGTAGTGCTGCAATTCGCGCCTGCTCAGCTATGACAATTTGCTGAGACATAAAGTAAATTTAAGAAGGTTTTGGATTTTAAAATCATTTAAAATTAAATAATTTAATTTTAATTAATCGATGAGCAATTATTTTTAGCTAGGATTATTTGACTTATTAAAATAATTATTTAGCAGTTAAATTATGCTACTTATACTAGCTTTAGAGGACTTTCAAACAATTTAAAATTGATTGTAAGCTATGATTATTCTTTTAATAAAATCATAACTAGTATTATTTTAACATTTAATTATCACTAAAGCACATTGATCCATTATTCTTATTAAAGATTAAATTTCTTTTTGCTCTAAAGTGGTTCAAGTAAACGAAAACTATTTAAAACTAAAAGCAGGGTATTTATTTCCTGAAATTTCTAAAAGAGTTAATGCTTATATTCAGAATAATAGTAGTTGTGACATTATTAAGCTTGGTATTGGGGATGTAACGGAACCATTGCCTAAATCATGCAGAGATGCAATGAGTAAAGCATTAAATGAGATGGGAACAAAAGATGGGTTTAAAGGTTATGGACCAGAACAAGGATATCCTTGGCTTAGAGAAAAAATATCCGATAATGAATTTATTTCAAGAGGCTGTCAAATAGCACCAGACGAAATCTTTGTTTCAGACGGATCAAAATGCGACAGTAGCAATATTTTAGACATTCTTGGTAATGAAAATTCAATTGCTGTAACAGATCCTGTGTACCCAGTTTACGTAGATAGTAATGTGATGACTGGAAGAACTGGAGAGTCTCTCCAAGATGGAACTTATCAGGGCTTAATTTATCTCCCAATAAATGAAGAAAATAATTTTTTGCCTGAAATACCTTCTTGTAAAGTTGATATTATATATCTTTGTTTTCCTAATAATCCTACTGGAGCAACAATTACTAAAGTAGATTTGAAGAAATGGGTTGATTACGCCAACCAAAACAATTCATTAATACTTTTTGATGCGGCTTATGAAGCCTTTATTCAAGATAAGGATCTTCCTCATTCAATATATGAGATAGATGGAGCCAAGGATTGTGCTATAGAGTTTAGATCCTTTTCAAAGAATGCTGGCTTTACAGGAGTAAGATGTGCTTATACAGTAATACCTAAAAATCTTTCAGGGCTGAATTCAAAAAGTGAAAAAATTAATTTGTGGTCTCTTTGGAATAGGCGACAATCAACTAAATTTAATGGAGTGAGCTACATTGTTCAAAGGGGAGCAGAGGCGGTTTATTCTTCTGATGGTAAAAAAGAAGTGAAAGATCTTATTGGTTTTTATATGGAAAATGCAAAGATTATGAAAAATAAACTTAAGACGGCAGGTTTTACCGTATATGGTGGGGATAATGCTCCTTATATTTGGATAAAAGTTCCAGATCAGATGACCTCTTGGGACTTTTTCGACTATCTACTAGAAAAGGCAAATGTTGTAGGGACTCCTGGAAGTGGATTTGGATTGTCAGGGGAAGGTTATTTCCGTTTGTCAGCATTTAACTCTCGAGAAAATGTTCTTGATGCAATGGAAAGAATCATTAGCATATAATATTAGAGATTAATGAAATAACAAAAAGTCTAAATGGTAAGTAAAAATGGAAAATAATAATTCAGCTGTTATTGAAAAGAAACCTGGAGAATTAAAAAACAAATCTCCTAAATATAAGGTTTTACTTCATAATGATCCTATTAATTCTATGGAGTATGTCACTATTTCACTTAGAGAGGTTGTCCCACAATTAAGTGAGCAAGATGCTATAGCTATTATGCTAGAAGCTCATAATACTGGGATAGGTTTAGTTATTGTTTGTGATCTAGAACCAGCAGAGTTTTATTCAGAATCATTAAAATCCAAAGGAATTTCTAGTTCAATTGAGAAAGAGGATTAATAACGGTTACATTTATTATTTCGAATGAGCTAATTTCCTTTCTGATAAAGGACGAACTTTTAGGGATTCTTTTAGGGGGGGATTTTCCATATTCTCTCTCAAGAATATTGATAACTGTTTTGCCAAATTCATCTTCTTTATTATCAAAAGCCTCTAAGCAAACTTGACCAAGTTTTTTTCCTAAGGAGCCTGGATTCCATAAAAGTTTTCTTGCTGTCCAGGGCATCATGCTCATTGGATTATAATTCGGTTTCAGGATTTTATGATCTAAGGCGTACTTCTCAAGAAGAGTATGCGGTTGTAAACCTATAAAGAATATAGCTGGGTCAACTAAGCCTTTACCAAAAATATTTTCTAATTCTCTATGGTAAGCAATAGTTTGTCTTATGGTGCTTGGCGTTTCATCAAAAACATTAAATGAATAATTGACTGAAACATGATTTCTGAAACCTGATTTGACTAGAATTCTGCAATTATTTAATACTGTTTTAAGGTCATATGCTAACCTCATTTTTCTAACAAGCTCTTGAGACCCTGAAGTGATACCTATTTCAAAATAACTCATACCTGTATCCACCATTAGCTGTGCTAGCTCAGCATCAATATTATCTGCTCTAATGTATGCAGCCCATTTAATATCGTCCCAGCCTTGATCTTTGATAGCTTGCAATAGTATTTTTGCATCTTCTATGTGTTTCTTGGCTGGAATAAACTGCGCATCTGTGAACCAAAATCCCCTGACTCCAAGATCATATAATTGCCTCATTTCTTTAATTACTTCGTTAACAGGATTAACACGAACCTGCTTGCCCTCTACAACTGTATAAACACAGAAACAACAATTATGAGGGCAACCTCTTTTTGTTTGTACCCCTACATAGTAATCTCCATCTTCTATATACCAATTGAATTCTGGCCATATGGATTTAATGTATTTATAGTCGCAGGCAGTTTTAATATTGCCTGAGGGTTGTTCATGTATTAATTTATTTCGAGGTTTCTGTCCAGCGATATAACATCTTTCGTCTTCTATTGAATCATTCCTAATGATTTTTTCTAAGAGATTTTCTCCTTCTCCAACAGAAATAACAGTTCCTTTAGGTAGTAAATTTCCTAATTGTTCATAGAAAACACTAACAGCTCCACCTCCTAAAACCACTTTTACATCTTTGTTGTATTTTTGTGCTCTTTTTAGCCCCATCTTGACTAAAGAAGTATTTCTATATATTTCTCCATAATGTGATGCAATTAATTTTAATCCTCCCCAAGAACCTCTAATTTTTTTAAAGATATTTTTTGAATAGAAAACCTCAAAAGAGTTTTGCAGGGGATTTCCACTTCTGCCATCTACAGGTGCATAAATTTGTATATCTCTCCATGAAAAAATAATTAGATGAGGTCTAAATTCATCAATTTTTCTAGCTAAATATTTGGAAACTTTATTAGATGGAATTATTGCTAGATCAATAAATTGCTGCTCTATGATTGGAAAACATTTATGAATATGATCTGCTAAATAAATAGGCCCTATTGGAAATATTGGATTACATGGAAGTCTTACAGTAAGAATTTTCCCATAGTGCTTTCTGTGGGAGTTTTTTTTATTTAATTTTTTGAATTCGAAATTAAAATTCATGCCATGAAAATCTAATGAATTTATTTTCATTAAGAATTTAACTACTTTATTACTAATTTGGCGAAATTAAAAATATTTAGTAAATCCTTCTGAAAATTTATTTAAATTCAAATATCATAAATCATATAAATCCAACATACTTTGAGAAGTTTTAATCCATCAATCCATCTTGATATATTTGGTGCTCCAGATTGTCTAGCATAATATCTAACAGGATAATTAAGTATTTTTATATTATTGTTTGCTGCTTCAAATATTATTGTGAAGTCTCCAAATGGATCAGACTTGGAATCCCAACTACCATTTTGTTTCATAAGTTTAAAGAATTTTCTTGAAAAAACTTTTGTTCCACAAAGTGAATCTGATACTGGCTTATTTATTAGAATTGATAAAAATATTGCAAAGAGTCTATTTCCTATATAATTAGCCCATCTCATTGCATCTTTTTCCATTGGGAAAGTTGTGCGGGCACAATTAATTAGAATATTTTCATTTTTAGTTGCTTCCATAATTGCTGCAATACTGTCATCAATATCTACAGTAAAATCACTATCAATTATGGCGAGGGTTTCACCTGTAGAAATATTAAATCCTTCTACAACTGCATTTTTCTTTCCTTTAGAAGTTTGTTTTAAAAGAGATATCTTGAAGAAATTTGAGAAACTTTCTTTTAACTCTTGGAGAATTTTATATGTATTATCATTGCTATTCCCTTCAACAAATATAATTTCTAATTTATTGGTTATTTTCTTAAATTTATTAAGTGCATTTATTAATAGCTTTTTATTTCCAGCCTCATTTCTTGCAGGAATTACAATAGATATAAGATGATCGGAAATATTTTCATTATATTTATAAAAAAATATTTCTAGTTCGTATGCAAGTTGTTTTATTATTGGAAATTTGCGAAAAATATTTTTTAAAGATTCTGGAATTAGTTTGGTTGGCAAAGGGGTTAATTTTTTTGCTTTCCATCTAATAGATCTATAATTATAAATTTCTGCTAGAGATTCAATATCGCATAAAGTTATTCGTGCTTTACTAGTAGTTTCTCTAAAAATTCTTGAATCTAATCTTAGCCATCTAGTTATTGGCTCCCAAGTATTACCACGGACTTTAATAGAAATAAATTCGTGATTATCTTTGAATAATTGATGAAGTTTATTATTTGTTAAATCCCAAGTATTAACAGATTTCATTACTTTTACAGTTTGATCAAGTCACTTTAGTATATATGGGATTGTTTATTTTTTTATTATTAATTTCCATGGATTTAAAATATCATTTTCATATATAACTTCATAGGCATAATTATTGTTTTTTATTTCTTTGAATTCAGTAGACCATGCCAATTCTGACTCCTTTAACTGATCAATACTCTCTAAACCTTCACCTATTATCGGGGTTAATAAAGCAATTCTTATTATTTTTGATTGAGATTTAGAATTTTTTATTCCACTTTTATCTACCTTTACCTCTTGATTTTTTACAATATCAAGAGATGATACGTAATCCATTTTTTCTCGTAGTTCTCTTGATCTATCAGTGAATAATCCTGATTGTAAAAGAAATGAGGTTAGTAAGTAAGGCCCAATTATGAGTGTTATTAATATTTCTTTGAATGAGTTTTTATGTTTTATCAATGACCAAGATACCCCGAACAATAATAATCCAAGAATTAAAAATGTATTTTCCTTAAAGTTAAAGGTGCTTATATTCTTAAAGAAAAAATAATAGATGAAAGTCAGAGAGACTATAAATAATGGAACTATTTTTGAAGTAATAAATATAAAAATTAGTTTAAATCTTTTAGAGTTAAATAAATATTTTATTCCTACATAAGTATTTAGTGTCAAAATAGATGAGATTTGTAGAGTATAGTATGGCGTTTTCGTAGAAAAAATACTTAGAATACCTATCAAAATTAAAGGAAAAAAGGAAAGTATATATTTGTTCTCTTTACTTTCATATAAATTGAAAATGGTGCCAATAATGGCAAAAATACTCCATGGCAGATATGTTGCGGGAATATTCCAAAAATAATAGTAGAAAGGATTTGTAAAAGTATTTTTATTAGAGAGAATGTTAAACTTTTCAACCAAGTAAAAAATAATGTTTTTCTCTAAATAAGGGTTAATAGATAAGGACCAAACTAAATACGGAATAAATCCAATGAGTAGTCCAATCCAAAAGAACTTACTGAATAATATATTCTTTTTTATAAACAAATATGGTAATAGTGATAATAAAGGTACAAATACTAGAAAAGTCTTAATCATAAAAGAGAAACCAATCCAAATACCAAAAAGCAGAATATAAAATTTGTTATCTTTATTTTTTATTTTGACTAAAGAAAACACTCCAAGAGTAACTAAACACGAATAAACAACATCTTGAGTGGCTAAGTGTGAGTAATCAAACCAAAGATATGTAGTAGCAAGTATTAGTGGAGATATAATTGCATATTTTTTATTAAAAAATTCTTCATGTAATTTGTAAGTAATGTATAGCATCAATATTGAAGCGGTTGTTGTGGGTAGATATGCAGCAAACATATTTCTTCCAAATATTTCTTGTGACTTTGCAATTAAAACCTGTAAACCTATTGTTCTATCTAAAACATATTCGTTCCACCAAAGAGGAATTATCCAGTTACCTTTATCCAATATCCATCTAGCTTGTAGGGCATAAAATCCTTCATCAAAGGCAATGTAACTTCTTTTGCCAAAATAAAATATGAGAGGAATAAAAATTAATAGTTTATACAGATTTTTAAATTTTAAAATTCTATTTATCATTTTGTTTTTAATTTGCTTTTGAAATGCCGATAATTGGAATTGAACCAATGACCTACTGTTTACGAGACAGTTGCTCTACCGTTGAGCTATACCGGCAATATTAAAATATTAATATTTTCATATAGACTTCATATTATAATTGAAAAAATTTATGTCAAAAATAGATCCTGAATTAAAAAAGAAATTATTAAAGGAATCTCAGGCTCCCTTCAAGGGATTAAGGAGAATATTGTGGATAGCTTTTAGTGGTTCGGCTTTTTTAGGACTTTTAATTATGCTTTCTAGAATTGCTAGCGGAAATGAATTTCAGCAAAATAATCTTTTGATACAACTTGGAGCTTGTATAGTGTTTCCAATTTTGTTATTTCTCGATAGAAATACAGAAGACTAAATTAATTTTTATTTAACGTTCTTCTTTTAGTAACAAACTTGAATGCCTCGATTATATCTCCTTCATTCCAAGAAGAAAATTTATCGCACCCAACTCCACATTCAAAACCTGTATTAACTTCTTTTACATCATCTTTAGACCTTTTCAAAGAGTCTAAATTACCTTCAAAAATTACTTTATCTGATCTAAGAACTCTTAGAGAACAATTTCGTTGTAGTTTACCGTTTTGTATGTAACATCCAGCTATAGCACCCTTCCCAACAGCAAAAGTAGCTCTAACTTCGGCTTGACCTAATGATTCTTCGACAAGATCAGGTTCCAGTAGACCTTCCATTGCTAACTGAATATCTTCTAAAAGTTTATAGATTACTTCATATTCTCTGATATCAACGTCATTCGCATCAGCTGCTCTCTTTGCACCAGAGGCTAATGATGTGTTGAAACCGATTATCACAGATCCAGATGCAGCTGCAAGGTCTATATCTGTTTCAGTTATTTCGCCTGGTGCGGATAGTAAAACTCTTACTTGAACTTCATTTTTTGGTAATTGTTCCAATGAGCCCAGTATCGCTTCAACACTTCCTTGAACATCAGCTTTAAGAATTAAGTTTAACTCTTTCAGCTCCCCATCATTTGCTTGAGTTGATAAAGAGGATAAGCTAACTCTTCTAGATGCCATTTGTTGTGCTAATTTTGTTGCTCTCGCATCAGTAGCCCTGTCGCCAACAATAGCTCTAGCTGTTTTTTCATCGGGGTAGACTTCAAATTCATCCCCCGCGGTTGGCACTTCACTGAATCCGAGAGCCTCTACTGGGAAGGAAGGTCCCGCTTCTTTGATTCTATTGCCATGTTCATCAACCATTGCTCTGATTTTTCCAAGTACTGAACCTGCAGCTAAAACATCGCCAGATTTTAATGTGCCATTTTGGACTAGTAAAGTAGCAACAGGTCCTTTAGCTTTATCTAAGTGAGCTTCAATAACAGTTCCCTTAGCTAATCTTTCAGGGTTAGCTTGAAGATCTTCAACTTCTGAAACTAATAAAATCATTTCCAGTAATTTATCAATGTTTTGTTTTTTAATGGCACTTACAGGGACCATAACTACATCTCCTCCCCAATCTTCAGCAATTAAATCTTTTTCTGACAACTCTTGTTTGACTTTATCTGGAGAGGCTCCTTCTTTATCAATTTTATTTATTGCTACTACTATTGGTACTTTTGCTGCTCGTGCATGACTAATAGCTTCAAGTGTTTGAGGGCGACACCCATCATCTGCGGCTACTACCAGTACAGCTACATCAGTAACCTTAGTACCTCGTGCTCGCATAGCAGTAAAGGCTTCATGACCAGGAGTGTCAAGAAAAGTTAATTTTTTCTTTTTGGATTCATGTTCAAATTCAACTTGATAAGCCCCTATATGTTGAGTGATTCCTCCTGCTTCGCCTGATGCTACTCTGGATTGTCTTATTGAATCTAAAAGACTTGTTTTGCCATGATCCACATGACCCATAACTGTAATTACTGGAGGTCTTTTGATAAGACTATCAATATCATCTTTTTCAATCATATCCACCGTTTTCTGTGCAGCCTCTTGAATGTCATCTTGCAAAACAGGGACTCCAAATTCTTCTGCTACGGTTTCGATGGTTGCCAAATCAAGAGTTTGAGTTACTGTCGCAGTTATTCCTTTAAAGAAAAGGGATTTTATTATCTCAGAACTTTCAAGGCTTAATTTATCAGCTAGTTCTTGAACTGTTAAATTATCTTCAGGTACGATAATCATCTCAGGCCTTACTTGTTTTGCCTCTTTGGCTGCCTTTAATTCCATAGATCTTCTTTTTTGCCTTTGTCTTGTAGTTTCTTTTTTCTTTTTCTTAAATTTTCTTGAAGCTGGTGCTGATTTAGTCTCATCAGAAGTTTCTTTTTTTGGACGTGCCAAACTAGCGGATAAAATTGAGACTTTTTCACCTGAATATCCACTGGTTTGAGAGGTCAATGAATCATCATTCTCACCTATAATATGAACTTTTTGTCTTTGTTTTTGAGGGTTTTTATTTCTTAATGCTTCTAGTTTTGCACTATCGTCCCAATCTTTTTTGCCAGGTTTCTTTGAACTATTTGCAAATGATCTGTGAGGAGGCTTTTTGGAAGGAGGAGGAGTCCCTGGACGAAGATTAGGAGCTTTTGCTTTATGTTTGGGAGACTGAATCTCTTTTTTTTCAGTATTAGTTCGATTGATTTTATCTATATCTGATGCATTAGTTTTTCGCAGTTGCATTAGTTCATTGGGGGCAACCGGTTTCCTTATACCTGTCGACTTTTGACCATTAAATTTAGAGCCAGGTCTGTTGGGACCACCAGGTCTATTGGGAGCACCAGGTCTGTTGGGAGCACCAGGTCTGTTGGGAGCACTAGGTCTATTTGGATTGACTTGTCTATTAAATGAGCCAGGTCTAACTTGATCTGATGGTTTGTTTCTTAAACCAGGTCTGTTGGGAGCACCAGGTCTGTTGGGAGCACCAGGTCTGTTGGGACCACCAGGTCTATTTGGATTGACTTGTCTATTAAATGAGCCAGG
>QCLA01000022.1:0-18146 GCA_003214935.1 Prochlorococcus sp. AG-412-F02
AAATCGAATTCAACAAAAATTCCCTGAAGGTTATAACCCAAAGAATAGAAGATTGTAATTCGAGAGTAAATAAACTGAATAGTTCAAATAATTTATTAGAAAAAGAATTGGATCGCATTCAAAATAAATTGAAGCCCCATCAAGATAAGTTTGATGAGTTACAAATAATTCTTAAAGATAATTATGAAAAGAATCAAAAATCATCATTAGTAAATTTTAATAATGATTTTAATACTCTAGATAAAAAACTTGAATTGCTTATTCAAGAGAGAGATAAATTAATGAATAAAAAGAATCAATTTGCTTTAGATCAAGAACGCATAAAAAATTCATTAAAGCTTATATCATTGCAAGAAAAAAACTTACATTCATCTGTGAAAGATCTTGCAAATGCTCATAGTGAATGGATAGAAAAAAGAGATAAATTTAAAAAAGAACTTGTAATCCTTGATGATCAAAAAAAATCACTTGAAAAGGATTTCGGTTTATTGAGAAGGAAAAGAGATGAATTGAACTCTTCAATTTCAAATAAAAGGCAAGAACATAATAATTTTCTATTGAAGCTCGAATATCTTGAGAGAGATATGAATTCTTTGAAAGAAGAGATTAGGAGTGAGACTATCAAGCTAGAAAATTATAAAAAAGATTTACCTAGTCCCTTACCAGATTTTGGAGAATATCAAGACAAAAGTCTTGATTCTTTGCAATCGGATATTTCAAAGATAAATGCAAAATTAGAAAGCTTAGAACCTGTAAATATGCTGGCGCTAGATGAATTAGAAGAATTAACTGAGAGATTAAATGCTTTGCAAGAGAAATTAGAAATCCTATCTAATGAGAGATCTGAGTTGTTACTGAGAATCGAAACTGTTTCAACTATGCGTCAAGAAGCATTTATGCAAGCATTTGTAGAAGTTGATAAACACTTTAGGGAGATTTTTGCTAATTTATCTGACGGAGATGGCTTCCTTCAGCTTGAAAACCCTAATTCTCCCTTGGAAGGAGGTTTAACTTTAGTTGCTCACCCTAAAGGAAAAAATGTTAGAAGATTAGCATCCATGTCTGGGGGTGAGAAATCATTAACTGCTTTAAGTTTTTTATTTGCTTTGCAAAAATATAAGCCTTCACCTTTTTATGTATTAGATGAGGTAGATAGCTTTTTAGATGGTATTAATGTTGAAAGGCTGTCAAAATTAATAACCAATCAGT
Source organism: Prochlorococcus sp. AG-412-F02 (assembly GCA_003214935.1). Classification (GTDB taxonomy): domain Bacteria; phylum Cyanobacteriota; class Cyanobacteriia; order PCC-6307; family Cyanobiaceae; genus Prochlorococcus_A. Next base: position 1,210 of record QCLA01000022.1, read on the forward strand.
CTTCAAATGCTCAATTTATAGTCGTAAGTCATAGAAGGCCTATGATAAGTGCATCTGAACGAACAATTGGTGTTGCTCAAGCAAGGGGTGCTAATACTCAAGTTGTTGGATTACCAAATGCAGCATGACCACAATTTGTTACATTTATACGTCAGAATGACAGAAAGTTATTAATGAGTTTGTCTAACACATCCACCAATAATAATCGCCGCAATTCCGTCCCAACCGAACGCTTATGGTTGAGGTCAGAATTGATGGGAACCCAAGTTATTACGACTGATACGGGTAGACGACTCGGAGTGGTAGGTGAAGTTGTTGTTGATATTGACAGAAGAGAAGTAGTTGCCTTGGGTCTGAGAGATAATCCACTTACAAGATTTTTACCAGGTTTACCAAAATGGATGCCATTAGAAAGTATAAAGCAGGTTGGTGATGTAATTTTAGTTGATTCTTTAGATTCATTGAGTTCTGGTTTTGCTCCTGAAAGATATGGAAAAGTAATAAATTGCCAAGTCATTACAGAATCTGGTCAACTTTTAGGCAGAGTACTTGGGTTTTCTTTCGATATTGAGACTGGGGATTTAATTTCTCTTGTGATGGGAGCAGTTGGTGTACCTATTTTAGGTGAAGGTGTTTTAAGTACTTGGGAAATTCCTGTCGAGGAAATAGTTAGTAGTGGTACTGATAGGATCATTGTTTATGAAGGTGCTGAAGAGAAGTTGAATCAATTAAGTAGCGGCTTATTAGAGAAACTGGGAGTCGGAGGCTCTTCCTGGGAAGAAAGAGAGGCAAATAGATACGCAGGAAATCTTGTACCAGTAGAAAATCAACTATTGGCTGGCTCAGAAGGAGAAGAACAAAATAATTTAGTTGAAGAATTTGAAGAAGAAGTTTTGGATGAAGATGATTATGATGAAGAATTTGAGTATGTTGAAGTAGAGTCTTCAAAAGAAGAAATTAAGAATAAAAAAAAGCTTTACTTGGACAATGATTATTCTGACCAAAGGGAATATCAAGTTCCTGAAGATAATCCAATCGAGGAAGTAAACAATATTGAATTTCAACAAAAAAAGAAATTTAGATCCAAGTTGGCATCTAAGAGGCCGATTCAAAGAGCGGCAGAACCATTAGATATAGAACCAATAGAGGATAAGAATTTAGATAAAGAAAACCAAAAACCAGATAAGCTCGATATTGAGGATCCTTGGTAATTAACTAAGCTTTTTTATTGAATCAAAAATTATATAAGCAAGTTTTTTCACTGCACCGTTTCCCCCTCTTTGTTGTATTAAATTATCTTTTATATTGTGCAAATTTTCTTGATTATTCATTAGGAATTCTGCTTCTTTAGCAATTTGTTTAGGTGAAAAATCTCCTATTCTTTCTGGGACAATCAACTTTCTTGCTTTTATATTGGGCCAGGAAAAAAATTTTTTCGATTTTAAGGTCCAATTTTTGATAATTAAAGTTAAGAGTTTATTTATGAATGGTATTTTCCCAATTATTCCCCAAATACCGTCCCATGCATTCATTACATTTAAATGCTGAGTTGGTAGCACAACTATCATAGGTAGAGCAATTGCAGCTAATTCTGCAGTATTTGCTCCGACTGTGGTTATTGCCAGGTCACATTCTTTCAATACTTCATAACAGGGATGTTTATCGATTAGATAAATTTTAGTATTTTTTGAGGTTTCAATAACATCATCAAAAATAGAATTGCTTATATTTTTAATTGTTTTTATTTTGGAAGAGTAATAATTTGCAATAGGGTTTTTATCGCTTTGGAAAAATAAATATTCATTTTTATTTGTGGTTGGAGCAATAGGAATAATAAAATCTATATTTTTATTTTGTTCAGCAATATGATCAGCCATTTCTAAAAAGAAAGGAATCCCTACTGAAAGCTTAGATTTTTTCGAGCCAGGTAATAATGCAATATATTTTTTCCCTTGATTTTTAAAGGAGACTTCACTTTTAAATTTTATATCTGCCATCAAATCTCCAATAATTGTGCATTTATATCTGTATTTTTTTGGCAGTAATTTTTTTACTTTTCCATTCATTGCTGCGATTATATTTGTCCATTGAGGCCATCTTGAAATCCATTCTGCATATGTGATATTGATATACCCTAATCTTTTTGCTAACAAAATACTCCAAAATTGGTCTCCACCAAGAAAAATTACAATACCTTTTTTGGGCCAACTTGCAAAAGCAGATGGCAATATTAATAAATTCCAAAAAGTTTTTGCCTTTGTAACTAATTCAAACTTTTTCCATGACTTTGCAACTTCAAATTCTTTACCCGTAGAGTTTGGGCATGGAACAAGAACTAGTCTAATAGAGAAATCATATTTCTTTTTGTCTTTTAATGAATCATTTATTTGATTCAAATTATCTACGACTGGCCTTACCCAAGTTGATAACTCACCAGGCCCATTGGTAATGATTACTACTGCAACTGATTCTTTTTTCATTGCAGCTAATCCAAAAGACATTACATGCGGACGGCGAGACTTGAACTCGCAAGGCCGAAGCCACACGCTCCTTAGACGTGCGCGTCTACCAATTCCGCCACGTCCGCAAGAGGTTTTCGATCACAGCAGAGTTCGTAAACCACTGATATATCATACATGATTGTATGGAATAGGGTTGTTAGTTTAAATATGATGTTTGCGAAAATTTTTTAGATATTTTTACTTAAAATTTTGTCATTTATCTACATTGGTGAAAATATTGTTCTATTGCATTAAACAAATAATTAGCCATATATAACGTTCTAGGTTGTATTGTAAAAAATGTCCTCTGATTACTAAAAACATTTTGTTTAATACTTTGGCAGAGTATTGTTATTTTAAATCCTTTTCATTTCTTCAATTTAATTTGCGTAATGGTTGAAAAAGTTTTAATTGCTAATCGTGGAGAAATAGCTTTACGAATTGTTAGAAGTTGTAGAGAACTAGGTATTGCAACCGTTGCTGTTTTTAGCACCATAGATAAAAAAGCATTGCACGTTCAGCTTGCAGATGAAGCAGTTTGTGTTGGAGATTCATTAAGTAATAAGAGTTACCTAAATATTCCAAATATCTTAGCCGCTGCTACATCAAGAGGAGTTGACGCTATTCATCCTGGCTATGGATTTCTCGCTGAAAATGATAAATTTGCTGAAATGTGTAACGATCATGGCATAGTTTTTATTGGTCCATCTCCAAAAGCTATTAGATCTATGGGAGATAAATCTACAGCTAAAGAAACTATGGATAGGGTAGGTGTCCCAACAGTCCCTGGAAGTAAAGGTTTATTATCTAATGTAGATGAAGCGTACAAATTAGCAGATGAAATTGGCTATCCAGTAATTATTAAAGCTACCGCTGGTGGTGGAGGAAGAGGGATGAGATTAGTGGAGAATAAAACAAATTTAGAAAGAATGTTTAAAGCAGCACAAGGTGAAGCAGAAGCTGCATTTGGTAATGATGGTCTATATATGGAGAAATTTATAAAGAAGCCACGACATGTAGAAATACAAATTCTTGCCGATAGGGCTGGGAATGTAGTGCATTTAGGAGAGAGAGATTGTTCTGTTCAAAGAAGACATCAAAAATTATTAGAAGAGTCTCCTAGTCCTGCAATTAACTCTGACCTTAGAAAAAAGATGGGGAATGCAGCCATTGCTGCTGCAAAAAGCATAGGTTATGAAGGAGCTGGGACTGTTGAATTTTTAGTTGATGACAACAATAATTTTTACTTTATGGAGATGAATACTAGGATTCAAGTAGAACATCCAGTGACTGAAATGGTTACTGGTGTTGATCTTATAGCTGAACAAATTAAAATTGCGGGGGGAGAAAATTTAGAATTTAACCAAGATGATATTCAATTAAATGGGCATGCTATTGAATGCAGAATTAATGCGGAAGATCCTTCGCATAATTTTCGTCCTTCACCTGGCAAAATAACTGGATGGCTTCCTCCTGGAGGTCCTGGTGTAAGAGTTGATAGTCATGTTTATACTGGTTATGAAATCCCTCCGTTTTATGACTCCTTAATAGGTAAATTAATAGTTTGGGGTAAAGATCGTAATACTGCTATTAAACGTATGAATCGGGCTTTGAATGAATGTGCTGTAACAGGAATTCCTACAACAATTAATTTTCATTTAACTCTCCTTAATAAAACAAAATTTAGGGAAGGGAGAATTCATACAAAATATGTTGAGGAAGAATTATTACCTAATTATTAAAACCCATCAATTTGTTTTACATAAGGGTTTTATGCATTGCTAGTTTTATTAGTCCTTGTTGACCAACTAAAATTTCTCTTATAAAACTTATAATCCCAATCCAAATAACAGGTCCTATATCAACTCCTCCTATCGGAGGAATTAATTTCCTTGTTAAATTTAGAATAGAACTTGATGGTATAGAAATTAATAACCATAACCCCTTATGTAAATCAACTTTTGGGTACCAAGTAAGGATTAATCTTATTAAAAAAACTATTGTTAGAAATGATAGAAAAATTCCTAACGTAATATCTAAAATTTCCAGATAGTTTTTAAACAATGAAATCACAATTATTTAATTCATCTTAATAAATAACACATTAATTAGTATTTAATTCGTATTATAAATTGAGAATTAAATCTTTCAAAAGTGCTTCAAATCTCAAATTTATTACTAGCCGCTGATGTCTCATCTCAAGTCGCTAATAATTCTGCCGTTGGAATGTTAGGCAGTTTTATCGCCGCTGCCGTACTTATCGTTGTTCCAGCCACTGCATTTTTGATTTTTGTCAGCCAGAAAGATTCCCTTGATCGTACTTCTACTGGAAGACGCTAGTTTTTGTAGAAGTTTTAAGTACACTATATATATGGGTGATTTGCTTCACCTTTAAAAAATAAGTTATTGGAGAAAGAATGTGGTCAATGCTAGTCTCAACTGGGCCAGTATTGTAGGAATAGTTCTTGCTGTTAGTGGAGGTGGCCTTTATTTTTTAAGGTCTTTTAAACCTGCATTAGCTCGTGATTATGATGTTTTCTTTGCAGCAATTGGTCTTTTATGTGGTGGGATATTATTTTTTCAAGGCTGGAGATTAGATCCTATTCTTCAATTTGGTCAATTTTTATTAGCTGGAACGACAGTTTTCTTTGCCTATGAAAGTGTTCGCTTAAGGGGAATTGCCACTGATCAGGCTAGAAGATCATCTTATTTTGAAGATGATGATTTACCTAATATGCCAAGAAATCCTTCCAGGAATAGATTTCAAGATGAATATGATCAGTTTGAAGATTTTGAAAGGCCATCCAGAAGATTTAAACCTCAAGAAGATGATCTGGAAGAAAATTACCAGGATAGGAGATCTCGTAGAAGTAATTTATCGAGAGCTATACCTGAGTCTGCAGTAAGCAGAAGAAGGCCATCTTCAAGAGAAGTTAATAAATTTGAAAATGACGAGCCAAGAAGAAGGCGATCTTCAAGAGAAGTTAATCAATTTGAAAATGACGAGCCAAGAGGGAGGTCTCGCTTTGAAGATAGAAGTGGTAATGAATCAATAAGAAATGACTTTGGTGACAGACGTAGTGAATCTCGTAACGAAGTTCGAAGAGGCTCACGACCTAAAGCTAATCAATCAGTTTCTAGACAATCCAATAGATCCTCAACTACTCCTTCTCCTAAAATATCTAATAAATCTACTAGGCCTTCTATTAGACCTCAAACTAAACGTGAAAAAATCGAAGATGCCTCATTCCAAAATATTGATGAAGTAAAAAAAACTCGTCAGCCTCGAAGAACAACCAACGAAGGAAGATCTACGTCAAAAAATCAATCTGGTAGATATACTGTTGGCTCCAAGAAAAATAAGCCTAGAGATAACAGTTCTAGATTTGATGATTAACTATAAAATTCCTGCCCATTTTAAAAATGATTGTTCGCTAAATAATTCAATTAAAATTATTGCTATAAAACCAAGCATTGCGAATCTTCCATTTGTTATTTCCGAATAACGACTCCATCCAAAATTATAATCTTTTTCAATTTCATTAATATTTGCTGAATTAATTTGTTCTTCTTTAGAACTCGAATTTGTTTCATTAATATTTTCTGAATTAATTTGTTCTTCTTTAGAACTCGAATTTGTTTCATTAATATTTTCTGAATTAATTTGTTCTTCTTTAGATTTCATGTTTTTTTCCTAATCCTTAAAATTATACTTATCAGCAGTAAATAATTTCCAATCTCCTTTTCCATTTAATTCTAAAATGTTTTCATGAAAATCTTTTAAACTTGGTCTATGGCCAACACTAATTAATGAAAGCTCTCTTTCTTGGAGTAAATTATATAATTTTTTTTCAGTTTCAATATCTAACGCACTTGTTGCTTCATCTAAAACTGCAAAGCTAGGTGAATTAAGAAGTAGTCTTGCAAAAGCTAATCTTTGCTGTTCACCTAAAGAGAGAATTCTTGGCCAATCTTGTTTAATATCAAGGTTAGGATAACGATCAACTAGAGTTTTTAAATTAACTTCATTAAGGACCGATGTTAATTGTTCGTCACTATATTTTGCAACTTCTGTTGGGTAACATAATTGTTCTCTTAAAGAGCCTAATAGCATATAAGGTTTTTGAGGGATAAATAATAAGTCTCCCGTTTTTGGCTTTTTTACTACACCTTTATCTGGTTCCCATAAACCACTTATCATTCTTAATAATGATGTTTTCCCGCATCCAGAAGGGCCTACAACTAAGAGGGATTGTTTGGCTTCAATGCTTAGATTTAAATTTTTGATAATGGACTTATTTGATCCTGGAGGGAAAAGATCAGCATTATTAATAAGTATTGATGAATAATCAGAAATAATGTTTTGATTGCTTTTCGGCTGAATTTGACTTATAGCTTCAACTTTTGATTGAAATCCTTCTAATCTTCCAATACCAGCAGTAAATTTTGCTAGTTCTTCTATTTGATTAACAATAAAAAATAATGAACCCTCTACCATACCAAAGGCAAAGCTTGCTTGGATAAAACGACCATAATCTATATCTCCTTGAAAGTAAGGTATTGCCATTATTAGATATGGAAAGAAGTTTCCCGCATAATTAATTGATCTTCTCATTACATCAATTATTACCCTCCAAATTATCAGTAGGTTAAAGTTTCTAACAACTTCACCTAATCGCCTTTCTGTTTCACTTCTTTCAGGATTTTCTCCTGAATAAAAGGCTATTGATTCAGCATTGTCTCTAATATGGACTAGGCCATATCTAAAATCTGCTTCATATCTAAGTTGATCAAAATCTATCTTTACAAGGTTTTTACCAGCGATTAATAGAATAGAAGTTGCGAATGCCGCATAACCAAATAATGAGAAGGTTAACGTCCTACTGATGCTCCATAAAATAAGAATATTAAGAGAAAATGTTAGTAGTGCATCGAAAATCCCTAATGTAAAAGATAGACTTTGTCCCGTAAATGCTCTGGTATCATCTGTTATTCTCTGATCTGGATTATCTACATCAGTTTCTTCTTCATCATTTGGGTTTAATTGATAATAAGCTTTGTTAGTCATATAGTCTTTCACTAAACTTTTTGAAAGCCATTCTCTCCAAATTATTCCTAATTTGTATGTAAAAAATATTTGAGAAACGCGAATAGGTAGAGCTACCGCAAAACAACAAGCGTAAATTCCTAATATTCTGTAGAATCCCTCTTCCTGTTTTTCTACTAATGCATTGGTGAGGTCCCTAGCAATAAAGCCAATTCCTGCATTTATACCATTTACAGCTAAAAGCATTAATACAATAATTGCTAGAAATAACCAATGTAACCAACGACGATTTTTTAATTGACGTCTTAAACTAAAAAAACTTCCGGATCCCACAAGAAATAGTCCTGAGAATAATAATCCCCAACTACTCGACCAAATTGAATTAACAGTATTTACTACTCCACCAAAATATTTGTCAAGCAAGATTGGTTGAATATTCTCAAAAACACTAATTATTCCGGTCAGACCTACAAGTACTACTCCTCCTACACAAAATAAAAGTGATATTAAAAGCCAGATAAATTGAAAACCATTGCATTGATCGATAGGAAGAAAAAATGGTTGGGATAATCTTCTTAATCTTTGTAATTGATATATCAATTTGGATTTATTTTCTACTACTTTATTCATTCTATCGCTAAGTTTTTCTTAATTAGATTATATCTGTTTTAAGCTTATTTACCAAAGCCTATAAATGAAATTACCCATTCAGGAAGGTTAAGATAACTTAAAATCGCCACATCAAAATCATGTACTTTTGTTATTGATTTATCCAGAACCAACCATAATAAAAAGGGCAAATTGAATAAAATTTGTAATTGCCATTTGTAGGTTAATACTTTCCATATTTTAGTAAGCAGTATTTTTTTAGAATCATCTAAGTTTTCCCAAAATTGTGTAATTAAATTTAAAAAAATCTTAGGTTCTGTATTTAATGATTCTGGGGTATTCATTTTTATTTTTATTTATTTATAGCTAATAAATTTTTTTTTCGAGAGACTTAGCCTGGAGGCCAATTCATTTTTCTTCCTGAAATAAAGTGAATATGTAAATGGAAAACTGTTTGCCCAGATTCTTCTCCTGTATTAATAACTGTTCGCCAATTATTTAAATTTTTAGACTTAGCTATTTTGCTGCCTATAAATAATAGATGACCTAATAAGTCTTTATCCTGTTCCATGCACTCTAATAAACTTTGTATTGGTTTTTTAGGAATAACTAAAAAATGGACTGGAGCTTGAGCTGCAATATCATTAAATGCAATACACAATTCATCTTCATGAAGTTTTTTGCAAGGAATATCTCCATTAATTATCTTTTGAAATATTGTTGTTTCGGTCATTAAATTAATTGATAGGAATCACATCTTTTTCGTGAAATCCTTCTTTTGTGAGTTCTTTATGTAAATCTTCTTTTGAAGTAACTCGATCAACAAATAATACGCCATTTAGATGGTCCATTTCATGTTGAATACATCTTGCAAGAAGTCCATCTGCTTTCATTTTACGCGGCCTCCCCATTTCATCTCTAAATTTCAATTTTATAGTAGATGGTCTTACTACGTTTAAGTAAACCCCTGGGATACTGAGGCAACCTTCTTCGTATGAATTGAGAGTTGTGCCATAATCTGTAATTTCTGGATTTATTAAAATTAAAGGCTCCGCAGCTGAATCTTCAAAATTGACGTCAATGACAAGTAGCTCTTTATTAATGCCAATTTGTGGTGCAGCAAGTCCAATCCCTTTTGCGGCATACATGCTGTGAAGCATTTCTCTAGCTAAATTTCTAATGTCGTCGTCAACTTTACTGATTCTTTTAGAATTTTCCCTTAAAATTTTATCACCAAGTGTATAAATTTCTAGCGATGGTTTTCCTGTCTGTTCTTTCGCAATTTTGTTCGACTTGCCATTTGATCTTGACTTTTTTGCAAGTTGTGAAAAATGGTTTGCCACGTTAAATCAAAAATTATCTAATGAGCAGTTAAACTATAAAAATATTAGCACTTTTAATTCACTTTCTATATAGTTTTCTAAATGAGTAATGTTGCTACACTAAAAATTGGACAAGGAGAACGTAGAAATATAGCTTTTAAAGAGTTATCAATTATTGGGAATATGATTTTTTGGGTAGATGTTGTTAGTAATGACAACAATTTAAATAATGCTATTTTTGCTAGACCATTTAATGATAAAGATGCTTTACCCCAACAATTAACTGGAGATGAATTTAATTTAAAAAGTAATTTTCATGGATATGGTGGTAAATCTTATCAATGCTTACAAATTAAAAATTTTTTTTATCTGATATGGATCGATCAGTTTTCAAAGGCAATATGGTTTCAGTCTTTTGAAGGCATTAAATTAATAGATAGAAGTAAAAAAAAATATCTCGTTCCAGTTCAAGAAGCTAGGCAACTATCTAAAACAATAGATGGAAATTTTGATTCTTCATTTGTTATTAATGAAAAAAATATATTGTATGGTATTTGTGAGATTAAAAATACAGATTATTTGTTTTCGTTAGATTTAAACAAAACAAAACAAGATATTCAACAAATAAAAAAATTTGATAATTTTGCTGGAGATTTATCTTCTAATATTTCAAATAACTTATTTTCTTGGCTAGAGTGGGATACTTCACATATGCCATGGGAAAAAAATGATCTTTTTTTTGCTGAAGTAGATGATGGGGAGATAAAAATAATAAAAAAGTTTGCAAATTTAGTTATCAATGGGAATAGAAAAGTTTCTTTTTTTCAACCTTATTGGATAAGTGAAAAACTGCTAGTATGTTCTGAAGATAGCTCTGGTTGGTGGAATTTATTATTTATTGATGTAAGTGAAATTCACAATATTGTTATCAAGAAAAGAATAAAGAAAAAGTTATTTGAATATGGTTCACCCCAATGGGTTTCTGGAATAACTTTTTTTTCTGGGGCCCTCAAAAATTTATTTTGTTTGGCAAAAAAAGGTAACTTGTGGCTCATAGAGCAATATCAAGATCTTAAGTTTATACAAGAGATTTGTTTACCATTTTCTTCCGTCAGTGATTTTGGTGCTTTTGATAAAAAATTAGCTTTAAAAGGTTATGGTTCTGATTTTTTGGGTAATTTAATTGAAATTGATTTTGGAGATTTAATCTCCTTAAATGCCCTCAACAAGGTATCGAATGAATCTATAGTGGATTGTTCAAAACCAGAAGCTTTTTGGTTTAAAGGCTTTGATAATCAATCTACACATTCTTTTCTTTATAGGCCTTTAGTTGCAAGGTTTAATAAGCCACCACTTTTGATAAGAGCTCATAGTGGCCCTACTGCAAATTTCGATGGATCTTACAATGCTGACGTTCAATATTGGGTAGCAAAAGGGTTTTTTGTTGCTGAAGTTAATTATGGCGGATCATCAGGTTTTGGTAGGGAGTATAGAGAGAGATTAAATTATCAATGGGGAATTGTTGATTCTTACGATTGCAAAGCATTAGTTCTTGAATTAGTAAAATTAGATCTAGTTGATAGTGAAAATATTGTAATTTTTGGAAATAGTGCTGGTGGCTTAACTGCCCTTAATTCTCTCTGTGAAGGGAATGTCTTCAAAGCTGCTATTTGCAAATATCCTGTAATTGATTTAGAGGATATGTATCTCAATACTCATAGATTTGAAAAATATTATTTAAATTCTCTAGTAGGTAATTATGATGAATATTTTAGCGATTACAATACTAGATCACCAATAAATAAAATGAGTAATTTGAAAAAGCCAATATTATTATTTCATGGTAAAAAAGATTCAGTTATTTCATATAAACAAACATTAAAAGTTCAAAAAAAGCTGATTAATAATAAACTTTCAGAATTTGTTTTTTTTGAAAATGAGGGCCATGGGTTTAAATATATTGAAAATAAAAAAACAGTTATTCAAAAAACCGAAGATTTTTTAAATAAAGTTTTAAAGATTTAAGAATTTATTTTTAGAAAATTAATAGTCTCTTTTAATTTGTCTATAAATATATCAATATCATCTTTGTTGGTTGTGAAGTTCATGCTAATTCTTGCTGTTGAATTAATTCCGAGGTGTCTATGAAGAGGTTGACAACAATGATGTCCGCTTCTTATACAGATTCCTTTTGAATCAAGAATTTCAGCTATATCGTTAGAATGTATTTTTTTGACATAGAAAGTAGCTAGTGATGCCCTTTTTGTATCTATCTCGGGAGGTGGACCAATAATTTCAATATCCTCTATTTGATTTAATTTTTCAAATAAGTATTTTGTAATAGTCTTTTCATATTGATGGATATTATCTAATCCAACATTCTTTATATAATTTATAGCTTCTGCAAGCCCTATCGCTTCTGCAATGGCTGGAGTTCCTGCTTCGAATTTATGAGGCAGTTCTGCCCAAGTACTGCTTTCTTCAAAGACATCTTGAATCATTTCGCCTCCACCAAACAATGGAGGGATTTTTTCTAATATTTCTTTTTTGGACCAAAGGAAACCTATTCCTGTTGGACCACATAATTTATGACCTGAACCTGCTAAAAAATCTATTCCTAGATCAATAACATCGATCTTTTGATGAGCTAAACTCTGACATGCATCGAGAAGAACTAAAGAACCTTTTTGCTTTGCTAAGTTTGTTATTTCTTTGATTGGATTACAGCAACCTAAAGTGTTACTTATGTGTACAAGGCTAACTATCTTTGTTTTGGATGTTAATTTGGATTTGAAATCATTAATATCTAATTTCCCATTTTTATCTATTCCAATAAATTTCAGTCGACATTTTTTTTTTGCAGCAACCATTTGCCAAGGAACAATGTTACTATGATGCTCCATAATGGATAAAATAATTTCATCATTTTCTTGTAATGTAAATTCTCCCCATGATCTTGCTGCTAAATTTATAGCTTCAGTTGCGTTTCTAGTAAAAATAATTTCTTTAGATGAATTGGCATTTAAATATTTACTAATTACAGACCTCGAATTTTCAAATTCTTCTGTTGCTTTTGCACTTAATTGGTGGGCGCCTCTATGAACATTTGCATTAAAGTTTCTATAATATTCATCAATTTTCTTCAGTACTTGTATAGGTTTTTGTGTAGTCGCAGCATGGTCTAGATAAATAATTGTGTTATTGCTTTTACTATTGTTTTCTAATAGCGGAAAATCTTTTTTTGAAACTTCAGGTAAATTGTGAATCGCTTCCATTAATCCTGTTTTAAAAGTTTATTAAGTAAATCCCATCTACCTTTTGGAACGGGAATAAAAGAAATTATTTCTTTACAGAAGGAACCTAATTGTAGCTTACTGGCTTCTGCTAGTGTGAGGCCTCTTGATCTCATATAAAAAAGTTCTTCTTCGTTTAATTGTGAAATTGTGGCTCCATGTTTGCATTTTACATCGTCGGCAATGATTTCTAGCTGGGGTTTTGTATCTATTTGTGCATGATTTGATAAAAGTAGATTTCTGCTTAATTGAGAAGCATCAGTTTTTTGGGCTATTTTCGGAACGATTATTGAACCCTCAAAGATTGCATGTGAACTATCATCTGCTAATGATTTGTTGATTTGATCTAAAAAACCATTTGGCCCATTAAATTCTATTTTTGTATAAGTTGCTATTTGTTCATCATTTTTTGTGATTTGCATGCCTTTGATATTTGTTTTGGCATTACCTAATGATTGTTTTATGCGAATTTCAAATCTTGCATAATTGAATTTAAAATGTAGTGATCCTAAGTTATATTCACTATTTTGTTTTTGAATAACATTTAGAGAATTTAATAGATTGGATTTATTTTCTCCATAGGCAACCATGCCATGGTTGACAGAACTATTTGCCTCTAAACAGAAGTAGGTTGATTGAGATAGTGAAGAGTTTTCTGTCCCGAGATTAATTTGTAATAAGTCAAGATTGCAATTTTTTTCGATGATTAATATTAATGTTTTTGCATTAATAGAATTATGTGTTGCATGACTTAGGATTTCAAGAGGAGGAATTTGTTTCCCTTTTATTCTTAAACCTAAGATATTTTGTTCACAACTTAAACAGAGATTTAAGAGGTCGCTCCAATTTTCGTTTTGATCAAATGAAGAAAGATTTTGTTTAATATATGCTATTAATTCTTCATTATTTAATTCATTTATAGAATAATTTTCGCTCTTTATGTTTATTTGACTATTCTCACCAATTATTAATCTAATGATATTTTCAGAATTATTTTGATAAGGGAATTCAAAATTAGTACTGCTGCCATTTAGTGAAAAATCTAAAAAATTTAAAAATTTTGATTTATTTGAAAGCCTCCATAAATCACTTTTAGGATTTGGTAGAGGGTTTGATTGTAATTTCTCAAGACAAATTTTTTGTATCTCTGTTGGATTACTAAGTAGCTTATTTGTTTTTATCTTTTCAATAATTTGCATTGATTTAGTTTTCTTTTACAAAGTTGTCAGTCCATTCATAGCCATTTTTTTCAAGTTCATGAGCAAGGTCGCTTCCGCCAGTTTTTATAATTTGACCATCTGACATGACGTGTACATAGTCAGGTTTTATCTCGTTCAATAATCTTTGATAGTGAGTAATTAAAATGATTCCCATCTTATTATTAGATATTTTCTTAATTCCTGAAGCAACTATTCTAAGAGCATCAATGTCTAAACCTGAATCGGTTTCATCTAAAATTGCAATTGCGGGATTTAGTAACGCCATTTGAAGTATTTCATTTCTTTTCTTTTCACCTCCAGAAAAACCTTGATTTACACTTCTTGATAAGAATGCAGAATCCATTTTTACTAGTTCTAATTTTTCTTTAACTAAATCTTCAAAATCGAAAGTATCTAATTCTTCTTGTTTAAGAAATTTTCTTCTAGCGTTTGTTGAAACTCGAAGAAACTCAAGATTACTTACTCCCGGTATTTCTATTGGATATTGGAAACCAAGAAAAATTCCTGATTGTGCTCTTTCTTCGGGTTCTAAAGAGTTTACATTTTTTCCTAAAAAATTTATCTCACCTTTAGTAATATTGTATGAGGGATGTCCTGCGATAATTTTTGAGAGAGTACTTTTTCCACATCCATTCCTACCCATAATTGCATGGATCTGACCAGGATAAACATTTATAGAAACGCCTTTTAAAATTGGTAAATTATCCGTAGATGCAAAGAGATTATTAACTTCTAATATTGGTTCTGATTCTTTCATTTTAGTTTGCATCTCAATTACAAATTCGTTAATTAACCTACTGATCCCTCAAGTTTAAGAGCGAGGAGCTTGTCTGCTTCAGCTGCAAATTCCATAGGTAATTGATTAAATACATCTCTGCAGAAACCACTTACCATCATAGAAACAGCTTCTTCAAATTCTATACCTCTGCTTTGTAGATAAAATAGTTGGTCTTCAGAGATTCTACATGTGCTTGCTTCATGTTCAATTTCAGAATTTTGTTGTTGAGATGTTATGTAAGGGAATGTATTCGCTGATGCTTGATCACCTATTAACATTGAATCACATTGGCTGTAATTTTTTGCTCCAATCGCTTTTGTGCCCATTTTAACCAGACCTCTGTAGCTATTTTTCGACTTACCGGCACTTATCCCTTTGCTAACTATGGTTGATTTGGTTTTGGGTCCAATATGAATCATTTTTGTGCCTGTATCAGCTTGTTGGAGGTTATTTGTAAGTGCTACTGAATAAAATTCCCCTATAGATTCTTCTCCTAAAAGCAAACAACTAGGGTATTTCCATGTAATTGCAGAACCAGTCTCAACCTGAGACCAACTGATTTTACTTCTATTGCCTAAGCATTTTCCTCTTTTGGTTACGAAATTGAAAATTCCACCTATGCCTTCTTCATTGCCTGCATACCAATTCTGGACTGTTGAATATTTAATTGAAGCATCATCTAAAGCAATGAGTTCAACGACTGCCGCATGCAGCGTATTTGTGTCGAACATTGGTGCCGTGCAACCTTCTAAATAACTAACTGAACTTGATTCTTCAGCTATTATTAGTGTTCTTTCAAATTGTCCAGAATCTCCACTATTAATTCTGAAGTAGGAAGATAGATCCATAGGACAAGTCACGCCTTTGGGAATATAAACAAAGGAACCATCACTAAAAACAGCTGAATTGAGAGCTGCAAAATAATTATCAGTAGCTGGAACCACGGAGCCTAAATATTTTTCTATCAAATCTGAATGATTTTTTACTGCTTCACTTATAGAGCAAAATATAACTCCATGTTCAGCAAGTTCTTCTCTAAATGTAGTCGCAATAGAAACGCTATCAAAAACTGCGTCTACGGCAACATTTGTTAGTTTCTTTTGTTCAGTGAGAGGTATACCTAATTTGTCAAACGTTTCCAGCAGTTTGGGATCAACTTCATCCAAACTAGAAATTTTTTCTTGTTGTTTGGGAGCAGAATAATAAATTATATCTTGATAATTTATTTCGTCATATCCTAATTCTGCCCAGTTAGGTTCTTTCATTTGTTGCCATTTCTTAAAGGCATTTAATCTGAAATTAAGGAGGTATTCTGGCTCTTCTTTTTTGCTTGAAATTAGACGGATAATATCTTCATTCAATCCTTTGGAAATTTTCTCAGTTTCAATATCCGTAACAAAACCATATTTGTAAGGTTCTTTTACTGCATCTTTAACTAGATTTTCATTAACCATTTTTTCCAAAGATGAACCTATATCCAATTAGGTTTGTATACTCTACCCAAAGATACCCCTAAATATAGAGTTTTTTTTATTAAAAGTAAAAATTAATGTCTTTTCCACTTGATCCATTATCTAATTCTCTAACTCTGCAAACCATTCAAAGCATTGAAAAACTGAATTTACCAATAATGCAGAAACATCACTTAAGGATACTTGTGCATTGCCTTGCAATTTTGAATTCTATATCTAGCGATAATAGTTTTTTCTCAGATCAGGAAAATCTTCTAAGACAATGGTGTAATAATGAATCCCGAAAATTTAATGATCAAAAATTTAGTGATCTTCTTTATGAACAATTAGCATTAACTGCAAAAAAGTTGAATCTTTTTTCTCAAAAGATAGGTAAGGATATCAAAGATCTAGATATAGAGGATTTAGTGATTTTAGTGGAAGAAGGCACAGAAACCCACCTTAATTGATCCCGAAGAAAAGATATATTTTTGTTGAGTCCATGACAAATGCAGGTAATAAAATTTAAAAAAAAAGAAAATTAATTTAAATTTTGCTTATTTCCAAAATTTATCAAACCTTAATTATACCAATGACTCTTGAGTAAAATCTTAAACTTATGTACTTTTAAGTAGTCAGAGGATGCTGACGACAGGCTTGAAAGACACACAAATGCATAAAAAAGCGAACATACTGATCCCAAACTAAAACGGAGA
>QCLA01000023.1:0-16743 GCA_003214935.1 Prochlorococcus sp. AG-412-F02
TAGATGAAAAAGAAGTTGATTTTTTATCACTACCAAAGCATTTCAACATTAATGGTAAAAACATTCTTCCATTAAGTAAAAATAAAATTATTATTGGTTCTACAGATGAATATCATAAAAAACCTGATGATAATGTCTTCGAAAAACTTACTGATTTTCTAGAACAGAAGCCTATATGGCTTAGTAAAGACAAAATTACTAGAAAATGGTTTGGTATAAGATCTCGCCCAGTAGGAGAACCATCACCAATTCAGAAAATTTTAGAAGAGGGCTTGATTTTGTGTACAGGATTTTATAAAAATGGATTTTTACTCGCCCCTACATGCTCTAATTGGGTTTCTAGTGAACTAAAAAAATACTTCCTTTAATCTTCCTTTGTCTCTGTAAAATCTGCATCAATAACGTCATCTCCACCTTTGTCATTAGATTCATTCTGATCAGGAGCACCTGCAGCAGGAGGCTGATTACCAGGTTGCTGATATACAGAAGAACCAACTGCATAAAGTTCTTGCTGAAGTTCTTCTAACAACTTTTTCATCGATTCATAATCTTCTTTTGATGTTGCTTCTTTTAAAGCCTTACTCTTCTCCTCGACTTTAGACTTTGCATCAGCATCAATCTTGTCACCTAGTTCACCAAGTTGCTTTTCTGTCTGATAAACAAGAGTTTCAGCTTGGTTTTTAAGATCTATTTTTTCCCTCTTTTCTTTATCTGCGGATGCATTGGATTCTGCATCTTTAACCATTTTGTCAACTTCATTGTCAGATAGAGTAGAAGCGCCAGTTATCGAGATACTTTGTTCTTTTCCACTTCCTTTATCTTTTGCAGTAACACTTAAAATACCATTTGCATCAATATCAAATGTAACTTCAATTTGAGGGACACCCCTTGGGGCTGAAGGTATACCATCCAATCTAAAAGTACCTAAGCTTTTGTTATCAGATGCCATCTCTCGTTCACCTTGTAAAACGTGAATTTCTACATTCGTTTGGCCATCAACAGCTGTTGAATAAGTTTCAGATTTTTTGGTAGGGACTGTTGTATTTCTATTAATCATTTTCGTCATTACTCCTCCCAAAGTTTCTACTCCAAGAGAAAGTGGTGTAACATCAAGCAACAATATATCTTTAACTTCTCCAGCAAGAACTCCTCCCTGGATAGCAGCTCCCACTGCTACAACTTCATCTGGATTTACAGTTTGATTAGGTTCTTTACCAATTATTGTTTTAACTAAATCTAATACTGCTGGAATTCTTGATGAACCTCCAACCATTACAACCTCATCAATTTCGCTTTTAGAAATTTTTGCATCTTTAATAGCTTGTTCTACTGGAGTCCTACATCTATCAATTAAAGAAGCAGCTAATTCTTCAAATTTAGCACGAGTTAAATTCAAATCAAGGTGCTTTGGCCCCTCAGGAGTTGCAGTTATAAAAGGTAAATTTATTTCACTTTGTGTAGCATTAGAAAGCTCAATTTTAGCCTTTTCAGCAGCTTCTGTTAAACGTTGTAAAGCTTGCTTATCTTGTCTTAGATCAATTCCCTCATTTGATTTAAATGAACTGGCTAAATGATCGACAATACACTTATCGAAATCATCTCCACCCAAATGAGTATCTCCAGATGTTGAGAGAACCTCAGTTACTCCATCTCCTGCTTCAATAACAGAAACATCAAATGTTCCTCCACCAAGGTCAAAAACAAGTATTTTTTCATTTTCTTTATCTAAACCATAAGCCAACGCAGCCGCAGTAGGCTCATTAACTATTCTGAGTACTTCTAAACCAGCAATTTTTCCTGCATCTTTTGTAGCCTGTCTTTGAGAATCATTAAAATAAGCAGGCACAGTTATCACAGCCTGAGTTACTTTTTCACCAAGATATTTTCCTGCATCTTCTGCTAATTTTCTTAAAACTTGAGAACTTACCTCTTCAGGAGAAAACTGTTTATCTAAAATAGGACATTTTAATTTTACACTAGAGCCAGATTTTTCAACTGAATAACTTACTTCTTTCGATTCTTCATTTACTTCATCAACCCTTCTACCGACGAAACGCTTTGCAGAATAAAAAGTATTTTCAGGATTCATAACAGCTTGTCTTTTTGCAATCTGGCCAACAAGCTGGTCTTTATTTTTTGTATATGCAACAACTGAGGGTGTTGTTCGGAAACCCTCTGCATTTGCTACTACAGTAGGTTTACCACCTTCCATAACTGCGACACAACTATTAGTTGTTCCTAAGTCGATTCCAACAACCTTACCCATGGGTAAATTCTCATATTTTATATTCTCCATAATCGGTCATCGACGTCATTATTGTTACTCAAATACGGGGTGTGGTTCCCGAACAGATTTCAAGTTTTTTCAAAATTTTTAAAAATGATTACAAGTCAAACATCATTTATTGCATTGATTGGCAATCCTGTAACTCACTCTTTATCTCCAATAATGCAAAATGCAGCCTTAAAGCATTTAGGTTTAGATTTAATTTATATAGCAATCCCTTGTAAAGATGAAGATCTAAAATTAGTAATCAATTCTTTGAAAAAAATTAATTGCCAAGGCTTAAATATTACAATCCCATACAAACAAAAAGTATTTGATCTTTGTGCTGAAGTAACTCCTGTCGCAAAAACAATAAAAGCAATTAATACTCTTAAATTAAATTCTAATCAAGAATGGAGCGGAACAAACACAGATGTTGAAGGATTTATTTATCCTTTAAAAGCTCTAAATTTAACAAGAAAAGAAGGAATAGTACTAGGCTCTGGAGGTGCAGCAAGATCTGTAATCCAAGGGCTTATAAATCTAAACTTCTCAAAAGTTACAATAATTTCACGGAATGAAAAATCTTTAAATGGATTAATGAAAAATTTTACAAATCAAAGCCAAGTGAAAGGTTTACTTAATAGTGATGACCAAATTAATACTTTGATTGAAAAAACAGATTTGATTGTCAATACAACACCAGTAGGCATGAAAAAAGAGCCAAATAGCGAAAATAATGTATTACCGTATGGAGAAAATTTTTGGAAATCGCTAAATTCTAAAACAATAGTTTACGATCTTATTTACAACCCAGCTCCAACTCCATTATTAAAATATTGCGATAAAAAAGGATGTAGAACAATAGATGGGACACAAATGCTTATTGCTCAGGGATTAGAATCACTATCATTTTGGACAAATGGTTTAGAAGTGCCTTTTGAAATTATGTCTAATGCATTAAAAAAATATCTTTAGCAAAAAGCTAATATTAATTTTTTTAATTGACCATCGTAATGTATGGTAAATAATGACCAGACGCTCATTTAATTTCTTATGAGCCAAAGACCTTGTCTGAAAAAATGACCGATCAACAAACTTATTACGAAACTATGTACATCCTCCGCCCAGATATTGCGGAAGACGAAGTTACTAATCACATTGATAAATACAATAAACTTCTAGAAGAATTTGGAGGAAAAATACTCGATAGTCAAATGAGAGGTAAAAGAAGACTGGCATATCAAATCACAAAACATAGAGAAGGAATCTACGTACAATTAAGTCATCAAGGTGATGGACAACACATTTTCAAAATCGAAAAGGCCATGAGATTAGGCGAAGATGTCATAAGGTATTTGACTGTTAAGCAAGAAGGTCCTTTACCAACTCCCAGATCTTCTAATAAAGATGCGGGGAAAACAGAAAAATCAGAAGATGAAAATGCTGATCCTAAAAACGACACAAAAGCTAAAGATGAATCTATAGAACAAGAAACAAAACCAAATACGCAGGTAGCTGCTGCTGCAAAAGAAACTTCTGAAACTAAAGAAGCCAGTGACAGTTAAATTTTAGTTATTTATTTTTTTGAATTTGATTCTGCCCATATTTTATTAGACATTCCCCACATATAAATAAATCCTTCGGCTTGCTTATGGTTAAAGATATCATCTTGACTATAAGTCGCTAAATCTTCCCTATAAAGGGAATTATTTTCAGAAAGTCTTCCAATAACAATCGCATTACCCTTATGTAATCTAATCTTTACTCTTCCATTAACCGAACTTTGGGTAGATGAAATAAATGCATCTAAAGATTGCTTTAAAGGACCAAACCAAAAACCTTGATAAACTAGTTGAGCCCATTTTTTTTGAACTGTACCTTTGAAATCGATAACATCTGCGTTTAAGGTTATTGTCTCTAATTCTTGATGAGCTTTAATTAAAAGTAAAAGACCAGGTGATTCATAAATCTCTCTACTCTTAATACCAACAACTCTATCTTCAATCATATCTATTCTTCCAAAGCCATGGGCACCTGCAAGATCATTAGCTTTGCTTATAATCTCTACAGGATTTAATAATTCATTTCCAATTCCAATTGGAAAGCCATTTTTAAAAACAATTTCTATATCTTGTGGCGAGTTAGGTGCATCATCAATCGATGAAGTCATTGCAAAAATATCTTCAGGGGGTTCCTGCATTGGGTCTTCTAATAAACCAGCCTCAATGCTTCGCCCAAGAAGGTTGACATCAATTGAGTATGGTGATTTTTTCGATACCGGAGCAGGAATGCCAAATTGTTCTCCATACAATATTGCTTCTTCCCTACTCATATTCCACTCTCTTGCAGGAGTAATTATTTGTAAATCAGGGGCTAAAGCATTAATAGCTAAATCAAACCTAACCTGATCATTTCCTTTGCCAGTACAGCCATGTGCTACTGCATCTGCATTCAATTCTCTTGCAATATTGACAAGCTTTTCGGCAATTAAAGGTCTAGCCAGAGCTGTAGATAATGGGTATTTTTCTGAATATAATGCATTTGCTCTAATAGCTGGAAAAGCATATCTCTCTACAAAAGTATCTACCAAATTACCAATCATTGATTCAGATGCGCCAGATTTTAAAGCTTTTTGTTTAATCACTTCCAAATCTTCACCTTGCCCAAGATCGGCAACAAAAGTGACAACTTCGGAAATTCCATATTCATTCTTTAAGTATGGAATGCAGACACTTGTATCAACTCCTCCAGAATATGCTAGAACCACCTTTTTTACCTGCTGCATTTAAATTCCCTCCTTATACAATTTAAAATCTTGATATAATCAAGAATTACGAATCTTATTTAAAACTAATATTATTGTAACTAAAAGAGCCGGTCCAAAAACTAGTAATAAAACAAGATAGTTATTAATTAATAAAACATCAGAATAGAAATGACCATAAAGTTTAAAGAAGAGAGTCATTAAAAATGAAATCGGCCAAATTAAAAAGTATTTTAAATTTCCTTTATCAAACAAAATTTTTAAAGTGCATAATTATGTATTATCTTATATAAAGAAGATTATTTTCAATGGACCCAGATAAACTAAAACTTACATTAAATGATATAGCGGAAGTTAATCCTGCCTTAACTTGTTACCACAGAGATGATCCAGCTCCTGTCTTGCCATTGAGAGAAGAGCCTGACCTCTTGTCTTGGTTAGAGAATACAGGAAGACTTGTGGCTGAAGAAGATGGAGATTCACAAGAAATTAGCACAATAGAAGAAGAGGAACTATCAGCTTTAATGGGAGAAAAAGAAGATTATAAAACTGAAGAAGACACATCAGATGATGATTGGGAAGATTAATTTATTTAACTTTAAATCGTTATTCATCCTTAATACTTTTGCATTAATAGTAACTTCTTATATTTTCAGTAATTATATTTTTCTAGCAATTTTTATATTATTTTTTTTAATTTCATTATTAACTACAAAACACGGTTTAAAAATAATTACAAAATTTCGCTTATTCCAAAATATCAGGAATACTGGTCCTTCTAGGCACTTTAATAAACAAAATACGCCAACTACTGGAGGGGTATTTATAATAATTCCTTTTTTAATTTTACTTTTACTCCTAAGTAGTAATTTTTATACAATAAAAATATTGCTTATATTTTTTTGTACTTTTGGTTTCTTCATTATTGGCTTAATAGATGATTATTTAAGTATTAAAAATAAAAGAAATACCGGTTTAAAATCCAGCGCAAAATTTATTTTACAATCTTTAATATCTATAATTTTTATTTTTTTGGCTTTTGCACAAGGCTATATAAATCCATTCATTATGATATCTACTAGCTTGGGAATAGATACAAATATAATGATTCTACCTATATCTTTTTTTACTTTAGTTGGCTTAAGTAATTCCGTTAATTTAACTGATGGACTTGATGGACTAGCCTCAGGATGTAGTGCAATAGTATTTTATGGACTTGGTACCGAAATATTACTCAAAGGGCAGCAGGAATTAATTATTTTTAGTATTTTATGTTATTCAATGTCAGGCTTATGTTTGGGATTTCTAAATTTTAATAGATACCCAGCGAAAATTTTTATGGGAGACACAGGTTCTTTGAGCATAGGTGCAATTTTAGGCTCAATCTCGATCTTAACTAATAGTTTCTTCACTTTATTTATTTTTTCAGGAATATTTATTATGGAATCTTTATCTGTCATTATTCAAGTAGGATTTTTTAAAATTACAAAAAAGTTATTTAATAGCGGCAAACGAATATTTTTAATGGCACCATTACATCATCATTTTGAACTGCAAGGTATTAGGGAAGAAAAAATAGTTGAAAATTTCTGGACAATCAACATATTTCTGGTGATTTTCGGTATAGTTTTAAAAATAAACTTCTAAAAAAATTTATTATGAGTTTTTTTACATGGAAAGATAATGGCTTAACAAGTGACTGTTCAACTCTTGATGCAATGGCTTCTAGATTTGAAGAGACTGCAAAATTAATGAAAAAATTATCTCAAAAAGGGTTCAAACTTAAAAAAACTCAAAAGGAACAATTAATAATTCATTCTGATCCAAAAGTATTTGATAAATGGGGGTTTATCAGTGAGGAACTTCCTTTTAAACAACTTTGTTTAATAGCAGATGATGAACTAATACTAGATGTTTGATATTTATCTGTGAGTGTTGCTAAATAACTACGAACATGAGTGTTCCAACTGAAATGTCTATGAACACCTTCAATACCATTTCTACTCCAGATTTTCCATTCAGAAGTATTAGCAATACCTTTTTCAATCATGCCTTTGAATTTATTAATATCAGTCACGTCAACCAGTAACCCATTTTTACATTTTGATTGAATTTCTTTTGGACCACCATCGTCTGTGGAAACAATTGGCAACCCACAGGAAGAGGCTTCTAATAATGTTAAGCCAAATGGTTCTGCTAAAGCTGAATTAACAAATAATCCTCCTCTACTAGCTGCCCACCTATATAAAGAGGGTATTTGAGCTGGAGTATGTTTTTTTGGATAAGCTACTTTTCCATACAAATTATACTTATCAATTATTTCAAAAATCTTTTGAAAAACATCTCTTTGTTGGGAATCAAGTTTTGAAGTACTATCACGACAACCCAATACCAAAATTAAATTAGTCTTTCGTTTTAATTTTTCAGATCTTCCGTATGCCTCTACTAAAGCTGGAATATTTTTTCTTCTTACAGCTCTAGCAATTGTCAATAGAGGAGGCTTTCTTAAATCCTTTAAAAAAGGAAGCATCATGTCATCTATTTCAGAAGTCTCAGTTGTTGAGTGAATATGATGAAATTTTTTATGATCAACTCCAGGAGCTATTACCTTAGCTTTTCGCGAAGAAAACGAATGATATTGAGAATATTGATGGACAGATTCCTGTTTAGTACTTGTAACAACAACATCTGCAAATTTTAAAGCTTCTTCTTCAGCCTGTATTCTCTTACTTATAAAGTATAGCTTTTCTATTTGATTTGTTTTTAAACCTGCATCGAGCAATTTCCTTTCTTTTTCTCTTCCTAAGGAATGACCAGTAAAAATCAATGGGACTTTAAGATATTGACTTAATTTAACTCCTACATATCCAGCATCTGCATAATGTGCATGAATCCAATTTGGCTTATTATTCGTTTTTTTATAATAAGCATATAAACTTTCAGTTAATTCATCTAAATAAGGCCAAAGTAATTCCTTTCTTAAATATTTGTTAGGCCCAAATTTAAATCTTAAAATTTTTACGCCAGGTTCAACGAATTCTTGTTCTTTAGAATAATCATTATCAACCTTACTATCATTAATAAAACGAGTAACTAAATCTACTTGGTCTACTTCAGGAGTATTAGCTAAACTTTTAACTAATTCTAATACGTATTTTGTTTGTCCTCCAGTATCTGAATCTCTACCTAGCTCAAGATTTTTAGAACGAATTAAACCATGCAAATGTAAATGTAAAAACTTTAAACTCATTTTGCACCTTTCCATTCGATCTCATTAATAGAAATAATATGTATTTCAAGAGTAAATATTAAGAAAGCATAATGATTTAGAATGGATTTCATGGTCTAAATCCCCAGAAAATAGGCTTAGAAAGAACTTTCAGAAATTTTAAATAAGACTAAATTATAACGAATAAAAATACAATACGAAGAAATACAACTAAAAAATGGCCTATTTTAGGACTTTTTTGAGGTATTTTGCAGTATGGCTTCTCGGATGTATTGCAACATCTTCAGGAGTACCCTCTACAATAATTTCACCACCTTTATCTCCTCCATCAGGACCTAAATCAATTATCCAATCTGAACATCTAATAACATCTAAATTATGTTCAATAACAACTACTGAATTACCTTTATCAACCAAACGTTGTATGACATCCATTAATTTATGGACATCGTAAAAACTTAAACCTGTAGTTGGCTCATCAATTAAATATAAAGTTTTACCTGTTGCTCTTTTTGATAACTCAGTCGCTAATTTTACTCTTTGAGCCTCGCCTCCAGATAGTGTTGGTGCTGGTTGGCCTAATTTAACATAACCAAGACCTACATCTACTAATGTAGATAACCTATCAGCAGCGTGAGGTATAGCTGAAAAAGTTTCCGCAGCTTGTTCGACTGTCATCTCTAAAACATCAGAGATATTGAAACCTTTATATTTGACTTGAAGAGTTTCTCTATTAAAACGTGCTCCTTTGCAAACCTCACATTGAACATATACATCAGGTAAAAAATTCATTTCAATAACATTAACTCCCTGACCCTTACATGCTTCGCATCTCCCTCCTTTTACATTAAAACTAAATTGACCAGCCTGATATCCTCTTGCTTTAGCTTCTACTGTGGCAGTAAAAATCTGTCTAATTGGATCAAAAGCGCCTGTATAAGTTGCAGGATTTGATCTTGGGGTTCTTCCTATTGGTGACTGATCAATAACAATAACTTTATCAATTGCTTTTATACCTTTTAGTTCTTTAACACCGTTAGGAAAAGGAACTTTTAATCCTAAAGAATGACACAAAGCAGGATGAAGTAATTCATTAACTAACGTACTTTTTCCACTCCCGCTTACTCCAGTTACAGAAACAAGTCTACCTAAAGGAAATTCTACCGAAATATTCTTTAAATTATTTTTAGAGCAATTATTTAAAATTAAGCTTTTTTTAACCGATGATCTTCGTTCTTTTGGAGTGGGAATTGACTTTTTCCCACTAAGGTAAGCTCCAGTTAAAGATTTCTCTGATTTCAGTACGTCATCAAATGTTCCTTGTGCAATAATTTCACCACCATAAACTCCTGCACCTGGTCCAATATCGACCAAGTAATCTGCACTTTTCATGGTGTCTTCATCATGTTCAACAACAACTAATGTATTTCCTAAATCCCTTAGGCTTTTTAGTGTTTCCAATAATCTGTCATTATCTCTCTGATGTAAACCAATACTTGGTTCATCTAAGACATATAAAACACCAGTAAGGCCCGCACCTATCTGCGTAGCCAATCGTATACGCTGAGCCTCTCCTCCAGACAACGTCATTGCTGGCCTGTCTAATGTTAAATAATCCAAACCTACATTAATAAGAAACTTTAAACGTAAACGAATCTCCTTTAAAACCAATTCGCCTATTTGTTTTTGCTTTTCTGATAAAGAAACATTTTCCTTAGCTTCATTACTTAATCCCATTAATCTCTCTACATGTAATAAGGTTTCTGAAACACTAATAGAAGTTAAGTCAGTAATGTTGTAAGGCCCAAGTTTTACAGCAAGAGCCTCTGGTCTTAATCTTTTACCAGAACAAGTTTTACAAGGAACTAATTCAAGATACTTTTCTAACTTTTGTTTAACTGATTCTCCATTAGATTCGGTTAATTGCCTCTCTAATATTGGCAAAATTCCTTCAAAAGGTCTTTCAAAACCACTGGAAGTTTTAAAACGGCTATCAGCTTGGATTAAGATTGGCTTATCAGATCCAAAAAGTAAAACATTTTTTTGAAGATCAGTTAATTCCTTCCAAGGAGTTTTCAGTTCAAAACCATAAGCTTGACCAACTGAATATAGTAAAGAGAAGTAATAAGTATTATCTTTTTCACTCCAAGGTGCTATCGCAGCGTAGACGGGTAAAGACTTATCTGGAATAACTCTATCTGCAGTAAATTTTTTTAAATAACCTATACCATGACAATCTGGACATGCCCCATAAGGACTGTTAAAAGAAAATAATCGAGGAGAAAGTTCTTCTACTATAGACCCATGAATTGGGCAAGCATAATTCTCTGAGTATAATGTTTCTCTTTCTAAATTAGGAGGTAATTTTTCTCCTTTTTTTGGAACAACTTCTACAATTGCTAATCCATCTCCCCTTTTGAGACAAGTTTGCAAAGAATCATTTAATCGTTCTTGTATGCCTTCTCTTGAAATTAATCGATCAACTACAACCTCAATATTATGTGTTTGATTTTTGTCTAGTTCAATACTATCTGCTAGCTCTCTTACCTCGCTATTTATTCTTACTCTAGCAAAACCTTCAGCAGCTAATCCGCTAAGCAATTTGGAATGTGTTCCTTTTTTTCCTCTTACAACAGGAGCTAGCAATTGATATCTTGTACCTTCAGGTAATAAAACTATTTGATCAACCATTTCGTCAATTGTTTGAGGAGCAATTGGAATGCCACAGTGATGACAATGAGGCTCACCTGCTCGGCCAAACAATAATCTTAAATAATCTTGTATCTCAGTTACTGTTCCAACAGTTGAACGAGGATTATGACTTGTAGATTTTTGATCTATTGATATAGCGGGTGATAAGCCTTCAATATTATCAACATCTGGTTTATCAACTTGACCTAAAAATTGTCTCGCATAAGCAGAAAGACTCTCAACATATCTTCGTTGACCTTCAGCAAAAATAGTATCAAATGCTAACGAACTTTTCCCACTGCCACTCACCCCCGTAAAAACTATAAATTTATTTCTTGGAAGAGAAAGATCAATATTTTTAAGATTATGTTGACGAGCTCCTCTTATATTTATTGCGTTATCATCTATAAAACTATTATTATTTTTAACCATGTTTAAATCTATTTTGATTTAAAAAAACTTATTATAGTAGAATTTTTTTGATTTTACGCTGCAGCTCTATCGAGAAGTATCGAAGCGTAATCATTTGCCTCTCCAAAGCCTCCCCCAATCAATTCTATTAATTCACCCTGTCTGTCTGTCTTTGTCATTAGTTTTGAAATAGAAGTATAAGTTAATCCATTTATTACCTTTTTCTTTACTTTGAAATGGGCTTTTGCAGCAGCAGCTAAAAAAGGCTGGTGAGTAATGCATAAAATCTGTTGTTCTTTTGAAATTGATTTTATTAGTTCTACCAATGAAAATAATGACTTACCACTTAAACCACTATCAATCTCATCTAAAAAAAAAGTATTAGCTTTTTTAGAGATACTTGATTTAATAGCTAATAAAAATCTAGACATTTCTCCGCCAGAAATGACTTTAGAAAGGGGGGCTAGTTTTTGATCAGGATTTGCAGAAAACAAAAAGTTTATATTTTCAGTGCCATCACTTGAAGGATTGATCTTTTCAAATTCAATAGAAAACTTTGCATTTCCCAAACCTAAACTATTCAAAATACACATAACTGAATCCTGCAATCTACTAGCAATTTGTCTTCTTTCTTCAGACTGAAAAACAAAAAGAGAATTTAAATGAATCTCTAAGTTATTTATTTGATCTTCCAATTTGTTAATTTCTTCTTCATAAACATTGCTCGATAAATAACTCTTTAGATGATCTCGCTTTTCAATTAATTGAGGCAAATCTAGAGAAAACGTTCTTTCTAAGTTTTTTAAAAAAAATAATCTTTTTTGAATATCTTCAAGACTAACTTCACTACTTTCCTCTTGCTGGATATATGAATTAAGTTCAAAAATTAGATTTTCTACATAATCCTGAATAATACATAATTTTTCTTTAAATTCATTTATATTCAAATCATATACTGCAGATTTATTAATATCTTTTATTGACTGATCAATCAAAACAGCTACTGATGGTTCATCATCCCTAAAGTTATTTAAATTCTTTAAAGTTCGTTGAATTGAATTATTAATTGCAAGACTATTAGCAAGCTTTTTTTCTTGTGATTCTAATTCTAAGATTTCATCAACAGCTGTTAAATTTGCTTCTTCTAAAAGATGAAACATCTCTTTAATTGCTAAATTATTTTCTTGTTGCTTCTTACTGAATTCTGTTTTTTCTAGCATTAACCGTTTTAAGGTCGTAAATTTTTTCCATTCATTTTTGATATTAACGTTCGTTTCTTTTAATTCTTTTGAACCTAAGTCATCAATAATTAATCTTCTATATTCTTGTGAATCAAATAAAAAGCTGTCAGATTGGCCAGCAAAATCTATTAAAAAGCGTCCAAGTTCTTGTAAAAGTTTTTTATTTATTGAGAAATCATTAAGAGTATATTTAGATAGAACTTTATTATTTTTTTTAAACGATTTTCTTATAATAATTAATTCTGATAAATTTTCTTGAAAACCATTTTTAATTAACCAATTATTAATCTGCAAAGAAGAAGAGAATTTTGACTCAATTATACAATGATCTTTTCCTGGACGAATTAAGTGATTTAAAGGTATATTAGTTCCACCAAATAAAACATTTAAAGAATCCAAAATCAGGGATTTTCCTGAACCTGAATCCCCAGTAAGAACATTCAAACCTTTTTCGAAATTAATTTCTATAATTTCAATTAAGGCAACATTCTTTAATTTTAATTGTATTAACATGATAATTCTTCCATATAAAGAAATTAGCTCCTTTTTTGAAAAAATAAAGGGTTTAAATAAATAAAGTTATGAATGGAGATTTTACAGATTTTATTGAGGTTTCTGGACTGCTGAATTATGATCCAGAAACAATTTCTAAAATTTACCAGAAGAATCCAAAAAGGTTATTAAAAAGATTGTGGCAAACGCTTATTCCTATATTTGCATATATTTTTTCTGTTGGATGGGATAAATTAACTGGACAATTAAAAGAAGAAAGAAACGCAAGATTAAGAGCCAAAGAGTTAACTAATTTATTAGTAGAATTAGGACCTGCTTTTGTTAAAGCCGGTCAAGCTTTATCTACTAGACCAGATATTATTCCAGTGATTCTCTTAGAAGAATTATCCGAATTACAGGATCAATTACCAGGCTTTGATGGCGAAAAAGCTATGGAACTAATAGAAGAGGATCTAAACTCAAAAATTGATGACATTTTTTTATCTATTGAAAAAGAACCAATTTCTGCAGCATCTTTGGGACAAGTTCATAAAGCTACTCTAAAAAACCAAGAAATTGTTGCTGTTAAAGTACAGCGACCTGGTTTAAGAGAACAAATCACTCTAGATCTATATATTGTTAGAAATATTGCGTATTGGTTAAAAAATAATATTGGATTGATAAGAAGTGATTTAGTGGCATTGATTGATGAATTAGGTAAAAGAGTTTTTGAAGAGATGGATTACTTAAACGAAGCTGAAAATGCTGAAAAATTTAGAAATCTGCATAAGAATAATCCAATGATTGCCGTTCCAAAAATATACAAAGAAATAACATCAAGAAGAGTTTTAACAATGGAATGGATCGATGGAACAAAACTTACAAATTTAGAAGATGTTAAAAAATTAGGTATAGATCCAGACAAAATGATTGATATAGGAGTTCAGTGTAGTTTAGAGCAACTTTTAGAACATGGTTTTTTTCATGCTGACCCCCATCCAGGAAATTTATTAGCTTTGAAAGATGGCAGATTGTGCTACTTAGATTTTGGAATGATGAGTGAAGTTTCTAGAGAGTCTAGATCTGGTTTAATCCAAGCAGTTGTTCATTTAGTCAATAAAAACTTTGATAAATTATCACAAGACTTTGTAAAGCTTGGATTCTTATCAAAAGAAGTTAATCTTGAGCCAATCATTCCTGCTTTTCAAGATGTATTTAAAAATGCCTTAGAAGAAGGTGTTTCAAAAATGGATTTTAAAAGCGTAACTGATGATATGTCAGGAGTGATGTACAAATTCCCATTTAAATTACCCCCATACTATGCACTTATAATTAGGTCATTACTAACTTTAGAAGGGATTGCTCTTAGTGTTGATCCAAACTTTAAAATATTAGGAGCAGCTTATCCATATTTTGCAAGAAGGTTAATGGAGGATCCTGATCCGGAACTTAGAGAAAGTTTAAAAGAAATGCTCTTTGATAACAAAAAATTTCAATGGGACCGCCTAGAAAATCTTCTTTCAAATGCTGCAAAACAAACAAATTTAGACTTAGAAAAACTTTTAGATGAAATAATAAATCTTCTATTTTCTCCTAAAGGAGGATTTCTAAGAAACGAAATAATTGAAAGTTTAACAAATCAAATCGATTCAATTGCTTTAACATTTTTAAAAAATTTCAACAACTTCCTTCCAAAATCTATTAAATTAAATATTAATAGTGATAATAATAATTTAAATGACTTAATAATATACATAGAACCATTTAAAAATTTCTTAGAAATTTTACAAAAAGTACCAGGATACTCTATTGATATTTTTCTTAAGAGAATTCCTAGACTTATAAACGAACCTTACACAAAAGAAATGAGTTTTAAAATAGCTAAAAAAGTAACAGAAAAAGGAGTAGTAAGAATTGTAAAACTTGCTGCAGGTACAAATATTTAAAATGAAATTTTATAAAAATTTAATTGCTAAAATTAGCTTAATTTTAATTAGTAATGCATTTTTCTTTAATACTCCAGAAGTTAAATCTGCTGAAAATATTAAAATAATTTATAGCATCTTTTCTAGAACAATTGAAGTAGATTCTTTAAAAAAATTTGCTGAAGAAGGTTA
The DNA here is from genome assembly GCA_003214935.1 of Prochlorococcus sp. AG-412-F02. GTDB lineage: Bacteria > Cyanobacteriota > Cyanobacteriia > PCC-6307 > Cyanobiaceae > Prochlorococcus_A. The sequence continues at coordinate 15,215 of QCLA01000023.1, forward strand.
TGCAACTGACAATTTAAGAAGAATTTTAAAAGCAACTGGATCTTCAGATGAAAAAATTAAAGATACATTAAACAAACAATTTGAAGTTCCAATTACTATTGCAAGCAAGTTAGTTAATTCCGAGATAGGTAATGTGTTTTTAACAAGACTTTCATCAATAATTCATCCAACCAGAGCAACAGATGAAAGAACTGGTAAGCTTGCTCTAAAAGCAAGCGTAATACAAGGTTTAAACTTAGGCGATGGCAAGATAAATCTTCTTAATTTTTTTGATGCCTATCCCACTAAAACTGTTATTTTAAATGTTAACGCTTTGAGCAAAGTTTTAAATAAAGTAGAATCAATTTCAGAATTATTAGACTTTTTCACAAATTCTCCTCTAGAAAAAATTAAAACAAATTAAACAATTATGATGTTAATAAATAAAATCAAAAACAAACTTGGCCTCTCCTACAGAAAAAAAAGATGGCCTGGCTTAATTAATGCTTATAAAAATTATCTACCAGTTACATTGAATACTCCTATTGTCTCGCTAAATGAAGGCAATACTCCCTTAATACTGAGTAATTCAATTAGTCAATTAATTGGAAACGGAACAAAGGTTTATTTAAAATATGATGGCCTTAATCCTACTGGATCTTTCAAAGATCGAGGAATGACAATGGCAATTAGTAAAGCAAAAGAAGAAGGTCAACAAGCAGTTATTTGTGCTAGTACTGGAAATACTTCTGCTGCCGCAGCTGCTTATGCCTCTAGAGGTGGATTAAAATCATATGTTTTAATCCCGGAAGGTTATGTTGCTCAAGGAAAGCTTGCTCAAGCTTTGATGTATGGCGCGGAAATAATATCTATAAAAGGTAATTTCGATAAAGCTTTAGAAATAGTAAGAGAATTATCTACAAAATATCCAATAGAACTTGTAAATTCTGTTAATCCATACCGAATACAAGGTCAAAAAACTGCAGCCTTTGAAATAGTGGATGACTTAGGTCATGCACCTGATTGGCTTTGTATTCCAATGGGAAATGCAGGTAATATAACTGCATATTGGTTAGGTTTTCAAGAGTATTTAAAAATAAAAAGAAATTTAAAATTACCAATAATGATGGGTTTCCAATCTGAAGGTTCTGCACCATTAGTAAATAATATAATTGTTAAAAACCCAGAGACAATAGCAACAGCTATTAGAATTGGAAATCCAGTTAATAGAGAAAAAGCAAAAAAAGTTAAACAAGAAAGTAAAGGTGACTTTCAGTCTGTAACCGACGAAGAAATAATAAATGCTTATAAAATACTTGCGAAAGAAGGTGTTTTTTGTGAACCTGCAAGCGCAGCATCAGTTGCAGGATTAATAAAAAATAAAAATAGAATAAAGAAAGAATCAACTATTGTTTGTGTTTTAACAGGAAATGGTTTAAAAGATCCTGATTGTGCAATCAAAAATAATGATGCGATTTTTAGAAAAAATGTTGAGCCTTTGTTACAAGATATAAGCAAAATATTAGGATATTAGTCAAACAATAAACTTA
>QCLA01000024.1:0-16292 GCA_003214935.1 Prochlorococcus sp. AG-412-F02
ATCAACCTGGAATAAGAGAAATTGAGCAATTGGATAATGAAGTTTGGTGTAATCAAGTAAAAGATTTTATTAAACAGGTAATTAGACCAAAGAATTCTAAGAAAGTCATTCTAATTGGGAATTCTCTAGGTGCATTAGTTTCTTTAACATGCGCTGTATCTATTAGGGATGAAATTGCGGCTGTCGTTGCATCTCCTCTACCAGATCAAATTAGGAAAACCTCCAAACACATAGTATTTAATACCTTTTTAAAAAATATAAAAAATAAATTTATAAAATTATTTTTTATATTTTTACCCTTGAAAGTTATTTTATTTTTAATCAATAAATTAGGAATTATAGAATTAGGATTAAAAGCTGCCTATTTCAAAAAAGATAATATTGATTATGAATTAATTGATATGGTTAGAAAACCCGTTTTAAGAAATACTGCAAGCAGATCTTTAAGGGCTATGTGTATTGGGATGTCAACTAGGGGAAATAATTTAAAAGCATCTTATCTTTTAAGAAAACTTTCCATATCAAAAAAAGTCCCTTTTTTATTAATTTGGGGAGATAAAGATAATTTCACTCCTTTATTTCTTGGTAAAAAGATTGCAAATTTCCATAGATGGGTAAAATTAAAAATAATATCCAACTCAGGTCATTGTATTCATGACGAAGATCCTTCAATATTTAATAAAATATCTTATGAATGGATTAGAGACTTAAAAACCTTTTAAAATATGAAACATACACTATCAGTACTTGTTGAAGACGAATCAGGGGCTTTGAGTAGAATCTCTGGTCTTTTTGCTAGAAGAGGATTCAATATAGACAGTCTCGCAGTAGGCCCTGCAGAAGCCAAAGGAATTTCAAGATTAACTATGGTTGTTGAGGGTGATGATGAAACCCTGCAACAAATGACCAAGCAACTTAATAAATTATTTAATGTTCTTGGGGTTGTAGATTTTACAAATCTTGCTGCTGTTGAAAGGGAATTAATGTTACTTAAAGTTTCATCAAAAGATGATACAAGAAGCAGAATCTTAGATATTGTTCAAATATTTAGAGCAAAAGTAGTGGATGTTTCAGATATAGCTTTAACTCTTGAAGTAGTTGGAGATCCAGGTAAATTAGTCGCATTAGAGAAGTTACTTGAACCTTATGGAATTCTTGAAATAGCGAGGACAGGAAAAGTAGCTCTTAAACGCTCTTCAGGAGTTAATACTGAGATGTTAAAAATAAATAAATATACATTAGACATTTAGTTTGATATTTTTATTTCATAAATAAAATCTTTTCTATCTATTTTTTCTAAAACCTCCAATCCTTTAACAATTTGTCCAAAGATTGAATACCTTCCATCTAATTCTGGGATTTTATTTGTTACGAAGAAAAACTCTGTGGCAGATGAATTTATTTCTCCTTTTTTCACCATGGCTATTGAACCCCTTTTAAAAAAATTTTTGAGATATCTAAAAGAAGAAGGATCTTTGATTTGATATTTATAAACCGGCTCTATTTCCTTGCTTAAACTTATTTCTAGTGGAATTGAAGGAAGAATTTTATTTAGATATTGATTATTTAATTGATAAAAATTATTTTCTGGGTTAATACCTGCATGAATAACTTTTACTTGAGTAAGGTTTATTGTTTTATAAAATCTTTTATTGATGTAGATATTATTTTTTATATTTCTAATAAAGTTTGATACAGTCAAAGGATAATCTTCTCCATTTAATTTTACTTCAAAATTACCTTTAGATGTTTTGAAAGTAATCATCTGATTCTTTCTAAGACAATCAACTTTAAGCTTTTGGCAATAGTATTGAGAATCAAATACTTTTTTATAACTACATCCTATTAATAAAAAAAAAACTAATTGAAAAATTAAACTAATTTTCGATAAATAAATATTCTTTATTTTAATCCCTCCAAATTTACATTCAAAAATTTAGCTAATCTTGCTCCCTCTTCTTCTACCTGAAGTAATGGTTTAAGTTCACCAGCTCCACTTAATGGAAGTACCTTTTTTTTACCTTTCAGAACCAAAGCAATTCTTCTTCTTGGGTTAAATCCCTCACTAATATCTAATTTTACAGATTTAATTTCATCAAAATTTAATTTAACTTCAACATCTTTAAAAAGGCCTTTTCTTTTAATTTCAACTAATTTAGATGTCTTATCAAAAGAATTAATACCTGAACCAAAATTTATATAAACTAAATACCATAAATAAAAATTTAGTATATTTGCTAAAACACCATAAGCTCCCATAATTATTCCTTGAGGTACAAATAATAATGATGATGGATTACCTAAAGGTAGTAGATTTATGCCCGTGTAACTTGATATAGAAGCCAATAGAAAACCAATCCCACCAATAGTTAACATTCCACCGATAATATAATTTGAAGTTTTTCTTGACCCACTAATTGTTTGTTCAATTTTATTGAAAGAAGAAAGGTTTGATTCCATTTTTATTTTTTTTAAGATCCTAATTCAAATAACTTAACAAATTAAGAGAGTATTTCTACCTAATTTTTAAGAAAAAAGTCACGAAAGCTTTACAAGGCATTTCAGATATAAAATATTTCCCCACAATACTCCGAATGTTTGTTACAGTCACTCAGTATCCCGAAGCTAAAACGATTTCTCATGACGATCGCAGTTGGTAGCGCCCAACAAAGAGGATGGTTTGATGTCCTCGATGATTGGTTAAAGCGCGACCGGTTTGTATTTATTGGTTGGTCCGGACTTCTTCTTCTTCCTTGTGCATATCTTGCAATTGGTGGATGGTTCGTCGGAACAACATTTGTTACCTCTTGGTACACACATGGAGTTGCAAGCTCATACCTTGAAGGTTGTAACTTTTTAACAGCAGCTGTCAGTACCCCTGGAGATGCCATGGGACACAGTCTTCTGTTTTTATGGGGCCCTGAGGCTCAAGGCAGTTTTGTAAGATGGCTACAACTTGGTGGCCTTTGGAATTTTGTTGCATTACATGGAGTGTTTGGCCTTATTGGTTTTATGCTTCGTCAGTTTGAAATTGCTGGTCTTGTTGGAATTAGACCTTACAATGCTTTAGCTTTTTCAGCAGTAATTGCAGTATTTACAAGTATTTTCCTTATCTATCCTTTAGGACAACATAGTTGGTTCTTCGCACCTTCTTTTGGAGTTGCAGCAATCTTCCGTTATATCCTATTCATTCAGGGTTTTCACAATATCACTTTAAATCCATTCCATATGATGGGTGTAGCTGGAATTCTTGGTGGTGCACTTCTGTGTGCTATTCATGGGGCTACAGTTCAAAATACTTTGTATGAAGATACAAGTATTTATACAGATGGAAAAGTTCAAAGTTCAACTTTTAGAGCTTTTGACCCAACCCAAGAAGAAGAAACCTATTCAATGATTACAGCGAATAGATTCTGGAGTCAGATTTTTGGTATCGCTTTTTCTAACAAGCGTTTCCTACATTTCTTGATGCTTTTTGTACCTGTTATGGGTATGTGGACATCTTCCATTGGTATTGTTGGCCTAGCATTAAACTTAAGGGCTTATGATTTTGTAAGCCAAGAGATCCGTGCAGCTGAAGATCCAGAGTTTGAAACTTTCTATACAAAGAATATTCTTTTGAATGAAGGTATGAGAGCATGGATGTCTTCTGTGGATCAACCACACGAAAATTTTGTATTCCCTGAGGAGGTTCTTCCACGTGGAAACGCCCTTTAATAATTTGTTAAACGCTCCAAATCAGAGTATTGAAGAAACTGGCTACGCCTGGTATGTAGGTAACGCTAGACTAATCAATTTATCTGGTCGCTTATTAGGAGCTCACATAGCTCACGCTGGACTTATAGTTTTCTGGGCTGGAGCAATGATGCTCTTTGAGGTTAATCATTTTACATTTGATAAACCTATGTGGGAGCAGGCTCTAATCTGTATGCCACATGTAGCAATGTTTGGTTACGGAATAGGACCAGGTGGTGAAGTTACTGACATTATGCCTTTCTTTCAGGTAGGCGTAGTTCATTTGGTCGCTTCAGCAGTACTAGGTTTTGGTGGAATTTACCACTCACTAGCTGGTCCAGAAAAGCTTGAGCAAGATTTTCCTTTCTTCTCTACCGATTGGAGAGATAAAAATCAAATGACCAACATACTTGGTTATCATTTGATAATTTTAGGAGTAGGTTCATTAGCATGGTCAGTAAACTGGAGTTTTATTGGTGGTGCATATGATACTTGGGCTCCTGGGGGAGGAGAAGTTAGATTAATAAACCCAACATTAGATCCAAGAGTTATTTTTGGTTATCTATTTAGATCTCCATGGGGAGGTGCTGGTTCAATAATCGGCGTTAACTCAATTGAAGATATTGTTGGAGGACATGTTTATGTAGGTGTAATTGAAATACTTGGTGGTATCTTCCATATATTTACTAGACCTTTTGGATGGGCAAGAAGAGCATTCATTTGGAATGGAGAAGGACTTCTAAGCTATGCCCTTGGTGGAATATGCGTAGCAAGTTTCATTGCATCAACTTTCATCTGGTTTAACAACACTGCTTATCCTTCAGAATTCTACGGTCCTACAAATGCTGAAGCTTCACAAGCGCAAAGCTTTACTTTCTTAGTAAGAGACCAAAGAATTGGAGCCAATGTTGGTACAACAATGGGTCCAACAGGATTAGGTAAGTATCTCATGAGATCTCCTACTGGTGAAATTATATTTGGTGGTGAAACAATGAGATTCTGGGATTTCAGAGGACCATGGTTAGAGCCTCTTAGAGGTCCTAACGGATTGAGTCTTGAGAAAATCCAAAATGATATTCAGCCTTGGCAAGTAAGAAGAGCTGCTGAATATATGACTCATGCTCCTAACGCTTCTATTAACTCTGTTGGTGGAATCATTACCGAGCCTAATGCCGTTAACTTTGTTAACTTAAGACAATGGTTAGCTGCAGCCCAGTTCTTCCTAGGATGGTTTACTTTCGTTGGTCACCTTTGGCATGCAGGTCGTGCTAGAGCAGCCGCTGCCGGTTTCGAAAAAGGAATCGATAGAAAGACTGAACCAGCTCTAGAAATGCCAGATCTAGATTAATTTCTTCATCAATAAAAAGACCCTGCCGAAAGGTAGGGTTTTTTTATTGGGAAACGACCTCTTTGAATAATTCATTTCTAAGCCATGGCAAACTTAATCCCATAACATTACTAAAACACCCTTCTATCATTTCTATATATTTACCTCCAATTCCTTCTAAAGCAAATCCTCCAGCACAGTATAAAGGCTCAAGAGAATCAACATATTTTTTTATTTCTGAATCTTCTAATTTAGAAAAATAGACTTTTGAACTTACTGTTTTTTTAATTGTTTTCCTTACAGTAAGCATTTGTGAAGCTAAATCAAAATTACAAATCAAAAGTGTATGGCCAGTATGTAAGAACCCAAAATCTCCTGACATTTTTTTCCATCTAATAATTGCCTCGTCTTTATCAACCGGCTTCCCAAAAGCTCTGCCTTTAAATTCAAATATTGAGTCACAACCTAGAACTTCTAAAGAATCAGAATCAAAATCAGAGGGTAGATCTATATCTTTTATATTATTAGCTATACTTTTAGCTTTTTGAAAAGATAATTCAACCGCTAAATTAGAAATATCTTCCTCTTTTATTATTGATTCGTCAAAGTTACTTGGAATTTGAATAAAGTCGATTTGAGAACTTTCTAGTAATTTCTTTCTAGATTTAGATGCAGAGGCTAGAATTAACACAAATTTTTTATTGAATTATAGTTGAATATACCAATTTATAAATTTAAAAGTTTATATTAATTACGAATGGATTTTACAGAGACGTTACAACCTATAAAAAAGCCAATAATGGTTTTAGGGACTTCTAGTGGGGCAGGTAAATCAATTACAGTTACAGCAATTTGCAGGATTCTTAAAAATCTAGGTGAAGAACCAATTCCTTTTAAAGGGCAAAATATGAGTAACAACGCCTGGGTAGATTGGGATGGAGGAGAGATGGCATATTCACAAGCGCTGCAAGCTTTTGCTTGCGGTATTGTTCCTTCTTCAGAAATGAATCCAATCCTACTAAAGCCTCAGGGTAACTCAACAAGTGAAGTAATTCATCTTGGAGAAAGTATTGGAGTTACGACAGCAAAAAATTATTATAAGGACTGGTTTATTCCAGGATGGGAAGTAATAAAACAATGTTTAAATTCTATATATAACCAAAACCCCAATTGTCGCTTAGTTGTTGAGGGTGCTGGAAGTCCTGTAGAAATGAACTTAATTCATAGAGATCTTACTAATTTAAGAGTTGCTAAGTATCTTGATGCAAATTGTATTTTAGTAACTGATATTGAGAGAGGAGGTGTATTTGCTCAAATTATAGGAACACTTGAGTTAATGAAACCCGAGGAAAAAAAACTTATTAAAGGAATAATTATCAATAGATTTAGAGGAGATCTCTCATTATTTGAAGAAGGAAAGAAATGGATAGAGAGTAAAACTCAAATTCCTGTTATAGGTATTGTTCCATGGTTAAATGAGAAATTTCCTCCAGAAGATTCTCTAGATTTACTCGAAAACAATTCTAGAGACAGAACCCCTGATATAAATGTAGGGATAATAAGATTGCCATCTATAAGCAACTTTTCAGATTTTGACCCATTAGAAAATGAAGAATCCATTGATATTGAGTGGATAAAAAAATCCCAAAACTTATATAAATTCGATTTTCTTATTCTTCCTGGAAGTAAACAAACTATTAAAGATCAAATATTTCTAGAAGAGTGTGGACTATCAAAGGATATAAGAGAATATTCAAAAAATAAAGGTAATATTATTGGGATTTGTGGTGGTCTTCAAATGCTAGGCACAATACTTGAAGATCCGTTTTTTAAGGAAGGTTCAGAAACTTATTCCGATCAAAAAATTAAGGGGATTGGATTACTTCCATTAAAAACAACTTTTGTTAAAAAAAAATTAACACGACAAATCAATTCTTTATCTTTATGGCCATGCCGGTCTGAAATAAATGGATTTGAGATTCATAATGGTGTCACTGAATTTGATAGTAGTCAAAATAAATTAGAAATTAATCCTATTTTCAAAGACTGTGATCTTGGTTGGTATAAAGAGAATAATGAAGGTGGGACAATTGCAGGTACATACATTCATGGGATCTTTGAAAATGACAAATGGCGAGATCAATATATAAATTTAATCAGGAAGGGGAAAAGTTTACCCTTATTAGATAAAAAAACAAGATCTTATAAAATGAAGAGAGAAGCCATTATTGATAATCTTGCCAATGAATTTGACAAACATGTAAACATCAAATCAGTATTAAATTGAAAGAATCAAAAATTAAAATTACATGGCCAAACAATAATGAGACATATGCTTCAGAGGGAGATGATTGGTTCTCTACTGCAGAAAAAGCAGGTTTAGAAATTCCAACTGGCTGTCTAACAGGAAGTTGCGGGGCCTGTGAAATAGATGTAAATGGAGAGACTGTAAGAGCTTGTATAAGTAATATTGAAAGTAAAAAAAAATGTTCATTAAAAGTCTCTTTAACTACAGACCCATACTGGGAAAGCTAAATTTTGGGCTTATTTAATATAAAAAATTAAACTTAATACCAAATCTATATTCCCTATCTTTAAGAAGTTGTCCAATATCCTGAACACCTACAGCATTAGAACAATATAAATCAATTGATTTTTCGGATGAATAAGAATATCTCAATGCAAGGGTAGAATTAAAATCCGAATCATTTCTAAGTGAAGTATTTATTTCTGGGATAAGCTGCAGATTATCTAACAAATTTATATAACTTGAAAATCCAAGCCCTCCGAAACTTTCCACCCCACTAAAAAAGTATTTGGGACTAAAATTAAAGGCTAGAAACTTGTTAAATCTAAAAGTATTTATTAATTCTGTGAACAAATAACCTTGATTATTATCATTATTTCTTCCAAATGATGTTCTTAATGTAAGCCAATAAAGGTCATCTTTTTGGGGACTGAATATTAATAATTTCCCTCCCAATCTGAAATTAAAATTATTTTCATTTAAGAAACTTGTATATAAAGTTTTTGTCTTATTTTCTTCCAAATCATCATCAAAACTACCAATATTTATTAATTCTAATTGGAATATATTTGATAATGAATAACCGTAGGATCCAAAGGAATTGCCCTTGGAATCATAATTAAAGCTAATTTGTGACGTACCAGATCTAGGTATCAATGCATTACTAACTGTAATTCCACTATGTCTAATCAATTTATCTCTTTCATTTAAATCTTTAAGATAAGTATCTTCTTCATTAGGCTTATAAATTATATTAGCTGAATACAATGGTTTGTTATCTGACGGAATAGTAAGTAACCCTGTAGATGGACTTGCTCCATATGAGTTTGTTATTTTACCTTGAATTGCAATCTTAGGATTTATATCCCATCCCAAACCAAAGCTATATAATGATTTTCTAGAGTAATTAAGATTGCTATCGAAATAGTTATTTCCAGGGCCTAATGGAGTTGTATATGAAAAGAGCATATCAACATCTTTAGCTATATCCAAAATAAAGCCACTTCCTAAATAAAAATTATTTCCATAAGCATTTTTCCCAATACCTTTTTCTCCTAATTCTTCTGGTAAGAAAGTTATTCCAGGAACAACTAAAATAGTAAATTTCTGATTAAGATCTTTTGAAAAAGGGAAAGATAAAGCTCCAATTACATTATCAAATCTATCTTTACCAAAAGAGTTATCCTGCTGATTATAAATACTCTTTGCTGTTTCAGATCCACTTGCATGCCTCCAATATTCAAGAGTTGAAACTATTGATAATCCGAAATTAAATTCATTTTCATCTAGTAATTTTTTCTTAAATGAAAAAGCATAATTTTGCCAATGATAATTAATTGGTTGACCTTCGACTAGATTATATAAAGTATCATCAGCCTCCGAAAAATAAATCGTAATAAGTGAAGAATCTGAAATCCCATAATCATATACAAATGAAGGATTTTGTTGCCCAGTACCTCCAGAGACTCCTGCATCAAAAGATGATTTCCACCTTACCGAGGTTTTAAAATCTCCATAATCAAGAAAATTATTAAGTGGTAAATATGGTTCAAGTTCAGTAATTGTTGAGCCAGATGATTTCTGTTGAGATTTATATATTTTTTTCTCTTTAAAATGATTCTTTTTGTTTGTTAAGGAACTTTCTTGATTTTTATTTTGAAAGTAACTTTCATCATCATTATAAGATTTCCAGATAATTTTTTTCAAAGGTTTAGATTTAACTTCTTCTACCTTTTCCCACTTAATAGAATTTAATTCAGATGATTCTTTTTTAATCTTTTCTGCAAAAACACTAAGAAAATTTAATAACTGACTAAATATAAATATATATATAACTAATCTCATTTAAAAAATCTAATTTAATAAATTACCTAATATTAATAATAAACCCACAAACTTATATTAATCAATTTATAAGCAGGAAGATAATTTAACAGAGAGGTTGAACGCCAGTTTGGTTTCACTTGAGCAGGTCAGAGAATAATCGAGAACCATTTTCTGAAATCGGTCCATAAATCCCACCACATATCCCACCACACAAAAAAATCCCACCACACACCTGAAAAATCCCATCACATATCCCACCACATATAACAAATGGACCCAATAATCTGCTTCATTTAAAATCCCCAGATCTATTGCATAGACTAGGGTTTGTCAGACGATGTATGGACACATGTCTATAAAAGCGGAGAGGGTGAAATTAACTTTCAACATACATAGGCAGACACTGGACTATATAGGACTTATTTTGGAGCGATTAAGTACATACCCACCAACACACCCACCAACACCAAAAACTTGCAGATATTGGACGACACTGTACTAAAAACACTTTTAAATCATTAAATTTTTGATCCTTCCAAAAGTATTTAAGATATTAATAGTTAGATTTATTAAAATAGTAAAAATTTATGTTTGTAAGTATTGATTTATGCCTAGTCCCAATTGGGGTTGGAACTTCTTTGTCACCTTACATAAAAGAGTGTATTGAAGTTATAAAAAGTGAAGGACTTAACTATGAATTAGGTGCGAATGGAACTGCAATAGAAGGAGACTGGGATAAAGTATTTGAATGCGTTAAAAAGTGTCATAAAAAAATTCATTCAAAAGGTGCTCCTAGAATTTATACAACGATGAAAGTAAATACAAGAACTGATAAAGAACAAAAATTCTCAGATAAAGTACAAAGTGTATTAGAGAAGTAATGAAAAAGCAAAACTGGAGGCATTAAGAAAATGAAGAAAGAACATAATTATACAGGTGGATTGTCTAATTACATTGTTTTGAAAGGAGAGAAGGAAGTGATCTTTTATTTGCATAATCCCTATCCAGATTGCTTGGAAATTCCTGCAATAATGAAGGCAAGATTCCCAGAGGATTACAAAAGCATAGTTGTAAATTCTTTGGATGAGTTCAAAAAATATGGAGAGAAAGTATGACTAAATGGGATGATAAATCTTGGCAGAAAGAATTCTTGGAGATGAAGTTCCATTCACCTGCAGATATAAAACTGCTAACTGAAGGTGTAAAAGGATTGATAGGTGCTTGGCGTTTAGGTGTTCTGAATCAGGAATACAAAAGACTGAAGAAAATACAAGAGGAGCAATAACAGCAATGAAAGACGAAATAGATTGGAAAAAAGAATTATTAGAAAGTGGAAGATTTAACGATCAATTTTCCAAAGGTCTTTTAGAAAATGGTGCAAAGAACTTCATGCAAGGAATATATCTTGGATATATGTATTCCAGATGGAGAAAGATCAGAGGTCTAGACAAAGATGATCATGTAGAAAACGAAGGTCAAATACAATCTTCATATAAAGAGTTTGAGAATAAAATTAAATGAAGATGATACCTAATTACCTCCAGAAGAATCTGAATAACCCCATTATTATCAAGCGATCCTGAGGAACTCACCAACACACCCACCAACACCAAAAACTTGCAGATATTGGACGATACTATATTTAGAAAAAACGAACAAAATCCCCTACCTTCTTAAATTTTGACTCCAAAATATTTACTTGGATTTATACTAACTTTTTCCAAATCATTGACTAATAAGTATGAGTCTGAAAAATAATTAATCAATTTTGCGATTGCTGATTAGAGTCATCTCTGGTATCAGAATTCTCCTGATTCTCAATTTTATCCCTATTAAATTTTGAACCTAAATAGTAAACATCTCTGTCCAAAAATATAATTTCATCCCTATTCCTATCAATGCCAATTGAAATGATATAGATCATGAGGCAAATTAAAGTTTTAACAAGAGGGTTTATAAGTTCCTCTCCAGGATCTTTTAAAAGAAATGTAAATTCATTGATAAAAAGAGAAAGTGATATTACTCCCACAAGGAAAAAACTTAACTTAAATGAACTTGTTTTACTATATTTTCTAGCATGAGAAATAAATACAAAATAATTTATTATTGTAGAGATAATAATAATAACGCCAAAATTGATTAAATCATCTTCATAACCATACCAATAATAACTACTATTTATAGCAAAAAATATTAAAATTACTATTGGAATTAAATAAATAATCCACCTAAAAATTTTACTCATGAGAAAAGATTAAAATTTATACTATATTCTTAAGTAAATTTTAAATGAAGACATCATGAATAGAATTATATGTAATGAAAGAAAACCATCAAAACATTCTTTAGATATTACGGAGAGGGTGGGATTCGAACCCACGAACAGTTAACCTATTAAACGATTTCGAGTCGTTCGCTTTCAACCACTCAGCCACCTCTCCTTATTTAAAGAATATGTATAAAAAATAATATTATTATCTTCTGTCTAAATATCTTAATTTTATTTCCAACCTGCATCTTTCATCAATCTTATCGCTTGAGCATTATTAATTCCAAGATCTTCAGTTGTGACATTGTCAGGTGTAAATTCTCCGAAGTTTTTAACTATTTCATTTTGATTAACTTCCTTTAAAGGATGTTCAAAAGTTGGAGCAGCTAATCCTTTACTTCCTTCAGGTGATGCCAAGAATTCAAGCAACTGAATAGCTTCAGATTTATTTTTTGCATACTTCGCAATACCTCCAGCACTAATATTTACATGTGCAGGATTAGGTGTAATTACAGATGTTTTTTTTGCATACAAAGAATCTCTCCTACCATTAATACCCGCTAACATTCTTGCAACATAGTAATGATTAACAATCCCTACTCCACACTTTTTCTTAGAAACTGCTCTTATTATTGCAATATCCCCAGGAAAGAAAGGTTGAGAAACATTAGCAATCATTCCATTTAACCAAGCTTTAGTTTTTGATTGCCCTTTGTTAACTATTTGATTAGCAACTAAAGATTGATTATATGGACTTTTTCTGTTTCTTAAACATACTTTACCTTTCAAAGAGGAATTAGCTAAGTCTGTGTAATCTTTAATCTTACTTACATCTACAACTTTCGGATTGGCAACCATAACCCTAACCCTTCTGGTTAGCGCATACCATTCCTTACCAGGATCTTTCAACCCAACTGGCACGTCTTTTTCTAAAGATGATGAATTTATACTTTGCAGTAATCCAGATTTGGCAGCATTAGTTATTCTCGCGGCATCAACCAATAAAATTAAATCTGCTGGTGAATTCTTTCCCTCTCTTCTTAATCTTTCTATTAATGAAATTCCAGCTGCTTCGATAAGCCTTACTTTTATGCCTGTTTCTTTTGCAAATTGCTTATATACTCCTCTATCTGTATTGTAATGTCTTCCCGAATAAACTTTAACTTCTCTTTCTGTAGAATTAGCAGGCACATTTACATTGAAAAATAATGTAAATGTCAAGGCTGAAAAAAATATTTTTTTTAAGGTTTGCACTTTTAGAATTTCGTATCTATGGTTACTGTATATATAACTAAAGGCTAAAAAACCTAAAAGATATTTTATATACACAGACATGTATCAAATTTATCGCAAACAATGAACTATTTAACTCAAAAGTTACTTACCAAAGAAGAAATAAATTCGATAAAAAACAATATCAATAAAGAAGAAAAACTTTGGGAGAATGGTAAAAAAACTGCTGGGTCTTTTGCTGCCAATGTAAAAAACAACTTACAATTATCAAAAAATTCTGAAATATCAAAAGTATGTACTCACTTAATATCAAAAAAAATACTTGCGAATCCATTAATTAAAAGCTTCACGCTACCGAAAACTATTCATGGAGTTATGTTTACAAAATCCTCTCAAAACATGAAATATGGTAGGCATATTGATAATCCCTATATGTCAACAGGGAGGTCAGATTTATCTTTTACGATTTCTTTAACGGACAAAAGTCAATATCAAGGTGGAGAACTTGTCATTGAGACTCTTAAGGCTGAAAACTCATTCAAACTTAATTCAGGAGAAATAATAATTTATCCCAGTACATATATACACTCTGTTAATGAGGTTAAAAGTGGAGAAAGATTAGTATGTGTTGGATGGATAGAAAGCTATGTAAAATCAATTGAAGAAAGAGAATTTTTATTTGATTTAGAAGCCGGCGCTAAAGGATTATTGGCCAAATACGGGCGATCTGATGAACTAGACCTTGTATACAAGTCATATTCGAATTTACTTAGGTTACTTGGAAGCTAAAAGAATCATTTTATACAATAAATAGAAAAGAGCCTTAAAAAATTTTATTATATAAAAAGAACATTTATTTAGATATGCCAAAGAGGAGCTCCATAGCATTATTTATCGCTGCAACTAGTGCACTAGCGATTACATCAGTTGAAGATATTTCTTTAAAAGCAGGAGAAAATGATTTAGGGGGTCTGAAGGAATGGAATACTGATATGTCATTAGAGGCTGATTTTATTCTTGATGATGAAGCTCAAAGATTAGCTGATGAGGCAAAACAATCAAGTACTTGTATACCCATTGGAGAAGGAGAGAACTGCTGGTAAATAAATATTATAGTTAAAAAAAAAGGCCTCATTAAGAGGCCTTTTTTAATAAATTCTATAATTTAGAATTTGAATGTTGTTGTTACAACAGCACCGAATAGATCTTCATCTGTATTTTCGTAGACATCAGTGCCACCAAAAATAGCCGGTGTAACTTCTATAGAGTCATTAGGTCTAAATGAGTAATAGAATTCCCATAAGAATGGATCTACTTCTGTCAAAGTAGTTCCTGATTCAGCTGCAGTTGCTTTCATAGGTTGTCCAATTGCCAAGCCAATTTTGTCATCCGCCTGTATCATATCGGACCAGTTTAGACCTACCATGTATCCACTACCTTCGGTAATATTATTGCCGTGGTTTGAGAAAGAAATTGTATCCCAGCCAACAGAAACTGATGGCATTGCGGTTCCTGTCTCTTCAGGTCTCCACCAAGCTCTAAGAGCCAATGCATCTGCCTGAGTAGTATAAATTGTTGAATCTGGACCCCAACCTACGTTAGAAGCACCATTAGCTAGATCTTTTGTTGCGTAATAAGACCAAGAGTTCCATCCATTCTGGGTTGAATAAGTAGCAGATAAATGATAGTTATCTTGTGTATAAGCTACTTGAGTGTTAATTTTGTTTTGATCATTTTGAGTAAATAAACCATCTGATGTTGCTGCTTTCTTAGAGTTGAAAGTTGTACTCATAGCAAAACCATTATCAGCTGTATATGTTAAACCAGCACCTGTAGAAGTACTTGCTCCAAAAGCTGAAGAATGTCCACCCAACTTGAATGCTTTTAATGCTCCAGGCTTATATACAGAAGGGGTTGCTGCAAGCATATAGTAGTTCTCGATTTTTGGACCTACTGTTGCAGTAAACCTTTCTCCAACGGGGAATGTATACCATATTTTGTCAACCTTTAAAGCATCTGAAGTATCTTTTGCTTCTATATGGTAAGTACCAGGCTTGCTATCCCAGACACCTGACCATCCATCACCAGCTTTAAGTCTTACGTATAAATTATCATCACCAGAAAAACTTGTATTCAAGTTCAATTGGTAAACGTATGAAGTGGATAATTTATCTGATTTACCAAGAGTTTCAGCTCCGTCAATGGCACCAATAGCCATTACAGCTTTACCATCAAGAGTAGTTGTATCGTTGAAGCTTCCTGCCTCAAAATCATATTGCTGAGCTTGTAAACCATCAACACTGCCTTCAAGTGTTGCAAGCTCTTCGTTAACTGGGCTAACGAAAGTTTTACTATCAATTCTTTGAGAATTACGTTCGTTACGAACGTAGGTATTCATACCATCATGGTTTAAAGAGTCGGAAGCTTGAGCGGCTATCGGAGCAATTAAGCTCATAGCTGTTCCTGCTACCAACATTTGTTGGAAGAGTTTCATTTTACCTCACACGAAAATAGCCCACAAAAGTGGGTACTTAAATTGTATCGGGTGTAACTAAAATGAAGAGCAAAATTAGATTCAAGGTCGAGTATAATTTTATACTTTCAAGTATTTCGGTAAATATATGCTTTTAACTTAACTTTCTGTGATTAGAGGATATTCCAGGCTTTCTCTTTCCTCAATCCAAGATGATGCCACTTCCCTAGCTAATTTTCGAATCTTTTCGATATATTGAGCACGGTCAGTTACAGATATAACTCCTCTTGCATCCAATAAATTAAAAGTGTGGCTACATTTTAGGACAAAATCAAGAGACGGATAAGTAAGCTTCTTCTCAATTAATTTGTTCGCTTCATCTTGATAAATTTCAAATAATTTCCTGAGGTTTTCAGGACTAGAATCGGTAAAATTATATGTACATTGACTCTTTTCAAATTGAAGCCAAATATCACTATATTTTAAATGCTTGTTCCAATTTAGTTCCCAAATACTTTCTTTATCCTGCAAAAACATTGCAATTCTTTCTAATCCATAAGTTATTTCAATTGGTATTGGATTACAATCTATACCACCACATTGCTGAAAATATGTAAATTGAGTAACTTCCATTCCATCCAGCCATACTTCCCAACCTACTCCCCAAGCCCCAAGCGTTGGTGATTCCCAATTATCTTCTACAAATCTTATATCATGATTTTTGGGGTTAATTCCTAGTGATTCTAAAGATGTCAAATATTTTTCTTGTATCCCTGCAGGAGAAGGCTTAATTATTACTTGATATTGAAAGTAATGTTGGGCTCGATTTGGATTATCGCCAAATCGACCATCAGTTGGCCTTCTACATGGCTCAGGATATGCTACTTTCCAAGGTTCAGGT
>QCLA01000025.1:0-16210 GCA_003214935.1 Prochlorococcus sp. AG-412-F02
AAATGGTTAAAAAAACAACACGAAGTTATGAACAAAAAAAGTGGGGTATTGTGGAATGTAATTGGTCCTGAGGGTGGTTGGTCTTCAACAGAAATTGAATTTTTTATTAAAAATAAAATCCCATTGGTAAAACTTTCAAATAATATTTTAAGAACTTCGACAGCTGCAGTTAATGCTTCTTCTATTCTTAACCAATGGAGAAATGATTTAAATTGGAGAATTAATTAAAAAATGAGCTTGCTTACAAATCAATTCTTTATAGGTTTTTGCATAAATTTTATTTTGATTTCTTTATTCTGTAGTATTCCTTTGATGACCAAAGATGGTTGGATAAGTGCAGGGATTTTAGGGACTATTTTGTGGGGATGTTTGTCATGGCAGGGTTGGATGTCAGTAGTTATTTATTTATTGCTTGGCTCAATAGTAACTAAAATAGGTTATAAGTTTAAGAAAGAAAGAGGTATAGAAGAGAAAAGAGGAGGCAAAAGAGGACCTGAAAATGTATGGGGCTCTGCTGCTACAGGCTTATTTTTTGCAATTATGACCAAATTGAATGTGCCGAATTTAGTTTTTTTTAAAATTGGTTTTGCTGCGAGTTTCTCCGCAAAGTTAGCAGATACTTTTGGTAGTGAAATAGGAAAAAGATTTGGAGGTAAAACATATCTAATTACTTCTCTTAAAAAAGTTGAAAGAGGAACTGAAGGTGGCATTAGTTTAGAAGGCACATTAGCTAGTTTCTTAGGTGCAATATTTATGTCATTTGTGATGTTGTCTCTATCAATTATTTCTAATAAATATCAATTTATAATAGTCACAATTTCTGGATTCTTAGCAACAATTTCTGAAAGTATTATTGGAGCTAAATTTCAAAATAAATATAAATTGAGTAATGAAATGGTAAATGCTATCCAGACAAGTATTGCTTCTGTTTTTGCTATCTTTTCCTTTCTCTTATACTCATATTTTTTAAATTAAATTGTTAGGAAAGACTTAGGATCCCTTCCATTTTGTAAGAATATCCCAGCTCTTCAGTCTTTGGAAAATCCAGAAATGACCTTCGGAATTCAGATGAATACCATCATTTGTAATCCAATTCTTACTCCTTTGATCAGAGTACATTTCTTTAAATGTTGGTAGAAATGGAATCTTCTGATTGAGACATACTGCCTCCATTCTCCTTTCATAAGAATTACAAAAATCATTTGAGTACCATAGACATCCTGCAAATGGCATTTTGTTCTCATCAACAGGTGTTAGACCAATAACAAAGACCCTCGTTTGAGATTTTATTTCATTAATTAATCTCTCTAATCCATATTCGAATCCATCGATATCTAATTGATGCCTCCCGTTTTTCTGACCAATTGATGCAGAGTCGTTAAGACCCACACTTAGCAGGATTGCTTTAGGTTTATTTCTTCTAGTTTCTCCTCTAGAAGACCACTCTCTTTCCCATCTAGAAGAAACTTTTTCTATCCCATCTCCTCTTACTCCAAGTTGATAAATAATTGGCCCATTTTGGTTCTTGGACCAATCTTTTCTAAGCCTCTCACACCATCCGCCACCTTCATTATCTCCCCATCCATAAACTGAGCTATCACCAATTACAACTAGCTGTTTTGGTAAACTAATCACTATAACCGGAAAAAATAATTACTTGATTCAACAAAATATTCTTACAAATCAAGTTAAACTAGTTTTGATTTTACCATTTATTAATTCGCCAACTATTGCGATTGAGCTATAAGCTATCAAAACTGTGATAACTTCTTGCCAGGCGAATGAACTTAGTGATTCTTGAAGTTGCCAACCTAGTCCAACACTTCCAATAATACCAACGATTGCTGTTTCTCTAATAATTATGTCAGATCTATAAGCGCAATATGCTAAGTAACTTTTTGCTTGTTGAGAAAATAAACCTAAAAGCCAACTAGTCTTTTTTGAGGTTCCTAAAGATTTTATTGCGATATAATTTCTCTTATCTTGATTATCTAGATTTGTAAAAAGTAATTTACTTGTAATGCCAGCGTTATGAAGACCTAATGTTAAAGCTGCCAAAGATAAAGAAGGATTATTAAAAGTTAATAGAATTAGAATTAGTACAGGTGGAGGTATTAAACGTAATAAAAAGGCTAAAGATCTGATAAGAATCCTGGAAGTATTATTATTAAAAATTCCTATAACAAAAGGAGGCAAACTAATTGCGATTGCTGTCGATAAAAGACTTAAAATTATTGTATCTATTATAAGTTTTAACAAATCTAAAAATACTAAATCTGACCTTGATTTAAATAGCCAATTTATAGAATAAAAATCTACAAAAGTACTATTAAAAATAAAATAAAGGAAATATGAGAAAGTAAATATAATTGTTGTAAAGAAAACTGCAGTTAAGAAAATAGATAGATTTTTATTTGAGTTTTTAAATTTAATTTTTTTAATTATTTCTCTAGAAAAAATTATTAAAATCGCTAATGACCATAAATAGGTCCATAACTCTCTGAAATTCAAAGTTTGAAAAGATAAAAATATACTAGTACCTATTCCTCCAATCCCAAAGAGTCCAAGCATAACAGTACTTCTTATTGAACATTCTAGTCGGTATAAACCAAAATTCTTAAAGGTATTTACTAGTCGGTTCCATATTAATGTTATAAAAGTAGAGAATTTAGGCCCATGGATTTTGTTTATGGCATCAAAACTTTTGTCTTCAATAGTTTCTAATTGTTCTGCAAAGACTTTTGAATTTACAGCAATATAAGGAATACATATGGCAATTATTCCTATTAAGAAATTAATGCCATATATTTGCATTAATACTAATCCCCAAATTATTTCATGAATTGACCGAATTATTGTTAAAAAAAACTTTATTATGTTATAAAAAAATAATGGAATATTAAATATCTTATAAAAAATATTTGAGGATAATATTCCAAAAATAATTCCAAAAATAATACTTATTACCCAACTAAATAAAGCAATTGCTAAAGTTTGATTTAATCTCTTAAAAACTGTAATAATGATTTCATTATTGATTTCAGGATTAAAAGCAGAAATAATGAATTCTCGAAACAATTCAAACCCACCAAAATGTAAGTTTATAAATATTTGATAGGCTAAAGGTATGCAAACTAATATTGGTAGAAAAGATATTGAAGTGTGGTTTAATTTAAGTTTTCTCAATTAATTAGTATATTTTATCTAAATGAGATTTCTTTAATTTAATTCTGTCTAAATTAAAAAATATTTCACCATCCTTAATTCCTAAAACTCTATTAAATCCATCTAGCAAATCTAATCTATGTAATGAAACTAATCCTGTACTAGGAGTTTTTATATTGTTTTTATTTTCATGAGTTAGGAGTAAGTTTTTAATTAATGTTATTAATTTAGGATCTAAATTATTGAAAGGTTCATCAGCAAGTAATATTTCTGATTCTTGAATTAAGGATCTAGCAATAGCCACTCTTTGTTTTTCTCCTCCAGATAATTTGTTAATTTCTTTATGGTAAATAGATTGAGGAATTTTACATGAGTGCATATATTTATGGGCTCTTTTAAAAGAACATATATTTAGCAAATTTTTAATAGCGAAACAAAAACTTCTTTTCCCTAGAAGGCCACAATTTACATTTTGTTCTGCTGAGAGACCTTCTATTAATCTTAAATCTTGCCAAATAGTAGTTATCTTTTGCTTCTGATTAACATCTAATTCTTTATATTTTTTATTAAAATATTTAACTTCACCTTTAGTTGGTTTTATTGTGCCGTTAAGAATTGATATTAGTGTAGTTTTCCCTGAACCACTTTTCCCTAGAAGAGCAATCTTATCACCTGAGTTAATTTTTAAATTAATTTTATTTAGTATGAGATTTTTTTCATTTACAAAAGAAATATCTTTTAATTCAATCAGAATATTTTTCATCTAATTTTCTTTAACTTTCTCCCAATATCTTCTATCTTTTTATACTGCTTTGCCTCTGCCTTTATGAATTTTTTAGCATTGAACATATTTAATATCTTCTTATGTGAGTGGTTTTTGGAGTCTAAATTGAGAATTGCCGATTTAAGTTCTCTTGTGAATCCCTTCCTAAACCTTTTGTCAAGATTTCCTTGAGCTAACCAATGGTAGTCAAAATAATCGGGAGTAATCCAAAAAAGGCTAACATTTTGTGTCCTTTTAGGTTGATTTTTTAGATTATTTTCCCATACTTGTTTATTTAAAGCACCAGCATCAAAGGCTCCACTATTAACCAAAGCTATTGTCGCATCATGACTACCGCTAAAACCGACCTTCTTACCTTTGAAGTCTGCAATTTCTATGCCTGCTTTATTAAGGAAATATTGAGGCATTAATCTTCCAGAAGTTGAGTTCTCTGAACCAAAAGTAAATCTTAAATTTTTGAGTTTATTGAGCTCCTTAATATTTGAAATTGTGGAAATTTTTAACTTTTTATTTACTATAAAAACACTTTTAAATTCCTTATCAATATCTCTTTGAGCAATAACTAAAGAATTAGGTGTTTGTAATCTTGCTTGAACTCCTGACAAACCACCAAACCAAACTAAATCTAGATCTTTTGTTCTGAATCCAGTTACTGCAGCCATATAATTAATAACAGGAACATACTTTACCTCTACGCCTAATTGTTGGGATAATTCTTTTGAGAATAAATTAAATCGTTTGTCTAAAATATCTTGGTTTTGGTCGGGTATAGCTCCTACTTTTAAAACCTTTATATTTGCAAATAGTGGAGTCGAAAAAATGGAAAAAAATAAAGTGTAAGTAAATAAGAAATTTTTAATATTCATAAGTTTGTTTTTTTTATCTTGATAATTTAAAGAAATATTTTGTTAATAGTAATTATTAACTGCATTTTTTAACCTTTTTATGCCATCAATAATTTTTTCTTTGGAATTTGCACATGATATTCTAAAACATTGATCATCTCCAAAAGCTTTACCAGGTATTAATACTAATCCGTAATCGTTAAGTATTCTTTTGCAGAATTCAACAGAATTAATTGAAGAGTCAGGTAATCTGGGAAATGCGTAGAATGCTCCGTTAGGTTTGTGTATTAAAATCCCCTCTATATTTTTTAGCCCTTCATAAAGAACGTCTCTTCTTTGATCATAGTGGTGGTTGATTTTTTCTAAAAATTTATGATTTATTTTTAAAGCCTCTAAAGCTCCTCTCTGAACAAAAGAACAAACATTACTTGTACTCTGACTCTGCAATGCAGAGGATGCTTTAATTATATTTTTTGGACCTACTAGATAACCTACTCTCCATCCTGTCATGGCCCAACCTTTTGCAAAACCATTAACTATGAAGATTCTTTCTTGAAGGTCGCTTGCTAATGAAGATAAACTAAAGTGTTTAAAGTCTTTTTTAAGAATTAGTTCGTAAATTTCATCTGAAAGAATATTAATATTTTTATTTTCTCTTACTAATTCTGCAACTTGCAATAATTCTTCCTTAGACATTACCCTCCCAGTCGGGTTGTTGGGTGTATTTATAATTATAAATTTAGTTCTTGAAGAAATTTTTGTTTTTAAATCTTGAAGATTTATTTTGAACCCATCTTCAGCAGATGAATTTACAAAGATTGGCTTTCCACCAGCCAACCTAACCATTTGAGGATAACTTAACCAATATGGAGCAGGAATAATAACTTCATCACCATCATTTAATAAAACTTGGAACAGGTTATAAATTGCTTGTTTAGCTCCATTAGTGACCATTACATTTTCAAATTCAAGATTCAAATTGTTTTGGATTTGTAGCTTTTTAGCAATGGCCTTTCTAAGATCTAAATCCCCCGCCGCAGGACCATATTTTGTATATCCATCAAATATGGCTTCACTAGTAGCATCTATAACTGCTTTAGGAGCATCAAAATCAGGCTCTCCGGCACTTAAATTGCAGATATCTCTCCCCTCTGATGCGAGTTGCTTCGCTTTAGCACTTATTTGAAGTGTAAGTGAAGGATGAAGAGAAAGTGCCCTTTTAGATAAATTTATTTCACTCATTTTATTTATTGCTTGTTAAATATCACCTTTGAAATGGCCAATACATAGTTTTAGAATAAATTAACTATCACAAATTGGCTTCATTTAGTTCATTTTCTTAAATTTATTTTATTTTCATGTTTTGACTTCTTAAAATTAAAAAAAAATTAATTTTTATTTAGGTGAAAAGGTTAGTTGTTGGAAGAGGAAGTGTATTCGCAAATTTATTAATAATTGGTGAAGCTCCAGGCTCACAGGAAGACTTAGAGGGAAAACCTTATGTGGGTAAATCTGGTAAATTATTAAATGATTTATTGAAACAAGTAGGTATTGATCATGAGGAAGATGTTTATTTTTGTAATGTGATTAAATGTCGTCCGCCACACAACAGAAAACCTACAAATAATGAAATTAATATCCAAAAACCTTGGTTGTTCCAACAAATTAAACTAATTGATCCAAAATTTATAATTCTTACTGGATCTACTGCTATGAGAACAGTTTTAGGCATTAAGGATCCAATAAGTAATTTAAGGGGTAAATGGATTAAAAAAGATGGTAGAGAAATTATGACAATTTTTCACCCTTCTTATTTGTTGAGATTCCCTTCAAAAGAAAGTGAAAAACCTTATGATTTAACTTTAAAAGATCTTACTAATGTTAGTAGTAAACTATATGCCTTATAATTTAATGAAACCTTCTTAAATATCAAAAATCTTAATGTCATCAACTCAATCAAAAGAGGAGAATAGTCTCTCAAAAAGATATTCAACTCATATTGAGAGAAGAATAACTAAAACAGTAATGGTAGGTGATATAGCCATTGGGAGTGATTTCCCCGTAAGAGTTCAATCGATGATAAATGAAGATACTATGGATATTGAAAATTCATATTTAGCTATTAAAAGACTCCATGAAGTAGGTTGTGAAATAGTTAGGCTAACTGTGCCTTCAATAGCACATGCGAAGGCTGTTGGCGATATAAAAGAAAAATTATTAGAAAATAATATCAACACCCCATTAGTTGCGGATGTTCATCATAACGGTATGAAAATCGCTATGGAAGTTGCAAAACACGTTGATAAAGTCAGGATTAATCCAGGTTTGTTTGTCTTTGAGAAGTCAGACCCCTCAAGGACTGAATATACTGACGAGGAATTTGAATCAATTAAACAAACAATTTTGAAGAGATTCACTCCACTTGTAGATGTTCTAAAATCTGAAAATAAGGCTCTTAGGATTGGTGTTAATCATGGGTCTCTTTCTGAGAGAATGCTTTTTACTTATGGAGATACTCCACTTGGGATGACAGAATCTGCAATGGAATTTGTCAAGATTTGTGATGAGCTGGATTTTCATAATATAATAATTTCTATGAAAGCCTCTAGGGCACCTGTGATGATGGCTGCTTACAGGATGATTGCAGATAGACTTGATTCAGAAGGATATAACTACCCTTTACATTTAGGAGTAACAGAAGCTGGTGATGGAGATTATGGCAGGATAAAAAGTACTGCTGGAATAGGTACTCTTTTGGCAGAAGGATTAGGAGATACTATAAGAGTTTCTCTAACTGAAGCTCCTGAGAAGGAAATTCCAGTATGTTATTCAATTTTGCAATCTTTAGGATTAAGAAAAACAATGGTTGAATATATTAGTTGCCCCAGTTGTGGGAGAACTCTCTTTAACCTAGAAGAAGTTGTAGATAAAGTTAGAAATGCTACTTCACATTTAACAGGTTTAGATATAGCAATTATGGGATGTATAGTTAATGGACCTGGAGAAATGGCAGATGCCGATTATGGCTATGTTGGAAAAGGTAAGGGAACTATTGCTTTATACAGAAGGAAAGAAGAGATTAAAAGAGTATCGGAAGACGAAGGGGTTGATGCTTTAATTCAGCTGATTAAAGATGATGGGAAATGGATTGATCCTTAAGGTTTCATCTGACTTTGAAAATTCAAAAATAATTTTTATAATAAAAAAATATGTTTTATAAATCTTTTAAAATAAGAGAATTGCTTAAAACGCAATTTGTAATTTTATTGACCAGTAGTTTGTCTGGAATATTTGCTAATAATTACGCAGAAGCCACAATCTTAAATAATAGCTACAAAGAGGTGATTGATCATGTTTGGCAAATTGTATATAGAGATTTTCTTGATTCAAATGGAAAATTTGAAAAATCTAATTGGATTGATTTAAGAAAAGAATTATTATCAAGAAAATACTCAGATAGCAATGAAGCTTATGATGCTATTAGAGATTTATTGTCAAATTTAGAAGATCCCTACACTAGATTTTTAGATCCAAAGGAATTTAATCAAATGAGGATTGATACTTCAGGGGAATTAACTGGAGTTGGTATTCAGATAATTAAAGATAAAGAATCTGATAATTTAATAATTGTTTCTCCTATTGAGGGGACACCAGCCTATAACGCAGGAATTAAAGCTAGAGATAAAATATTATCTATTGATGATATCTCTACTAAGGGAATGGATATTGAGGATGCTGTTAAATTAATAAGAGGTAAAAGAGGAACTGTTGTTAAGCTAGAAATTCTTAGAGCTGGTAATTCTTTTTATAAATCATTAACGAGAGAAAAAATAGAAATAAAATCAGTTTCAAGTAAAATAAACAAAGCTAAAAACGATTTATTAATAGGCTATTTGCGAATTAAACAATTTAATGCAAATGCCTCGAGAGAGATGAAAGATGCTCTCAAAGATTTAGAGACAAAAAAAGTTTCAGGTTATATACTCGATTTGAGAAGTAATCCTGGAGGTTTATTAGAGTCAAGTATTGATGTTTCAAGGCAATTTATTAATAAAGGAATAATAGTAAGCACCTTAACTAAAGACGGTGTGAAAGAAATCAAAAGAGGTAATGGTCAAGCTTTAACAAACAAGCCATTAGTTGTACTTGTTAATGAAGGATCTGCCAGTGCTAGTGAAATAGTTTCTGGTGCAATTAAAGATAACAAACGAGGGAAATTAGTTGGCAAGAAAACTTTCGGTAAAGGTCTTGTTCAATCAATGAGAACTTTGGTAGATGGATCAGGATTAACCGTTACAGTCGCCAAGTATTTGACTCCCAATGGAACAGACATAAACAAATTTGGCATTAGGCCTGATATAGAAGTAAAAATGAATAGCAATCCAATACTTCCTGGAGAAATTGGAACTAGAAGAGATAAACAATATAAAGTAGGCGAGAAAGAACTAATTAAGATAATTCAAATTAAAAATAAAATAAGTGAGTTTAATCCTAAAACTACTAATTTAAATGCATTTATAAAAAACAATGCAAAAAATTTAGTTTTTTCACTTTATTAATTACTCATTTCTAACATTCTTTTTATTGGTTTGTATGCTTTTTTAATTATTTCTGGATCTAGTTTAATAGATGGTGAATTATTTTTTAAACAATCAAGAATTTTTTCTAAAGTATTTAATTTCATATATGGACATTCATTACATTTGCATCCTTCTAAGTCAGGAACTTCAATAAAGACTTTTTTAGGCTCTCTCTTTTTCATTTGATGTATTATTCCAGGCTCAGTTAAAACCATATAAATTTCAGATGGATCCTTACTGACGTAATCAAGTAATTTACTCGTTGAGCCAATAAAATCTGAAAGTGACAATAAATTTTGACTGCATTCAGGATGCGCTATTACTTTTGCTTCTGGATTTTGATATTTTAATTTTAATAAAGCTTCTTCACTAAAAGTTTCATGCACAATACAGCTGCCAGGCCATAGTTTAAGAACTCTTCCTGAATTTTTTTGCACCCATCTTCCAAGGTTTTGATCGGGTGCAAATATTATTTTTTTATCTTTAGGTATCTGTTTAACTAAGGAAACTGCATTGCTGCTAGTACATATCAGGTCGCTCTGGGCTTTTACTTCTGCGGTGCAATTTATGTAACTCACGACAAAATGGTCTGGATTATCATTCCTAAACTTTTGAAATTCATCTGCTGGACAATCGTCAGCTAAAGAGCAGCCTGCATCAACATCAGGTAATAAGACTGTTTTGTTTGGGCTAAGTATTTTCGCAGTTTCTGCCATAAAGTGTACACCGCAAAAAATTATTATATCTGCATTATTATTGGCAGCTTTTCTTGATAGATCCAAAGAATCCCCAATGAAATCTGCAATGTCTTGAATCTCTGGAGCTTGATAATAGTGTGCCAAAATTATTGCATTAGATTTTAAGCAACGCTCCTTTATTTCAGAAATTAAATCTTCTTCGTTTTGAAGAGATTGCTTTTTGGCAGTAGAAGTTATGCTGTTCAGGATTTAGAATATATCTATATAGATTATAAACTTTTAAACAGACAAAATTCTGACAAATTTAAAAATTGCTATTGTTGGTGACTGTCATGGTCAATGGTCTGAATCAGACGTAAAAATTTTATCGATTATTCAACCAGACATTGTTTTATTTGTAGGCGATATTTCTGATGGTAGTATCAAAATAATAAAAAAAATAAATGCTATTAAAATCCCAACTTATGTGATTTTAGGTAATCATGATAGAGGGAAAGATTTTTCAGGAGAAACTCTTTTAAAACAAATTCGTGTTCTTGGAGAAAAATACTGCGCTTGGGATTTGAGGGTTTTTAATAATCAAATAAATATACTATCTGCAAGGCCATGCAGTTCAGGTGGTGGCTATTATCTTTCAAAAGAGGTTAGAGGTGTTTATGGACCAATAACAGAAAAAGAATCAGTTAGTAAAATGATCCAAGGTTCAGAAAAAACTATTAAAGACTTACCGTTGCTAATTATGTCTCATGCTGGACCTTCTGGGTTAGGTTCAGAACCTGGAAGTATTTGCGGGAAAGATTGGAAATTGCCATCTTCAGATTGGGGAGATAGGGACTTGTCAGTAGCTATTTCAGAAATTCAAAAAAAAAGAATAGTTAACCTAGTTATCTTTGGTCATATGCATAATCGTCTTAAAAGAAATCTTGGTTTTCGAGAAATGTTCAAAACTGATAATAAAGGTACTGCTTATTTTAATACTGCAGTCGTGCCAAGATATCAAACTATTGACGATGGAGAATTATTAATAAATTTTTCATGGGTTGAGTTTGCAGACAATAAACTTAAACATGTTTCTCATCGATGGTATTCAGAATCTGGGAAAGTTTACGAAGAGAATAAGTTTCTTTGAATTTAATTTAAATTGTTAATTTCTTAACCCTTTTTGGCCTGTTCGTAACGGGAAAATATAGTTTGTGACAAAAGATATCCTGCAATTCCAGCTGCGGCAAAAGCTAAACCATTTTTTAATAAAGGTAATATATCATTAGTTCTGGTAATTATTGGAGCTAATCCAAAGACTCCGAATAACATTCCCCATAATGGTGAAAGGAGAGCTAAAAATCCAATAGATATGATTTGACCTTCTTTTCTTGGTGCAGATGAAAACCCTGCTACTAATCCTCCTAAAATAGAAGTACATAAAGTCCATATATATTGTTCTTTGGGTAAGCCGGGTACAACTTTACATCCGCCTCTATCTAAACAAATTTTTACCGAATTAATTGCATCTAAAACTGCACCATCTTCTCCGTGCTCTTTTACATAATATTGATTACCGAATCTTGTTTGAAGCTCAACCCAGAATAGTCTTGGCATAAAAGAGAAATATGCTTCTCCAACGTTAAAATTCAGTAAGTTTCCACCTCTTGGATCTGCAATTATTAATAAACTTGTATCATCTAGATTCCAGTAATCCTTTATTGCAATTCCAGGAGCACTTTCGAATTGAGATAAATATTTAATTTTCCAACCACTTTCAATTTCTAATTTATTCAGATTTTCCTCTAAAGATTTTTTCTGATTAGGACTTAATGTTTTAGCTAGGTCTATAACAGGTGTTTTTTCTTCAGGTAAAAGATCTGGATTATTTATAGCGAAAGATGGATTATTAGAAATAAAAATTACTAGAGATAGAAATATTCCCAATAAATAGTTAATCTTTGAAAGCATAAAAAAGTTTTTTGTCTTTATATATTTTCGCCGATGAATAGCTTACCTGTGAATAATCCAGATTGGTTAATAAAAAAAATAATAAAAATGGGTGGAACTATAAGTTTTTATGATTATATGAATTTTGTTTTAAATGATCCTAATAATGGTTACTATGGCAGTGGAAAAGCTGAGTTAGGTTCCCAAGGTGATTTTGTTACATCACCTTCTTTATCAGATGATTTTGCTTTCTTTGTTGGGAAACAAATTGAAGAGTGGTTGATTCAACTAAAAAATAATTTATGTGATCAGAAATTATTCATCATTGATTTTGGAGCTGGTGATGGAAGCTTTCTAAGAGGACTTATAAAATATTTGTTGGAAAATAGTAAAAATTCTTCAGAAGGAGTTTCTTTTGTAATTATTGAACCTAACAAAGGAATGATAGAAAAACAAAAAATGAAATTGAAAGAATTTCTAAGCTTAGGTATTGATATTTTATGGAAAGGTTTGGAAGAAATAGAGGGAAATAATATCAATGGAATTTTTATAGCAAATGAAGTTTTAGACGCCTTTCCAGTAGAGCGAATTACTTTTTCAAAAGGAAGATTATTTCGACAAGCAGTTTCTGTAAATAAAAAATCTTCTAGATTATTTTTTGAAAAATTACCAATTACAAGTGAATTAGAAAAATCAATTAAATTTGCCGAAAGTAAATTAGGAATTACTATTCCGCCTGAGGATGCTCCAGAAGGATGGACGACAGAGTGGCATATAGATAACTCAGAATGGTTAAAGGGTATTTATGAAAAAATTAACAATGGAATTTTATTAATAATTGATTACGCTAAAGAAGCAAAAAATTACTATGGACTTCGCAATTCAAATGGGACGATAATTTCTTATAAAAATCAAAAGATATCAAATAAAATCTTAGAATCCCCAGGGGATTCTGATCTAACCTCACATATTTGTATTGAAACATTAATAAATGATGCTGAAACTCTGGGTTTTAAGAATATTAGAACAACTAAGCAAGGAGAAGCTTTGTTGGCACTTGGATTAGCAGAGAGACTTTATGAAATTCAGAAAGACTTTAAGAGAGATTTATCTAAGGCGCTTGCGAGAAGAGAAGCTTTATTGAGATTGGTTGATCCTCTATGTCTGGGTGATTTTAAGTGGTTTATTTTTCATAAGTTTAAAGACAAGAAATTGAATATAAATTCAACTTGTTTGCGTTAAGAAAAATATTTTAAAAATAATGAATCCAATACGTCATCATAAATATCAACTTCTCCAATTCCTTTAGGTAAAATAAACCTCATTTTGCCATCTCGGACCTTTTTATCGCCCATAAGTATTGTTATAACTTCTTTTTTATTTATTTTGGGAATCTTAGTAGGAAGGCTATAGCTTTTAAGAAGATTATCTTGTCTTATGAATTCCTCATTAGACCATAAACCTTTCTCTAGTGCTATTCCGCCTGCAATTTTCATGCCGATAGATATTGCCTCCCCATGCAAAAACTCACCATATCCACATAAATTCTCAATAACGTGGCCAAAAGAATGCCCATAATTCAATATGGCTCTTAAACCATGTTCCTGTTCGTCTTTAGAAACAATGTGAGACTTAGTTTTAATTGAACTATTGATTATTTTAATTAAACATTCATTCTCAAGATTTATTAGTTTGTTTTTGTTCTTCTCATTTTCTAAAAATTCAAAAAGTTCTTTATCTTTAATGACTCCGTATTTGATAACTTCAGCCATACCAGCATTAAATTCTCTTTTGGGTAAAGTTTTTAAAGTCTCTGGGTCAATAAATACAGCTTTTGGTTGATGAAAAGCTCCTATTAAATTTTTCCCTTTAGGATGATTAACTGCTGTTTTCCCTCCTACTGAGGAATCAACCATAGATAATAATGTTGTGGGGATCTGAATATAATCGATACCTCTTAACCAAGTCGCAGCAGCTAAACCAGTGATATCTCCCACAATACCTCCTCCAAGGGCAATGATTAAGGAATTCCTGTCCAGGCCAATTTCAAAGGCAAAGTTATAGATGTCAATTAAAGTTTCCACGTTTTTATGTAATTCTCCTGCCTTAATAAGGAAAATATGGACTTGATAATTATTGCCTTTTAAAGGTTTTAAGAATTCTTCAATATATAAATCCGATATTTCCTTATTAGAAATTACAAGTATTTTTCTATTATTTTTTACCCCAATTTTTAAAAGTTCTTCATTTATTTTGTTTCGTATTCCTGCTTCTATTGTTACTTCGTATGATTTTTTGCCTAAAGGAACTAATATTTTGCTCTTATTCACGACTAATTACCTATATTAAATTTATACATATTCCATTTTAATTATATATATTAGCAAAAATTAAGCTCCAAAAATAATTCAAAATCAGTTGTTAAGAGTTTAAAATCATAATAAAATCGTTTTATGAGTTTAAAAAAGAATATAAATATTAGAAAAAAAAATTATTCTCTAGGAATAATTGGTGGTGGCCAACTTGCCTTGATGTTAACTGAAGCAGCAAAAAATAGAGGTTTAGAAGTATGTGTGCAAACAAAATCTGCTAGCGATCCTGCAGCTTTTAAAGCGGATTATGTAATAGAAGCTGATCCTTTACAGACAAATGGAAATAAGTCCTTAATAAATGAGTGTGAAAAAATAATTTTTGAAAATGAATGGATAAAAATTGATAAATTAAATTTAATTGATACCAAAAACATTTTTATTCCCAGTCTTGATGCAATTAAACCTTTAGTAGATAGGATTTCTCAAAAAAAATTAATAGATAGTATTAATATTCCTAGCCCGAAGTGGATTTCTTTTAAAGATCTTAAAAGGCTCTCGGAAGAGGAAATTAGAAATTGGAGTTTTCCTCTTATGGCAAAATCAAATAAAGGAGGATACGACGGTAAAGGAAACAAAAAAATAAAAACTAAAGAAGAACTAAATTCTTTTTTGAATGAGAATAATTCTGATGAATGGTTAATTGAGGAATGGATAGATTTTGAAAATGAGTTAGCTCTTGTAGGTTCTAGAGATCATAATGGGAAGATAAGAGTATTTCCAATAGTAGAAACGTTCCAGTCAAATCACGTTTGTGATTGGGTATTGTCTCCTGCTTCAACAGATTATGATTTAAATTTATTTGCCCTAAATATTTTTTCTTCAATAGTAAATCAACTTAACTATGTAGGAGTTTTGGGAATTGAATTTTTTTATGGAGTTAATGGCCTATTAATTAATGAAATAGCTCCTAGAACTCATAATTCAGCTCACTTCTCTATTGAAGCTTGTTCTTCAAGTCAGTTTGATCAATATGTTTGTATTTCTTCTGGTATTACACCCCCTGAAATTAAAATGAACTGTGAAGGAGCGATTATGATAAATTTGCTTGGATTAAAAAATGATTTCCCAACCTCAATAGAAGCAAGAATCAAAATGTTATCTAAAATAAATGGTTCTAATTTGCATTTGTATGGTAAAACTCAGGAAACACCGGGAAGAAAAATGGCTCATATTACATTCTTGTTAAAGGGTAAAACTCATTTAGAAAGATATGAGGAATCCCAAGAAATATTAACTAAGGTAAGAGACATATGGCCTTCTCCAAATGAATAAAATAATAAGTTAAAGTTAATACACTGAGTCTTTGGTTAAGTTCTTCTTTATGTGCTCTGATCTGACTCTCTTTCGACATGAGGATACTGTCGTGACGTGGTAGTAAACCGATCTTGTAATCGGAAACGAAAGCTCACTTTGCCTCCTCTTCTGGCTTTCCCAGGTCGATGCATCAGAGAACTGACGGAGATTCGGTTTACCTCTCAAAACGCTGCGATAGCAACGATTCTTGGGAGGTATTTTATTTTATAGGGTTGACTTTTTTACCTTCAAAGAAGAAATAGAAAAAAAATCATACATATGACAATTTTAAAATTAGTACATCATTCCTACGCCTAAATAAATCTACTGGCTATATTAATTATATATATATATAGTGTGAGGCTATTTTTGTGAAACTATTCCAAAAATTATTAATAGCTCCTGCCGCCTTAGGCCTTTTTTCTCCTATTGCTGCAATAGCTAATGAAATTAACATTGATGAAGTGTCTGGCTATTCTTCATCAGAAGAAGTTAAAAGCATTAAGGAATTTACTGCTAAAGAACTTGCTGTTACTAATAGTCG
>QCLA01000026.1:0-12418 GCA_003214935.1 Prochlorococcus sp. AG-412-F02
CAATATTATTAAATAGAAATATTAATAAAAATATATAGTTTTTACTAATTTATTTCTTCGTATCCATAAAATGATGTGTCTCCTGCATCCTTATAACCATTTGCTGCTTGTTTTGGATTTTGGCTATCAATGTTTCTGGCTTTTGCATGGATCATATTAAATGGAAAAATTACTGCTCCTACAAAGAAATGTAATATTAGAAAGTCAGAAGGGAATCCATTAGACCAATCAGGAAAGAAAAGTAGTGTGTTTTCCATATAAATAATGCAAAAAATAAATTAACTAATAAAATATTATGACTAAGCTTCAAACATTAATAATAATCTTTAATAAATTGAAATTAATTTATCCAAACTAGAAACATAAAAATATTTACATTGTTAGGGTTATAAATAATAAAAAAATAATTTATAATGTAAAAAACCGATTTAAATTAAGATTGAAAAAAAGTTTTTTTGGGTTACTTTTATTAGGCATTTTATTATTAAACCCTTTAATATCTATGGCTTTAAATACTTCTGACCCTAGTGTCAGTTTACTTCAAAATAGAATTGCCAATAATTTTACACGAAAATTTTGTAATGCTATTAATAATGGTTTGTCCAAGGATGAGGCTATGAGCAAAGCTATTATAAAAACGGGAAATATAATCTCTTTTTCATATAATCCTCAAAAAAAATGGATTGAACCTGATGACTTGGCTAATCATATTTCATTAGAGGTAATAAATGATTGTGGCAAGTCAATTGGCTTGGTAGGGAAAAAGGGTATTAATTATTTTAATTCATATTTTCTGGAAATTTATGATAAAACTACTCCTGATAAAAAGTTATCTAGATAAATCAATTATTATGAATAATATTTCAGACAAATTGGTCCTAATCATTATTTTAATAACTATTTTATTTGTTTTTGCTTTAATTTTTTCAGTTAAATCTCCCGAGAGAAAATTAATTGACTCACCTATAATATGGAAGGATGATTTTTCAAATATTGTATTTTGGGATAATGATATTTCAAAAATTGAGAAATCTTTATTAATTTGAATATTGAATTTTATATTTATAATATTCTGGATTAAAAATAATAATAATCAGTTTAAAATCTATAAAACTTCAATACCTTTTTATCATAAAAATAGTTAAAATTTTTCTTGTATTAGACTATTCATGAATTTATATGTTAAATAACACTAGATATATTTTTTTGTATTTATGTTTTTTGGGTATATTATTTTATATAACCTAATAGAACTGAAGCAAGTTTTAAATCGTTATTAAACCATGCTCTAATCGCCATAGATCTTCTAGGATCATAGAAACTTTGGTTTCTATACCAATTAAGTACTTCAGAATCAGATTTCTTACCATTACAGGATAAACAGCATGGGATGCAATTACTTGTAATGCTTCCCCCTCCTTTGGATTTTGGATGTATGTGGTCAAGTGACTCAGATGGTTTACCACAATAAATACATTGATGTTTAGTTAATTTATATAATGAATCTCTCCAGTATTTATTATTTATCTTTGGACACAATTGATCAAGGTAAATTGCATCTTTTTTATGCATAATAATCTTTAATATTAATTAGATAATAACAGTTTTAATTTATTACTGAATTATTCATTTAAGTTAGATTAATGATAGTTTTGTTACAACGTATAATCTAACTTTGATAGAAATTTTTAGTTTATAATTAATGCTTTTGTCTTTATTAAGTTTAATAAATAGTGTTGATAATTATTTCTTAGAATATTTTTTGATTTTTTTAATATCTTTTTTCTCTAATACATTTTCAGCAATTTCTGGAGGAGGAGCTGGATTAATACAATTACCAGCGTTGATTTTATCAGGTATCCCTTATTATCAAGCTCTTGCGACTCATAAATTTGCAACAGTAGCTTTAGGCATAGGAGGTTCAATAAGAAATTATAAATCTCTTAACCAGGATTTTCATATTTTATGGCAAATTTTAGTTTTTGGTATACCAGGGGTTATTTTTGGTGCTTCTCTAATTGAAATTATTTCTGAGAAATATTTTTACCTAATTTTAGGTATCTTTTCAGTCATATTGGCTTTTTATTCACTTAAAAAATCAGATTTTGGATTGATATCTGTAGATAAAGAGCTTGATATCGTTGAGAAATTAAGGTTTTTCATTCTCATTTTCTTAATAGGAATATTGAATGGTTCTATATCCTCAGGAACTGGATTATTAGTCACAATATTATTAATTAAAACCTATGGAATCGATTTCCTTAGAGCTGTAAGTTTGACATTTTTTACTGTTGGAATTTTCTGGAATGCTTTTGGAGCAATTTCTTTAATTCAAATTGGTTCAATTCCTCTAAATTTACTGATATTACTTACATTAGGATCTTTCATTGGTGGTTTCTTTGGCGCACATTTATCAAACTTAAAAGGAAATAAATTAGTTAAAAATACTTTTACAGTAGTATGCCTATCTGTCGGTATTAGCCTATTAATAAAATCGATTAATATTTTTATCTAGATTAATATATTGAAAAGACTAAAATATTTATAATCATTAAGCCAAATCATCTTCTTATAAGTAATAAGATATCTTTTCTATTTCTTATAGTCCTAATCTTTACTTATCACTCAAAGTTTCTTTGTATAAGCAGTTTATGTATATATAATCGGAATATTTAAAAATGAATAAAAAAAAGGTCTCACAATTGTAAGACCAGGTGATGGGGAACCTTATTTTTAAACCAATTCCTAAGAAATTGCAACCCCCTATCTGTGGTGCTATTTAATAAACTTAATGACACTACAGGTAGTGTTTTAAATAAAATTATTTTAATAGGATGCTAGTTCTGATTTTTTGTGTAATTTTTAATTTCATTTCTGACATTTCATCTTGATGAGATTTAGTCTTTGCTCTGTTTTAACTTGTTAAAAACCTCATTCATTGTATTATTCGTATGGGTTTGATAGTTAAATCTTTAATGATTGAATTAACGCTAATAACTCTTCTGAATTATATTGGAGATAATTTTTGTGATTATAGAAACATTGGCCATGATAATTATAAATCTTTATTACTAGCTTATAGTGATGCAAGTAACAAATTTGGGCCTCTAGAAGTTAAAGGAATTATAGAGAATTCTGATAATTTTAAAGTTGCAGCAATTGCAACAGCTGCTATTAAGTGTCCACAGCACATTATGGAATAATGAAATTCGAATTAAAAACTGAAAATGACCATTTTTATAATCAAATTTATTCTGTATTTATTTTTTTTGTAAGTATTTCGATCATAATCATTATGTTTAATATCTCTTTGAAATTAACTACTATTTCAAGGTTTCATGAAATTAATTATTTCTGTAAGCTTTTATCAGTAGATAAATCTTCTAATAATTTTAAAAAATTATCAAAATTGTCAAATCAAAAAAGTAAGCAAAAAATTTGGGATATATGTCGTGAGATCTTAAAGGATTAATTAACTGGATGCAGATGAGTAGTACTTTAATGCAAATAGCCAAAACCTTCTAGAAGTCATTAAGAATACCAAAGCAATAAAAATTTCTAATATTATCTTCCAATTCTGAGCAAAACCTAAAAAAACTTCAGATGGAATTGTTGTTATAAAAGCTATGGGAATAATAATACTAAAAAATAATCTTAACGAAAATGAAAAAGAACTCATAGGAAATCTACCAATGTAAAGAAATGACCTCAATACTTCTGTTGCATTCCATGTTTTAACGAACCAAATAGTTGTTGTAGATATAAAAAACCATAGGCTATAAAGAATGCAAATAGAACAAGTTATAGTTATTAAACATAAAATTAAAAAATTCAAACTTAATTTTATTTGATTAATTTTTATACAGTAAAACAATAAGCAAACTCCAAGTATTATTTCTAAAAAACCGGAAGGTGAAGTTTTCTTTAAAGAAATAAAAAATTGGCTATCTATAGGCTTTAAAAGTACAAAATCTAAAGTCCCTTCTCTTACATGTCTTACTATTTCTCTGAGATTTGGGTTGAACCAAGTATTTGTAATTCCGTTTAATACTGTATATATTCCCTGGATTATTAACGCTTGTTCAAATTTCCATCCACCAATATTTCCTGTGTTTTGAAAGAAAATTGACAATAAAAAAATGCTACCTACTAAACTTAACATTGCAGTAATAGCATCAATGATGATATTAGTTTTATACTCCAATTCAGAAGCTAAAGAGGTATGTAGAAATTTTGTATAAACTACTAAATATTTGATTTTATTCATGATCCCATAGCTGTATATTTTTTAGTTCCTTCATA
This sequence comes from Prochlorococcus sp. AG-412-F02, assembly GCA_003214935.1. Lineage (GTDB taxonomy): Bacteria > Cyanobacteriota > Cyanobacteriia > PCC-6307 > Cyanobiaceae > Prochlorococcus_A. The sequence continues at coordinate 4,303 of QCLA01000026.1, forward strand.
CCAAATTTTTTTAAATAAAGGAAAAAGTAGCAAAATCCAAAGAATTTGCATAATAAATCCTCCACTTATATTTGTTTTATTACCTGAAAGTAAGTTTGCAGGAAAATCAATTAGATATGGAAAAGGAGTAAAATAAATCCATGATTTAACATAGTTAGGAAAAGAAGCTACTGGAGCTAAAAGACCAGAGAGAAATAGTGTTGGAATAAAAAATAGTCTTTCTATTGACGATGCTTTTTCTGTCCAAAAACATAAACAAGCAATAATCGATTGGATTAAAAATTGTATTAAAAAAGATAAAAATGTAGATATAAAAGATAATAATAAAAAATTCAAATTAGGGAACCATATACTCTCTGGATTAAATAGAAAAAAAAAGATAGCTATAATTAGAGCGAATGGAAATCTTGTTATTTGTTCTGCTATATGCTGAGTAAAATATCTGAAAAATGGATTTAAAGGCTGTATTATATATGGCGATATCTTACCTAGAAGCGAATCTTCTTCAAAAGAAAATACAACCCAAACTACCGAAAATTGTCTAACAAAAAAAGCACTCAGGAAATACCTAGAAAGCATAGTATTATTGATATTTATTGATTCGTTCAAATTATTGTTAGTCCATATATTTAACATAAAGAAAGGAATTATCCCTGATACCGCCCATAATGCTATTTCTACTCTATATTCCAACATATTTGAATACTGAATTTTTAATAAGGTAAATATTTTGCTCATATATAAATTAGTAAATATATTTATTTTTTATTAATATTTTCTCTATCATTTCATCTATTGGAGGTTCATTTATAAATAAGTCCTCAATATCATAATTATTTAGGATTGTTCTTAATGAAGAGGAAACATTCCTGTTTTCTATTTTTAGAGTAATTTCATTATTAACTTTATTTTTAACTTTAAATCCCGATTTTTCTAATTTATTTGCATCTTTTTCTGAACTACAGACTATCAGTACTTCTTTCACAGGTGATAACTTTTTTAGTAATTTTTCAAGTTTCCCATCATATGAGATAGATCCGTTATGTACGCATATAACTCTATTGCATAATGATGTAATATCCTTCATGTAATGGCTAGTTAGGCAGATAGTTGCATTATTCTCACTATTGTATGATTTTAAAAATTCTCTTAAATTTCTTTGTGAATTAATATCTAAACCAAGTGTAGGCTCATCAAGAAATAGTATTTTGGGTTTATGAATCAAAGCTGCTAATAATTCTGACTTCATTCGTTGTCCTAGAGATAATTTTCTTACAGGTATGTATAGCTCATCTTCGATTTCAAGCATATCTGATAATTGCTTAATTCTTCTTTTTGCTTCGAATTTATCTATTTCATATATAGAAGCATTCAAGTAGAATGATTCTATTGGGGGAAGATCCCAAATAAGTTGTTGTTTTTGCCCCATTATTAAAGTGATATTTTTTAAAAAATCTTCTCTTCTTCTGTAAGGTAAATATCCTGAAACTGAAATTGAACCTTCACTAGGAACAATTAAACCGCAAAGCATTTTGAGAATAGTAGTTTTCCCCGCTCCATTTGCACCTAGAAAACCAATTATTTCACCTTCTTTTATTTGAAAAGTTATGTTTTTAATAACTTTTACCCTTTTTGTTTCTCTTTTAAAAAAATGTTTTAGTGTTCCTCTTAATCCAGGATCTTTTGAAGAAATATTAAAAGATTTTGATAAACTTTCAACTTCAATAATATTTTTTAACATTTTCAATTCATAAAAGCCATTAATTAATAAGGTATTGCGTTATTCATTTAATTTCTAATTTTTAATTTATTTAAAAATTATCTTTAAAAGATACTATTAACCAAATTATAAAGTTAATAGGATTAATTAAATCTATAATCTTATTTTTATTTTCATATTTTATATCATTATTTATTTCGGAGATAATATTATCAGGATTCACTATATTAATATCTTTTTCTATTATATTTCCATTTTTATCTAAAATATCAATTTCATTTTCGAAAAACCAGTGTTTTTTACCATTGGATAATTTCAATATAACTCCTATACCCTTACCATCAGTTATTCTGAAATCAATTATAGTTCCAAAAGAAGAAATATTTATATCTTCTATAATTTCTTTATTAAGCCTATCCTTTGATAGATTTAAGTTAACCTTAACAGAAGAACCTAATTTAACTTTATCTAATATTGACATTTTTTAGGTTATTATACCTACACGAATCTCGGATTCGTGATTGTTTTAAATTTATTTATTTAATTTCTTTTAGGACTTTTTGAATACAGCTTCTAAGATTCTTTTTATTAATATTGCTACTATTCTTAAAAAAACAAAACCAATACCTAGCGAACCTAAAATAATGGCCAATGAAAGTAGGCTTGATCCAAGGTCGCGTTGTAGTAAATCTTGCATAAATTATTATTAATTATCTTTTACTTTAACCTAATAACTAACTTATTTAATTATTACAGGAATAATATGATATCTTATATCTAATATTTTAAATATTATATGTAGATAAAATTTATGGGGTAATATTATAATTAAATATAATAATTAATTTTTTGGATTTATCATTAAACACATATTTAGGAATCATTTTAATTACATTTGGTTTCCTTGTCAGAATTGAATTTAAAATTGGTGTACAAAAAGATATTCAATGAATTTTTCTAAACTCTTAACTATTTTTATACTGATTATTAACCTTTATAAAAAAAACAAATTATATATATATTTTTATAGATCATATTGACATTTCTTATTGTTGTGAACATAATAATCAAAATTAAAAACTAAAACTTGGATCCTTTTTTAGATACTTTTGATATTTTTATTGATGATTTAATCTCTTCTGATATTGATTTATTGAAATCAGAGCTTGACTTGTTAATTATTCAACATATTTTTAAATCGATTGAATTAGATGATTTAAAGAATGTGAAACTTATCAATGATGATTCTTTTGCCGCCTAGCTTCTTCTTATGAAATACTTATATGAAAAATTTTGGGTACCCTTTTTCGGTAAAATTTTATCTAAATTTGTTTTCTTAATTGAAGGAAAAAAAAATCTAAAAAGCAAAAAAGTAATCAAAAATTAGTTTAAATATCTAATTTTGATTCGATAGTATACAATATCCTATAAATTTATATTGAAAACAACAATATTTATACTATTTATAAAAATATTTTTGCATATTTAAAATATTGACTATTTTCTTTTTGTTATCAAATGATTAATCAGAATTTACCTTTAAAGCCATATACTGTCCATTATAAAGATTTACAAAATATAGTATTGGAAAATTGTTTTTATGCTTTTGATGCATATGAAGCTAGAAAACTGGCAATGCAATTTAATAGTTATATTAATGAACACCCAAATAGTATTATGCTTATTAGAGGCGAATTCTAATTTTTTTATTTAGTTTTTGATGCGATAAATTTATTTATATAAAATCGTTTTCTGTTAACTCAATTAAAAATTAAGAGGTTGATATTCATAGATAACCTTATTTTTGTAAAATATTTTATAAATTTCTTTAAATCAAATTTAATTTTTGAAATAGAGGTAATTAATTAATTAATTAATTTTTATTTTGTTTTTATATCTTTTGATCCTGCTAAGGCTAAATCTTCTTGCAATTTATTTTCACATGAAAGTACCCTCGACCAACTCGGTAACTGTTGAGTCGTTGGGAATGCTAAGTAATTTTCTGTAGCAGGCCTTAATAATTTTGCAAATTTTTGTACTGATAGTTCTTCTTCATGTCTGTCGTATGGTAATTGATTTACTGCTGAATCAAGACCAAATTGTTTAACACGATCTTCTCCAACTCTTTTATAAAGTACTTCTAAAGTTGCAAGCTGCGTACTAGTTAACGTCTCTGCTTGATGCTCCATAAGGCCTCGCAAAACACTTGATAGGATTTCTGTACACATTTTTTGTAATCCTTCTCTTGATGAATCTCCAATATTCTTATGCTTATGGTCAAATAAACCAAGGTCGACTTGAGCTATTTTTGAAGTCCTTACGTTTCTATAAACTTCTGATAATAAACCTATTTCTAGACCCCAGTCACATGGAATTCTTAAATTCATTGCAAGGTCTTTTGTAAATGCAAATTCTCCAGCTAAGGGATACCTAAATGATTGAAGATATTGTAAAAAAGGACCCTTTCCTACTAACTGTTCAAGACTTGCTAATAAAGGTCCAACAAATAATCTTGTGGCCCTACCTTGTAGTTGATTAGTCTCTAATGATAATCGACTGTAAAAAGCTTTTACATAAGATATCCCATATGATTCATCTAAAAGAGGAAGTATCATTCGTGAAGGATATAAGGGACTAAAAGTTCTTATATCAGCATCAAAAAGAGCTACAACTTCTGATTTTCTTGTGGCAACTCCTATACCTTGCCAAACAGCCCATCCTTTGCCAGGAGTTACTAATAATTCTAAACCATTTTTTTCTTGATTTTTTAAGAGATTAATTACAGAGGGTGCATTTGTCCATTGAATGTGAACTGGGAATGGCATCGAATTAAAAAACGAAGTTGCTGCTCTTACTTGTTCAATCGTCTTTGCTGAAAGAGCAATAACTAATTCATTTAAAGAGGTAAGGCTTTTTAAAACTTCTTTGATATCTTTTAGCGCTGGACGCTCAAACTCTTCATATAAACAGGGGATTAATATACTAGTTGCTCTTTTTTTTAGACTTTTATTTAATTCATTTATTAAATCACCAGTTACACCGTATTCATGTATTGTTGTGATTAACCCTTGTTGAAAGTCCATTTTCTATTTGATGTGCAGAATAGTGTTAATACTTCGATGATTTTTTCAAAGTGAAGCAAATTGACTCAGAGAAAAAATTAGATAGATTGAAACTTCGTAAATTGTTAGAAACAATTTATTCAAGTAATACTACAGAAGAAATTAATTTTATTTCAAATCAATTATTACAGATTTTAGATGATTTCTCAGAGAAATCTTCTTTTGAAGAAATAAGTGATAATGAACGTTGGGATGAATCTTATTCGGTTTTAATAACATATGCTGATTCTGTTTATAAAAATGGCGAATCAACATTAATAACACTTCGAGAAATATTAAGCAAACATTTTGGAAGTCTGTCCAAAGTTTTGCATATCCTTCCATTTTTGAAATCGACTAGTGATGGAGGTTTTGCGGTTTCAAGTTATGAATGTTTGGAAGAGAAATTTGGAAATTGGAATGATCTTAAAAACATTTCTCAAAAACATATTTTGATGGCTGATTTGGTACTAAATCATATTTCATCTTCTCATTCTTGGGTTCAACAATTTATTAATTCCCAAGAACCCGGAATTTCAAATATTTTCTCACCAGACCACAATCTTGATTGGACAGATGTTGTTAGACCTAGAAGTTCATCATTATTTTCTAATGTAAATACAAAGGATGGTCTGAAGAACGTTTGGACAACTTTTGGTCCAGACCAAATTGATTTGAATTGGCATAACCCAAAGATGACTATTTATTTCTTAAATATAATTATTACTTATTTAACACATGGAGTTAAATGGTTTAGGCTCGATGCTGTAGGTTTTATTTGGAAAGAATCTGGCACTACATGTTTACATTTGCCAAAGGCTCATTCAATTGTAAAAATCCTAAGAATTCTTTTAAATAACCTTCTTTCCGATGGATTATTAATAACTGAAACTAATGTTCCTCAACGGGAAAATCTCTCATATTTAGTTCCTGAAGATGAGGCTCATATGGCATATAATTTTCCTTTGCCTCCTATTCTTTTAGAAGCAATTATTACTTCTAAAGCAGATATTCTGAATTCTTGGATTTTCAAATGGCCAGAGTTGCCTGAAAATACAACTCTTTTTAATTTCACAGCATCACATGATGGAGTTGGATTAAGAGCTTTAGAAGGACTAATGAATGAACAGAGAATTAAAGATTTATTAATTAATTGTGAGAAAAGAGGAGGTCTCGTAAGTCATAGACGCTTATCAAATGGAGAAGACAAGCCTTATGAGTTGAATATTAGTTGGTGGAGCGCAATGGAAGACTCTGGTATAGATTCCAAGCGCTATCAGTATGAACGATTTTTATTAACTCAATTATTAGTTTTAGCTCTTAAAGGTGTCCCAGCTTTTTACCTTCCAGCTTTATTGGCATCAGAAAATGATATCAAAAGTTTTTCCTTAACTGGTCAAAGAAGAGACCTCAATAGAGAGAAATTTGAATATGAAAATATTTCATCGATATTGGATAATCCTGAGTCTAATGCTAATAGAAATTTAGAATATCTTAAAAATGCTATGAATGTAAGATCGAATCTAAAACAATTTCACCCTGCTTCTCAAATGGAATGTTTATCTTACGGTAGAAGTGATATTGTAGTAATTAAGAGGGGTAAAGGACTCGAATCTGTCTATACAATACACAACATTACAGATTATAAGATTAATTATCAATTGTATGATCAAGATCTTCCAGTAATAAATACAAATAATCTTAGTATGCGTGATTTGCTAACATCCAATAAATATAATTGTAAAAATATTAGACTTGATCCTTTTCAAGTCATTTGGCTTAGTTATTTGTAATGATTGAAAATTCTTCTATTTGGGTTGTGAGCGACGTTGATGGAACTTTAATGGATCATTCATACGATCTTACTCCAGCAAAAGAAACTATAAATACCTTAAAAGATTTATCAGTTCCTATTATACTTTGTACAAGCAAAACAGCTGCTGAAGTAAAGGTTATTAGAAAGGAACTTGAATTAACTGATCCTTATATTGTTGAGAATGGTGCAGCAATATATGGTGAATCAATTAAAAATGTAAAATTCAAAATTATTCTTGGAGAAAAGTATGAAGTTCTTGAAGAAATCTTGAGATATATTTCTAAAGAGATTAGTTATAATTTAATTCCTCTAAATAATCTTTCTGATAAAGAAGCTACAGAACTTACTGGATTAAAAGGTAATTCATTAACTTTAATGAGAGATAGACATTGGAGTATGCCATTTTTGAATCCTCCTGATGCTCTTGAAGAAAAAATTAAAATTTGTTGTAAAAGATTTAACGTTGAAATTTTTAAAGGTAATAGAATGAGTCATTTATTGTCAATTAATTCAGATAAAGGAAAAGCAATAAATGAACTTAAGAAATATTCAAATAATCCAAATATAAAAATTATAGGTTTAGGAGATTCTCCTAATGATTTACCTTTACTAATTAATTCAGACTTTAAAATTGTTATTCCAGGTATAAATGGTCCTAATTTAAGTCTATTAGATAAATTAAAAAATTATGAATTTACTATAGCTGAGAGACCTAATGGTTATGGTTGGAAGCATGAAATAACAAAGTTAATTGATATATTAGACCTTAAAAGATAAGTGAAAGTTTCAAATATTAACTTCCCAATAGATAAATTTGAAAAATTTATTATTAATATTGGATGGAATTCCTTACAAGATTGGATCAGTTTTTGGAATATTAAAAAAGATCTTCTTTTAATTAATGAATATTGGGATGACAATGTAAAAGAAGATTGGATCTGGGGTTTGGCTTTACCTCTTCTGTCTCAGGCATATAATTTCAAACAAAATTTTTCAGAAAGGAAAATAATTGGCATTTCTGCTTTACCAGGTACTGGTAAAACAACATTGGGAAAATGGTTGGAAGCAATATCTTTAAAACTAAATTTTAAAGTGAATGTTATATCTATTGACGATTTTTATTTACCATCTGATGAAATGAAGTATGCCATAAATAATAATCCTTGGAATGTTTCTAGAGGATTCCCTGGAAGCCATTCAGTTCACTTAATGAGAGAGACTTTATTAAATTGGAAGGATGATGGGCATTTAAATGTTCCAGTTTTTGATAAATCATTAAGGAATGGTTTAGGAGATAGATCTCATTGGAGGAAAGACGATCCGGATTTGTTAATTCTAGAAGGCTGGTTTTTAGGAGTTAAACCTATTGCTAATTATTTTGATGACTATACCTTAATATCGCCTTCATTAACTTCTGAAGAATCTACTTACAGGTTAAATATTCAAAGAAATTTAAAACAATATTTAGATACTTGGAAT
>QCLA01000027.1:0-12340 GCA_003214935.1 Prochlorococcus sp. AG-412-F02
AAGACCTTTTTTAAGAAGCAAATCGAATACCTCTGCACTTTTTGTTTTTCCTACTTTAAATGGTTTTTGTAAATCTAAGATTTGAGCTAGGCACATTATCCAATAAGTACCTTTTCTTAAATGAAGAGCCTTACAAATATGTGAAGGGGCTGATTTAAAACAAGCAAAATCTGTAGATATATTAATATTCATAATTTGAGTTTCAAGTTCGAGATTCAAGAGTGCAATTTCCTCTTTAGAAAGCGGAGTACCAAAAGAATAAGATTCTATTAACAATTGATAATTCATTAAAAATTAAGATCCCAAAACCTAATAAGATTTATTTTTTTATAATTTTAGTTCTTTTCTAACCAAAATAATCAGTAAATGTTTTGAAAATAAATTTATATATTTCGAATAATTTAATTATTAAAAAATAATTTTTTATTAATGATAAGTATTAACTAATTTTATTTATGAGTTATAAAACAACTATAAAAACGTTTTTTATTTTGGACTCAAAAATTCCTGAAAGAGAGCAATGGACTAGCAGGCTTGGTTTTATTCTTGCAGCTGCTGGCAGTGCTGTAGGACTTGGCAATCTATGGGGATTCGCCTATAGGTCATCTCAAGGAGGAGGCGCTGCTTTTGTGCTTCTTTATGTGTTAATTGTACTAATTGTTTGTCTTCCAGTTTTTGTTGCTGAAATGGCATTAGGAAGGAATGCCATGTCCAGCACATTGCTTGCACCAGTTAAGCTGGCTGGTAAGAATTGGTATCCTCTAGGTATTTTGTTCTTTATAGCTCCTTTAGGCATAGCATCATATTATTCAGTGATAATGGGTTGGACGGCAGATACTTTATTTCACTCATTATTTATTGGATTACCAAAGAATTTAACTGAAGCAGAAACATTCTTTGGTTCAATTAGTACTGGGAAAAGCGTTTTATTAGGACATCTATTAAGTCTAGTACTTACAGCCTTAATAGTTTCATCTGGAATAAAAAAAGGTATAGAAAAAGTGACCAGATTCTTCATGCCTATACTTTTTATAATAATAGTAGTGCTTGCTATTTGGGCTGCTACTCTTTCCGGAGCATGGGAAGGATATAAAACATTTTTGTTCAAGTTTGATTTTGCTGAATTAACAAATCCCCAAACGATTAGAAACGCATTTACACAAGCCTTCTTTTCATTAAGTTTAGGTATTGGAATTATGGTTACTTACGCTTCTTACCTAAATAGAAAGAGTAATCTTCCTAAACTAAGTATTGGTGTTGCATCATTAGATACCTTGGTAGGACTCCTAGCAGGATTTATCACTTTCCCAATTGTTTTAACATTTGGTCTAAGTGATGCCATTTCTGAATCTACAGTTGGTGCATTATTTATATCAATTCCAACAGCCTTAGGGTCATATGGAGCAGTTGGAAGGATCGTAGCTGTTGCCTTTTTTGCCTTAGCTTATATTGCTGCTATAACTTCCTCCGTATCTTTATTGGAAGTACCAGTTTCTTCTCTAATGGATAAATTTGGTTTTAATAGAAAAAATTCCGTTTGGTTAATAACAGTTTTTCTTTTTTTAGCAGGCATACCTTCTGCATTGAATTTAAATATACTTGGAACTGTTGATTCAATCTTTGGAGGTGTATTACTTATCTTTGGAGGATTCCTTGTATCTTTCTTTATGGGTTGGGTAGTTCCTGGGAAGTTTAACGATGAGCTTAATGCTTCCAAAGTTGGAATTAAAACAACTAGATATTTGAAATTTATGACAAGATGGGTTGCACCTCCAATTATTGCGTTTGGACTACTTATAAGTTTATTTGACTTACTGAAGGGGTGGGTAAACTAATAAAAGATATAAGAAAAATTATATAAAGATTAGTTTTAGATTTTTATCTAATCTTAAAAATCTTATCCAAAAATATCCCCATTGAAATTCAATATAAAATACATAATAAAGTGTTTAATTTAAAGAAATTACAACGCAATCAAAAATAGATTAATGAATTGATGTCAAGTAAATCTGAATCGTTAGAAGATCAAAAAACGAGAAATTTTTATGAGTTTTCTCAATTAGCAGATTATTCTTTCATTGATAATCTCAAAGCTGATCCTCAATCAACAAAAGATGGAAATGATCATAGGCTCCGACCCGTTTATTCAGGCCATTATGTACCTGTTACTCCAAAGACTCTTCCAGAATCAGAGTATGTTGCTCATAGCAGCAAGTTATTTAAAGAGTTGGGATTAAGTTGTGAGCTTGCAAAGGATAAAAAGTTTTCTCGCTTTTTCTCAGGTGACATTGAGGTTGCAGATTATCCATTAAGACCATTTGGCTGGGCAACAGGCTATGCATTATCTATATACGGCACTGAATACACACAACAATGTCCTTTTGGCAATGGTAATGGTTATGGAGATGGAAGAGCAATTTCTATCTTCGAAGGCTTATTTAATGGGCAAAGAATGGAGATGCAACTTAAGGGGGGTGGCCCAACTCCATATTGTCGTGGTGCAGATGGACGAGCTGTCCTACGTTCAAGTGTTCGAGAATTTCTTGCACAGGAATTTATGGATTCTTTAGGAATTCCCACTTCAAGATCTTTAATACTTTATGCCTCAAAATCAGAAATAGTTAGAAGGCCATGGTATTCCAAAGGATCTAAGTATTTTGAACCTGACATCATGATGGATAATCACGCGGCAATTACTACACGTGTCGCTCCATCTTTTTTACGTGTTGGTCAACTTGAACTATTTGCACGCCGAGTTCGTAGAAATTCACATAATGAGGCCCTTAATGAACTCAAGATGATTGTTCAACATCTAATAGATAGAAACTATAAAGATGAAATAAAATCTGAAATTTCATTCGAAAATAAAGTATTAAAATTGGCCTCTCTCTATAGAGAAAGACTTATATCTCTTATCTCTAACTGGTTAAGAGTTGGTTACTGCCAAGGAAATTTCAATAGTGATAATTGCGCTGCTGGAGGATTCACTCTGGACTATGGACCCTTTGGATTCTGTGAATTATTTGATCCAAGATTTCAGCCCTGGACTGGAGGAGGTGAACATTTCTCATTTTTCAATCAACCCTCTGCTGGCCAAGTCAATTTTAAGACATTTTGTTCTTCTCTCAGACCATTACTCTCAGGGAAGCAAGAATATATAGAAAATTTAGATCAAATTGAGAATGATTTTTCAGAATTAATGAGCAAAGAATTACAGCAAATGTGGGCAAATAAGATTGGATTAGACTTTTACGATAAAACGCTTGTTAATGAAATCTTGAACCTTATGGTAATTTCAAAAGCTGACTATACAATTTTATTCCGTAAACTATCTTGCATTCCGGAAAACTTAGATTCTATAAAAGATAGTTTCTATTTACCAATTAATCAAGATCTCCATCAGAGATGGGAAGTCTGGCTTAAAAACTGGCAAGATAATTTGAAAAAAGAGGCGAATATTAAAGAAAAATCCGAATCAATGAAATCTCTCAACCCAATATATACATGGCGCGAATGGATGATAGTGCCTGCATATGAAGAGGCGGAAAAAGGTAATTACAACAAAATAAAAGAATTGCAGGAGGTATTCAGTAATCCCTACAAAGAACAATCGTCAGAAATAGATCAAAAATATAATCGACTAAAGCCAAACAAGTTTTTTAATTTCGGAGGTGTATCACACTATAGTTGTTCCTCATAAAAACTGAATATTTAGAAAAATATTTATAGTTACCAATAACAATATTAGTGATTATTTTTATTTTTTGTATAACTTTTCTAATTGCTTAATTTCCTCTCTCAATTTATTAGCTCTCTTATTTAAATTATTATTTTTTTTAATTATTGGGATAACCCACCATGCTTGAAGAACTAAGAAAACTAATATTAGAATTATTAAATCAATGGCACCAGGAAGCATTTTATAAAGATAAATTTTAGTCGATAATAGTTATAAATGCTTTATCTATGCTGCTTCCAATTCAATATTAAGTTCCATACCCTTTGAAATAATGGCATCTTTGAAATCAATTAATTTCGCAATCATTCTTTGTTTTTCTTGATCACTAATATATACATCCTCAACAACTTCTTGTATTGCAAGAGTTACTTTCTGAAGTTTGATTTCTAAATCTTCCCTATAATTCATTAACTTAACCAAATTATCTTTTTTATTAAAGACCAAAAAAATAATTAGTAAATAAGTACTTTACCTAAAGAGGATTGAGAACAAAAGAAAACAAATTAAATTAACGTATTACAAACCAATTAATTTGAAGTAAGGAGATGATTGGCCTAAATATTCTTTTGACTGCGGGACTAATAAGCCAAACGGATGCCTAATTAATCCTGAGGGGAGCAGATTGATTTTCTTTGAAGAAATTAAACATTCACTAAGAATTAATTTTATAATCCATACTCACGTTTTCTATACAAATCACCTTCAATAGTCTGCCGGTTTTAAGTCCTCTGAAAAATTAAAAGTTAATTCAGCATGGGGTAAGTGGTACGAACTTAGCTCAAAGGGATGGCAAGAAGCATCTCACAATTACGGATAAAATATTCTTTATAGTCAGAAGATTAGAGCGGGTATTAGCTCTAAAAGGAACACATTTGATACGTATATGTAGAGTATATCTTGAGAACAACTCATTTAGAGCTAGATAGTTTACACTGCTTAATACTTATGTTACATTTATTAATAATTACTCACATTAGATGTCTAATTCACAAATAACTACTGAATCAGGAGGTAGGCAGAATATGTTCCCGACTGAGACTCTTCCTTACATAGATGAGTCAGTTTCATACGACAGCTACCCTCAAAATGCAGAGAAGGTAAACGGTCGTTGGGCAATGATCGGATTAGTTGCATTAATTGGCGCTTATGTTTCAACAGGCCAAATTATTCCAGGTATTTTTTAAAACTATTTAAAAAATACGATTTTAATTAGAAATCAATTAATTTTGATAGTTTCATTCACAACAAAAACTATCTTTATCCACAAACAAACCCAAAATTTAAAAATCAACTTAAAAAGATGACTAAAACAAACTCAAAAACAAAACCTATTGAAAAAGAAAAAGTTGTTGCAGAAACACTTAATGGCAGATTTGCGATGATTGGTCTTATTGCCGCAATGGGAGCATATTTAACTACAGGCCAAATCATTCCTGGTTTCGTATAAATTTATTTACAAAAAATATTTTCAATAAAAAATCCAAAACCAACATATTTGCAAAACACTGAAAGAACAAATGGATGAATGGCTATGATGGGCTTCTTTGCACTAATAGTTAATTATGGCTTTTTTGGCTTTTACCTTCTAAATTGATCTTTATTTATAGGAAATTAATTAATAAACCAGGCAAATCTTTACCTTTTAAAACCACCTCTCTTTATCCATAAAAACCAAGTAATCCAGATAGGAGGTAGAAATTTTATCAAAAATAGGATCTTATATATATAAAATGAAGCATTTTCTATTCGAAATAAATTTATTAAAAATGAAGATATAGCTATCCAAAGTAAAATTAGTAATAAATTTGCTCCCAATAATGCAAATTTATTTTGTTTAAATATTTTTGGCATAAGATAAATATTTTTATATACCTAATTCTAAATAAGCCTAGGAAATAAAATTATTTTCTCAAAAAAACTTCAAATTTAAAATCCATATCCAGAAAAAAAATATACTCAATTTGATTCCTTCGCCTAATAGAACTCCGAACAGAATAGGGGGTGAAAAGATTAAAAATAAAATAGAAAATAGACTAAAAAAAGCAAAAGACCCTCTAAGGAAGAAACCTCTTCTTCTTTTCCTTCTAAGTTCTTTTAAGGTTTTCCATTCCCATGAGACCAAACCGTAGAACTTTTCTGATAATAAAAATAAATACTTCATTACTCTTATTATTTTCTATTTCCTTGTCCTATTTATAAATTTAATTTTAGACATTAGCAATAAACTTTAATCCCGTTTTCTGAAAGATAGTAAATTTTATCTTCGGAACTTTTAAAAAAAGTTAATCCTTTATATTGTGATCTTTTAAATTTATCTAGTCTTAGTTTATGTAAATCCCAATTATTTGTATTGATGTCAGGGTTGAATTTTTCTTCTTTTAAATCAGGATTAAAAGTTCCAAAACTGGTTTTTGTTTTTGCTGATCGTTGGTATCGGTTTGTATGAAAATATAAAATTATAAAACAAGCAATAATTAAAAATAGAATTACTAATATGTTTAACATTTTCAATTTTTATAATTAAAAAAAACTATATTTGAAAAAATCAAGTCGCATTCAGAATACATTTTTTTGGGTAAGTAAAATATCCTATTTCTAGGATCTTGTATTTTTGAATACATTTCAAGTGGTCATTTAAATATGATTATAAACTTAGTAAGAATTTCCAAATGATTCAAAACTCAATTAATCCAAATTATGAAAAAATAGTAGCGGAAAAATTTAGAGAGGCTCAAAAATATTTAAAAGCAAATGGGTTTAGTAAATCAACTAAAAATTTACTCGAGGATATTGAAACTACAGTTGAGAAATGATGCCAATACCTCATCATTTGCCGCAAATTAAATATAGCTATGGTGACGGGTTTAGTAGCATTGCCTTAAAAAGGGAAACTATACATTAAATAAAAACTCCATAACATCCCCCTCATTTACTACATATTCTTTACCTTCGCTTCTCAGTAATCCTTTGGTTTTTGCTTTAGCAATCGAACCCGAATCTACTAAATCTTGATATGAAATAGTCTGAGCTCTAATAAATCCTTTTTCAAAATCAGTATGAATTACACCTGCTGCCTGAGGTGCAGTCATTCCATCTTTTATAGTCCAGGCCTTTGTCTCTTTTTCTCCAGTAGTAAAATAAGTTTTTAATCCAAGTAATTTATAAGTAGATCTAATTAAAGAACTTAATCCACCCTCCTCTACACCTAAGCCTACTAGATAGTCTTTTTTATCTTCTGGTTCTAACTCTATTAATTCAGATTCGACTTGCGCTGATATTTTTATACATTCTGTATTTTCATTGCTTGCAAAACTCTGCACTTTTGATGAGAAATCATTACCTTCAGCTAAATCATTTTCATTCAAATTTGTTGCGTAAATAATTGGTTTTGCAGTAAGGAAGCCTAATTGCTTAATTATTAAATTTTCTTCTTCGCTAAGAGATATTGATCTAACTGAAAGTCCTTTCTGTAGCTCTTCTTCTATGTTTTCTAGTAAGGTATCTTCTTTTGCTGCCTCTTTACTAGTTTTAACCTGTTTTTTAATTCTTTCTCTTCTTTTTTGGAGTTGTGCTAAATCAGCTAAATTTAATTCTAGATTAATTATGTCAATGTCATCTAAGGGATCTACCTTCCCCGAAACATGAATCACTTCACTATCTTCAAAGCACCTCACAACATGAACTATTGCATCAACTTCCCTAATATTTGATAAAAATTTATTCCCCAAACCTTCTCCATTACTAGCTCCTTTGACGAGACCTGCTATATCTACAAATTCAATTTTAGTTGGGATAATATTTTGGCTAGAACTTAAATCACCTAGCTCTTGCAACCTTTGATCTGGAACTGAAACTATTCCTTTATTAGGTTCTATAGTACAAAATGGGAAATTAGCCGCTTGGGCTTTTGCGTTTTCGACAAGTGCATTAAATAAAGTTGATTTACCAACATTGGGCAATCCAATAATACCGGCTTTTAGCATTTGAATAAATTTATGAGTAAATTATCAAAGAAACGTCTTCTAGTAATATAGTGTTTACTTAACCAATCTTGGATAAGTTATTTATAATCTTTTTGATTATTTATTTATTTTCAAAATATCCTTTATTGCTGTTTTAAAAAATGCTTGATTTGATAAAAAAAAATATAAATTTAAAAAGAGGAATTATATTGCTTGCTTTTGCTTTATTTTTTATTTTTGTAACTAATTCTTTCAAGAAAAACAAATCAAAAGATATTTCTGATTTTGTAGTTCTTGTTGAGAAAGGGATACTTTCTGACTCAATTAATACTAGTGGGGAAGTCAAGGCAATTAGAACAAGCAATATTGGTCCCAGAAAGCAAGGAATAATCCAAGAAATAAATGTATTAGAGGGAGATCATGTCGAAAAAGATCAGATTTTAGCTTCTCTTAATGATGAAGACTTTATATATAAAATTGAAGAACTTGAATTAAATGTAGAGAAACAAAGATCTGAATTTTTAAGAAGGGAATTCTTGTATAAAGAGGGAGCTGTAAGTAGAGAGGATTATGAAAGCTATAAAAATAACTACAACATAAGTAATGCGAAACTTAATGATGCAAAAGCAGAAAAAAGTTTCTACTTAATTAGAGCTCCCTATAAAGGGAAGATAACTGCGAAATATGCAGAAATAGGATCTTATGTAACACCGAGTACAAATTTAAATTCAGGATCTACAACAAAAAACTTTATTTTTGAACTATCAGACGGTCTTGAAATTGTTGCCAAAGTTCCTGAAAGTGACATTGGCAGAATAAAAATAGGTCAAGAAGCCAATGTAAGAATTGAGGCCTATCCTTCAAAAAAATATAGTGCCATAGTAACAAAAATAGCAACTAGAGCAGTAAAAGATAATAACGTAACCTCATTTGAGGTTACTTTAAATTTTAAAGACATTTCCGAAGAAATAAAAATAGGAATGACTGCTGATCTCCAATTTAAAGTTGAAGGTAATGAAGAAAAAGTTTTAGTTCCAACAGTATCTATTGTCACTGAGAAAGGTAAAAAAGGCATTTTGAAAGTAGATAAAAATAGTTTTCCGAAATTTGAAAAAATTGAAATTGGTATAAGTAGCGGAAATAAAACTTCAGTAATTGATGGATTAGAACCTGGAGAGCAAATCTTTATTGATATTCCACCTTGGGCAAAGAAAAGAAGATGAGTTTAAAATCTGTAAACTCTAAAAAACCAATTTTACTGTTAGTTGATGGCCATTCACTTGCTTTTAGAAGCTTCTATGCATTTAGCAAAGGAATTGATGGAGGACTAACCACAAAAGAAGGTTTCCCAACAAGCGTAACCTATGGCTTCTTAAAAAGCCTTCTAGATAATTGCAAAAATATTAGTCCAGAAGGTGTGTGTATTACGTTTGATACAGAAAAGCCTACATTTAGACATGAATTAGATCCAAATTATAAAGCTAATAGAGATGTAGCCCCAGATGTTTTTTTTCAAGATATTGAACAATTAGAAATCATCCTAAAAGAAAGTCTTAACTTACCAATTTTCAAATCTCCTGGTTACGAAGCAGATGATCTCTTAGGCACAATTGCTAATGATGCCTCCTCCAAAGGGTGGTGCGTAAATATTCTTTCAGGAGATCGGGATTTATTTCAATTAGTTGATGATCAAAAAGATATTTATGTTCTTTATATGGGTGGTGGTCCATATGCTAAAAGTGGAAATCCAACCTTAATTAACGAAAATGGGGTAAAAGAAAAATTAGGTGTTTCTCCTGAAAGAGTTGTTGATCTAAAAGCTTTAACTGGAGATAGTTCTGATAATATTCCAGGAATAAAGGGAGTAGGTCCAAAAACAGCAATTAATCTACTAAAAGAAAACGATACACTTGACGGCATTTATAAAACTTTGGATAATATTCAACAAAATAATGATAAAAAATATAAAGGTTTTATAAAAGGCTCAGTTATAGAAAAGCTCAAAAATGATAAGTATAATGCTTATCTTTCTAGAGACCTAGCAAAAATAAATACTGAAGTCCCTCTGATATTAAATAATGGTTACGAATTAAATAAAATAAATAAAGAATCACTTTCAGAGTCACTGCAAAAACTAGAACTATCTACACTGCTTCGGCAAATTGATATTTTCAATTCAACTTTTAGCAAAGGGGGTTTTGACAAAAATAATGTAGGGAAAGAGGAGGAGAAAGAATCAAAAGTTTCTAGAAAAAATGAATTAGAAAATAGTCAAAATAAAATTCCTAAAATCAAAGTAACTGTTGTAAATGATTTTGAATTGCTTGATAAATTACTTCAAAGATTAGACAAAACAAATGAGATTGTTTCTTTAGATACAGAGACCAATAGTTTAAATCCGATAGATGCGGAACTTGTTGGAATAGGATTATGTCTTGGAGAAGAAACTGATGATTTATTTTATATACCTCTTGGTCATCAAACAAATAAAGAAACAGCCAATCAATTATCAATTGAAGATGTTTTATCAAAACTAAGGACTTGGATAGAAAATCCAAAAAAAGAAAAGGCACTCCAAAATTCTAAATTTGACAGACAAATATTTTTTAATCATGGACTTGATCTAAAAGGTGTAACCTTTGACACCTTGTTAGCAGATTACCTTCTAAATAATCAGGAGAAGCACGGGTTAAGTGAAATTAGTTTTAGATTGTTTGGATTTAGGCCACCTTCTTTTAAGGAAACAGTTAAGAAAAATAAAGACTTTTCATTTGTTGATATTGATGAAGCAAGTATTTATTGTGGTTATGACGTATTTCTTACTTATAAGATTGTAAATATTTTTAAAGAAAGATTTTCAAAGGAAAAAAATGAATTAATCAAATTATTCGAAGAAATCGAGCTACCTTTAGAGCCGGTATTGTCCCAAATGGAAATGAATGGCATAACCATCGACATCCCGTATCTAAATAAACTCTCAAGAGAACTAAAAAGTAACTTAGAAGATATTGAAAGTAAAGTTTATGAATTGGCAGAAGAAAATTTTAATCTATCTTCACCAAAACAACTGGGTGAGATCTTGTTTGAAAAATTAAATTTGGATAAAAAGAAATCACGAAAAACAAAAACAGGATGGAGCACAGATGCTGTTGTTCTTGAAAGGTTAGTCGACGAACATGAGATAATCCAACATTTAATAAAATATAGAACTCTTAGCAAATTACTTAGTACTTATATTGATGCACTTCCAAATCTTATTAACGAAAAGACAGGACGAGTCCATACAAACTTTAATCAAGCTGCTACAGCAACTGGGAGACTAAGCAGCAGCAATCCAAATCTTCAAAATATCCCAGTTAGGACTGAATTTAGTAGGAGAATCAGAAAAGCATTCTTGCCTGAAAAAGATTGGAAACTATTATCAGCTGATTATTCTCAAATTGAATTAAGAATACTCGCTCACTTAGCGGATGAAGAAATACTAATCAATGCATTTCACAAAAATGATGACATTCATTCTTTAACTGCAAGATTAATTTTTGAGAAAGAAGAAATATCATCTGACGAAAGGAGAGTTGGCAAAACAATAAATTTTGGAGTGATCTACGGTATGGGGATAAAAAAGTTTGCTCGATCTACAGGAGTAAGTACCCCAGAGGCAAAAGAATTCCTAATAAAATACAAAGAAAGATATTCAAAAATTTTCAAATTTCTCGAACTTCAAGAAAGGCTTGCCTTATCAAAAGGTTATGTAAAAACAATTTTTGGTAGAAAGAGAGAATTTAAATTTGATGAAAATGGACTTGGAAGATTAATAGGAAAAGATCCTTATGAAATTGACTTGCAATCCGCAAGAAGGGCTGGCATGGAAGCACAGTCATTAAGAGCCGCAGCTAATGCTCCAATTCAGGGTTCAAGTGCAGACATTATTAAAATTGCAATGGTTCAGCTAAATAAAAAGTTCATAGAAATGAATGTTCCAGCAAAAATGCTTTTACAAGTACACGATGAATTATTGTTTGAAGTTGAACCAGATTCTTTAGAAGTTACGAAGAAATTAGTAAAGAAGACTATGGAAGATTGTGTAAAATTAAATGTACCTCTTTTAGTTGATATTGGAATTGGAGACAACTGGATGGAGACAAAATAAACCTTATGAAATACTTTTTTTAAGATGATCAAACTTTTTAATACTTTAAGCAAAAGAGTTGAGGTTTTTAAGCCTATTGATGATGTAGTAAAAATTTATTGTTGTGGAGTAACTGTTTATGATTTATGTCATCTTGGTCATGCAAGAAGTTATATAGCCTGGGATATATTGAGAAGATTTTTAATTTATAGTGATTTCAAAGTGAAGTATGTACAGAATTTTACAGATATTGATGACAAGATCTTAAAAAGGGCTAAGGAAGAGAATAGTTCAATGAAAGCAGTTTCAGAGAAGAATATCATTGAATTCCACAAAGATATGGATGCTTTAGGAATCATGCGTCCAGATAGTATGCCAAGAGCAACGAATCATATATGCAATATCTGCTCTTTTATATCAATACTTGAGGACAAAGGTTACGCATACTCTAGGGATGGAGATGTTTATTATTCTGTTTTTCAAAATAAAAATTATGGAAAGCTAAGTAAT
>QCLA01000028.1:0-10752 GCA_003214935.1 Prochlorococcus sp. AG-412-F02
TAGGATCCACTAAAACTGCTTATGGAATTTTGAAAGGGTGGAAAGAATTATCTGAGAAATATATTGGAATTAAATCACCTATTGTGGTTATTGGAAGTTCCCCCACAGCACTTGTGGCTTTATTAGATCATTTACATTATTCAAATAATTCTCCTAGTTTGATTATTGGAATGCCAGTCGGTTTTATTGGAGTTGAAAAAAGTAAACAAAAATTGCTTAGGACTAATTATTCGAGGATAGTAATAAATTCAACAAGAGGTGGAGCCGCAATGGCAGCAGCAACTGTTAATGCTTTGTTAAGAGAGTGTATTTGACTGGAATATTCTTTAAATTAGACAAATTAATAGATTGTTATTTGAGTATTAAAATTATTCTTTTTTTCTAAAGAATCTAAAACTAATTTTGCTTTTTCTATTACTTCTTTTGGAACTCCTGCCAGTCTCGCAGCTTCAATTCCGTAACTTTTATTTGAACCTCCCTTTTCAATTTTATGAGTAAAATCTAGTTGGTCGTTTTTTTGTTCAACTAGTACTTGAAAGTTTGCTATGTTACTATTCGAATTTTTTAAATAATTCAGTTCGTGATAGTGAGTAGCAAAAATAGTATTACATTTAATTTTGTTTGCGAGATATTCACTCACAGACCAAGCTATTGATAGCCCGTCAAAAGTAGATGTTCCTCTTCCTATCTCATCAAGTAGTACAAGAGAGTGTGATGTTGCTTGATTTAAAATTGATGCTGTTTCTGACATTTCTACCATAAAAGTTGATTGTCCAGATGCTTGATCATCAACAGCTCCAATTCTAGTAAAAATCCTGTCCACAATTTTGATCTCTGCTTTGTTAGCAGGAACAAAACTACCTATTTGTGAAAGAATTTGTATTAAACCTATTTGTCTGATAAAGCAACTCTTTCCGCTTGCATTTGGTCCGGTTAGTATTATTAATTGTTGATTTCTATTGAATATAATGTCATTTGCGATAAATTTTTTATCATTTAATAATTGCTCCACTATGGGATTTCTTCCTGAGATAATTGTTGTACTGTTTTCTTGACTTAAATTTTTTATAGGGATAAGTGTAGGTTTTACAAAGTCATTCTCTAATGATGTAATTGCTAAAGAAAGCAATGCATCAATAGATGCTATCGCTTTTGCAATTGATCTAATTTCTTTTGTTTTTGCCGCCACAAGATTTCTTATTTCGCAAAATATTTCATACTCTCTTGCAGAAGCACGATTTTTTACTTGAAAAATTTTGTGCTCTCTATTTTTGATTTCTGTAGTAACATATCTTTCTTCATTAGTCAGAGTTTGTCTTTTTATCCAATGCTCTGGAGCTAAATTTATCTTTGACTTATTTATAGATATGTAATACCCATAGTTTTTATGGAATTGAATTTTTAGATTAGAAATTTTACTAATTTTTCTTTCTTTTAATTCTTCTTCACATAGCCAATCAGAGTAGTCGTCAATTACATTACGTAAACCATCTAAAATATTATCAACGCCATCGTGAATCATACCTCCTTCACTTGTATTAAGAGGAGGATTTTCTACAAGTTTAAAACTTATAGTGTCAGCTAGATCAAATAGGTTATTATCAATATCTTTTAATTCTTCTGTCCAGGATGGGAGATCATAATTAAATGATTCAATAATTGACTTTAATTTAGGTAATTTTTTTAGACCTTCGGAAATTGCAATTAAATCTCTTGGAGTTGCATGACCAGCACATGCTCTGCCAGAAAGTCTTTCCAAATCACCCATGGCTCTTAGGATATTTTGGGTATCTTTTCTTAATTGGGTTGATTCTAAAAAATTTGAAATAATATTTTGTCTTTTATAGATTTCATCAACATTTAATAATGGTGCTTCAATCCATCTTCTTAAACATCTAGCACCCATGCAAGTATATGTTTTATCAATACTCCAAAGAAGTGAACCAACATAATTATTTTCTCGTTGTGTATTTTTGATCTCTAAATTCTTTTGAGTTTGATAATCAATGATTAGGTGATTGTTAGAACATTGTATTTGTGGAAAATCTAATGAAATCTTTAGAGAAGAATCGTTATCTAAACTGGAAGGATTAATTTTTTCTAAATAATTGAATAAACCTCCAAGTGATTTGGTTGCATTATTTAAGTTCTTAAGCCCTAAGCCTTCTAAACTAATAATCTGGAAATATTTTTTTATTATAGAATTTGCTTCATTAATGCTAAAAAAAGTTTCTTGAGTAACCGTATATGTAATTTGATTATTTTTCTGTTTCAATAAATTTTCTGCATCATTGCTAGCCAAAATTATTTCTGATGAATCTAATTTGATAATTTCATCAAAAAGTTTTGAGAGAGATTTACCTTCCATTGTTAATAACTCACCTGTGCTGACATCAGCTCTTGAAATGCCCCACTCACGTAAATCATCAGAGTTGTGTTCCGATAAGTAAATCGCTGAAATCCAGTTATTTTTTTTTGCAACCAACATGCCCTCTTCAATAACAGTACCAGGGGTGATAATTCTTGTTATGCCTCTTTTGATTGGGGTACTATAATTACCGGAACTTTTTTCTAACTGGTCGCATATAACTACTGAAAGATTCTTTTTAATTAATTCAGCGCAATATCTTTCCATTGCATGATGAGGAACTCCTGCCATGGGTATCTTTCCAATTTCTTTTCCTGCATCTTTGCTTGTTAATGTTATTTCTAAAATTTGTGAGGCAAGTACTGCATCTTCAAAAAAACATTCAAAAAAGTCACCTAACCTATATAGAAGTAATCTATCTTTATTTTCTTCTTTAAGGGTTACATAATGCCTCATAACAGGAGTTAATTTAGCCTTCGCAACCGTTTTATAACTATAAGATTTTTCATGAATGCAATCGTTTTTGCGTTCTAAATTTACATTTGTCTTAAATTTGCTTACTAAATTAGTTGCAGATCCTCTGTGCCTAGGTCTTTTTTTTGAGTCTTTTTTTAACTCTTCTGTAGATAAATCTTCTGCAATAACCTTTGGACTGATTTGGTTGTAAGACTCATTTTTAATTGCAAATAGATTTTCTTGAATTATTTTTTCTTCTTGCATACTTTTATTATTTCTAAATAGATCTTAGGGAAAAATTTATTTTTTGCATTTTACAAGTCACTACGAGTATGTAAACTTTTACCATAAAAAGCATTTTCATGAGAATATAATAGCCATACAAGTAAATTTTTAAATTATGCAGGCTGTAAACTTTTTCTTTATAAATGCTCTTTTATTTTCATCTTTAATAGCAGTTGTTGGAGTACCTTATTTCTATGCAACTCAAAGTGACCCTTCTGACCGTCGTAACCCAGAAATAAAAAAAGTTGAGATAATTGGTGGAGTTTGGTTTCATTTAGTTCTAATAAATGGAGTTATTGCAGGGTTAGTTTGAATTAAATACCCCTTCATGAGAAGCTTATAATATAAAAAAAATCAAATGGCTATTTACGAAGGTTCTTTTACAGATACTGCCTCATTAAAAGTAGGTATAATTATAGCTAGGTTTAATGATTTAATTACATCAAAACTTTTGTCTGGATGTTTAGATTGTTTAAAGAGACATGGTGTTGATATTTCAGAATCAAGTAGTAATCTTGATATAGTATGGGTTCCTGGCTCTTTAGAGCTTCCAATTGCCGCTAAATCTATAATTAATAAATCTAAATATGACGTTTTAATAACTCTTGGTGCAGTGATTAAAGGCGATACTTCTCATTACGATGTTGTGGTTTCTGAGGCTAGTAAAGGGATATCTAAAGTATCTTATGAAAGTAATATACCTATTATATTTGGTGTTTTAACTACAGACACTATGCAGCAGGCATTAGAAAGAGCAGGAATAAAAAATAATCTTGGTTGGAATTATGCATTGCAAGCAATTGAGATGGGTTCTTTAATTAAAAACCTAAATTAGTTTCAAAAAAAATAAAAATTTGTATCCTTGATTCCTTCTTTAGGATAAAATAAAGAAGGTATGCGGATGTAGCTCAGTGGTAGAGCATCTCCTTGCCAAGGAGAATGTCGAGAGTTCGAATCTCTTCATCCGCTTTCAATAAAAATATCATTTAGAGTGTTGTTATTTATCATTTAAGTAATGTCCAAAGTTATTTCTATTGAGGATTTAAAGGAATTATTTACCAAGCCTTATGGAAAAGATGCTCCAACAAAACAAAAATGGGCAGAATTTTATAATGATAACGTTATATTCATTGACCCTATACAAGAAACAAATGGATTAGATTCTTACATAGAAGCTCAAGAAAAGTTGGTCAAAAGATGTGATGATCTTTATATAGAAACTAATGCAATTGCAATAAACGGAGAGTATGGATTCGTTGAATGGACTATGGGTTTAAAAATAATGGGCAAAACATTTATTTATCCTGGGACTACACGTTTAATATTTTCTGAAAATGGCTTAATTAAAGAACATAGAGATTATTTTGATTTTTGTGGTCCTACTTTTGGCCCAGTTCCTATATTAGGTTCATTTATAAGATGGCTTTATAGGAGATTCGTATCTTGAGTTTGATTATATTAAAGTGAATAATTTAGAAATTGTATAAATTTTTTAAAAAAAATAATCTACAAATATTTAAGTTTGGCATGTCTGGTGTCATTGCATCATATATTAATTACTTAGTATATATTTCTTTTTATTTTATTTCTAATAATTTAGTATTTGCTTCCCTCTGTGGTTATTTGATTGGAATTTTGGTTTCATTTATTTTGGCTAAATTATGGGTATTTAGAAATAGATTAAAACAACCAATAGTTAAATCTTTTTATTTGTTTTGTTTAATTTATTTGTTAGGAGGAATAGAAATGTCTTTAATAATAATTGTTTTAAATCAATTAATTAACAATTATAAGGTTGCTTGGTTATTTGGTGCATTTATTGGGGCATTAAATAATTATTTGGGTTCAAAATATATTACTTTTAGAAAGTAATCATATTTCCCGAATTAATAAATTTTGAGTGCTAACTTCTTTGAAATCAATTTGAGAATAGAATAATTTTTTGTTTGTGGTCATTAAATATATTTTCTTTGTATTTTTTATCTTTTTTGAATTTAAAAGATTTCTAACAATTAACTTCCCATAACCATTTCCCTGATGATTCTTGTCGATAATAATATCCCACAGTACTCCTCTGTACACTCCATCTGACAAAGCTCTACCAAAACCGACTATTTCACGATCAGACCAAATACTTATGATAACGTCACTATTGGCAAGACATTTTTTAAGATCATTAATTGTTCTATTTTTTGCCCAAAAAGTATTCCGATTAAAGAACTGCTGAAGTTTAAACAATCCCTTTACCGGTGTTAGATTAGGTCCTAACCCAAAAAATCTTAATCCAAAAGCCCCTTTTGAATGTTTTATTAAAAATATGTCTTTCATTAGTTAAAAGTTCTTGAATAAATGAAGGTAATAAATTTATTTTTTGATGATTGTAATTTCAATACCATAGTCTATTATTTCTCCTAAAATAAAGAGATATAAGATTTACTGATTGAGTTGTAACGCGTTAATTTATAATGTTTTATAGGATAAGTTTTTTAAAAGGACCATTATGCTAAAACTTTTGTTGGGAGATCCGAATGCACGAAAGTTAAAGCGCTATCAACCAATTGTTGAAGAAATAAATTTTTTAGAAGAAGAAATATCTGGACTAACAGACGATGACCTTAGAAAGGAAACTAACTTTCTTAAAGAAAAAATTTCATCGGAATTAAATATTAAAAAGCAGAAGGAACTATTAGATGAACTTCTTCCTAAATCGTTTGCAATTGTAAGAGAAGCAGCAAAAAGAGTTTTAGAGATGAGGCATTTTGATGTTCAGTTAATAGGGGGAATGGTTCTACATGAATGTCAAATTGCTGAAATGAAAACTGGTGAAGGTAAAACTCTTGTTGCAACATTGCCATGCTATTTAAATGCTCTTACTGGGAAGGGAGTTCATGTTGTTACTGTGAATGACTATTTAGCTCGAAGAGATGCTGAGTGGATGGGACAAGTTCATCGCTTTTTAGGATTATCCGTTGGTTTAATTCAGCAAGATATGAGCCCCACAGAGAGGAAAAAAAATTATGATTGCGATATCACTTATGCTACCAATTCAGAATTAGGATTTGATTATTTAAGAGATAATATGGCTACTGATTTTGAAGAAGTAGTGCAAAGAAAATTTAATTATTGTGTTATAGATGAAGTTGATTCGATTTTAATTGATGAAGCTAGAACGCCCCTAATAATTTCTGGGCAAATTGAAAGACCACAAGAAAAGTATCAAAAAGCTGCAGAAATATCTTTATCTCTTATCAAGGCAAAAGAACTGAGTAAAGATGGTATTGATCCTGAAGGCGATTATGAAGTAGATGAAAAACAGCGAAGTTGTATTTTAACCGATCAAGGATTTGCTAAATGTGAAGAATTTTTGCAAGTTAGTGATTTATATAATCCTCAAGATCCCTGGGCTCATTACATAACTAACGCTTTAAAAGCTAAAGAATTATTCATTAAAGATGTAAATTACATTATTAAAAAAGATGAAGCAGTAATTGTTGATGAATTTACAGGAAGGGTAATGCCAGGAAGGCGCTGGAGTGATGGACAGCACCAGGCAATTGAAGCAAAAGAGGGTCTAAAAATTCAGCCTGAAACTCAAACCCTTGCATCTATTACTTATCAAAACTTTTTCCTTCTATATCCTGGTTTGGCAGGCATGACTGGTACTGCTAAAACAGAAGAGGTGGAATTTGAAAAAACTTATAAATTAGAAGCAACTGTCGTACCGACAAATCAAATTAGGAGAAGACAAGACTTACGTGATCAAGTTTTTAAAACTGAAATAGGTAAATGGAAAGCGGTTGCGAAAGAAACTGCAGAGATTCATAGAAATGGTAGACCTGTGTTGGTTGGTACGACAAGTGTTGAAAAAAGTGAGCTGCTAAGTGGACTTTTGTTCGAACAAGGAATCCCTCATAATTTATTGAATGCTAAACCAGAGAACGTCGAACGTGAAGCGGAAATAATTGCTCAGGCAGGTCGAGCAGGGGCTGTTACTATTGCGACAAATATGGCTGGAAGGGGAACAGATATTATTCTTGGAGGTAATAGTGACTATATGGCAAGACTGAAATTAAAAGAGACTTTAAGTCCTTTATTGTTAAAGCCAGAAGATGAGCATAAGCCCCCAATTCCTAAACAAAGAAATTCAAAAAAGAAAGGAGGGTTTTCTTCAAAGGTTGAATTTAGTTCCAAAAAGAATATTCAAAGTTCTTCAATAAGCCTTTACCCTTGTAAACTGGGAGAAGATATTCAGAAGAAACTTTCTATCTTGTCTGATGAATTGGTGCAGAATTGGGGCGATAGACTACTTACTGTAATTGAGTTAGATGATAAGATTGCCACAGCAGCTGAAAAAGCACCAACTGATGATAAATCAATAAAGTTTTTAAGAGATGTGTTGTCAGACGTGAAAAAAGAATATGAAAAAGTACTTATACATGAAGAAGAAAAAGTCAGAGAAGCTGGAGGTTTACACGTTATCGGTACTGAGAGGCATGAGTCCAGAAGAGTTGATAATCAACTAAGAGGTAGAGCTGGTAGACAGGGTGACCTTGGAAGTACAAGATTCTTTTTATCTTTAGAAGATAATTTATTAAGGATATTTGGAGGAGATAGAGTAGCAAATCTAATGAATGCATTCAGAGTTGATGAAGATATGCCTATTGAATCAGGAATGCTTACAAGATCTCTAGAAAGTGCCCAAAAGAAAGTAGAAACTTATTATTACGATATTAGAAAACAAGTCTTTGAATATGATGAAGTAATGAATAATCAAAGAAAAGCAGTTTATACAGAGAGATTAAGAGTATTACAAGGAGTTGAATTAAAGAAGCAGGTGATCGGATATGGAGAAAGGACGATGAGTGAAATAGTAGAAGCATATATTAACCCTGACTTACCACCTGAAGAATGGGATGTTGATCAATTAATTTCTAAAGTCAAAGAATTCATATATTTATTAGATGATCTAAAGATTGAAGATGTCAGTTTATTGTCTGTAGAAGAATTAAAGAATTATCTTCAAGAGCAATTGCGAATAGCTTATGATTTAAAAGAATCGCAAATAGAAAAGTTTCGTTCAGGGTTGATGAGAGAAGCTGAAAGATTTTTTATATTACAACAAATTGATAATTTATGGAGAGAGCATCTTCAGTCAATGGATTCCTTAAGAGAATCAGTAGGATTAAGAGGGTATGGACAAAAAGACCCTTTAATAGAATATAAAAATGAGGGTTATGATATGTTTCTTGAAATGATGACTAATATGAGAAGAAATGTTATTTATTCAATGTTCATGTTTCAACCGAAAAGTGATCAAGATTCCAAAAATTAAGACATTTTTAATCATCTCCAAGAAATTCAAGAATCTCTTTGTCTTTTAGATTTTGAGCATCACCCAGTTTGGAAATGTCAACAGCTTCTGAGTTGGCCAAACATTGAAGAGCTTTGTGTAATTTAAGTATTTCATTCTCAAGTTGATCGATTCTATCCATTAGATTTTTTATCACATTAGCCTCAGCATCTGGTAATGCAGAGTGTGCTAGAGGATTAACTTTTACGCCACTTTGATGAACTACTCTCCCAGGAACTCCAACTACAGTGCTATTCCCTTCAACATTGCGAACAACTACAGAACCAGCACCAATTCGTGTATTGGATCCAACTGTTATTGATCCAAGAACTTTTGCACCTGCTCCAACTACAACATTTTTCATTAATGTTGGGTGTCTTTTACCATGACTTTTTCCTGTTCCTCCCAATGTTACCCCTTGGTAAAGTAAACAGTTATCACCTATCTCGGCTGTTTCACCAATTACAACTCCCATGCCATGATCTATGAAAACTTTTTTACCAATTTTGGCTCCCGGATGAATTTCTATACCTGTTAATAATCTATTCATATGACTTAATAAGCGCGGAATTAAAGGAAATTTAAGTTGCCATAATTTATGGGTAAATCTATGTATGACTATTGATTGGAAACCAGGATAGCAAAGGAAAATCTCCAATATTCCTCGAGCAGCAGGATCTCTCTCTTTTATTATTTCGATATCAGATTTAAAGTTTTTTAACATGAAAAATTAATTAGTTAGTCCAATTTCTTTTTTTAATTGATTTACTGTTTCGATACTTAAATAGTTTTTGGCACAAATTATTTGGGGTAATCTCATTAATTGTGATCGATTTCTTAATAGTGTGTTTTCTACAACTGATAAACTTGGTCCATCACAAATGATGTAATTTGCAGCTTTTAAGAGTCCTAATAATCTACTTTGATTGTCTGATATCGCAGTCATAAGAATTAATTCGCCACCTCTCATGCTGTGTATAATAACTTCTGCAGCTCTCAATAAGCCAGGGCTAATGCTTACAATTCCTACACAATTGTCAGTTTTTAATTCTTTGATTATATTTAATTCTTTTTGAAAGTCACTTAAATCAACTGCAATAGCTCTTATGCCATGTTCTTTTGCAACTTTTTCTAAAGGCTTTAAGAAATATCTACTTGTAACGATAGTCCCATTATTTGAATTACATAGAACTTTGTCTAATTCTTCCATGGGTACAACTTCTACAGGAACTTTAATTTTGGGAGAAAGGTCTTCTGCTATCAGCATTGAAGCACCTATATCTTCTCTAGGAGTACTAACTAGAATTCTTGTTCCGCATTTTATGCGCCAATCGATCTCATTGGTTAAAATTTTTCTTGCTTCTTGAAGAGTGCAGCCAAGATTTATTAAGTTATCAATTGCTTTTTTTGCTTCTTGATCAGGATGCCTATTGATACGACTATTGGAATAAATTGATTTTTTTAAGTCTTTTTTAGCAATATTATCTCTTACATAGATACCTGATCCTGCCATTGCTTCAACAACACCATCTATTTCAAGTTGCCTATAAACTTTACTTATGGTATTTCGATGAAGTCCTGTCATCATTGCCAGTTGTCTAGTACTTGGAAGCCTGTGACCCGGAGGATAATGTCTTGCTGCGATTGCAAAGCAAATTTGATTATATAACTGTGTAGATGCTGGGATGTCACTTTCTTGTTGTATATGAAATCTCACTTTATAAAAGACCTAATGAATGCAATTGTTTTTATCTGGTGACACTTTAACATCCGTCATAGAGTTTAGATGATTTAAGTTGTGAAAAACTGATTTCTTTTATTATTCTTTTTTTAATAGAGGTGTTTTGCGAGGACTGAGAAACATAATCATATTTCTGCCTTCTCTTTTTGGTTTTTGTTGTACTTCTGATTGCTCTTCTAAATCATTAGCCATTTTCAAAAGAAGTGTTTCAGCCAGGTTGGAGTGCTGAATTTCTCTACCCCTAAAAATTACTGTGCATTTTACTTTGTCTCCTGACTTCAAAAATCTAGTAGCTTGGCCAATTCGTACGTCATAATCATGCTTGTCAATTTTATATCTCATTTTAACTTCTTTCACTTCTGTTTGATGAGATTTTTTTCTTGCTTCTTTTGCTTTCTTTTCTTGTTCAAATTTATATTTTCCATAATCCATGATTCTGCAAACAGGTGGATTTGCTTTTTCGCTTACTACAACTAAATCAAGTTCTCGTTGAGAAGCAATTTCTAAAGCTTTTAATCTATCGATAACACCTAGTTGTTTCCCGTCTGAATC
>QCLA01000029.1:0-5856 GCA_003214935.1 Prochlorococcus sp. AG-412-F02
ATATTAGACCTGCTGGAGAATCATTAAAAGGGTTTGGTGGCATGGCAAATCCTATTAAATTGAAAGATCTTTACTCTAGAGTCGCATCACTTCTTGGAAAGGCCATTGGCAGAAAATTAAGTACCGTAGAGTGTTGTTTATTGATTGATGAAGCTGCAGTAACCATAGTTGCGGGGAATATAAGAAGAAGTGCTGGTATGAGACAATTCGCCTCAGATGATAAGGAAGCTGCATCGGCAAAAGAAAATCTATGGAGTCAAGATGATAATGGTAATTGGAGAATAGATCCTGAAAAAGATGCCCTCAGGATGGCCAACCATACTAGGGTTTACCATACAAAACCCTCTTACAAAACTATTTTGGATGCTGTCACAAAACAATTCCATTCAGGTGAGGGGGCTATACAATTTGCTCCAGAAGCAATAGCAAGGTCAAATGCGGATATTCTCAAAGATGATGAATTGAGAAAGGAATTCATTGAAATTTACTCTGAACAAGGTAAAGATGAAGCTAGAGATTGGATAAATAGTAGTTATGGTCCATTCTCTGAAGAAGAGCTAGATCACAGAATGAGCAGATATGGACTGAACCCTTGTGGAGAAATCTTGGGAAATGATTTCCATTGCAATTTAGCTGAAGTTCATTTAAATCAGATTGATCCCGAAAATTTTGAAGAGCAAAAAAAGGCTTTTAAGGCAGCAGCTCTTTCCGTAGCATGCTTACTTAATCATGAATTTGAAGTTGAGCGTTATAGAAAGAGTAGAGAATATGACCCTATTGTAGGCGTAAGTTTCACTGGACTATTTGATTTTTGTGTCCATGCCTTTGGGACAGCATGGTTGAAGTGGTGGGAGGCAGGAAGGCCCGATAACAAAGAAGGAAAAGCTTTCAAGGAGAAGGAAGCTAAATTCTTAGATTCTTGGAGAAAAATAGTAAAAGAAACTGTCTGGGAATATTGTGATAAACATAATCTAAGAAGACCAAATCGATGCACAACTGTTCAGCCAGCTGGGACTAAAAGTCTTCTAACTGGAGCAGCTCCAGGATGGCATCCTCCAAAGGCTCAAAGGTTCATTAGAAGAATAACTTTCAGGAAAAATGATCCAATAGCTTTAGCATGCATGGATTATGGTTACTCAGTTGTTCCATCTCAATCTGATAAAGATGAAAATGGTTGCTTGCTTGATAATCCATTTGATCCAAGATGTACAGAATGGTTAGTTGAAATCCCAACAGAAGTTAGCTGGGCAAATATAGAGGGTGCAGACCAAATAGATATCAATAATTTCTCCGCATTAGCTCAATTTGATTTTTATATGCAAGTGCAAAAGTTTTATACAGAGCATAATACCTCTGCTACAGTTGAATTTAGAGAAAATGAAATTGAGGACTTAGCCGAAGCAATTCATAATGCTATTACAAATAATGAAGGCTACATATCGGCAGCGTTACTAGCTCGATTTAGTGCAAACGCAACATTCCCGAGATTACCTTTTGAACCAATAAGTAAAGAGGAATATATATCATTGCAAAATAAAGTAATAGAGAGAAAAGTTAATGAAGATTTTTTTGACGCTCTCAATAAATATGATGTTGGAGAACTATCTGAAGCGGGACCAGCAGGTTGCGATTCAGATAAGTGTCTACTTCCTCTAGCTAAACCGAAAAATTAAAAATTAAATATTAAATATTAAATAATTTGTAAATAAAAAAACAAATTTGTTTTTAAAAATTTAATTTATAGCTACCTCTTTAATAGGTACATAAATTAATTATGACAATAAGCTTAAATATAGGGAATTTATTTAATGATTCTTCTAGCCATGCGTTAGTTGATGAACTAAGAAAAAGAAGGACAGATAAAGAAATACTAGAATTTGAAGAGAAATTTAACTCCACAAACGAAAAAAATCTACATATTTACATATGTAGATTTCTAAAAAATAGAGCTATATCTAGAGCATTAGCTTCTAGGTGGTTAATCACAATGATTAACAACAAAGAATCAAAAATTAAGAATACTTAAAAAACAATTAAGTTATGGAAGTTATCCTCCATAGAGCTATACCAAAAATTGAAACACCCATAATAAAGGTAAAGGCTAAAGCATTTACCAACTGAACTTTTTCGTTCATTTTACCTGCGAATGGAAGTAATTCAGCAAATAATGGAGTCCATTGAGTATTGGCAGATTTAAATCTTTTTCCTGTAGCTGTAGGTTTTTTGCTTCTAGAAAACATAAAACAAATTTTATTATTTCCCGAATTTTACAGTTAAAAAGTGTTTAAATAAAAAAACCTTCTTAAAAAAGTACAAAATGTAACCTGTATAAGTTTTTATAGAGTTTATAGAACAACAAAATAATTAAAAACGTATTTTTCGTAAAATATTAAATATATTTATGATAAATAATACGAAAATTGTATATTTATGGTATATTAAAAAAGTAGCAACCGCTACCAAAACGTTCAACTTGTACATAACAAGCCGCAAGTCGATCTAAGCCATGGAACGGGGACTTAGACGTAAAAAAGGAGCTTAAAAAATGACTCTAATTTATAGAGGACAAAAGTACGTCCAAAACAAGCAAATTGCAAAGAAGCAACACCTTGAACTAACTTACAGAGGAAAAACTTACAAAAGTTAGTAAATTATCAAGCAAATAAAAAAGTCACTTTAAGTGGCTTTTTTTTTGGTAATATCTGAAATTACTACCAATTAATCGGCATATAATTTTGAGGTAAATTAGTGGCTTGCAAAATAGATTCTTTATATCCAAATGAACTTTAGCAATCCAGGGGTAACTGATAATTAAAACTCTTTATCCTAAAATATTATTTAATTGAGATATAGGACTTTATAAGACGAAAAAGTCTCACAAATATAACCTTAGACAAAATATTTTTAAAAATATGCAAATAAGAAATCCACTCATTACTTATATTGATCTTTAGACTAAGATTATTAATAATTTGAAAAATCAATAACTATGACAAATCAAAAACCATTATTTAAGGCTCCCTACGACATAAAAGATGTAAGTGTTCTTTTTGCAATAGTAGCGGCTGTCCTGATAATTTCTGCCATAGTTGGGAATAACTTATTTGGTTTATTTCAAGAAAATATTAATTTTGGATGAAGTAAAAATCTTACCTTAACTAAAAGGCTTTAAAATTAATTATTTAAGAGAATTTTTTAAATGATATAATCCATTTTATTGGGTATAAAAAGTCTTTCTATATCAAAATCGCCAAAGAATTAATTTACTTTATTCTTTTAATTAATACCTATTTATATTTCGAATCTCTTAAAGCAGTAATAATTAATCCTCCAATCAAGCCTAGATTTATAAGCACTGATTTTAGATGAAATGGAAATACATGAAATATTATTGTTGTAGGAATTAGAAAAAGTAATAAAAAAGCTGCTCCAATTTTTTGATTTTCTCCAAAAATAAAAAAGCCAGAGCCTAAAGTAAGGCAAACAACTGATCCAATTAATAAGATTGATGCAATTGGATAAGGAATACCCCTTGAAGAAATGTATTCAACTGTTTTTGAAAAATTATTTACTTTATCAGGAATAGCAGTTATAAAAATCGCTGAAATTGAAACTCTTGCAAAAAAATCTAAAAAAGTATAAATAAATTTGTTTTTAAAACTAAATATTTTCATACCTCTAAATAAATTTTCTTATTTTTTTAAATTTTAAAATAACATTATTTAATTTCATAGCCAACTAACTTTAAAAAGAATCAACTCTTATATATTTTTTGCCACATTTAATGATTACAACAAATCTATCATACTTGATCTATAAAGTTTTTAACAACTTCAAGATTAAAAGGAGTTTAATCAACTCCAATGCCAAAAAATGAATTTGCAATGAATAGCAAACTAAATATAGTTAAGAAAAGCAATCCTATCCAACATAGAGTTTTCAGCAATGATCCGTATCTATTTTGAACTGGGACTAAATTACTATTAATAGTATCCATTGCCATCCAAGCAAATAATGGTGCGGCTAAAAAACTTCCAGACATAGCCGTAAAGACAAAGTCCTTAACGCCTATTCCACCCGATCTTGCCACCAGCAGAGCTAACAAAGATGCAAAGATATGAAGAATCATCCAATTTTGAAATCTATTTTGCTCTGAACTTGAATCCATATGTCCCAAATCAGTACCTTTCATTAAGCCTTGAATCGCAGAGATACTTCTTGGATATGCATCTAGACAGGTAATTGTCGTGCTAAACATTGCGGCAAATGATGCTGGAATAATTATCCATTTAGACCATTCCCCAATAGATTTTGTATAAAGTAATATTAACTTCTGAGCAAAGGAAACTCCTGTCCCAGAGAGCATTCCATCCCCAGTTCCATACATTGTTATTGCTCCAAGAGTGACAAAGAGAATAGCTGTAATTACTGTAATTATGTAACCAAGATTAAAATCAAATTCAGCCTCTCTAACATTTGGTATATATTGGGAATCTTTTGCTCTTGAGAACATCCATAAAGATGGCCATACACATAATTCTACGGGGCATGGCATCCATCCCATCAAAGGAATTAGAAATATTAAATTTGATAATTTCCAAGGACTTATCTCAGGAGCGAACCAACTTGTAAAGAGAGATTCATTCATTGAACCTTTCAAAAAAAGAGATCCAACTGCAAATAAGGTTAAAAACGTTAGTAACGTAACTAAAAATTTAGAGATTCTATCGAGAGCTTTGTATTTGCCAACAATTAAAATCATTCCAGATACTCCCAAGATTCCTATAGATAGATCCATAGCTGGGAAAGAAGAAAACAAAGGGATATTGGTTAGAAGTACACCTGAGACAAAACTTACAGCAGCTATTGTGAAAGTCCCTGTAATTAAACTAACGATTAAAAATAAAGGTAGGTAATAAGAATTCCGCTCTTTGAACCCCTCTAATAATGATTTTCCAGTAGATGCTGTAAATCTAGTTCCTACTAATAAGAATGGATATTTAAATAGATTAGTTAGAAGGATTAGACCAACTAATGAGAATCCAAATCTTGCTCCTGCTGTGGTTGATGACATTAAATGGGAGCCTCCAATAGCTGCTCCAGCAAGAAGTATTCCTGGACCTAAACTTTTTTGAATTCCTTTTGATAATTTCATTTTTTTCAAG
This sequence comes from Prochlorococcus sp. AG-412-F02, assembly GCA_003214935.1. Classification (GTDB taxonomy): domain Bacteria; phylum Cyanobacteriota; class Cyanobacteriia; order PCC-6307; family Cyanobiaceae; genus Prochlorococcus_A. Next base: position 5,166 of record QCLA01000029.1, read on the forward strand.
TTTTTAGATAAGTATTTAAATCAAGTATTTGGCCTTGCCCAAATTATGCTTAATATTCATTTTTAAAAGAAATATCATTTATGGAGTAAATAATGAAGAATATGTTAATTAATCCAATTTGATGTTTCATAATAAATAATCTCTTCAAAATGAACTTAATTTAAAGTTAATTTAAATTCAACCTCTTTTCTCCATAAAATCCATAAGAACCTATCAAGAACATCAACTTTATTTTTATCTCGTTTTTTATAATTTTGTTTATTATGAGTCTTCATAATTTATTTATTAAATATTTTCAATTTAAACTTATTAAAAAAAAACACAATAAGCAAAACTTCTTAAATTTATTTTTTGGATAATTATTCTTTTATTTTGATAAATATTTTTCTGCTCTTCGTAATGCTTTTACGGCTCCTTCGTAATCTCCTTTTTTAAATTTATCATCACTTTTCTGTTCCAATAGATTTATAATCTCATTTTTTTTTAATTCACTAATTTTCATTTTATGATCAAATATTAAATCGAATTTTGAAGAATATAAATTCGTTAATTCTTCTTTGAATTTTTCAATTATTTCTTCATTACTAGATTGAAATTTTAATATTAAGTTTGCTTTTCTTTTTTCATCTATTGCTGCTTTGAAATTTCCTTGCTTAAATTTCTTTTCACTTGATCTAATTAATTTAATAAC
>QCLA01000030.1:0-5652 GCA_003214935.1 Prochlorococcus sp. AG-412-F02
AACTTGTTTCTTTAGTATCAAAGAATAGTTAATATGAATTTGTTTTATAAAAAATATTGAGCCAGTTTGATAACAATTGGTCATTTATTAATGAAGGTGATTTAACGCCTGAGGGATTTTCTTTTGCAGGAATATCTGCTGGATTAAAAAATTCTAACAAGAAAGATTTGGCTCTTATATTGGCTCCAGAAGGGAGCATTTGCAGTGGCAAGTTTACTCAATCAATAGTAAGGGCTTCTTGTGTAGATATTTGTGCAGAAAGAATTAAAAGATCTTCAGGTCTTGTTCGCGCAATTTTGATTAATTCTGGTCAAGCAAATGCATGTACAGGTGATCTTGGAACTCAACATTTCTTAATTGCGACGGAAAAGATTTCAGAACTATTAGGTATTAAAAAAGAAGAAGTTTTAATGTGTTCCACAGGTGTGATTGGTGTTCCTATAGAAATAGATAAATTAGTAAAGAATTTACCAAAATTAGTTAGTAAGCTAAAAGTAAATAGTTTTCAGAATGCTGCTGAAGCAATCTTAACTACTGATTTAACCTTAAAAAAGGTTTTCATAGAGAGGATTATTGAAGGCAGAAAGATAAGAATAGCGGGTTTAGCTAAAGGATCAGGAATGATTTATCCAAACATGGCTACTATGCTTGCTTTTCTTACCTGTGATGCTGGCGTTGAGAAAAAAGAATGGGACAAGATGATTTCTATTGCTGTGAAACAATCATTTAATGCGATTTCAGTTGATGGGGAGACAAGTACTAATGATTCATTTATTGGTATAAATGCGGGGAAGAAAATTAAAAAAGAATTTTTACCGATAATCCAGTCAGGAATTAATATCGTATGTCAAAACTTGGCAAAAAATATTGCGAGAGATGGAGAGGGAGCAAATTGTTTATTAGAGGTTTTAGTTCAAGGAGCAACACATAATGATGATGCGATTGTTATTGCCAAATCTATATGTAATTCTGCACTGGTAAAAACCGCAATTCATGGCTGTGATCCAAATTGGGGAAGAATTATTTCAGCCGCAGGTAATTCTGGGATTAAATTTAAACTTGATAAAGTGGATTTGTTTATAGGTGATTATCAGATTTTGGGCAAGGGTAAGTTAAAAGAATATAATTCTCAAAAAGTTAGTGATTATATTCAGTCTAAAATGAATGGTAAATATTTAAGAGAAGATACCGTAAGAATTGAACTTAACCTGAATTCTGGCAAAGCCAAAGGTCTTGCTTGGGGTTGCGATTTGTCTAAACAGTATGTCGCCATTAATAGCGAATATACAACGTAAAAGTGTGATTTGTTGAAAATCTTAAAAAGGTAGTGATAGCAATTGATTATAAGAAGTTGAAATTAATTCTTATATTCACCTTTCTGAAATGTTATTTAAATGTGACTTGTCTTCTTTTATTGTCGTAATACCTTAAGTTGACTCCTTTAAAAGATGAAGCAATCTGAATGTAATCAAGAGAGTCTGAATTAATAGCAAAATACTTATTCTTAAATATCACAAAATATCTCTAATTATGATTAGCAAGAATAATTGCTATTTAGAATTAAATTATATTTAAAGTTTTTAGAAATGAAGTTTAAAGTCGCTTTTGTTGCTGCCACTATTGTTCTAGGTAGTCTTTCTATTTTCTCTTCTGAAGCGTATGCGGGTTATAGTTGTAGGAAGACTTATCGTGGTAATGAGATTTGTAGTGGTACAAAAAATGGGCAATCTTATTACGGGGTTAAAAGAAAGAGTTACAGTGGAGGTTATACGAGGAGTGGGACTGTAGGAGGGAATAGTTTTCGTGAAACTTGTAGAAAAACATATTCAGGAGGTACACGTTGTTATTAATTAAAACTCTAATCCTTTAATACCTCTTGTTCACAGTTTCGTTACGCTAATATTGCCGCTCTAAACCCTTACAAATACTGAATTCTTGTAATAAGTTCGTATTAATGTAAAGTATATACTTTTAAAGTGTGATTTGTTTGTGATTAATGTGATTTGTGTGTGATTTATATTGTTTCCTTCTAATCTTTCTAACACATTGCTATCACTACAGTTCATAAGAACGAGTGTATTCATATTTCAATAGGTGTAAATAAATAGTGAGTATACGACGTAGTTTTTGTGATCTTTGGGATCACTTGATATGACTATATAAAGTCTCAAAAAGAATACACACCTTTTGAGACTGTGATAATACTGTGATTATTATTTCTTCTTAAAGAATGGCAATTGTATACTTGCTAAATCTTTTGATTTAGACTCACCAAGTGCTACTTTTTCAAGTCTTTCTAGTCTTGCCATAAGAGTAGAAACTGTATTTTCTAATGTATTATTTTTAGATAGTATTTTTTCGTTTTTTTCTTCAAGGGAGTTAATCTTCTCTTGCATTTTTTCTTTAGTGTTCATACTTATCATGGTAGGTTTATTTGATTTACCTAACTTCCATACAAAACCTGCTCTTGCAGAAAATGCATCTTCAAAATCCCCTGCATAATCTTGTCCGGGCATTCTCAAAGATGCAGCATAATTAATTGAGAGTTTGTCATTCACTTTAGAAGCGCAACCACCTGCAAAAGCAAAATCTCCTCCATGAGTTCCAGTCCCAAAACCGCAAGCAAGTGTTGTGTCCGTTGGAACTGTTGGTAAACCTGTTAAGGCAGCACTTAATGCACCAACGTTGTTAATAGACTGTTCAACATCTCTACCATTAATCAATAGTTTTGTTCCATTTGTGTAATCAATTGGAATTGGACTTCCTGCAGCATCTTTAGCATATACTTTTTGTCTACCTCCTTCTTCTTTTGTTATCCAAGAGTTTTCACCAATATGAAGTTCATCTCCTACATACTTAACAAGACTTTTACCAGTTGATCCTCCTTGACTAATCCCATCATTATCAATACGCAAAAGTTCATCCGTTCCTTCTCCTCCTAATGAAACAAACTTTGTATCTGTAGCATCATCACAATCACTATCACTTGACTCGCATTTCTTTTCAATAGTGTCATTTAGTTTCTGGATGACACCCATAAGGTGTGGCACTCCACCACTAGGTAAACCTGTTATGTCAATATATCCTTCAAATTCATTAGTGGTAATATCATATTTTCTATATCTTCTTCCTTGTCCTCCGCCTCTATCACCTTCTAAAAAATATATTTTTCCCTCGCGCTCATCAACTGTAAAGCTACTTGCACCGAAAGAGGCTGCACTAATTTCTGGGAAAAGATCTGATTGCAATCTTGTAACACTTCCATCTGAAGATAATTTATATAACCCAAGTGTATTATTGCCAGCATCATTTGTAACTGTGGGATCTTCCGCGACAAAAAAACCTAAATCTGTAGTATTAGTGGAAACCTCTCCACCAAATGAAGCTAAAGGTGATAAAAGTAGGGTCGACGTGAACAGAGAAGTGAAAAGTTTTTTTGATAGATTTTTCATGCGTCAATTTTAATTTTACTTACTTTACAAAAGTTCTAAAGAAATAATGAGTTTAATTACTTAGTGTATTGATTTTTGTATTTTGAATAAGTAGGAAATTCCCATCCGCCCTCTTAATTCTGAATACTCACCTTTGGTATGAATGTGATTATTCTTTGAACCTACAATATACAAGGTATAGAAAGCTTTCTGCTTAATATGGTCGGTTTTTGACTTTAATGAACACTAATAAAAAAGTGATGTAGTAATAGCAATTAAGTTAAGCGATTAAAATGACAATAAAAAACTCACTTAATTCTTGAGGTCTACTACTATGACTGACTTAATCTCTGTATGTTTTTATTAATAGCAAATATACTACTTCAGTTTTAGTAAATCTAATGGAAGATAATCATTTATATAAAGGAAAAGTATTGTTAAAGTTCCAATTAGAGAACCTACAAAACCTGCAGCAATACTGATTAATAGTCCTGATTGACTAATTTCAGTTTGTTCGCTGTTTGATGTTTCTGAATCAGGCTTATCTAAAACTTTTAGGCGCTGATTATTTGTTGGTTGTTTGAGTTGTTGGTGTCGAATGAGGGCTTCGAAATCAGGCATGGAATTTGTGATGCAATTGAACAGTAGGCAGACCAACCCGTCATTCGACGAGGATCTGACCTGCCTAAATCGTCTACAGCTTCAAATACTGCTTTACCAGATGCTTCTGCTTTATCAAAAGCTGAAAGTAAAGGGATAAATGTATTGAAAACGTGTAAACCAACATTTTCTAGGGCAGCTTTAGCTTGCTGAGCTGCTTTTTGCTGCCTAAAATCTACTTTTACAATCATTACTCCATGGTTTACTTTTAAATTGCTTAATAAACTAGCTAATTCAACAGTTAACTCTATGGACCTTGCTTTTGCGATGGTTGGTAAAATAACTAAATCTGAACCATATGCTAGATGTTCAAGTTCTTCTTGATCACTGCTAGCTTGACCATCAGTTATTACTATCTCCGATGATCTTGATGCTTTAGCTGCTGCGCTTACTGGGAAAACGGGAAATGGAAGATTACCTCTTGTTGAGTACGCTAATGCTGATCTATTCTTATCAGCATCGACTATGCAGACTTTTTTACCTTCGGAATGCCAAACACTCGCAAGGTGAATACTTGTGCAGGTTTTAGCTACTCCTCCTTTTTGTCCGCAAACAGTAATAAACAATTTTTTCTTTTTATTTCTTTTACTTTGGATAAAAATTGCTTAATGTCAATAGATATAGCTTGTAAATACTTTAAAATTTATTTTTTTTTAAATATTGTTAAGGAATCCATACTGTTAGCTACTCTTAAAAAGAGTTTTTATTATCGCGCAATTGAAAAAAAAGATTGGATTAGGCACCTGGTCTTGGGGGAATAAGCTGTTTTGGAATTATCAAACTCGAAATGATAATGATTTACGTGAGACATTTGATGAGGCATTGAAGCGAGGTTTTGATTTAATCGATACTGCAGATTCTTATGGTACGGGAAACCTTAATGGAAGAAGTGAATCACTGTTGGGCGAATTTTTATTAGACACCTCTTTTTCTAGAAAGAAATCTATTCAAATCGTTACCAAACTTGCACCTTATCCGTGGAGGATTGGTAATAAAGGGTTTAACAAGGCATTTTTAAAAAGTTTAGAAAGATTAAACAATAAATTAGATATAGTTCAACTACATTGGTCAACTGCAAAATATAATCCTTGGCAGGAATTACAGTTCTTAAATAATATGTGCGATTTATTAGATCAAGGATTTAATTTTCAAATTGGCTTATCCAATATTGGGCCTCAAAGGTTACAGACATTAATTCAACATCTTTCAAAACGAAATAAGAAATTAAAAAGTGTGCAGATTCAATTTTCTTTGCTTGCTCCAGATTTACTTAAACAAAATCAAGTTAAAAAAATCTGCGATGCAAATGATATTGATTTCTTGGCTTATAGCCCTTTATCTTTTGGAATATTATGTATTGATCCAGATAAAGACGAAAAAAGAGAAAGTACTATTTTACGTAATGCTTTATTTGAAAACTATAAAAAACCCACATATGAATTAAGGAGATGTTTAAAAAGGATTGCTAATCAAAGATCAGTTTCACAAGCTCAAGTAGCTATTAATTGGTGTTGTTACCAGGGAACTATTCCACTTGTTGGAATGCGAAAGAGATCTCAAA
>QCLA01000031.1:0-5609 GCA_003214935.1 Prochlorococcus sp. AG-412-F02
TTTATTTTGTTTATTACCGTAGGTAGATTTTTTATAAAATGAGGCTCAATTATTGCACCTGTTCCACATCCCATCATTGCTAAGTCCATCATCAAAGCGAAGGCTTCCCAATCAATTAAGTTTGTTGACGTACAGTTGTATGCTCCTGAGAAATTTTGATTCTTATTAATCCAAGGAGTTCCGCCAATCCATAACCATCTTCCTGAAGGTTGGGCTTTTTGGTTACTTTGCATCTCTCTCATTAGGATCAATTCTTCATCTGAAAGTTTTCCTAATTCTTTTAAACCCGATAAATTTCTTTCACCTACTTCTCTCCAATTCTCTCTTTTCCCTGAGGCTGTCTTCCTACTGTATGACCTAAAGAAAACAGGATATGCAGCTGGGGCTGACTGTGGAAAATCATCTTTTTTAAGATTATTAGAATTGCTCTTTGAGGAAGCTTTATTTGGTGCAATTGTCACGATAAAAAAAAAGTATGTAAATAACCGGTAATGGAAGAATAACTCTACCTGTGGGGTCTGCAACTATTCTTACCACTAATTAACTGTTTGTGTAAAAATATGTCTAATATGAAATCTTTGCTTATGAAAGTTTATGGAAAGAGTTGCTGAACCAGAATTGATGGAAACAAAAGAGCAAGTTATTTCTTATAGTGAGGCTGACTTCTCAGAAGGGGAGGATAATTTAATTCATCAAATAGATTATTACCTGTTAAAAAATAAAATTAGTTTGGGTGAAAAAGATTTAATTGTTGATTTAGGATGTGGGCCAGGTAATATATCTGAAAAATTAGCAATAAGGTGGCCAAACACAGAGGTAGTTGGGGTAGATGGCTCTAAAGAAATGATTATTAAAGCAGAATCTAATAAAAAGATTTCTAGTTATAGAAAACAACTAAATAACTTACATTATGTTGTCGCTGATATTAAAAATTTTGAGTTAAGTGCAATTTCTCAGAAAAAAGAAATAAATCTTCTGGTAAGCAACAGTTTGATTCATCACCTTACTCATCTTGATGATTTCTTTAAAACTATAGTTAGATTGTCCAATTCTTTTACGGTGAATTTTCATAAAGACTTAAAAAGACCTCTAGATGAGAAGTCGGCTTTAGAGCTTAAGACAAAATGCTCAAGCAAATATAATAATATTCTTACTAATGATTATTATGCGTCTTTGAAGGCTTCTTATACTTATAAAGAATTAAAAGATTTTCTTTTGAAAAATAATCTTCTTTCCTTGGAAGTATTTGAGGATTGTGATCAATATTTAATTGTATATGGTAAGGTTTAAGCTTAATGAAATCACTAAATATCAATTAAATGAGTTTAAGTAGTAAAAGTTTAAATAATGAAGATATCTTGGAGGCGGTAAATAAAAGAAGAAATTTTGCAATTATTTCACATCCAGATGCTGGCAAAACTACTCTTACTGAAAAGCTTCTCTTATATGGAGGGGCGATCCAGCAGGCAGGTGCAGTAAAAGCCAGGGGGAATCAGAGGAAAGCTACATCAGACTGGATGGAACTAGAGAAACAAAGAGGTATTTCTATTACTTCAACTGTCTTGCAATTTGAATATGAAAGATCAGTAATAAATCTTTTAGATACTCCAGGCCACCAAGATTTTTCCGAGGATACATATAGAACATTAGCTGCCGCTGATAATGCAGTCATGTTGGAAGATGCAGCTAAGGGATTAGAACCTCAAACAAGAAAATTGTTTGAAGTTTGCAGAATGAGAAAAATACCAATATTTACTTTTATTAACAAGATGGATAGACCTGGAAGGGAGCCTTTTACTTTACTTGATGAAATTGAATCAGAACTTGGGTTAAATACTTTGCCTATTAACTGGCCAATTGGAAGTGGTGAAGAATTTAGAGGCGTTATTGATAGGTTTTCAAGAGAAATTATTTTATTTGATAAGGCAATAAGGGGTAAACAATCGAATGAGAAGAGAATTAGTTTGAAAGATAAAGACCTCTCAAAGTATGTAGAGAGGGAGTTACTTGATGTTTCCCTCGAAGAATTGGAAGTACTTGATGAGGCTGGATCGAAATTTGAAAAAGAAAAAGTTTTTGATGGTTCTCTTACTCCAGTTTTCTTTGGTTCCGCCATGACTAATTTTGGAGTTCGACCGTTTCTAGATAGTTTTTTAAAAATGGCACAAAAACCAACTTCAAGAAATAGTAATAAGGGAGATATTGAGCCAGCAAGTAATGAATTTAGTGGCTTTGTGTTCAAGCTACAGGCAAATATGGATCCAAAGCATAGAGATAGAGTTGCCTTTATAAGAGTTTGCAGTGGCAAATTTGAAAAGGATATGTCAGTTAAACATTCTAGAACCGGAAAAACAATTAGATTATCACGTCCTCAGAAAATATTTGGTCAAGAGAGAGAAGTAGTTGATGATGCATATCCTGGGGATGTTATTGGTCTTAATAACCCTGGCATGTTTTCTATAGGAGATACTCTCTACACAGGTAATCATCTAGAGTATGAGGGTATACCATCCTTTAGTCCTGAAATATTTAGTTGGCTAAGAAATCCTAACCCTTCAGCATTCAAAAACTTTAGAAAAGGAGTAAATGAACTAAGAGAAGAAGGTGCTGTTCAAATACTCTATGACTTTGACGAGAGTAGAAGAGACCCTATACTTGCAGCTGTTGGACAATTACAGTTGGAAGTAGTTACTCATAGATTGAAAAATGAATATGGTGTAGATGCAAATCTTGAAGCGATGCCTTATCAATTGGCAAGATGGGTTTCTGATGGATGGTCATCTATTGATGAAATAGGTAGGATTTTTAATTGTAAAGTAGTTAAAGATTGTTGGAATAGACCCGTTATTCTTTTTAAAAATGAGTGGAATCTTAATCAATTTATTGAAGATAATCCTAGTTTGAATTTAAAAAAAGTAGCCCCGGTTGTAAGCGGAGTTGAACCAATTGTTTTATAAAGCCTTAATGGAGGATAAAAATTGGTTATTCTGTTAGTATTAAATAAAAATTTTGGACTCAAACAATAGTAAAAACAATAATGAAAAAACACCTTATGAAGTGTTGGGTGTTGATGAAGGTGCTTCTTTTGAAGATATTCAAAGAGCTAGAGATATAAAAGTAAAAGAGGCGGGAGAAGATTTAATTCTTAAGGCAAAAATAGAATCATCTTTTGATAAATTGCTTATGGGAAGTTTAAAAGCAAGGCAATCAGGGAATGTTAGTTTTGCCGCAGAAAGTGCTTCTCAGAAAGAGAAACAAGTCAATCAAATTTCAAATAATAACTTCCCATTATTATCTAAGATTAAAAAAATCAATAAAGTTGATAATAACTCTAATCAAAATACTTTTCCAAAAATATCAATGCCATCCTTTGATAACTTTTTAATAAAAGTATCTTTTGGGATATTATTTTTAATCTTGCTTTTAATTAGCCCTGACTCTAATAACAGACTTTTACTTTCAATCTCAACAATAATTCTCACTTATATTCAAATCAGATCTGGGAAAAGGTTCGTTAGCTCCTTAGGTTGGAGTGTTACCTTTCTTTCAATAGGATTAATATTTGGAGGCTTATTTGAAACTAATTCTTTTATTCAAGAATTATCTAACAATTCTTTATCAATAGAAAAAATACAAAGTATTCCTGCAATTATAATTTTGTGGATAGGCGTTATTTGCCTATGATTAATTTTAAATCATAGCTTTAATTTCTTCGCAACTTATCAAATATTTATTCTTACAAAATTCACAAACCAAATCGGCTTTTCCTTCTTTTTTGAGAATATCCTCTAATTCATTCTTATCTAGCATTCTCATAGCATTCAGACTTTTTTGTTTAGAACAATTACATTCAAACTTAACTTCTTGAGTTCGAGCTTTCTCCGAGATTGATTTATCATCAATATCTGGAAATATATTTTTTATCAATGAAAGAAGATTATCCTTTGATTGAAATAGATCTTCACTAAAAGAATTGATTTCTTTACATCTATCTTCTAGCAGTGAAACTAATAAAGGGTCTGTATCTTTTTTGGGTAAAACTTGTGCTAATAATCCTCCGCTGCAAATAACATTTTTATTTTGAATTTTTTCTCCAATAAAAACAGCAGAAGGAGTTTGTTCTGAATGATATAAATATGAAGCGATATCTTCTGCAATATTTCCATTTACTAATTCAACAGTGCTAGTAAAAGGTTCTCCAAAACCATTATCTCGAATGATATTTAAATACCCTGTACCTAATGCTTTGTTGAAATTAAATGAATATTTATTCGAGCTTGTTTTGATTAAATCCAATTCTAAATCAGGATTGCCGACATAACCTCTAACTTTTCCATCTCTACCTGCATCTACTAGTAATCCTTTTAAAGGTCCGTCAGACCTAACTCTTAAAGTAACTCTTCCATGCATTATCTTCATCGAGCTTGCTAAAAGAAGTGAAGCACTAAATGCCCTTCCTAAGATAGTAGTAGTCAAATAAGATAATCCATGCCGATTTTTAGCTTCCAAAGAAGACTCTGTTGTTAATACTGCGACTAACCTTATCCCGCCATTTGCGGCAGTTGCTCTAACTATTCTATCCTTCATAATTTTCTTTACTGCATTTCTTGATATTACCTCTTTCAAGAAAAAACATGTTGCAGGGTAGTCCTTTAAATAATGCAGGTTCATGAGTAACGATAATAATTGTATTTTTATCTTTAAGATTAAGAATTAAATTTTTAATATCATTCTTCATTGACCAATCTAGTCCAGCCGTGGGCTCATCAAGTAAAATAATAGAGGGATTTCGTAATAGTTGAACTGCTACCGCTAATCTTCTTTGTTGTCCACCACTAAGTTGTTCTGGTGGCATAGTGAGATTAATACCATCAAGGCCAACTTTTTTTAATACAATTTCTATACTTTTTTCTCTTAAAAATTTATGGCCTATTTTTAATTCTTTTCCAACTGTTGTACCTATGAAGTATCTTTCAGGAAATTGAAAAACTACTCCGCAAAACCATCTTCGTTGTCTGCAGGATAAAATTTTATTTTTCCATGAAATTTTTCCTTTTTGAGGTTTGATAAGTCCACTTATTATTTCAAGTAGAGTTGTTTTGCCTGACCCACTTTCACCACAAATTAATATAATTTCATTTTCATGAACTTTAAAATTTAAATTTTTTATTATTTCTTTATCACTAGTTTGAGGCTGGTAAGTTATTCCTTTTAAGTCAAGCATTATTAATTTAGTGGTAGTTATGAATTTTAATCTTTTAAGAACCAACTTATAATTTAAGTATAAATCTAAAAAAGCTATTAGCAAAAATGAATATTTTATTTAGGGAAGTTGATCCTTTTAATTGTTGGATATGGATAAAATTTTCTGAAATTCCAACTCAAGCAGAAAAAAATTATTTAGATGGCGTCTTTGATAGTTGGTACGTTTTAGGAAGGTTAGGTGGCTTTAATTCTGAGAACTTGCAAACTCATGAAGAGGGATCAGATTTAAGTTGGATGTCATATGATAATGAGCAAAAAGAATCATCTATTCCTGCATTAATGCATAATTTAGGTGTTATGGAATATCAAAATTTATGGTCTAGATGTTGGGTTGATTTTGGAAC
>QCLA01000032.1:0-5480 GCA_003214935.1 Prochlorococcus sp. AG-412-F02
ATTCCAAAAATGATAACTTTTAAAAAAGTTAAGGTTTGTTTTATATTGATTTTTGTTTTTTTCAATATTTTTTATATTGCCCCTTGTTATTCATTAACTTTGAGAGAGGATTTGTTTAAAAATGCATTAGATCTCAGTTCAGGCGGAAAATTTCAGCTCGCTTTACAAGAATGGAATCATTATCTAGATTCTTATCCTGATGATGCTGCAGGTTTGAGCAATAGAGGAAATGTAAAACTTGTGATAGGAGATGTGGAGGGATCAATAGATGACCAAAATAAGGCAATAAGTTTAAATCCTAGTGAAATAGATCCTTACATTAACAGAGGAATAGCAGAGGAAGCATTGGGTCTTTGGTCTCAAGCGAAAAAAGATTATATGTTCGTTATTTCGCAAGATAGTGAAAATTTCTCTGCATTATATAATTTGGCTAATGTAGAAGGTTCTACATCACAATGGGAAAAAGCAAGAGATTTATTTTCGAAAGCTGCTTTATATAATCCTGGATTTGCTATGGCTAGGTCAAGTATGGCGTTAGTAGATTTCCAGTTGGGGAATATTGATGAATCTGAAAAGGAATTAAAAAAATTAATTAGACGTTATCCAACTTTTGCAGATGCTAGGGCCGCTTTAACAGCTTTGAATTGGTCCAAGGGTGAATCTGGGAAAGCAGAGAGTAATTGGATAGCAGTTACTGAATTAGATCCTAGGTATAGTGATGAAGAATGGTTAAAAAACATAAGAAGATGGCCCCCAAATCCAATAAAAGATTTAATGAACTTTATCGATTTAAAATAAGTAATGAATAGAGATCAGTGGTTAAAAAAAATTGATTCGTTTAATGATGAATTAGTTAATTTAAGAAGACATATTCATGCACATCCGGAGTTAAGTGGACTTGAAAATCAAACAGCAATTTTGATAAGTGGTTTTTTAAAAAATATTGGTTGGAATGTTAGAGAATCTATAGGTAAAACTGGAGTTATAGCTGATTGTGGACCCTGCGATAAAGGTATTATAGGCTTGAGAGTAGACATGGATGCTTTGCCAATATTTGAGGAAACTAAATTAAGTTTTTCTTCAAAAGTAGATGGTGTTATGCATGCGTGTGGGCACGATTTGCATATATCGATTGGATTGGGTGTAGCAAAAATTATTAAGGATTTAAAACTTAATATTGGGACAAGGATAATATTTCAACCCGCTGAAGAAATTGCAAGTGGCGCTAGATGGATGATTAAGGATGGTGCAGCTAATGGTTTAACCCATATTTTGGGAGTTCATGTCTACCCCGATTTATCTGTAGGGACTATTGGTATTAAAGAGGGAAGTTTAACTGCGGCTGCAGGAGAACTTAAGGTAGAGATCAAAGGAAAATCGGGCCATGGTGCTCGACCTCATGAAGGTGTTGATGCTATCTGGGCGGCCTCTAAAGTTATTGCGGGAATTCAAGAATCAATAACACGGAAGTTAGACCCTTTAGATCCTGTAGTCATAACTTTTGGGAAAATAAATGGTGGCAATGCATTCAATGTTCTTGCAGAAAAGGTTAATTTAATTGGTACGGTTAGATGCACTAATCTTAAAGTATTTAAGAATATTGGTAATTGGCTCAATGAAAATATCACTTCTTTAGCTAGTAGCTGCGGAGCTGAAGCAGTAGTAATATTTAGAGAAATTACTCCTGCAGTTAATAATAATTCTGAAATTAATAGATTACTCAGAGATTCAGGAATTAAGATTTTGGGTCAAGAAAATGTTATCGAATTACAAAAACCATCTTTAGGTGCTGAAGATTTCGCTGAATTCTTAAATGAGATTCCAGGAGCAATGTTTAGGCTTGGCGTTTCTAATTCAAGTGGATGCGCTCCACTACATAGTTCCAAATTTGATCCAGATGAAAAAGCTATTGCTGTTGGAATTAAAGTGATAACAGAATCCATAGTAAAATTAAACGATGAAATAACTAACAAAGTTGATAAATGAAGATTAATAAAACATTTATTTTGTCTTTTGTAGCTCCAATAATGATTCTCATATCAGCCATAGGTTTGATTTTTAGGCAAGATAATAAAAAGATTTTTTATTTACCTATTGGGTTAATGGGAATTGTTCTAATTTTAGAAAAAGATGTAAGTAGAAAATTAAATAGACGAAATATTTTTAAAAAGATAAAGTCTTATCAAAAAATTAAATAAAAAAATTATTTATTTTTACGCAACATGAGATGACTATTTTTTAGAAAAGAGCTATTAATAAGATTAATACTAGGGGTGCTAGGAAATTAAACTTAGCTGAGATCATACCCTTTGAACCTGAATCATTAATTCTGAGGCAGGGAAGTGGAAATTTGATCAAACTTTAGTAATAACACTTTTAAAATTTATAAATTATGAGAAGTTCCTGGATCAAGCCTCGCCTTGGAAAAGAAAATGTTACTCAGATGAATTTTGCGAGAAACGGACATATTACTGAAGAAATGGATTTTGTTGCTAAAAAAGAAAATCTACCCGCTTCTTTAATAATGGAAGAAGTTGCGAGAGGAAGATTAATTATTCCAGCTAATATTAATCATTTGAATCTTGAGCCAATGTCTATAGGTATTGCCTCTAGATGTAAAGTTAACGCTAATATTGGTGCTTCTCCTAATGCAAGCGATATCAATGAAGAGGTAGAGAAGCTTAAGCTTGCTGTTAAATATGGGGCAGACACGGTTATGGATCTTTCTACTGGAGGAGTAAATTTAGATGAAGTTAGGCAAGCAATTATTCAGGAATCTCCTGTTCCTATAGGAACAGTTCCTGTTTATCAAGCTTTAGAAAGTGTGCATGGCTCAATAGATAGATTAACTGAAGACGATTTTCTTCATATTATTGAAAAACATTGCCAGCAAGGGGTCGATTATCAAACTATTCACGCTGGATTATTAATAGAGCATCTACCAAAAGTAAAAGGACGAATTACTGGAATTGTAAGTAGAGGGGGCGGCATTTTAGCTCAATGGATGTTGCATCATTTCAAGCAAAACCCCCTCTACACAAGGTTTGATGATATTTGTGAGATTTTTAAGAAATATGATTGTACTTTTTCTCTAGGAGATTCATTAAGGCCTGGATGCTTGCATGATGCTTCTGATGATGCTCAGCTAGCTGAATTAAAGACCTTAGGCGAGCTTACTCGAAGAGCATGGGAACATAATGTCCAAGTAATGGTTGAGGGTCCTGGTCATGTGCCTATGGATCAAATTGAGTTTAATGTCAGGAAACAAATGGAAGAATGTTCTGAAGCTCCATTTTATGTCCTTGGTCCATTAGTAACTGATATTTCCCCTGGATATGATCATATTTCTAGTGCTATTGGAGCTGCAATGGCGGGTTGGTATGGAACTTCGATGTTATGTTATGTAACTCCTAAAGAACATCTAGGATTACCCAATGCAGAAGATGTAAGAGAAGGATTAATTGCTTATAAGATAGCTGCGCATGCAGCTGATATAGCAAGACATAGAGCTGGAGCCAGAGATAGAGATGATGAACTTAGTCATGCAAGATATAATTTTGATTGGAATAAACAATTTGAGCTTTCTTTAGATCCAGAAAGGGCAAAGCAATATCATGATGAAACATTACCCGAGGAAATCTTTAAAAAAGCAGAATTTTGTTCCATGTGTGGCCCAAAACATTGTCCTATGAATTCAAAAATTTCTGACGAATCTCTTGATGAATTAAATAATAAACTTCAAGAATGTAATAGCTCAGTTTAGATTTAGTTTAATATTTATAAAATTTCTTTTGTTTTGTTAACAACATTTTCAACTGTAAATCCGAAATTAGTCATACATTTACCACCAGGAGCTGAAGCTCCAAATCTGTCCATAGTAATACAAATACCTTCAAAACCAGTATATTTATGCCATCCAAATGAATGTGCAGCTTCTACTACGACTCTTTTTCTGACGCTATTAGGTAAAACACTTTCTTTGTAAGATTCTGTTTGTTCTTCAAATAGTTCTATACAGGGCATAGAAACTACTCTGGTTTTTTTACCTAATTTTGAAATTTCTTTACTTGCTTCAATGCAAAGGTTTAGCTCACTACCTGTTCCAATAAATATTAAATCTGGAGTTCCTTCGCAATCAGATACTATATACCCTCCCAATGCAACCTTTTCTATGGAGGTGTTCTTTTGATTTGGCATACCCTGTCTACTCAAACAAAGTGCAGAAGGTCTTTTTCTGTTTTCAATAGCAAGTTTATAGGCACCACTTGTTTCATTCCCATCTCCAGGTCTGAAAACGAGCATATTAGGCATTGCTCTAAGCGAAGGAATAGTCTCAATTGGTTGATGTGTAGGACCATCTTCTCCAACACCAATTGAATCATGGGTTAATACATAGATAACACCTAGTTCACTGAGTGCAGATAGCCTCATTGAACCTCTCATGTAATCAGCAAAAACAAGGAAGGTTCCGCCATAAGGTATAAGACCACTATCGTGGTATGCAATACCATTTAGTATGGCAGCCATAGCATGTTCTCTTACACCAAAATGCAAGTATCTTTTCTCCGGAGAATGAGCTTGAAATGATCCACTTTCACCTTTGATATCTGTGTAGTTAGAGTGGGTTAAATCAGCAGACCCCCCAATTAATTCAGGAAGATTAGGTCCAAGTGCTCCTAAGCATATTTGAGAATGTTTTCTAGTGGCAAGACCATTGTCATCAGGATTATAAGAAGGAAGATTTGAATACCAGTTTTCTGGTAATTCACCGTTTAACATTCTTTTTAATTCTGCACCTTCATGGGGATATTTCTTTTGATATTCTTCAAATTTTAAATCCCATTTTTTTTCTAAATCTTCACCCTTAGTTATTGCTTGTCTAAATTGCGAATAAACTTCATTTGGGATCTCGAATGGAGGATATTCCCAATTTAGGAATTCTCTGGTTAAGGAAGCTTCTTCTTCTCCTACTGCAGCCCCATGGATACCTGCGGTATCTGACTTATTTGGAGAACCGTAACCAATAGTTGTAGAAATTTTAATAATTGAAGGCTTGTCTGTTACTAACTTTGCATTCTTGATTGCTTGGGTAATTCCGTTGACATCATGATTTCCATCTTCAACATGTTGTACATGCCATCCGTAAGCTTCGTATCTTTTTAGAACGTCTTCTGTAAAAGAAACATCTGTCCGTCCATCAATTGTTATTTGGTTATCATCATAAAGTGCAATTAATTTGCCAAGTTTCAGATGACCAGCAAGTGAGCAAGCTTCAGAAGCAATACCTTCTTGGTTGCATCCATCTCCCATGATGACGTATGTATAATGATCAACAATTTCACAATCAGGTTTATTGAATTTAGCTGCTAAGTGAGTTTCGGCAATTGCTAATCCAACTGCATTTGATATTCCTGCTCCTAGAGGGCCAGCAGTTACTTCAACTCCTTCAGTCTCAAACGTTTCAGGGTGCCCAGGAGTTT
>QCLA01000033.1:0-5185 GCA_003214935.1 Prochlorococcus sp. AG-412-F02
ATAAAAGAAATAAAAGAAGATACAAACAATACAATTGAGAAACCCAAACCTTCTTTAAATGATATTTTCGGTGACGATCAAACATTCCCATTTGTTGCAGGTTTTGGAAAGGATTAGAAAATTAATTGAATATTCTAATCCCAAAAATAAACGTTTTTTATAAATTATGAAAGGACTTAGAGTATTAGAACTTTCAGAAGCACTTAATGTAGACAGTGCTGATTTGTTAGCTATTTGTGCAATCTTAAAATGTAAAGCATCTTCTCGATTAAGTATGCTTTCCTTTGAAGACTGTAAAAAAATTACGGATTACTATGAAAAAAATAATTAAATCTACCCTTTATTAAATATCAAATTTTATTTATTCAATCTCTTTTATCATTGCTACTAATGTTGAATGAACATCTTCTTCTGATATTTCATTTTTAAAATTTATAATTGCTGAATTTTCGTCATATTTAATCTTCATGAATTTGTTATTAATTTCTTCCATATATGCATGTTTGAAATTTACTATTTTCCCATAATGTCTAAGGTATTTATGAACTGATTCAAGGTGATCCTTATTCATATGATCACAAATTCTTTTACTTACTGTTGAACTAATTATTTTCATTTAATTACAAATTATTATTCAAGTTAATATTCTTTTTTCTTTTTTTAAAGTCTTAATCATTAAATTTATTAATTCTTTAACTTCTCTATGATCATTCGATCTTACTAAGTTTTCACGAAATTTTGTAGCTCCTGAGAAATTCTTGCAGGTCCATGAAATATGTTTTCTAGCTATTAATAAACCGTGATCCCCCTTCTCTTTTATTAACTCTTCTAAATGCTCAATAATTAACATTAATTTTTCCTCAATATTTGGCTCTTTAAAACCTTTAATTTCTTTTATTGCATAATCTATCTCTCCTAGTTTCCATGGCGATCCAAGTATTGCTCTTCCTATCATTACACCATCAGCATTTGTTTGCTTTAAACAATTTATGGCATCAGATGTATTTTTTATATCTCCATTAGCAATTAATGGAATTTCTAATTTATCTTTAAGGTTTCCAATCATTTGCCAATCGGCTTTTCCAGAAAATCCTTGTTTCCTGGTTCTCCCATGTAATGTAATCATAGATGCTCCCGCATTTTGGAGTCTTAATAAAAAATCTTCAATATTTTCTTCTTTATTATCCCATCCAAGTCTTGTTTTTACAGTGACTGGTATTTCAACTGACTCTACAACTCTTTTTACTAATTCTACAGCTAATTTACGGTCTTTAATTAATGCACTACCACCTCCTTTTTTTGCAATCTTTTTTACTGGACAGCCCATATTTATATCAATTAAATAAGCTCCATAATCTTCTGCTTGTTTAGCTGCTTCAGAAACAGCGAATAATCTATTGTCGAAAATTTGCACTCCTACAGGTCCCTTATCCCATTCAAGTTGTTTAATTTTCATTTTTCCAAAACCTTGCTTTAGGCTTGATGCATTTATCATTTCTGTAAAAAGAAGGGAATCTGGTGCCCATTTACGAACAATTTTCCTAAATATGTTATCTGTAACTCCCGCCAAAGGAGATAACATAACCTTACTTTTAATTATTCTAGTAATCCCTTTACCGATCAATTTTATGTTTGATCTCATATCTGAATTTCATCTTTATCTTATAGATTATAAATTATTAGCTTCAATATAAAATTTGTTTATTTTCTTTCTTTAGGAAATTTATAATTACTTTTTTAAGTACTCATAATTAGATAATATTTTTGTTAAATTATATAATCTATATCGTGTTATTGGTAATTATTTTTTGTTTTTTTTAATTTCATTATTACTTTCAATACTTTTTATTATTGCTCCTACGAATGTTTACGCTATTAGCTCTAATATTGATTTGTCAACTGCTCAAAGTTCAGTAGGCAAAAGATTTGCAGAGGTTTATTGTGAAGCTATAAATGAAGGATTAGATTCTGGATTTTCTAGTGAATATGCTTTAAATAATACTTTTTTAAAATTTGTTGCTTTTCCTGATGATGATAAATATTTAGACGATCTATGGCAATTTACTTCTAAAAATATTGCAGAACAATGTGGTAGTGTTGTTGAAAAAAAAGATTTACAGGATTTAGAGATATTTTTTAAAGAAGAAGGTTTAATTGCATCAAATAGGGAACTTTATTTACCAACATTTGAGAATAATTAGCTTTATTTTTAATATGTATTAAAGTATATTTAGATTATAAAAATTAAATGAAACTTTTTGGTTTAAATTCTCCAGAAATTTTTTTAATAACAGTTATTATTCTCTCATTTTTAGGTACTAAAAGGATAGAAAAAGGTTATTTATTATTTCAAAACTTATTAAAGTTTCTTTTAAGTACAGATAACAATATTAATTCAGAGAAAGCTAGAGAAGAAGAGGAAAGAAGAGCAGAGGAGGAAAGAATAGCTCTAGAGAAAGTTAAAGCAAAAGAGGCAAGAAAAGCATTAAAGAAAGCTAAAGAAAAAGAGAAAAGAAGAGCAGAGGAGGAAAGAATAGCTTTAGAAAAAGCTAAAGCAGAAGAACAGATAACAGAGGCAGATATAAATTCTGAGACTCCAAAGGAAGTTAATTAAAAGACATATTTAATATAGGCAAAATAATAATTCAGAATTCTCTTCTTAAAATTATCAAAAAGATATTTTATGAATCCAAAGCTACTTCAATAGCCGCAATTACATTTTCATCAAAGGGCTTAACACCTGGCTTGAATCTTGCTATTACTTTACTATCCTTTCCTACTAGGAATTTCTCGAAATTCCATTCTACATCTCCCTTTGGTTCGGCATTATTTAATGTTGTATAAGGTTCTGTAGTTTTACCTTTCGCATGTACTTTTTCTAGAATTTCAAATTTTACTCCAAATTTAGTTGAACAAAATTCTTTAATTTCAGAAAGGGAATTCGGTTCTTGATTTCCAAAATCATTACAAGGGAAGGCAAGAATCCTAAGACCTTTTTTTGAATATAAATCATGAAGTTTTTGAAGATCCTCATATTGGGCAGTATTCCCACAAAAACTAGCAACGTTAACTATTAGCAATACATCTCCTGAATATTCTCCAAGAAATTTTCTCGAGCCATCGGCTGAAACAATAGTTGTATTTTGAACGTCTATTACCATAAAAGTTTGAAAATTATTTAATGAACATAACATTCAAATTTACTTTTTGTGTTATTAAATTGATTTGTTTTATATTATTTTTATTTGCAATTTTATATTGATAGTTTTTTATTATTCTTATAATGAATATATATTTTAAAATTTTTAATTGGATCCCTTAGACCCACTTACAGAAATTATTAATTCTGGACAAGCATTTTCACCCGCAATAGCAATAGAAAGAATTATTTGGGCAATTATTGGAGTTTTTTTTCTTGTAGCTATTTCAAAATCAATTAAAATTAATATTTTGAATAATAATTCTTTTAGCAATAAAACAAATTCTCACTTTTTTAATTTTATTAAAAAAGAAAAAGAAAAAGAAAAAGAAAATGAAAATACTAAGTAATTTCATTTTGATAATAAATTAAGAACTTTTTTATTAAATATGAAAGATCAAATTTTTTCTAAAAAAAGGATTTTATTACTTGGTAGTGGTGAACTTGGGAAAGAGTTGGTTATAGAAGCTAAAAGGTTAGGATTGGAAGTAATTGCAATAGATAAATATAAAAATGCTCCAGCTATGCAGGTCGCAGATGACTCGTATGTGATAGATATGACTAACAAAAATGTATTAAAAAATACTATAAGAAGTCTTAATCCAGATTTTGTAGTACCTGAAATTGAAGCACTCTCTATTGATGCTCTTAAGGAATTAGAGGAAGAAGGTATAAAAGTTATTCCTAACGCTAGAACTGTTGAAATAACAATGAATAGGGATAAGATTCGAGATTTAGCTTCTAATGATTTAAAGATAAGAACTGCAAAATTTATATATGTTTTTAAATATGATGATCTAGATAAAAAAGCATTAGAAATTGGTTTCCCATTACTACTTAAGCCTTTAATGAGTTCTTCTGGTAAAGGACAAAGTTTGGTTGAAAGAAAAGAGGATCTATTGAAGGCTTGGAGTGACGCACAGACGAATTCCAGAGGTAATGTTAACGGTGTAATTCTTGAAGAATTTATAGATTTTGACTATGAATTTACTTTATTAACTGTTAGAAAAGATAATGGAGAAAATGTTTTTTGTTTACCTATAGGTCATATTCAGTCTAAGGGAGACTATCAAAGCAGTTGGCATCCTTTAGAGATGAATCCTTCCCTAATAAATGAAGCTAAAAAAATGACAAATCAGATATTAAATAACCTAAATGGACCAGGAATTTATGGAGTAGAGTTTTTTGTTAAAGGAAATGAGGTTATTTTTTCTGAATTATCACCTAGACCTCATGATACAGGAATGGTTACATTAGTTAGTCAAAACATTAATGAATTTGAATTGCATTTAAGGGCATTCTTAAATTTACCAATACCCAAAATAACTATAATAAAACCCTCGGCTACGAGAGTAATACTTTCAGAAAAAGAGGCTATAAACCCTAGATATACAGGGTTAAATGAAGCATTAAATATAGAAAATACTAAGGTACTATTTTTTGGAAAAACAACCGCTAAAAAAGGGAGGAGGATGGGTGTTGTACTCGCATCAAATAGTGACCTTAATTTAGCTAGACAAAATGCTGATGAAGCTTCTCTTATGATTAAAGTTATTTCAAATTAAAAGTTTAAGAAAAAAATTTATACAAAAATTACTTATTTTCTTTGTTTTTGTTTCCTAAAGTTATAGCTATTATTTATTTAGATTATTTACTGATTTATATGATAGAAAATTATAAAGGTTGGGAAATAAATTTAAATTGGGATGATAAAAATTGTCTCTATAAAAACTCTGTAAAAACTAAATTTTATAATCAAAAAGAAAAATGGGAAGGTGTTAATTTAGATGGTAACAGGATTTATGGCTCCTCACTTAGGGAAATTAGACATATAATTGATTATTCAGGGCTACATAATTAATAATTTCTATAAATTATAAAAATACTTTATTTGTTTTCAGCCTGATTATCTTCAATAAGTTCTTTCGCGATTTTGTTTAAATCACCTTTGATTGAGATCCATGTAAAAGCAACAATAAATATCGT
>QCLA01000034.1:0-5179 GCA_003214935.1 Prochlorococcus sp. AG-412-F02
TTTAATATGTTTAAAATAAAAAATAATTTTAAGTTTTTTAAAAAATTCATAAAAGTTTAGATTTTCTATGATGACTTCTAATTTTACGTTCATTTTTGATGGAGAATGTCCTTTTTGCAATCATTTTGCAGAACTCCTTGAAATAAAAAGCAAAATAAACAATATTAAGATAATTGATGGAAGGAAAAACTTGAGTATTATCAGGTCACTTTTAGAGAAAGGTTACGATTTAGATAAAGGTGCAATCCTTTTAAAGGATGATGATATATTTCATGGAGCTAAGGCAATAAATGTCATTTGCAAAGAAGTCAATAATCCATCTGGTAATCTACTAAAAATCCTTTCAAGTGTATTCAAATCAAATATAAGAACTAAATTATTATTCCCTTTTCTTTTAAGAGCAAGAAGATTTGCCTTGATATCCAAAGGAGTACCACGGTCATTAGTTTAAAAATAAAAACATTTATTGAGCATAAATAACATATTTATAAGCTTGCTCATTATTAAAGGATAATTTTTTATTTATTAGCTAGAACATATAAGTAAATATAAATAGAAATGATAGAAAAATTCAATCCTTTTATTTCATTAGGAGGAGATAACCAAAAAGTTAATCATATGGCAGAAGCTGCACTTGAAATGAATTTAACCTGCAATGATTTAAAGAGAGATCTAAATTTAACTGATGGAGATGTTGTTGATATGTTGCAATTAGTTATGGATAGATTTAAAAATAATAATTAATTGCCAAAAGTTAATAAATTTCATATTAATTACATTATCTAATGAAAAGTATAGAAATTGAGTTTTCAAAATATAAACCAGTAAATTTTTTATGGTCTGAATTAATAGAACATTATGGTTTTGAAAGGGCAAAAAATATTGTATCTCAGGCTATAGACTTGCAGAAAATGAACGGGAAAAGAAATATTACCATGCCAATAATCTTTTCAGGAACAGGAGGTTTAGCATTAATACCAATAAACTTACTGAAAAAGCATGATTTTAAACGAACTTTTAAAGATACTCAAGTATTAATATTTAATCTCAAAAAAAAGTCTTTCCAAATATTAAAAGAAGCCTGCTAATTTAAATAGATTATTTCTCAATATATAAAAATTTATTTTATAGTTTTATTATTTATTTAATAAATCATGAGTTTTGAAGCAACCTATCTTGGATCAAATGGCTGGTTTATTAATTTTAATAAAACCAATTTAATTATAGATCCATGGCTCAAAGGAGATTTAATATTTCAACCAGGACAATGGTTTTTCAAAGGGTCATTAGAAAATGAAATTCCAATAAGTAAAGACATAGATATAATTTTGTTAACCCAGGGACTTCCTGACCATTGCCATATTCCAACACTAGAAATGTTTAAAAAGGATATTCCTATAATTTGTCCTAAAAGTGCTGAAGTTATAATAAAACAATTAGGTTTCAGTACAATTAAAATTCTTAAGCCATCAGAAAAAACTTATCAAAACAATTTAAGCATTCAAGCCACTGCGGGCGCTCCAGTACCACAAATAGAAAATGGATATATAGTAAAAGATAATAATGATAATGGTTTTTATATAGAGCCTCACGGATATCTTGATAAGAATTTAGAAACTCAAACACTTGATGCAGTTATCACGCCGACAAAGAACTTAAAATTACCTCTCGTTGGATCTTTTGTAAAAGGTGCTGATGTAATACCTAAATTGATAAATACTTTTAAACCAAAATATATACTTTCAAGTACTTTAGGAGGAGAGGCTAAATATTCAGGTTTCTTAAATAAACTAATATCAGTTGAAGAATATAAGAAAGAAATAAAATGTAACCTGGTAAATTTAGAAAGTATGCAATCTATAATAATTTAATTCATTACAAAAACATTTTTAATATTCTTAGACAAAACCTAACTAATTAAACAAAAAGGAGTACTAACAATTCATTCATTTTTTCTTACATCAATACTTTTACTAGTTATGAATACAAGTTATATATGCGAAAATTCAAAACTAGAGTTAGTTATGAGAAATACTATAAATGGTGACTTTTCAATAATAAAAACACTATCAGAATTAAAACCAGGAGGATTTATAAATATTAATTGGAATAAAAAAGAACTTATGCTGCCATATTCTCTTAGGCAAGATTACATTTCATTTACAGATAAAAAATGGGACTGGCGGTACAATATAAACAACGATGGATTGCCAGATATTGAGAATCCCACCTTATATGAACTTTTGCCCTCAGGTGAAATAAAGAATCATTTATGCAAGTTAGAAGAGAAAAATAAAAAATTATAAATAAAAATTAGATTTCATAAATAATTCACAAAAGATAAACTTCTAAAGAGATGCAAAATTCAATTAATCAAACAAGTACTCCAAGATATATAAAACTTGATGATTATAAAGTATTTGATTATGAAATACCTGAAACATTTTTAGATTTTGTAATTGAAAAAGAAAAAGTAGAAGTAAAAGCTAAACTTAAATTAAAAAGAAGAAATAAAAAAACTAACGATCTTATCCTTGATGGGACAGACATATTTATAAAAAAAATATATATTAATGCATCTGTATTAAATGAAAATAACTATACAAAAATAAAAAATAAGTTAATAATCAAAAATATAAATAAAGAAAATTTTTCATTAACAATAGAGGGCATAATACAACCAAAGAGAAATACATCCCTTTTAGGAATGTATGAAAGCAATGGAATTATTACTACACAATGTGAAGCAGAGGGATTTAGAAGAATAAGTTACCACGCGGACAGGCCGGATATTTTAAGCAAATACACGGTAAGGATTGAGGCAGACAAGTATGATTATCCAGTTTTACTTTCAAATGGGAATATTATTACAGAAAATAATCTTAAAGAAAATCGTCATGAAATAATTTGGGAAGACCCATATCCTAAGCCCTCTTATCTTTTTGCGTTGGTAGCAGGGAAACTTAATTGTATAAAAGACTATTTCATTACAAAATCGAATAAAAAAGTAGAGTTAAATATTTATGTAGAGAAAGGTGATGAAAAATATGTTCAACATGCAATAAATTCATTAAAGAAAGCAATGAAATGGGACGAAGAGAAATATAACCTTGAATACGATTTATCATTATTTAATATTGTTGCAGTAAGACACTTTAATATGGGTGCAATGGAAAATAAGAGTCTAAATATATTTAATTCAAAGCTAATACTTGCCGATTCAGAAACATCCACTGATGAAGAACTAGAGCGAATAGAGGGTGTAATTGCCCATGAATACTTCCATAATTGGACAGGAAATAGAGTAACTTGCAGGGATTGGTTCCAATTATCGTTAAAAGAGGGTTTAACAGTATATAGGGACCAACAATTTACTGCTGAGCTTCATAATTATTCCTTAAAGAGACTCGAGGACGCAAAGTTTCTTAGAAAGAATCAATTTAGGGAAGATTCTGGACCAACATCCCATCCTGTAATGCCAGAAAGATATCTGGAAATAGACAATTTTTATACAACTACAATTTATGAAAAAGGTTCGGAAATTATAAGGATGCTTTGGTCACTGGTAAAAGATCAAAACTTTTATAGAGGTTTTCGTAATTACATATCAACTTATGATGGGAAAGCTGCAACAATCTATCAATTTATAGATGAGATTCTAATCAATAATAAAGAAATAAATAATGAAAAATTTAAAATCTGGTACAAACAAAATGGCACCCCAAAAGTTATATTTAAGAGAATCTGGGACAAAAAGAATCAAAAACTTATAATTCAGGCCTCACAATCTAATCCTTTTATAAACAATTCTTATAATGATTTACCACTAATAATCCCTATAGAAATCGGAATATTATTAAATAAAGAGAAGATATATACAAAAATGATTATCTTAAAAGAAAAAAAGGACGAATTTATTTTTGAAAATATAACAACAGACTTTCAAATTCCAATAGTTACCTATTTTCGCTCATTATCAGCTCCCGTTTACTGGGAAACTGATAATACTATTAATGAAAAATTGTTAATAATAGAGTCTGAAACAGATTATTTTACAATTTTTGATACTGTCAAAGGCATATATAAAACTATTATCACAAATAGATTAGATGATAAACCTGATTTTAATATTGAAAAGAAATTAATAAAGACTTTAGCTTCAATAATAAAAAATAATAAAGGTATAAATTTATCTCTTTTATCAGAAATACTTACTATTCCAACTTTTCAAGAAATTGAATCGGAAATGAACAATATAGATCCATTAAAAATCTATACAACTATTGATGAATTAAATTTTTTATTTGGTAAAGAATTAAAGGCAGAATTATATAATAAATTGTCAGAAATTGAGAAAAATTTAGATAAAATATGGCCAGAAGGTAAAGGTGAAAGAAAACTAGTTGAAACTATATGGAAACTACTTTTACATAGTAAGGATGAGAAAATTAAATATAAAATAATTAATTATGTTAGTGGAGATTCAATGACACTTGCAAAAGCAGCGATGAATGTCTTTATAAGAATTGATTGTCCCGAAAGAAAATTAATATCAAAAATATTTTTTGAAAAATGGAAGAAAAATAGTGTAGTTCTTGATAGTTGGTTCTCCTATAATGCATCTATTGAAATTAATGATAATCATAAAAGCATTGAAAAATTGTTCAAAAATTCATATTTTGATTTAAAATCACCTAACACATTAAGATCACTTTTAAATTCTTACGTAACTAGGAATAGCCTATTTCATTCAATTGATGGATCAGGTTATAAATATATTTCAAATAAGATCATAGAATTCGACAAATTAAATCCTATTGTAATATCTCGATTTTTAAAAATTTTCAGTAGATATAGATATTATACTGAACCTTACAAAAGTAATATGATTGAAATACTTAAATATATAAAACAAAAGAAACTTTCACAAAATACAAGAGAGATAATAGATTCAATAATAAATTAAATTTACCACCAATATTAATGAAATATAATAATGATTATTACTAATAGAAAAATAAATATAATGAATAGGTTTTTAAACCTCAAAAAACTATAGAACTTAATATAAGTACTATTATCTTTATTCCACTTTCTATTAATATAATCCTTAGTAACAAATTTATTAGGCCTTCCACAAAATAAGCAAGTTGGGGCCGTATTGGAAATTAAGTTCTTA
>QCLA01000035.1:0-4847 GCA_003214935.1 Prochlorococcus sp. AG-412-F02
TTATTTACTTGCTTTATTCATCCCAATTCCTCTTTCTTGCTAGTGGAGTTAAAAATGATGAAGAATTTTGGTTTATTGGAGTCAAGAATAGTGATGAAAATATTCTTGATGATAAAAACCTTTTAGATTGCCATAGAAAAGAATTAATAGGATCCGAATCAGCAAATGATATAATTTTTGCTATAAAACTAAATTTGAATAACTTACTTGATGGATTTGAAAAGAATAAATTTTTAATTAATAAACCTTTATTAGGTATTTCACTTAATATTCCTTTAAATTACATAGAAAATATATTTGATTTTTGGTTAGAGACATATAAGGAGGCAGAATCATGGGAAACATGCCTAGGGCTTCTGAAAATGAGGAAAAGAATCTCATTGGCCAATCTAATTAAGAGTGGCAGTTTAAAGGGTAACTCTAAGAGGTGGGCTATGAAAGTTGAGACACTTCATAGTTATAAAATTAGTTCATTAAAAATCAATGATTCAAATAAGCCTATGTGGAAATAATTTGATTTTTAAAGAATAAATATATCTACTTATAGATAGAATAGTAAGTAAGAATAAAATTAATTATTAATTAAAAATGAATAAGCCATACTCAT
Source organism: Prochlorococcus sp. AG-412-F02 (assembly GCA_003214935.1). Lineage (GTDB taxonomy): Bacteria > Cyanobacteriota > Cyanobacteriia > PCC-6307 > Cyanobiaceae > Prochlorococcus_A. Next base: position 608 of record QCLA01000035.1, read on the forward strand.
TTAGTAATGATCAAATGAATGGAATTGTAGAAGAAACATATTCAAACATAATAAAAGAATGTGAGAATTTAAAAAAAATTACTAATTGTCCAAATGAACAGGTGGTAGCACTTCTAAGTGTAATCGCCTCAAGTTTCGCCCCCTTAAATATCAATAACGAAAACTAATATGAAAAAATATTTTACATGGCAAGAGTTTGATAAAAGCGTAGAATACATAGCAAATAAATGTAAAAATTTAGAATTTGCTGGTATTTATGGAATTCCTCGTGGAGGTCTATGTCTTGCTGTAGCACTAAGCCATAAATTAAAAGTAAAGCTAATAACAGAGCCCATAAATAATTCTCTTATAGTGGATGATGTATATGAAACAGGCTTTACATTAAATCCTTTAAGAAAGGTTGAAGGTGCAATGTTTTTTGTATTATTTAGTAAAAAGAAACCTACCTGGTGGAAAGCGGTTAATATCTCTCAGAAAAATGAATGGATAATTTTTCCATGGGAGAACAGTAAAAATATACTTTATGACAAAAAAAAATATATTGAGAATAGAAGATTGAGTTAATAACTTTATATTTAATTAATTGATTTTTTCAAAACAATCTAACTTTTTAGTTTAGATAATTGTCAATATGCTTTAATAATATTTTTTTTATACGAATGCATCTAATTGATAGAGAATATTGAACATTACTTTTTATTGAATAACTAAAGATTCCAAACTTGAATAAGAATAATTTGTTGATGTGGGTATGATTTAAAGACAGTTAAAAGCCATATATTGAAAAATAAATTTTAAAATTAATACTGTTTCTGATAGAATATAAATTATAGTTTATTAAAAAAGTTTTGACACAGGTTACTGTTGGTGAGAATGAGGGTATTGAGTCTGCCCTTAGAAGATTTAAAAGACAAGTATCAAAATCAGGAATATTTACTGATTTGAAGAGACTTAGGCATCATGAAACACCCATAGAAAAGTATAAACGTAAATTACAGCAAAGAAGAAAAGCAAGAAGAAGATAATATCTAAAAATCCATATATAAATTAAATAATAAGTGCTAACTTAATTATTTAATTTTTTACTTAAGATTTTTAAGTTTTTTTACAAGATTAATACCAACACCAGGTACAGCTAAAAGATCTTTATCATCAGCTGAAATAATAGATTCAGTTGTTTTAAAACCTGCATCATAAAGAGATTTAGCACACTTAGATCCAACACCTGGAAGAGCTTTTAAAGTTTGAATAATTTTTTTAGAATCTGTTTTTCTTGATTTTCTTTTGGTTTTTTTTGGAGAATTAGTTGATTTTTTTGAATTAACTAAGGTAGTCTCATTAGGTGCTGATGTTTTAAATAGGAGAGACTTTAGTTTACTTAAAAATTTAGAAAACATTTATTTATAAAAGTAAGAAATTAATTCATAATAATCTAAGGAATTATCAAATAGCTAAAAAATTGATAATTTTATTTAGACAATTGATTAAAATAAATTTATTTACATCCATATAAAGACACATTTTTAATTGCTATGCAAGCTTAAAAAGCCAAGGATATCTTATAATTTTTTTTTAAAGAAGTCTTGGTAAAAAATACTATATATACCTGACAATATTTAATAGATTCAATTTTAGTAAAATTAGAAGTATGTTAGAGATTTTAAAATTTAATATGAAAATAATTATAATAAGTGGACCAACTGGAAGTGGGAAGACATATTTAACCAACAAGATTTTAAGTAAATTTAAAAATGGTTTTGAATTAAGTACAGACAATTATTATAAAACAGGTTTAATGAGTAATCTACTTTCAAAAATTATAGATGGTTATTATGATAGAAATATAAGTTTTAATTACAAACTTTTCAAAAAAGACTTTTACTATATTTGCAAAAACAAGAAATCTAAACATATATATTCCTACGATTTTATAAAGAAAACTATAAAAAAAACATATAAGAAAAAAATAAATATAGATTACATAATTGTTGAAGGTATTTTTACAAAAGAGTTATTAAGAGATTTCAAAGAGCATAATTGTTTTTTTATAGAGTTAGAAACGGAAAAAGAATCTTGTAGGAATAGAGTAATTAAAAGAGATTTGAATGAAAGAGGAAAGAGGAAAGATGTTGCAAAAAATGATTTCTTAAAATCTTGGAATCTTTATTATGGTAAAAATTATCCCTCAAATGAGTTTTTAAAAGCATTAGTATATTCAAACAAAACTGATATATATAAGCAAATAAAAAATAACCTTAATTTAAAGACTTGAATTTATCAAACATTTTTTGAAAAAAAAATAAAATATTCCACAAATACATTTAAGAAAAATGATTTTATTATTCAAAAATATTTAATGGAATGAGAATAAAACTAAAATGTTATAAATATAAGGTTTTGAATTTGAAATTTATATTAAGATCGATAATTTACCATTTATGAATTAAATAGACGATATATTAATTCAAGTTTATCTGATGAAGAAAAATCTGTTTCAATAACTGGCATAATATTATTATCAAAATAAAAACTAATTAATTCTTTTGTATAAGAATAAAATTTATCTAAAGAATATAAATACTGATCTGCAATGTGAACTCCTTTCCAAGGTCGTAATTTAAATCTTGCAATAAATTGTTTGGATGGAATTAATAAGCTTCCATAAAACTTTATTTTTTTATTCTTATCTTCTTTATGAAGAAAATTCATTTCTCTTTCAAGTACTTTAATATCAGTACCATATTGAATCCAAATAGAATTAATTAAACCTGAAGAAAGTTTTTGTTCAAACCTTTCTCTTTCAAAAGGAGAATTGAAGTATTTATTTAAATAAGGGTTATAAGCTATTCCTATTTGATTTTGTATATCTTTTTCTTCTTTAAGATCATTCAAAACGCTAATTACATCATAATTTTTTTTCTTAATAGGACCTGAAAGAAGAAGAATCTCAGAATTCTTATAAGAATTAAAATTCTTGTAGAAATTTAAAAATTCTAGATATGAATTTTCTTTATTTTTAGAGTATTGATAATAAAGACTATAATGATAAACGACATTAAAGCTTTTATAATTTTTTTTTATATATTCAATAGATGAATTATAGAATTGCTTCTTTAAAATACCTTTACATGGAATATTAATATTATTTATTCCTTTCGATTTACAGAAATTTAGTTTTTTTTCTAATTGATCAACATCCTTAAAATTCAATTCGAATCTTAAGTTATTAATCATATTTAATTTGTTCAAATCTTTTTTTATATTAAATAAAGCAGCCATAACATACAAATCTTATTTTTGACAACTAATAATTATTATGTCCTTTGATTAGATAATTTGAGGAAAGAGCTCAAGAGGTTAGAATATAAAAATATCACTAATAATATGGCAAATAAAGATTATCTAATTGCAATCGCATTAATAGAACAAAATGGTGTTAGAGCAATGCCCCTTGGAGGGAAAGAAATTAAAGATAATTTAGAAGATAAAGAAATTTTTAATAAACTTGGAGAAGATGTTATTTTAAATCTTCTTCTTCGAGTTTTTCAACGAAGTGATGAAGGTCCATTAAAAAGAGCTTCAGAAGATATAGGTTTGCTCTTAGTACATATGCATCCAAAAAGAATGCAAAAAGAACTACCATTTATTAAATCAGAATGGATAAGAGACGGGGATAACGAACAGTTCTTAAAATATCTAGGTAATTTATCCAAGGAGATCTGGTCTGCTTCATTCATAAAATACAAAGGTATTGAATTTACTTCAATCTCAAAAAATGAAGATATCTAAATGTATTTATTAAATTATTAATTTTATAAAATTTCTTCTTGCAACTGATTATTTTCATTAAAAATTCTTAAACACTTTTTATTACCTTTACAAAAATCAACTGAATAATATTCGATATTATTCTTGATATGTAAAGCACAATTGCCTTCTATACAAATACAAGATTTAATGATTTCTTTTTGTATTATTTCATAAACATAAGGTTTTCTTTCTTTCTCTTCATCAAAATGAGGACAAGCAATACCCTTGACGATACCTAAACAATCAATAATTTCTAATCTATCGGAGTATGAATCTGTTATGCCTTTATCAAACCAACATATTGCTCCAGCGCTTACTCCGCTCATTACAATCCCATTTTCATAAGCTTTCTTCAAAATTTCATGCAAATTCCATTCTTTCCAAACAGCGAGCATGCTTTTTGTATTACCTCCACCAACATAAATGATAT
>QCLA01000036.1:0-4817 GCA_003214935.1 Prochlorococcus sp. AG-412-F02
AACACATGAAAGTGTCCATAGTATCAGTTTCTTTTTTTGCAGCTGTTCCACATTTTGGACATGTTGTATTTAACCAATTATTATTATCACCTAGAGCATTAATCTTATTCGCAGAGATATCTATATCTTTTGGTAAGGAAACAGGTAATTCTGATTGTTTTAAAGGAACAGAACCACATTTTTTACAGTTAACTATTGGTATTGGACATCCCCAATATCTTTGTCTAGATATTAACCAATCTCTTAGGCGATATTGAATCTTATTTTTAGCCCATCCATTATTTATTCCTTCCTCTGTAATTTTTAATTTAGCAATAGTATTTTCTATACCATCATATTGATTTGAATTAATAAGATATCCATTTTCTACATAAGCATTATCGATTTCATTATATGATTTACTTTTTTCTTTTTTTATTACTTGCTTAATATGAATATTATTTTTATTAGCAAATTCAAAATCCCTTTGATCATGGGCAGGTACTCCCATAACTGCTCCTGTACCATATTCATCAAGAACATAACTTGCCACCCAAATTGGTATAGGTTCAGAATTTACTGGATTTACAGCTACTAAACTTGTTTTTATACCAATTTTTTCTAATTCATTGTTTTTATTTTTCTTCAAATATTGTTTTAGTTTATCTATATCTTGTAAGGTTGATTGATCAGAAATATGTTTAATTAATGGATGATTAACAGAAATTGCCAAATAGGTAACACCAAATAAAGTATCTGGTCTTGTAGTGAAAACAGTTATTTTTTCTTGTTGACTGGTATTTATTTTGAAATTAATATTTGTACCAATTGACCTTCCAATCCAATTATCTTGCATTATTTTTACTCTTTCTGGCCAATTGTCTAATTTTTCTAAATCCTTTAATAACTCATCTGCATAGTTAGTAATTTTTAAAAACCATTGCTTTAATAATTTTTTTTCAACTAATGCTCCAGATCTCCAAGATTTACCCTCTGAGTCAACTTGTTCATTTGCTAAGACTGTATTATCTATAGGATCCCAATTAACTTCTGATTCCTTTTGATATACAAGTCCTGCCTTGTATAACTCTAAAAAAAGATATTGTGTCCATACATAATAGTTTTCATCACAGGTTGCTAATTCCTTATCCCAATCAACTGATAGTCCCAAAAGCTTTAATTGTGACTTCATATGAGAAATATTTTTTTTAGTCCAAACGCTAGGACTAATTCCTCTTTCAATCGCAGCATTCTCTGCAGGCAAACCAAATGCATCCCAACCCATTGGATGTAAAACGGATTTGCCCTTAAACCTTTGAAAACGAGCTATTAAGTCTGTAATAACATAATTCCTAACATGTCCCATATGAAGATTACCTGATGGGTAGGGGAACATTGATAAAGCATAAAATTTATCGCTTTTCTTATTTAATTCATCGGTTTTATATAAATTGTTTTCAGTCCATATTGACTGCCATTTTTTTTCTATTTCAGATGGATTATATAAATTGGTATCAGCTTCATATGGTTTATCAGGAGAAATCACTTAATTCTTATTTATTAAATTATTATTTTAATATCCATTATATAAAATAGAAATAGATTGTTAAAAGGAATAATTTATAATTAAAATTTAAAATATATTATCTTCAAATGAAAAATATAACTTTTGAAAAATATCAAGGAAACGGAAATGATTTTATATTATTTGATTGCAGGGAAAATGATTTATATAAAAATTACAACTCAAATAAATTTTTTGATATTAAAAAAATCTGTAACAGACAATTTGGTATTGGAGCAGATGGTGTAATTTTTGTAGAAAAACCTAAAGAAGACAATTATGCAAGAATGATAATCTTTAATTCTGATGGTTCTGAGGCAGAAATGTGTGGGAATGGGATAAGGTGTTTAGTTGAGTATCTCCATATAAATGATTCACTGAAGAATAAAAATATTGAATATAAAATTGAGACTAAAGCAGGTTTAAAAATTGCAAAATACATAAATGATGAAATAAAAGTAAAAATGGGTTATCCAATTTTAGATAGTGAAAATATTCCAACAAAAATTGAAAATAAAATTAATTCAGTTCCTTCACATGATTTTGTTGAGAAAAAATTTATTAGTAAAGGTTATGCAGTAGGAATGGGCAATCCTCATTTAATATTCTTCGTGCAAGACTTAGAGTCAATAGATCTTTGTATCCTTGGGCCTTTATTTGAAAGAAATGAATTATTTCCAGAAAAAACAAATGTTCATTTTTGTCAAATTTTAAATAGAAAAAATATTAAAGTAAAAGTATGGGAAAGAGGAGCAGGGCCAACCTTAGCCTGTGGAACAGGTGCTTGTGCTATTCATGTTGCAGCATACAAATTAGGACTCTGTAATTCAGAAACCACAGTATGTTTGCCTGGAGGTAATCTTAAGATTGATTGGTCGAAAGAAGATTGTGAAGTAATTATGACAGGTAATGCTAAAAAGGTATTTACAGGTTCAATGTTAGTAAATTAATGAAAAATAATTTTATCTATTTTGATAATGCATCTACAACTCCATTATCTGAGAATGTTTTAAATATAATAAATACAACTTATAGGAATTATTGGCATAATCCTTCATCTAAATATCAGTTAGGGATTAAATGTTCTACTTATCTAGAAAAAATTAGATGTAATATTGCTGATTTATTTAAAGCAGAACCAGAGGATATAATTTTTACATCAGGTTCTTCAGAATCTACGGCGATTGTATTTAGAAATATTTTCGAAAAATTCAAGAAAGGTAGAATAGTTATTTCAAATGTTGAGCATCAGGCAACAATAATACCAACTAACAAATTAAGGCGAAATCACTGGGAAATATATGAATGGATTGTAAATAATGATGGAATTTTAAACCTTTCATATATTGAAAAAGCGTTAAAAAAAGAAACAAAACTCGTCTCAGTTATTTGGGGACAAAGCGAAATTGGTTCTTTACAACCAGTTCAATATATAGGATCCAAATGCAATGAGTTAGACATTTTGTTTCATGTTGATGGAACACAAATATTAAGTAACGGAATTTTTAATTGGAATGAACTTAAATGTGATTGTTTAAGTTTATCTGCTCATAAATTTGGAGGTCCTAAAGGTATAGGTATTCTTTTAACAAACAAGAAATCAAGATTAATTCTTAAAAATAATGACATATCTCTTTCACAAGAATATTCAATAAGACAAGGTACACAAGCTCTCCCATTAATAGCTGGAATGTATGAATCAATAAAAAATATTAGTGGAAGAATTAAATTATCTAACTTTGAAACAGAATTTCTATCAAATGATGTTGTCCTAAAAAGAAATTACTTTCTTGAAAAAATAAGAGATAATAAACACATAAAGATCACAGGAAGTATTAATACAAGGTTACCTAATCATATTTCATTTATATTATTAAATAAAATACTAAAACCTATAAAGGCTTATAAAGTAATAAATTTTATGTCAGATAATAATATTGCAATAAGTAGTGGAAGTGCATGTTCAAGCTCTTCTGGAAAACCTAGTACAATTCTTAAAAATATTGGTTTTAAAGATGAAGAACTTTATTCTAATATTCGTGTTAGTTTATCTTCGTCTAACAATAATTCCGAAATAGACAAATTCTTAAAACTTATTCAAGAATGCATTGAAATTTTCTAATGGAAACTAATTACAAACTCCCTAAAGATTTAAATGAATCTCTAAAAAATATGGAAGAAGCTATTATTCCAAGTTTATTAGATTCAAATAGAAGATTTACTATAGAACTCAAATTTGAAGGATTAAAGTATAACAAAGTAGGCATAACTATTTATAAGATTTTAGCGAGAAAAAATAATGTTTTCATAACTTTTGCAGATCAGGGTGCTGCAGCCTTGGCACAAAGAGATTATCCAGACATAAAAGATAAAATTTTTACTTTTAGCTCTTTCAATGAATCAAATAATATTAAAAATAATGATTCGGTAATGATATCTATGCTTCCTCAGCCTTTTGATTTTGATTCATTTGAAGAAATGAGTGAGAATTATCAAGGTATCCATTATTCATTAAATCCAAAATTTGAAGATCTTAATATTGGCATAGGAAGTGTTATTAGAGAAAGGAGAAAAACCTTTGTAAAGAAATGGAATAATATTTATTTCCTTCAACCTATAAATAAAGGAGCTCTTATGCATATTTTCCCAAATAATTGGTTACTTTTTAAAGAAGAAAACAAAAAATATTTTTTCAAAAAAGAATTTGAATATAAACCTGATAATGAAACAATTTTTGTAAACTTATAATTTAAAGGTGAAAAAAACTTATTATAAATTAAATCTAATAATTCTAGTAATATCGACTTTTCCATTTTTATTAAGATATTTTCTAATCAATAAAAAGATAAGTTTTTTAAATAATACTTATTTTAATTCCCCAGCAATAATCACGAAGGAAAAAAAGTGCAACAAATATGATGAATTATTAGAAAAAAAACTAGATAGTAGTTTTAGTGTAACTATTATAAAAAATGGCTCTTTAATAAGTTCTCATAATCAAGACAAACTAAAAGTACCCGCATCAAATCAAAAACTCTTTTCCTCTGCTTATGTATTAAGTAAGTATAAAAAAAATAATAATTTAAGAACCAGTTTAATAAAAGGAAGGAATAATGACTATTATTTGATTGGTAAAGGAGATCCTGATCTTAGTTATTCTGACATATATAAACTAATTTCATATATTAAATATAATAAAAATATTAATATTAATATTGTAGAAATTAATTCGAAATATTATTGGCCTAAAGGATGGACAAAAACAGATAAAATT
>QCLA01000037.1:0-4365 GCA_003214935.1 Prochlorococcus sp. AG-412-F02
GGTGAGAAAGATGCTTGTGGAGTAGGTTTCATAGCAAATGTTCAAGGGATAGAAAGCAACTGGATACTAAAACAATCCCTAAAGGGTCTTAACTGCATGGAGCATAGAGGAGGTTGTGGAGGAGATAGTGATTCAGGAGATGGAGCAGGCATTTTATGTTCAATCCCATGGCAATACTTAGATGAAGAAATGAGTCTAAAAAATAAACAAGACTTTGATAGAGGGTTAGGCATGGTTTTTATGCCTAACAAAAAAGAGAAAATTGAAGAATGTAAATCAATATGTGACAAGGAAGCAGGAAAATTAAGAGTCAAAAAAACATTTTGGAGAACTGTACCTGTTAACAATGAAATCTTAGGCCCTTTAGCCAAGGCAAATGCTCCATTCATAAATCAGTGGATTTTATACATAGAAAAAAAAGATAATCAGGATATTGAAAGGCTATTATTCCAGTTAAGGAAAAGAATTGAAAAAAAAATAAGAGAAAAGTTGAAGAAGCACGATGAGTATTGTGAATTTTATTTTGCCTCACTGAGTTCTCACACAGTTGTATACAAAGGTATGGTTAGATCTGCAATATTATCTGAATTTTATCAAGATTTAAAAGAAGAGAGCTTTAAGGTCTCATTTTCTGTTTATCATCGGAGATTTAGTACAAATACATTACCAAAATGGCCGCTGGCACAGCCAATGAGGTTTTTAGGACATAACGGCGAAATAAATACTCTGTTAGGCAATATCAACTGGGCTAAAGCTTCAGAAACACATATTGATGATTTTTGGGGAGAGTTATCTAATGACATCAAGCCAATTGTAGATGTCAATAAAAGTGATTCATCAAATCTTGATGCAACCCTTGAAATTAATATTCGTTCAGGCCAGCCAATTACTGACTCATTATTAAAACTTGTGCCTGAAGCATTTAGAGATCAACCTGAACTTGAACAAAAAGAAGATATTAAAGCATTTTATGAGTATTCTGCGAGCGTTCAAGAAGCCTGGGATGGACCTGCTCTCCTTGTATTTGCTGATGGTAATTTTGTAGGTGCAACACTTGATAGAAATGGTCTAAGACCTGCAAGATATTCAATAACAAGTGATGGTTTTGTAATAATGGGTTCCGAAACAGGAGTAGTAGATCTTGAAGAGGAAAGAGTAATTGAAAAAGGTCGATTAGGGCCAGGTCAAATGCTGGCAGTTGATTTTCATCAAAATAGAATTCTAAGAAATTGGGAAGTAAAATCTGAAGCAGCTCAAAGGCATAATTATAAGGATCTACTCAATAATAGAAATAGAGCAATTGAAAATAATGAATGGTTTAAAGACTGCAAACTAAAAAACCTCGAGTTATTACAACAGCAAACTGCATATGGTTTTTCAGCCGAAGATAATGATCTTATCTTAGATTCAATGGCTTCATTAGCTAAAGAGCCTACTTATTGCATGGGTGATGACATTCCATTAGCAGTGCTCTCATCAAAACCTCATATTTTATATGACTATTTCAAGCAAAGATTTGCGCAAGTTACTAATCCTCCCATTGATCCTCTTAGAGAAAAACTAGTAATGAGTTTAGAAATGCATCTTGGAGAAAGATGTACACCATTTGAGATTAAAGATACTAAACCTTTTGTTCATTTACAAAGTCCAATTATCAACGAGGAAGAACTTATATCAATAAAAAAATCAGAACTTAAATCTCAAACGATTTCAAGTTTGTTTGAGATTGAGGAAGGTGTCCAAGGCTTAGAGAACAAATTACAAGCAATTTGTAAACAGAGTGAGCTCGCGATAAAAGAAGGTTGCTCTTTAATTATTATTTCTGATAAAGGAATTAATCCTAAAAAGACTTTTATTCCGCCCTTACTTGCTGTTGGAGCAATCCATCATTATCTTCTTAAAAAAGAAATCAGACTAAAAGCTTCTTTACTAATTGAGACAGGTCAATGCTGGAGTACACACCACTTGGCTTGCTTGATTGGTTATGGAGTAAGCGCAGTTTGCCCTTGGTTAACCTTCGAAGCAGGAAGACACTGGTTAAAACATCCAAAAACTCAAAAACTCATAGATAGCAAAAAAATAAATCCTTTATCAATAATTAATGTTCAAGAAAATATTAAAAAAGCTCTAGAAGACGGTCTAAGAAAAATTCTTTCCAAAATAGGAATCTCACTTTTATCTAGTTACCATGGTGCACAAATTTTTGAAGCGGTAGGTCTTGGTTCCGACTTAATAAAAATTGCTTTTAATGGAACAACAAGCCGAATTGCAGGCATAACATTAAAAGAATTAACTAATGAAACACTTTCAATACATACAAAAGCCTTCCCGGAGATCGATCTAAAGAAATTAGAATTTTTAGGATTTGTACAATTTAGAAATAATGGAGAATATCACTCTAATAATCCAGAGATGTCTAAGGTTTTACATACTGCAGTAAAACAAGGGCCAGGATACGATCATTTTGAAACTTACAAAAAACTAATTAGTAATAGACCCACCACTTCTTTAAGAGATTTACTAACAATTAGTTCAAAAAGAAAAAGTATTCCATTAGAGGAAGTTGAAAGTGTTGCATCAATTTGCAAAAGGTTTTGCACTGGAGGAATGAGTTTAGGTGCATTATCAAGAGAAGCTCATGAAGTTTTAGCTGTTGCAATGAATAGAATTGGTGGTAAAAGTAATAGTGGAGAAGGGGGAGAAGATCCAGCTCGTTTTAATGTTTTAAATGATATTGATGAAAATACTCAATCAGCCACATTGCCTTTTATAAAAGGTCTACAAAATGGAGACACTGCATGCTCAGCAATTAAACAAATAGCATCAGGTAGATTTGGAGTTACACCTGAATATCTAAGAAGTGGTAAACAACTCGAAATTAAAATGGCTCAAGGTGCAAAACCAGGAGAAGGAGGACAATTACCTGGTCCAAAAGTTGATTCTTACATTGCAAAACTAAGAAATAGTAAACCTGGAGTAGCACTAATCTCTCCTCCCCCTCATCACGATATTTATTCGATTGAAGATTTAGCTCAACTAATCCATGACTTACATCAAGTCCATCCAAAAGCGAAAGTGAGTGTTAAGCTTGTTTCTGAAATTGGTATAGGCACTATTGCTGCTGGAGTAAGCAAAGCGAATGCAGATGTAATTCAAATTTCAGGGCATGACGGAGGTACAGGTGCTTCACCTTTAAGTTCTATTAAACATGCAGGTTTACCATGGGAATTAGGTGTCGCAGAGGTACACAAATCTCTCTTAGAGAATAACTTACGTGAAAGAGTAATTTTGAGAACTGATGGAGGTCTTAAAACAGGATGGGATGTAGTTATTGCAGCTTTACTGGGTGCTGAAGAATACGGATTCGGTTCAGTAGCGATGATTGCGGAAGGATGCATAATGGCTCGTGTTTGTCATACAAATAAGTGTCCTGTTGGAGTAGCCACTCAAAAAGAAGAATTAAGAAAAAGATTTAAGGGTATTCCAGAAAATGTTGTTAATTTTTTCTTATACATTGCTGAAGAAGTCAGAGAGATAATGAGTAACATCGGTGTTTCTAATTTGGAAGAACTTATTGGTAATCAAGAATTTCTTGCTGCAAGAAATATCAGTCTCCCAAAAACTTCTAATATTGATCTTTCTTCTTTAATAAATGATGAATGTTCAATTAATGATAGATCATGGTTAAAACATTCAAAAAATGCTCATAGTAATGGATCTGTATTAGAAGACGAGTTTTTCTCGGATGTTAAATTTATAGATTCAATTAAAAACCACAAAGAATTAACCAAAGAAATTGAGATCAAAAATACAGATAGAAGTGTATGTGCGAAAATATCGGGCGAAATCGCAGATCTTTATGGCAACACTGGATTCAATGGTGAACTTAACTTAAATTTTAAAGGATATGCAGGCCAGAGCTTTGGTGCATTTTTATTAAAGGGCATGAATGTAACATTAATCGGAGAAGCTAATGATTATGTATGCAAAGGCATGAATGGAGGAATACTCACTATAATTCCTCCAAAAACAGATGAGAAATCCTCCGAGCAAGTTATTTTAGGAAATACCTGTCTATATGGAGCAACAGGAGGAAAATTATTTGCATTAGGTAAATCGGGAGAAAGATTCGCAGTAAGAAATAGTGGAGCTACTGCAGTAACAGAGGGAGCAGGTGATCATTGTTGTGAATACATGACTGGTGGAACAGTAGTTATTTTAGGTTCCACAGGAAGGAATATTGGTGCAGGGATGACTGGTGGAATAGCATATATACTCGATGAGAAAAATGATTTAAGCAATAAAGTTAATAAGGAAATAGTTAGCGTTCACAAAATAACCTCACGAAAGCAAGAGGAGATTTTA
>QCLA01000038.1:0-4342 GCA_003214935.1 Prochlorococcus sp. AG-412-F02
ATAATTTTTTTGATAATTACAATCAAATTAGAGATAAAGTAATTCATAAATTATTGGACATCCCAAAAGGTTCTTTAATTCTTTCTTCAGCATCTTCTCTTTCCAATATTGTTGGCCATAGGATATTTCAAATAAGAAAAGATATTACTTTTTTAGATGTAGGTACATCTATTAATGACTTATTAAGCTTAGATAAAATTACTAGAAGTTATCATGTTACGTACTTCTCTAAGGGCCTAAAACCTTTTTTAAGGAAACTTCGTCCTAGTTTTTATATAAGATGGTAAATATGAAAAATAATTCTGAAATAACTGTAGTTCTAAATGTTTATAAAAGATTGAATAATCTCCCAAAACAAATTGATGCTTTAAATTCACAGACAATTAAACCTAATAAAATATTGATATGGAAAAATAAAAGTGAACAAGATCTACAACCTGAAATTTTATCGAAAGCTCTAGTCTCCCAAAATAATTATAATTATGGTGTTTGGGCAAGATTTGCTTTTGCCTTAAATGCTAAGACAAAATATATATGCGTTTTTGATGACGATACTATACCAGGAAGAAAATGGTTTGAAAATTGTTTAACTACAATGGAAATTTCTGAAGGGCTTTTAGGTACGAGAGGACTTAGGTTTAAATCAAGATCAAGATATTCTCCTAATTCTGGATTTGGATGGGATCATCCCTCTAATTGCATTAAAAGGGTTGATATAGTTGGACATTCTTGGTTTTTTAAAAGAGATTGGCTAACTGCTTTTTGGAGGGAGTTACCTCCAATTGATAGTAGTCATATTGCTGGGGAGGATATTCATTTTTCATATACTTTACAGAAATATTTTGGTCTTAATACTTTTGTACCTCCTCATCCTGAAAATGATAAAGAATTATGGGGAAGTCTTCCAAATTATGCTATTTCAATGGGTAATGACAATGAGGGTATTTCTTCAAAAGATGATTCTATAATTAGGTTTAATAAAGCTTTGAAATATTATACTGATAAAGGATTTAAATTATGCATAGAAGATGAAATTAAAGTTAAGAAAGAATTTATTATTGGTAGCGGTTTGAGTTCTTACCCCTTATTGAAGAGGTTTTTAAGAAGGTATATTTGGTTAGATTCATTGGCGAAGAAAATTAATAATAGTTTAAAAAAAGCTGGTATATATTTATAAAAATTTTATGAATATTGAAATCAAAAGTGCTGAAGAAATCTATTTTTCTCAAATTATAAAATTACTACAAGTCATAAGTAATTTTTATCCAAACCAAAAGACTGAAAAAATCATTTGGGAAAGTTTCATTAATCAAAAAGATGTTTTTAGCTTTATAGCTTTAGATCATAATGCTGAAGACTTTGATAATAAATTAGTTGGATTTGGTTCTTTGCATTTATCAAGAAAAGTAAGAGGTGGAGTAATAGGATTTATTGAAGATATTGCGATATTAGAAAAATATAGAGGTAAGGGAGTAGGTAAATTAATATTAAAAAATTTAATAAGAAAAGCTAAAGAAGAATCCTGTTATAAATTAGTATTAGAATGTAAGGAAGATAAGTCAGGATTTTATCAGAAAATAGGATTTCAAAAATCTGGTTACTCAATGTCATTAATTTTATAAAGTTAGTTTTGGTATTTAATAAATTGGAAGACAAAAAACAAAAAAATAGTTATCAAATATTATTACTTCTTAAGAGACTTTGGTGTTTTTTTTCTAAAAAAAGAAAAATCCAATTTTTTATAATTCTAATATTGATGCTTTTGAGCGGCTTAGCTGAAATGATATCTTTTACAGCAATAATTCCTTTTTTAACAGTTTTAACAGAACCAGAAAGATTTTTTGAATTAAAACAATTTGGATTTATTTATGAATTACTTAATATTAAAAATGAATCTGAATTATTAATTCCGGTAGCTTTATTTTTTATTTTTGCCGCAATATTATCAGCAATAATTAAATTAACTACTGTATGGATAAATGGTAAATATGCAGCTGCATTAGGTAGTGAAATAAGTATAAATTCATTTTCAAATAATCTTATGCAGCCTTACTTTGTTCATATTGAGAAAAAAACTAGTCAAATAATTACTACAAGTACTACTCATTTGAATGCAACTGTTTTAGTACTGCATCAAACATTATGGCTTATTTCTAATACCGTAATTTCAATCTTGATATTAATTGGGCTGTTAATTATTAATATTAATATTGCTCTGATTTTGTTGCTTGTTTTCGGAACCGCTTATCTAGTTTTGATGTTCAAAATAAAAAACAGATTAAAAGGTAATAGCAATTTTATTGCTATGGCTAATCAAAAACAAGTAAAATATATACAAGAAGGATTTGGTTCAATAAGAGATATTATCTTAAATCAATCTTATAAAACTTTTATTGATTCTTATAAAAAAATAGATTTTGATATGCGTCTTAAAAATGCAGATAGTATCTTTTTAGCAATATATCCAAGAAATATTTTGGAAGTTGTTGGTCTGATTTTTCTTATTTCAATCGCAGTAATAATGAATTTTACCAATCAATCGGATATTAAAGATATATTGCCCTTATTAGGTGCTTTTGCTTTAGGTGCGCAGCGGTTACTTCCTGCAATGCAACAGACTTATAATTCATGGGCAACTATAAATGCTTATAGTGCTGAGATCTCAAATGTTTTAGATTCACTGAACCAGAAAGTATTTTTAGATTTAGTAGAAGAAAGTGGAAGTAAAAAAGAAAAGAAAATAAAAATATTTAAAAACAAATTAAAATTTAATTCCTTAGGTTTTAAGTATCAATATGATTCACCTCTAATACTTGAAAATATAAATTTAGAGATCAAAAAAGGTGAGAAAATAGGCTTGATTGGTCCTACAGGTGGAGGTAAAAGTACTTTTATTGATATTTTAATGGGATTATTAAGGCCTACTTATGGAGAAATATTAGTTGATGACATGAATATTCATTCAAAAAGATTTATTGATCTTTGGATGAAGAATTTAACTCATGTTCCTCAGAAAATTTATCTTACTGATAATTCTTTTGCAGAGAATATTGCATTTGGAATCGCAAAAGATAATATCGATTTAAAGAAAGTTGTGAAATGCGCAAAGATGGCAAAAATATCTTCTTATATAGAATCTTGTTCAAAAGGATATCAGACTTTGATAGGAGAAGATGGTATTAAATTGAGTGGAGGCCAAAAGCAGAGAATAGGAATAGCTAGGGCATTATATAAAGAATCTGAATTGATGATTTTTGATGAAGCAACAAGTGCTCTTGATAAAAAAACTGAAGAGGAAGTTATGGAATCAATTAAAAACTTTGGGAAAGAAAAAACCATAATTCTAGTGGCACATAGAATATCAACATTAAAATTTTGTGATAGGGTTATTAAAATAGAAAAAGGAAAATTAATAGAAAAGTGAATTTTTAATTATTATGATTTTAATTTTTAAATCTTTCTAAAAAGTATGTCTTATTTATATCTTTAATGAAAGTTTTGCTACTGCTATCAGGATATACATGTAAAAGAGTTCCTTGGGGATTAGGAGATAATGGCACCCCAGAAAAAGATAATATGTCAGATTTTTTTGAAGGTTATAGTTATTTAAAAAAATTACTCAAAAATTATGAGCTTAAAACTATTTGCGGTTTATGGGATGATATTGGAATTGATGAAGTAAAAGCAACTTATAATCCAGAAATATGTATTTCATCTTCTCAGAAAGAATTTCAAGATCAACTAAAAATTATTTTTGGAGATTACGAAGAAAATAGAATAAAAACGCGAAATGCCTGGTTAGAAAAAGGAAATTTTAAAAATAAGCTTGTTAGTTCTTCCTTTAGAGTTGCAAGTCAATTGTATGCAAGACAGATTGTTTTAAAAGAAGCGATGAAATTCATAAAAAAAACTCATTATAATCCTGATATTATAATCCTAACTAGATATGATATTAGTTCTAGAGGAGGAGCTTATATTAGAAATCCCTCAAGAATAACATCCTCAATTTTCGAATTTTTGAATTCAGAAAAAAAATATTCAAAGGTAATATTACCTTTATTTAATCAACTAAATGCAGGTATGCCAGATATGTGGTTTTACTTTAATTTAAAAGCTCTTAATAATATGCAATCTATTTATGATGAATATATAAATATTATTACTTCTAAGGATTCGGAGTATAAAAGATTACTTACACAAGGATGGCCTTTATCTGAATATTTTGATTTAGCTGATACAAATGACTCTAGACAATTTTCTAATATACTTGTTACTAATAAAAAAAGTAAAAAGTTAATGAAATATCAAGATTGGGAATTACCTAATATTCATGCTTTTTTAA
>QCLA01000039.1:0-3640 GCA_003214935.1 Prochlorococcus sp. AG-412-F02
TTCTATATCCTGAGTCATCATTGGCATCTCAAGTAGTATTAAAACCTTGTATAGAAGTTGCTCACTGTGTAAGAGAAGAATGGGATGTTAGAAATAGTGAGAATCCTTTTGAAGCTATTCAATCAATTATTGAAATTACTCCACGCACAGAAATTGTAGAACTTAATCGAGATTATCTTCATGCTGAGGTAACTAGCAAATGGATGAAGTACGTTGACGACTTAGAGGTGTCTTATTTACCTGAATTAAAAAAATTGCTAATAAGATCAGAATCAAGAGTTGGTGAAAGCGACTTAGGAGTAAATCAAAACAGAATTGATTTATTAAAAGAAAAGATGTTTTAGTAACCGTCGATCATAAGCTATATTATGATATTATCTTTTTAGCTTTTTTATATTTATAAATTTCCTTAGATAAAAAAGTAATAATTTATAACTTGTATTCTAATAGGTATTATTATTAGAAAATTATTATAAGATAAATGATAATAAAACTTATTTTCTTACTTGGATTAGGTTTACTTTCTTTTTGGTCCTATAAGAATATAAAAAAACATGGAATTATTTGGATAGCTAAAGGTCTTTTGCAAATTGGAATATTAATATTATTTATTGGTGGTTTTTTAAAAATATTTATTACCTTACCTCCTAATTTGTATATAAAAATTCTTTTTTTTATCACGTATATATGGTGCACTGTTGGTATAAATGCTAATTTCATGATCCCTTTGATTAACTTTATTGATCACAAATTAGATCAAAAATAAAATTTACATAAAGTGCGAATCCTTTTTGAATAATAATTTTTATTATATATTCCTTATGATTTTTTCATTAAGTATAGGATCTCTAAATCTTGCAATGAGTCAGATATTTTTCTTTTTAAAAAACTTAATTCAGCTGCACCAACTTTTGATTCTTTAATAATTTTTTCTGCTTGATCAATAGCATGTTCAATATTTCTAATTTTGAGGTCTCTTATTGAAGGATTATTTTCACATTTTTTTTTTGTATTTTTATCGAGCATATAAAATTAAAAATTATTTAATAGTTTTAGTTTAAAATTATTAAATTTCCATAGGATAAATAAAATATACTATTTTGTAAAAGAGTATTTTAATGATAGTAAACCCTTTCAGTAATTTATAGAGTATTTTTTTTATAGTGTAATATATACCTAGAATTTATAATTAATTTGGAAGAATCAAAACTAACTAATGAGGAAGATAATTCAAAAGAATCATCCCCTAAGAATGAGAAAGACATTAAAAATGAGCAGAATGTTCAAGCATTTTCTGAATTCCTTGAAAAATCAAGTGATCAAAATGTTTTACAACAAAAATCAAATCTTAATTCCCAAGAATTAAAATTACTACCTATAAAATCTCTTTTTGAGAGATTCCGTAATGAAGGAATTGATGGTATCACAACGAATCCTAATCAAAAAATGTTAGCTTTACTAATAATCTTATTAATTAATTTGAGTGTCTTTTTAGCAATTGCAAATATTGGTAAGACCTACTTAAAAAATGCAGGAATATTGTGAGTATAAAATAGTTATACTTTTTTAACTATGCCTTTACATTTTTGATTCTTTAAAGAAACTATGATATTTTCATGTCAAATTAATAAATCTAGAAAACTTGGATAAGAATGAACTGGAAAATCCAGTGGTTTACCTCTCTAATTTAATTAAAAAGTTAGATGTAAATAAGCGAAATGGATTTGTAGCTTTAGCTATAGTAAATTTGTTAGTAATTTTCTTATTTAAGTTGTTCTTACAAGGTACTGGATTATTATCTTGACTTTTAAATCAATTTTATTCAGCATTTTCAAACTGCTTAGCTAATTTAAACGCTTTTTTAATTATAAGAAACCCTCCGTAAGCACCTGCAATTAATGGAATAATAATTAAAGGATTAGGAGAATAATCAGAATAATTTTTTACACCATCAACGTATTCATATCCCGAACATTTGAGAAATAAGAAGCTAAAGAAGGTAATACTCCAACCTATTATTGATAAGAATCCTCCTTTCTTATCACCTTCATAGAATCTGTCTAAGCCAAGGCCCCAACCTCCTATTAAAAATATTCCTCTTACAACAGAATTTTTTTCTTGTTTATTAATCATAATATCAAAATGTTCATTACGAACATAACTTAAATTAATAAAAAAGGTTTGTTATTTCATAAAAAATTAAGCTTTAGGTCGATTATTTTTCTTAAATTGATTTAGTTGGCCTTATATAAATAAAAATATTTCCATATAGATCTTTTGTTATTCTTAATTCATCATCTATATATTTTATTGATAATGAGCATGATGGACTTACTTTATTCCAAGGTAATTTTTCCCATACTTCTTTAACTGGGTACCACCTCTCCATAAGTAATTTACTGAATAAAGGAATTTTATTAAGCCCATCAATTTTAGATACTTTGGTTTTCTTCAAATTCATTTTGAGCAACTTATCCTCTAAGACCAAATTTTCTGACAAGGTAATAACTCTTCCTCCAAAAGTAGGCAAAAGTTTGAACCAACCTAAAACGGGTATTGTTGTGAGCCCAAATATTGTAGTGTCGAATGTTGAAATAAATTCTTTTTTATCAAAATCAATCTTTTGAACAATTCTTCCAATTGTAGAGATACCAAATGATCCAACTTGTAATTGATGCAATTTAAAAAAAAGATTACTTTTAAATTCATTATTAAATGCTTTTTCGATAGCAAGAAAAAAAGGAGAACTACGGAATAATTCAACATTTGAATAAATTAATTCCCATTCTCCAGATAATGATTCCTCTGATATTTCTGAGCTGTAAATTTTAAGACTTTCTATTAAATCATCCATTTCAATTAGTTTGTCTTGATAGACTGGAGCAATTAATTTATTTAGCCTTTGTCCTCTATCAGTTACGGCAGCAATTTGAAATATCTTTTTTTTTATCTCATCAGTTTCTTTCATAATTAGAATTTAATTACAATTTTTATGTGAAGATTCTAGAAATTATATTTATGACTCAATGTTAAATTTAATAATCCTGTTAATAAAATTTAAATTAATTATTCGCCCCATCTTTTGCCAATTTCATATCCCCATTTGCTAGTTAAGTTAATTACTTCTTCATGATTCTTGCATCTTGATAATTCTCTTCTTTTTTGAGGATTTTCTTTTACAAGCTTGGCAATAAGATTTAATTGCTCTATCTTTTTTAAAAATTTCTTTAGGTCTTTATCAGACATTACATTTAAGAGGTATATTTCTGATCATAAGTAAAAATGTAATATAGAACCCAAATTATGCCAGTGATTAGAATTGCAACCATTATATTTACTGACCAAACAACTTCTCTCATTATTTTTTTGTAGATATGTTCTAATATAACGAAAATATATTTTTAATTAACTAAAGTGAATATTAGTTGTTTCCTAAACAAATGTAATACCCTATATATAATATAAATTTAAATTGTGTTTAAACATGGGAGAAGCAAAAAGAAGAGAAGAGATGGGTTTACCTCCAAGAGAAAAGAGAATAGATAATAATGAATCTAAAGTAAAATTGAATAGAATCTTGAATAAATTTCCATATTGGCCAATTATATTAGGCTTTTTTTTATTAGCGATATTAATAATA
>QCLA01000040.1:0-3430 GCA_003214935.1 Prochlorococcus sp. AG-412-F02
TTCATCCCCTAATAAAAGAAAAGATGGTAGAAGGATGCATTCAATACAAAGATAATCAAATAATACTTTTAGTTATACCATTATTATTTGAAGCAAAATTTGAAGATATTTGTACTGAAATATGGTTAGTCAAATGTCCAGAAGAAGTTCAAAAAAAAAGACTTATGAAACGTGATCACATCAGTGAAAAAGAAGCTCTTAATATCATAAATCTTCAATTAGATTTTGAAGAAAAAAAGAAAATTTTCAAATGTTATTTTGGATAATTCAGATAATCAAAAGCAATGGATTCATAAAATAAGTAAACTAATTGAATAATTTAACTATTCAATTTTTCTGAAACGAGTTTATTGGCAAGTTTAGGGTCCGCTTTACCTTTAGTCCTTTTCATCAGTTGCCCTACAAAGAAACCAAGTAATTTGGTTTTTCCATTCCTAAATGCTTCTACTTCATTAGGATGATCACTAATAAGTTCATCAATTATTGGCGAAATGCTTGCAGAATCAGATATCATTGCCAATCCTTTTTCTTCAACTAAACTTTTAGGAGAAATATTCTTTTGTATTAGTTCAGGCAAAATTTCTTTTGCGATTTTTCCACTAATAATATTTTTACTAATCATATTAATCATTTCGGCAAGATTTCCAGGACTTAGCTTTAATTCACTAAAGCTAAGTTTATTTGCTTTCAAATATCCAACGATATCACTTGTGACCCAATTTGATGCAAGTTTTGGCTCGGCACCATTAGCTACTGTTTTTTCAAAAAAGTTTGCCATATGAATTTCATCAGAAATTACTCTTGAATCATATGGAGATAAACCTAATTCCTCAACATATTTCTTTCTTTTCTTGGAGGGTAGTTCAGGTAATTCATTAAACCATTTTTCTTTTTGCTCTTCTGATATTTCAATTGGTCCTAAGTCAGGATCTGGGAAATATCTATAATCACTACTACCTTCTTTTAATCTCATACTTTTTGTTAATTGCTTAGCCTCATCCCATAATCTAGTCTCCTGATAAATTTCACCTCCATTTTCATATACCTCTATTTGTCGAGCAATTTCATAATCACATGCCTTCTGAATTGCAGAGAATGAATTCATATTCTTTATTTCAACTTTTGTACCAAAAGGTGCGTCTGGTCCTTTTCTAACTGAAATATTGACATCACACCTTAATGAACCCTCTTGCATATTTCCATCTGAAACACCAAGATATCTAACTGTTCTTCTAATCTCGGAAGCATATTCAGATGCCTCTCTACCCGTTCTAATATCTGGTTTACTTACAATTTCACAAAGTGCTATACCAGCGCGATTGTAATCAACTAATGAATACTTAGAACCCGCTAATCGATCACTTCCCACATGAACTAATTTCCCAGCATCTTCCTCCATATGAAGCCTTTCAATGCCAATTTTTTTAATATAAGTTTCTTTATCCTTTTCTGTAATTTCAACTTCTAACCAACCATTCTCTGCAAGCGGTTCATCAAATTGCGAAATTTGATAATTTTTAGGTAGATCAGGGTAAAAATATTGTTTTCTATCAAATTTACAATGTTCTGCAACATCTAAATTTAATGCCATAGAAGTTTTGACTGCATATTCAAGAACGGTTTCATTTAAAACTGGAAGAGTACCAGGTAGACCACAAACTACGGGATCTATATGTGTATTAGGTTCATCGCCAAAAGCTGTTGATGCAGATGTAAATATTTTACTTTTAGTATTAAGCTGTACATGGGTTTCCAAACCAATTACAGCTTCCCAAGATTCAAATTTTTTCATTATTAAATGTTCCTTTCTTAATATTATTGGATATAAGGTAAAAGAGGATCAAAACATAAGTAAATTATAAGAATAATTAAATGACAGCAAACACTAAAAATTCGATTTTAATTGTTGGGGGAGGACTAATCGGATTATCTATTGCTTATGAATTTGCCAGAAACGACTTCAAAGTTTCAGTTTTAAGCAAAAACAGAAGTGAGTCCGCTGGGTTTGTGGCGGCAGGGATGTTGGCTACTCATGCTGAAGGTCTTGAACATGAATTATTAAAATTTGGGCAACAAAGTCAACGTTTAATTCCTGAATGGATAAAAAATATTGAACTAGATAGCGGAATTGAATGTGGTTTAAGGAAATGTGGAATAGTTGTTCCTTTTACAAATATGAAAGATCTGAGGAAATTTCCAACGTATAAATATGGCAAATATTTAAGTCAAAAAGATCTTAAAAATGAAATTAGTGGAATAAATTCTATTTGGAAGCATGGACTGGTTTTTGAACAGGATGGTCAGATAGATAACAGAAGAAGACTTATGCGTGCCCTTGAACGTGCATGCTCCCTGCACGGAGTTCAATTTCAAGAAGGTTCAGAAGTTAAGGATTTAACAATAGAAAAAAACAAAATTATTGGTGCAAAAGTTTTAAATGCCACGGGAGAAATTAAAGATATTAGATGTGAAAAAGCAATTTTATGCAGTGGGGCTTGGAGTAAAGCAGTTTTGAATAAAATTCCAGTCTTTCCAGTAAAGGGACAAATGTTATCTATACAAGGTCCCTCAAATTTTCTTAAAAGAGTTCTATTTGGGCCAGATACCTACTTAGTACCTCGTGATGACGGTCTCATTATAGTTGGAGCAACAGTTGAAAAAGATTCAAAATTTAATCAAGGCAACACTCCTAATGGAATAAAGCAACTTCAAAAAGGTATCTGGTCTCTATTACCTGAAGCGATGAATTGGCCACAAATGGAACATTGGTGGGGATTTAGACCTTGCACACCAGACTTTAAGCCAATAATTGGCAAGTCTGATATTGAAAATCTTTTTCTAGCTACCGGTCATTACAGAAATGGAGTTCTATTCTCTGCAATAACAAGTGATATTATTTTTAAATTTATTCAAGATAAAACTCTTTCAGATAGTGAAATAAGCTTTTTAGAAAAGTTTAGTTTAAAAAGATTTAGGATATAAATTTTTAATTTTCAGAACGCCATTTTGCATCAGAAGTTTCCCATACACATAGTTCATCTTGGTTAAACCATAAATTAATTTCAAATTTTGCAGTTTCTTGTCCATCTGAACCATGAATTATATTCCTACCTATATCTATCGCGAGATCTCCTCTTATTGTCCCAGGCTCAGCATCAAGCGGTTTTGTAGAACCTATTAATTTTCGAGCACTTAAAATAACTCCTTCACCTTCCCAAACCATTGCCACGACTGGACCACTTGAAATGAAATCTACTAAATCATTAAAGAAAGGTCTCTCCCTATGAACTCCATAATGATTCTGAGCAAGCTCTTTTGAAGGAATTAATTGCTTTAGCCCAACCAATTTAAATCCTTTTTTTTCAAATCTACCAATAATCTCAGAAATATATCCTCTTTGAACTCCATCTGGTTTAATTGCCACAAAAGT
>QCLA01000041.1:0-3353 GCA_003214935.1 Prochlorococcus sp. AG-412-F02
TTGGTACAGGCTTAGAATCTCAAGTTGCAAGAGACTCAGGCATGGTACCCATAACAAAAGTAAATGGAACCATTTCCTATGTTGATTCTAATGAGATTGTTGTTAAAGATGAAGATGGTAATGAACATTTTCATTATCTGCAAAAATATCAGAGATCCAATCAAGATACTTGCCTAAATCAAAGACCAATTGTAAACATTGGAGATCAAGTCATATCAGGACAAGTTCTTGCTGATGGATCCGCATGTGAAGGAGGGGAGATAGCTTTAGGACAGAATGTCTTAATTGCTTACATGCCATGGGAAGGATACAATTACGAAGATGCAATTCTTGTTAGTGAAAGAATGGTTACTGATGATTTATATACATCGGTACATATCGAAAAGTATGAAATAGAAGCTAGACAAACAAAGTTAGGTCCTGAAGAAATCACAAGAGAGATTCCTAATATTTCGGAAGAAAGTCTGAATAATCTTGATGAAATGGGAATAATCAGGATAGGAGCTTTTGTAGAAAGTGGAGATATTCTCGTGGGGAAAGTGACTCCAAAAGGAGAATCAGATCAACCACCTGAAGAAAAACTTTTAAGAGCTATTTTTGGTGAAAAAGCTCGAGATGTTAGGGATAACTCTCTTAGAGTCCCTAAAACAGAAAAAGGAAGAGTTTTAGATGTTCGTATCTACACTAGAGAACAAGGGGATGAGTTACCTCCTGGGGCAAATATGGTTGTTAGAGTTTATGTTGCCCAGAGGAGAAAAATTCAAGTTGGTGACAAGATGGCTGGAAGGCATGGAAACAAGGGCATAATTAGTAGAATTTTACCTAGAGAGGATATGCCCTATTTACCTGATGGCACTCCTGTTGATATAGTGCTTAATCCTCTTGGCGTTCCAAGTAGAATGAATGTAGGCCAAGTCTTTGAATTGTTAATGGGCTGGGCTGCTTCGAATTTGAATTGCAGGGTTAAGGTTGTACCATTTGATGAAATGTATGGTCCTGAAAAATCACATCAAACTGTTCAAGCATTTTTAGAAGAGGCCGCTAAGCTACCTGGGAAAGGTTGGGTTTATAATCCTGATGATCCTGGAAAGTTATTACTAAAAGATGGCAGAACAGGCGAACCTTTTGATCAGCCTGTTGCCGTTGGATATTCTCATTTCCTTAAGTTAGTTCATTTAGTAGATGATAAAATTCATGCTAGATCTACAGGTCCTTACTCTCTTGTTACACAACAACCCTTAGGAGGTAAAGCTCAACAAGGCGGTCAAAGGCTAGGTGAAATGGAAGTATGGGCTCTTGAAGCTTATGGTGCAGCTTATACTCTTCAAGAACTTTTAACAGTCAAATCAGATGATATGCAAGGAAGGAATGAAGCCTTAAACGCTATTGTAAAAGGTAAGCCTATTCCAAGACCTGGGACTCCTGAATCATTTAAAGTTCTCATGAGAGAATTACAATCTTTAGGTTTAGATATTGGTGTCTATACGGATGAAGGTAAAGAGGTCGATTTAATGCAAGATATAAATCCAAGGAGGAATACTCCCTCAAGACCAACATATGAATCTCTTGGAACCTCTGAATATGAGGAAGATTAAATACTTTATTAAAACTTTCTAATTTAAATCTCCTAAAAATGACAAACAGCAACTTACGAACTGAAAATCACTTCGATTACGTCAAAATTTCAATTGCTTCTCCGCAAAGAATAATGGATTGGGGACAGAGGACATTGCCTAACGGACAAGTAGTAGGGGAAGTTACTAAACCTGAGACTATTAACTATAGAACACTAAAACCAGAAATGGATGGGTTGTTTTGTGAAAAGATATTTGGCCCGTCAAAAGATTGGGAATGTCATTGCGGTAAGTATAAAAGGGTTAGACATCGTGGAATTGTCTGCGAGAGATGCGGGGTTGAGGTAACGGAAAGTAGAGTTAGAAGACATAGAATGGGTTATATAAAACTTGCGGCCCCAGTCTCACACGTTTGGTATTTGAAAGGTATTCCAAGTTACGTAGCGATTCTTTTAGATATACCACTAAGAGATGTAGAACAAATAGTTTATTTTAATTGTTACGTTGTTTTAGATCCTGGAGATCATAAAGACCTTAAATACAAGCAATTACTCACTGAAGATGAATGGTTAGAAATTGAGGATGAAATTTATGCCGAGGATTCAACTATTGAAAATGAACCGTTTGTTGGTATAGGTGCTGAGGCGCTGAAGCAATTACTTGAAGATCTTGATTTAAATCAGGTTGCTGAAGAGCTTAGAGAAGAAATTACAAATAGCAAAGGTCAGAAAAGAGCAAAACTTATTAAAAGAATAAGAGTTATTGATAATTTTATTGCAACAAATGCAAAGCCAGAGTGGATGGTATTAGACGCAATTCCTGTTATCCCTCCTGACCTGCGTCCAATGGTTCAGCTTGATGGAGGAAGATTTGCAACATCTGATTTAAATGATCTATATAGAAGAGTTATAAATAGGAATAATAGACTAGCTAGGCTTCAAGAAATATTAGCACCGGAAATTATTGTAAGAAATGAAAAAAGAATGTTGCAGGAAGCAGTTGATGCTCTGATCGATAATGGAAGAAGAGGGAGAACTGTTGTTGGAGCAAATAACAGAGCTCTAAAATCTCTTAGCGATATTATAGAGGGAAAACAGGGAAGATTTAGACAAAATCTTCTTGGTAAACGAGTTGATTATTCTGGAAGATCTGTAATAGTAGTGGGACCCAAGTTGAAAATGCATCAATGTGGTCTCCCAAAGGAAATGGCTCTTGAGCTCTTCCAACCGTTCGTAATTCATAGATTAATACGCCAAAATATTGTAAATAATATAAAAGCGGCAAAAAAATTAATACAAAAAGCTGATGATGAAGTTATGCAAGTACTTCAAGAAGTTATAGAGGGGCATCCAATACTTTTAAATAGGGCCCCAACTCTTCATAGGTTAGGTATTCAAGCTTTTGAACCCAAATTGGTTGGAGGAAGAGCAATTCAACTTCATCCTCTAGTTTGTCCTGCATTTAATGCTGACTTTGATGGAGATCAAATGGCTGTTCATGTTCCTTTAGCTTTGGAGGCACAAACAGAAGCGCGTATGCTTATGTTGGCTAGTAATAATATTCTTTCTCCTGCGACAGGGGAACCAATTGTTACTCCATCTCAAGATATGGTTTTGGGATCTTATTATTTAACTGCTTTGCAACCGAATTATAAAAAACCAGATTTTGGAGATAACAATAGTACTTTTGCTTCATTAGAAGATGTGGTTTTTGCTTTTGAAGATAAAAGACTTGGATTACATGAATGGGTATGGGTCAGGTTTAATGGTGAAGTGGAAG
>QCLA01000042.1:0-3347 GCA_003214935.1 Prochlorococcus sp. AG-412-F02
GAAATTATTGAATATCTAGAAAAAAACTAAAGATTTAGTTTAAGCGCTGAAATATTTAGCTTTTGAGTGAAGTGAAATTATAGCTGTAGTACTTTGTTCAGGATGAAGTTGTTCAGATTCATCCATTGTCAAATTAATTCTTTTTGCGTCTAACAATGATAATTGTATGTTTGAATCAGAAACTTTTGGACATGCAGGATATCCAAATGAATATCTAGCTCCTCTATATTTTTGTGCAAGTATTTCTCTATTTGTGTCCGGTTCTTCTCTACTATAACCACATTCCATACGAATTAATGCATGGACATACTCAGCTAGAGCTTCTGCTAACTGTACAGTAAGTCCATGGAATAATAAATAATCACTATATTTATCTTCTTTAAATAATTTTTGAGAATATTCACTAGCAATTTCACCCATTGTTACCGCCTGCATAGGAAATATATCTATTGGTTTATCATTTTTTAAATCACAATAAAAATCGGCTATACAAAGATTATTACCTGATTTTTGTCTTGGAAAATTAAATTGGGAAATTGTTTTTAAGGATTTATCATCAAATAATAAAATACTATTATCTTTTCTACCACATCTGAAATAACCATAAACTACTTTTGGTGAAATAAGTTTTTTATCTACAATTATCTCTAACCATTTATCTAGTAATGGTTTTGCATATGAATCCAAATAGTTATTGTATTCATCTACGCTTTGGTTTTTCCCTTTTTTTATTTGCCATTGACCACTAAATAGAGCTTTTTTATCTAGATAAAAAGTTAACTTATTTAAATCTATATCAACGTCGTAAAGTACTTTCGTTCCCAAAAAAGGAGGTTGTATTGGTTCTTCTTCATTTATAAATTTAGATCTTATAAAATTTTCTTTTAGATTTAATTTAGCATTCTCTTTGGAGATGGATATTGATTTATTTACCTCTTCAGAGTTGTATTTTGATGAGGCTAAATTAATATTTATATCCTTTTTGTTAATAAATCCTTCTGTATTTGACCAATTTCCTTTCTTTTTATTATCCATATATTCATTCATGAATTTTAGATCAGTAAAAGCATCTTTTCCGTACAATATTTTCCCTTTATATATTTTGCTACAGTCCTCATTAACAAATTTTGGCGTTAACGCTGCACCTCCTAATATTACTGGTACATTAATATCTTCATTGTTAAAGGCCTCTAAATTATCTTTCATAAATGCAGTTGACTTTACAAGTAATCCGCTCATAGCGATGCAATCTGCATTGTGCTTCTTTTGTGCATCTATGATTGCGGAAACATCTTGCTTTATTCCAAGATTTATAACGTCATAACCGTTATTTGTAAGTATTATGTCAACCAAATTTTTTCCAATATCATGAACATCCCCTTTTACTGTTGCTATTAAAAGTTTTCCATTTGATGTATTTTCATCTACCGTTTCCATATGTGGTTCTAAAAATGAAACAGCAAATTTCATTGTTTCAGCAGATTGGAGTACAAATGGTAATTGCATTTGACCTGAACCAAATAGATCCCCTACAACTTTCATGCCATCAAGTAAAAAAGTATTAATTATCTCAAGAGGTTTATATTTATTTAACGCCTTTTTTAATTGATCTTCTAAACCAATTTTTTCACCATCAATAATATGATTTTTTAAACTTTCTTCCAAAGTTAAATTTTTGTTTTCTGAAGATGCTTTTTTGAAATCCTGAATAGATAAATCTTGAAAAGCCTTTGTTAGTTCAACTAATGGATCATAGGTACAAATATCATCTTCAAATTCTCTTTTATCATAGATCAAATCTAAGCAAAGCTTTTTAGTCTCATCAGTAATCTTTGATAAAGGCAATATTTTATTTGGTGCGATGATAGCCGTATCCAATCCTGCTTTAATGCATTCATCTAAAAATATTGAATTTAAATTAATTCTAGATAATGGTGAAAGACCAAAACTTATGTTCGAAATTCCCAATATAATATGAATTTCTGGGTAATTTTCACGAATTCTTGAAATAGCACTAATTGTCTCTTTAGCGTTTAATCTATCTTCCTCTATCCCAGTAGATATCGGAAGTGCTAATGGATCAAAAAAGAGATCATAATCTGATAAACCACATTCTCTAGTTCGATTGATTGCTCTTTTAACAATTTTATATTTTTTTTCTGAATTCCTTGCCATTCCATCTTCATCAATAGTGCCAATAACTAGTCCTGAACCATAATCTAAAGCCAAATTAAGAACTTGATCAAACCTTTCATCACCGTCTTCGTAATTGGTCGAATTTATAATACATTTACCTCCAGCTGACTTTAATCCACTTTCCATTTTGTCAGCATCTGTCGAATCAATCATTAATGGCAAATTTATATTAGTCACTAGTCTTGAAGTAATTTCTTTCATATCCTTTACTCCGTCTCTTCCTACATAATCAACATTTACATCAAGAACGTGTGCATTTTCTTTTTGTTGTTGCTTAGCAATTGAAACTAAACCATCCCAATCGTCTTTATTTAACAATTCCCTTACCATTTTAGATCCACTGGCATTTAATCTTTCTCCTACAATTAAAATTGAATTATCTTGTTTGTATGGCACAGAATTATATATTGAGGCGGCAGATGGAATATAACTACTAGAAAAATTCATACCAATTTTGTTAGTCCTTTTGCTATCTATAATTTCGTCGATAATTGAAGAAAGATATTTAATATGCTCTGGTGTTGTACCACAACATCCACCTATCAATTGAACATTAAAGTCATATATAAAATTCATTAACTGCATCTTTAATTCTATTGGCGTTAATTTGTAGTGAGCAACACCACCAATATTTTCAGGTAGGCCTGCATTAGGAATACAACTTATAGCGAAGGGTGAATTTTTAGACAAATATTTAATATGATCCTTCATCTGTTCTGGACCAGTTGCGCAATTAAGACCAAGGATATCTATATTAAATGGCTCTAATATTGTTAATGCAGATGCAATATCAGATCCAACAAGCATAGTACCTGTTGTTTCCATTGTTATAGAAACCATTATAGGTATATCTATATTTTTACTTTTAAGTATTTCTTTTGATGCTAATAAGGCAGATTTTATTTGCAAAACATCCTGGCAAGTTTCTATTAAAAGAAGATCAACGCCTCCATCTATAAGACCATTTATTTGTTCTTTGTATGATTGCTTTAATTCATTAAAATCTATATGTCCTAAAGTCGGTAATTTAGTTGTTGGTCCAATTGAACCAGCAACAAACCTTGGTTTATCAATTGATGAATATTTAGTAGCGCTTTTTTTTGCTATTAATGCCGCATTTTTATTTATTTTATAAGCCTTATCCGCAATAT
>QCLA01000043.1:0-3256 GCA_003214935.1 Prochlorococcus sp. AG-412-F02
AAATTTAAATTTAAAAGTTGCGAGCTAGTAAATGATTTTGCAGTTCAAATTTATGGAATACCTTTTTTAAAAAATAGTCAATATTCTACAATTCAAAACGGAGATCATGCTGTAGGAGCTAATAAAAATTTGCATGCGATAGTGGGAGCTGGAACTGGTCTAGGTATCGCAAGGGGACTGATTACAGGGAATAATATACAAGTTCTAGCTAGCGAAGGTGGGCATATAGAATACTCTCCAAAGTCAGAATTAGAATGGGATTTAAAGAATTGGCTCAAAAATTCTCTGAATGTTAATAGGATTTCTTGTGAGATAATTATAAGTGGGGCTGGGTTATCGAGGATAGCCGAATGGAGGCTAAGCAAACCTGACGCAAAGAATCACCCATTTCAGAAGTATATAAAGGAATTAAAATTTGCTAATGATTTAGAAAAGATATTACCCGAACAAATTTGTAAACTCTCAACTGAAGGAGATATTCTAATGAATGAGATAGAAAATATATGGTTAGGAGCTTATGGTTCTTTACTAGGGGATGTTGCCTTACATGAATTATGCTTCGGGGGTTTATGGATTTCTGGAGGAACAGCGCCAAAACATTTCAAAAATTTTAAATCAGATTTATTTCTGAAACAATTTTCAGATAAAGGCAGATTAAAAGATATGGTTAAATCTATACCTGTAAAAGTAATCTTAGATGAAGAGTTTGGTTTGTTTAGTGCAGCTTGCAGAGCAAGAATGCTTTTACGAAGAGCATAGTTTTTAAATGTCTTCCCCAGCAATAGGTAAAAAGATAATAGTAACAGTTCCCTCGACAACTGCCAATTTAGGTCCAGGTTTTGACTGCCTTGGGGCTGCATT
Organism: Prochlorococcus sp. AG-412-F02; assembly: GCA_003214935.1. Taxonomy (GTDB): domain Bacteria; phylum Cyanobacteriota; class Cyanobacteriia; order PCC-6307; family Cyanobiaceae; genus Prochlorococcus_A. Next base: position 862 of record QCLA01000043.1, read on the forward strand.
AGATTTATATAATGAATTTATTTTCACAAGAATAGAAGGTGGTGGAGATAGGTTTGATTTAAAAATGGAGAGTAGCGATGGCAATCACTTAAGAGGAGGTCCTGAAAACTTAGTCTTTCGAGCTGCACAAAAAGTCTGGGAGAGTGCGAATATTTCCCCTTTCGCACTAGAAGCAAGAGTTAAACTAGCTGTACCTCCTGCCAGGGGTCTAGGAAGTAGCGCTACCGCAATAGTAGCAGGATTAATAGGAGCAAATGCAATAATAAACTCCCCCCTGCCCAAAGAAAAACTGTTAGAACTCGCAATTGATATAGAAGGACATCCTGATAACGTTGTCCCATCTCTTTTGGGAGGTCTTTGTTTAACAGCAAAATCTGCTTCTCATAGATGGAGAATTATAAGATGTGATTGGCATGATTCCATTAAAGCTGTAGTAGCAATTCCTGCTATTCGATTAAGTACAAGTGAAGCCAGAAGAGTAATGCCTAAAAATGTCCCAATATCTGACGCAGTAACAAATATGGGGGCACTTACTTTATTACTTAACGGCCTAAAAACGGGAAATTCTGAATTAATAAAAGAGGGAATGTTTGATAAGTTGCATGAACCATATAGATGGAAACTTATTCAAGGTGGATTAGAAGTTAAAGATGCGGCCTTAGAAGCGGGTGCTTTAGGCTGCGCAATTAGTGGGGCAGGACCGAGCATATTAGCTTTATGCAAGAAAGAAAATGGCAAAGCTGTAAGTCAAGCAATGGTTAAAGCATGGGAAAATTCAGGGGTAGCAAGCAGAGCTCCATATTTAAACGTACAAACAACAGGAAGTCTATTCAGAGCTATCCCTAGTAGGTAGTTTTACTTAGATATTTTTAATGTTATAGTCCCAAGCTAGAACATATTCAACTACAATAAAAAAACTATTCATTCCATAAATGAATTTAGAAACTTTTCCTTGGCTATCATCTATTGTTTTATTACCTTTAATTGGGGCACTAATAATGCCTTTCTTAAGTTCAAAGGAAGGAGAAGATAATACCCTCCCAAGAAATATCTCGTTAAGTTTTTTATTTATAGATTTTTTACTAATTATTGGAGTACTTTTCCAAAAATTTGACCCTTCAAATAGCTCTATACAACTTGTCGAAAGAATTACTTGGCTACCTTCAATAGGTTTAGAATGGTCTCTTGGGGTGGATGGATTATCAGCCCCTTTAGTAGCTTTAAGTGGATTAATTACATTTCTATCTGCTTTCGCGAGTTGGAAAATAAAGAAAAAATCTAATTTATATTTTGCTCTTTTATTAGTTCAGGCATCAGCACAGGCTTTAGTTTTCCTGTCACAAGATTTCTTATTATTTTTCTTAGCTTGGGAATTAGAACTAGTCCCAGTTTATCTTCTTATAGCTATTTGGGGAGGAAAGAAAAAATTATATGCAGCTACAAAATTCATTCTATATACCGCTTTAGCCTCTTTACTTATACTTATTAGCGGACTTGCACTTGCATTGAGTGGTGATGCCTTTACTTTAAATCTAAGCGAAATAACACAAAAACATGTAACAGGTAGTCTCGCATTATTATCTTATTTAGGTTTTTTAATAGGTTTTGGGGTTAAACTTCCAATCTTCCCCTTACATACATGGTTACCCGATGCTCATGGAGAGGCTAACGCACCTGTTTCAATGCTATTAGCGGGAATCCTCTTAAAAATGGGAGGTTATGCTCTTCTAAGATTCAACGTTCAAATATTACCTGAAGTCCATTTACAAATTGCGCCTGCTTTAATAATTCTTGGAATCATAAATATAATTTACGGCGCATTAAACGCATTCGCACAAGATAACGTTAAAAGAAGAATTGCATGCAGTTCAGTTAGTCATATGGGGTTCGTACTTTTGGGTATAGGAGCAGTTGATGCTTTAGGTATTAGCGGTGCAATGCTACAGATGATTAGTCATGGACTCATTGCTGCAGCAATGTTCTTCGTGACGGGCTCTTTCTATGAGAGAACAAATACACTATCAATTCCTAATATGGGTGGTTTAGCAAAAGTCTTACCAATAACATTTGCTTTTTTCCTCACAAGTTCATTAGCTTCTCTAGCATTACCTGGTATGAGTGGTTTTATAAGTGAAATTACTATATTTTTAGGAATCACAAGTCAAGACGGCTATAGCTCTATCTTTAGATCTATAACGATTCTAATTGCAGCTATAGGTCTTGTATTAACACCTATTTACCTATTATCAATGTGTAGAAGAGTATTTTTTGGACCTAGAATACCAGCACTAGCTACTGTAAAAGAAATGAATAGTAGAGAATTGACAATAGGATTCAGTTTGTTATTGCCGACTTTAATAATAGGTTTTTGGCCAAAGGTTGCAATAAATCTCTA
>QCLA01000044.1:0-3206 GCA_003214935.1 Prochlorococcus sp. AG-412-F02
AGTGGGGGAAGGCAAAATGGATTTGCAATCGAACCTGAAATAACTCCCATTTCACCAGGAGAATCAAGAAAATCTTTTTTTCTTTTTATTGGAATATTATTACCTGTCTTAATAGGTGGTTATTATTATTTAAAAACTCTTGATATCTTTTAAATTTTTATAAACAATTTTTTGGAATATATTCTTATCCTCTCCAAGATAGCTTTAATTAACTTTTCAGATTAATTATTAAACCAATACTTCTTTAAAAATGACTTAAACTTATTAAGTTATTAAGGTATATTTCCTATAAAGTGTCTTAATACATTATTATTCCAGCCTTGATAAGTCTAGATCACCTAAATAACTTCCAACTTTATAAATCAACTATTTTGAATATTCCATGTTTAATTAGATTTCAAATATTAAAAAAATTATAATTTAATAATTCTTTTTCTTTTTAAAATTTTAAGGAGTCTTTTTGAGAAATTTCTTTTTAAAGAGTACTGATAGTAACAAGTTCCAGTAAATTTCTAGAATAGAGGTAATTCTGAAAAACCTCTGAATAAAAAGCTTTTTTAGCAACAAGCTTTGATTCGAATTCTATTACTAAACCCAATTGTCCTCCATCCCATTTACTTGAATTTGATTCCTGGATTATATCTCTTTTTACTATTTTCCCCCCAACGGATTTTATCCATGGTAAAACCGTTCTTATATATTCCAGAAATAGATCTGAGTTTCCTATTGAGATTTTTTTAAGCCAGTAGCTCTTTGTCATCAAATCCACATATACTGGGTAGAATATAGCATATTGTTGAGTATTTGTTTCACTAGTTAATTTTCAATAATTTTTAGATTGAAATCGAAGAACATTTAGATGAATTTATTAAATATTTAAAATGAAAGGTTATTTTTAAATCCAAATCCACTTTAAAAAATAATATATGGGCAAATATTTAAACGATTCCTTTGGTATTTCATATGAAATAAATTTAAATGTTCTTTCTAACCAATATCCAATATCTATTCCATATAAATTTCTTTTTAAATTTAACCATAAATCTTTATCAAATATTGAGTTTAAATTCAGATAAATATATTCCCAATGAAAGGTATTCCAAAAATCAATAAAATATGAAGATATCATCAACCAAATAGATATGAAAAAAAAACTTTTTAAAAATCTAGAAATCTTATTCATTTAAAAAATTTATTACTATTTAAATTTGTCAAATTTTAAAAATAAACTTATTTTATTATTATTTTTTCAATTTTTATATATTATGCTCAAAAAGAAATAAACTTCCTTTCGAAATAATGTAGTTGAAAAGTTGTTATTTTTCTTTTTTAATATTTTGTGAGATTAAGTTCTTATCTCTAAGTAAAAAACCTAATAATAAAAAAGCTATATATATTGCGATGCTAAATCCTAATATTAAAAAAATTTTTGTATAGTCCATAAAAATAATTTTTTTATAAATATAACTTATATAGTTAATATGAAATTTAATAAATAAATTTTTTTAAATCTTTTAGTTCCGATTCATGTATTAATTCTACGTTATTTGCATTTGCCAGCTTTTGAGCAGCTTTTGTAAATCCTGATTTTGAAACTAATACGGCATGAGTTCCTTTCCAATATAATTTTCCAGCAGAAATTTCTTGAACAGCTTTGTTCCCTATAGCTTTTTCATGATTTTTACATTGAATACATACTCTAAGTCCATCTATTGAAGCAATTAGATCAACTCCTTGATCTCCTGAACTTGGAGTTTCTTTCACTTTCCAGCCAGAATTCTTAAGTATGTCCATACAGTTATTTTCAAAATTAATACCTTTGTTATAATTTTCATTGCTTTTCTTTAAAGAATTATTATTTAATATCTTTAAGCATGATTTTTCTATTTGACTAGCTATAAATACAAACCAATCATCAATTTCAAGTTGTCTTCTTTGACCAAGTATTTCATCATCAATATTGGGATTAACAAGTACATATGATCTCCACTTATCGAAAAACAATTCTGGGCTTTCAAATTTTTTTATAATAACTTTTTCCCAAAAGTATGGAATTCCTTCTTTAAATTTCTTAGAACCATTTTTAATATTTAACTCTATGGTTTTTGGATCAAGTGGAGGATTGCCAATCCACTTTTTTAGGTCTTCATTTCCGTAGGCATCTATATTAATTAGTCTTATCCTTTCTTCTAATAAATTATATTTATTTTCTTCTATTAAGTTAGTAATTACTTGAATAAAATAATTGGAATTTAGAGCATTATTTAATTTAACCCTTTTCTTTTTTTCTAAGTAATTCTTAAATATTTTAAAAGAGATGAAAATTAGAAAAATAATAAATAGAATAAAAATATTTATCATGAAAATATTCGATATCTAAAAATCAAAAAGTTTTGGTTTTTCTTATTACAAAATTATTTTTTGTAATTAAGTTAGAATCTTTTACTTCAATACCATTTATAGCTGATATTTCTCCTTTAATTCCTTCTAAAGTTAATTGATCAATAATACCTTTTATTACTTCGTCTTCAACAAGCTTTCTATCAATTCTTTTAGGTGTAATATCTGTAAGCCATTTTGATGTCTTTTTTTTTACCACCTCTGTCGGGTTAGTTATCTTTAGATAGATTGCCATATTAAATTATATATAATTGAATTATAAGCAATTAAATTTTAAGGATTGAATTTTCTGCTTAATTTTATTATATGTAAATTTATTTTATAGAATCATTTAAATATTTTCAGAGCTTCAGAATATAGTAATTACTGGTTTTAGTTATTAAGCATTTAATTTGCTAAATGCTTTTGATAAAAATTCAGGCCTTCTTCTTATTATAGAGAAATTATCTTTATTTATTAAAACCATATTTACTTCTGCAGTGGTTAAAACCTCTTTTTTATCGTTTAGGAATTTTGAATTTACATTTATTTTAGGACTTTTGCTTATATTAAAAATGCTTTCAATTATTATTTTATCACCAAGATATAAAGGCTTGATGTATTTTATGGAAGAATTTATTAAAGGCAAATCAATACCTCTTTGAGTTAGATCAAAGTAATTTAAACCAACTTCATAAAGGGCATTTATTCGGGCTTCTTCAAGCCAATTAAAATAATTTCCATGCCACATAACTCCAGCATGATCTGAATTTTGTGGGAGTACAATTTTATTTATTTTCCAAACTGATTTCGATTTCATATTTAAA
>QCLA01000045.1:0-3202 GCA_003214935.1 Prochlorococcus sp. AG-412-F02
TAAAACTCTAAAAGTTCTATCGATTCCATATTTACTAGATCCATATTTTCACTTTCATGTTGATATCCAGAAATGTTAACTTTTAGTTTCCACCAAATCGTGTTTGAAAAATTAGTTTGCTTAAATAGTGAGATAGGGTCTATATAATTCTTCATGCGATGTCTTTTTACTATTTGAGCAAAGAAATGGGATTAGCCTTAAATAATATTTTAAGTAGAGTTTGTTCTAATGATAAAAAATATTTAAATGAAAATATCGCCATAACTTGGATCAACTATAAAAGTGAAAAGAATAATTTATATAAAGGCTATGGATGTGGTATTAATAATAGAAAAAAAATATATCCTGCGAGCATAGTCAAGTTAGTCTATGGCCTTGCTGCTTATGATTGGATTAGACAAGGAAGGTTAATGATATCAGAAGAAATAAATTTTGCAGTAAAACGAATGTTATTTAACTCTAGTAATAATGCTACAAGTTTTTTAGTTGATATTCTTACTGGAACTACAAGTGGTCCATGCATTGAAGGTGAAGCTTGGGAAAATTGGAAATATCAAAGGTGTATTATTAATGATTGGTTAAAAGAATTAAATTGGGAAGAATTGCGAGGAATTAATTGCTGTCAAAAGACTTGGGATGATGGTCCATTTGGTCGAGAAAAAGAATTTTATGAATATCAAAATCAAAATAGAAATATAATGACCACCGACGCCACTGCAAAGATTTTGGAGGAGATCATGATACATATTCATTATCAAAAGAATGATTTGGATTTAAGAAGTTTTTTAAAAAGGAATTTAAATAAATCTGACTTGAAAGAGGATCCACTTAATCAAGTAGAGGGCTTTTTAGGAGAAGGGTTACCAGAAAGTACAAAATTATGGAGTAAAGCAGGCTTAATGTCAGAAGTAAGACATGATGCTGCATGGTGGATTAATAGTAGTTCAGTACAAACTTTATTAGTCGTTTTTGGTAATGGAAAGAAAATTGTTAAAGACGCTTCTTTATTTCCATCTATAGCTAGAGCGGTTTACGAGCATAATAATAAATTTTTGTATTAGAGATTAATTTAATTCATCTAAAAATTTCTTATCTAATCCATCTGTATAGGCTTCAAAAGGTAACATCATAATTTCTTCAAATTCTATGTCATTGATAATCCATTCTTTATATTCTGCTAATAAACTTTTTCTATCCTTGTCATCTAATTCATAAATACGTAGTGCCTTATCTTTAAGGTTTTCTTTAATTAGGTTTTCAATTTCTTTTTTGTTCATCTTATATTGCTCCTCCGTCTAAAATTATTCTCCTAATTGTTGATAAAGAAATTCCTGTTTGTGTTCTAATTGAACGATATGAAAATCCCTCATTACGCAGTCTTAATACTAATGATTCTTTTAATGGACTAATCTTTGGCCTCCCTCCAGAATTATTTCCTGATAATTTCCTACGTATGACATTTTCTTTTTTTCTTTCTAATAAATATTTGTCTTGTAAATTATCTAATTCATATAAAATATTAAAAATTGAAGAATTTATTTTAGAAGAATAATTATCGGCTAAAAACCCAGATATCGTACGCAATTTAACATCATTTTTCATAAGTTTATTTATTGTTATCAAACAGTCTTTCTTGTTTGAAAATGCACGATCTAACTGAGTTACTATTAATTCATCTCCTTTTGATAAGCAACTAAGAGCCTTATTCAGTTGTGGCTTTATTTCTGCTTCTAAGCTGATGAACTCAGAAAAAATTAAATTGCACCCCTCTTTCTTTAAACTTTCTATTTGCTGTTCTAAATAGTTAAATTCGTTTTCAATAGCTCTTGCATAACCTATAGATTTACCTTTTTTAGTTTGATCAGATAATAAAAGACGTTTTCTTTTAAAATGGAAAGTCAATGTTCTTTTAAATATATTTTTAACTGTATCAAAAATAATATAAAAAAACAGTTTTTAGTACATTTAATTACTATATAAAAGCTAATTGAATAGAATATTACGATATTAATTTAAATATTCTGATATTCTTATTAAAAATAACGTTCTATATACTGTTCTGAAAATTTAATAACAGAACAGTTTTATGAATGTTGTTGTTTTATAGGATGAAATCTTTATAAAGTTATTCTTTTTGTTATCAAAGATAAAAATTGCCTTGCGTCCTTGATTGCATACAATTTTTTTAGAGAACTATAATATAGTAAATTATTCTTGTTTTGAGTAAGATAAAAATATAAGTAAGTAGAATTAATTAATTAATTTGACTAATAATTCTAATAACACAGGATTAAAGCCTGATTGGTTAAGAGTAAAAGCCCCTCAGGTTGAAAGAATAGGTAATACTGCAAATCTATTAAAAGATTTAAACCTCAATACTGTATGTCAAGAAGCAAGCTGTCCTAACATAGGTGAATGTTTTGCTAGTGGCACTGCAACCTTTCTTATTATGGGCCCTGGATGTACAAGAGCATGCCCATATTGTGATATTGATTTTGATAGATCGAAGAGAGATTTAGATTACACTGAACCCTATCGTTTGGCTGAGGCCGTATATAGGATGAAGCTTAAACATGTAGTAATTACATCAGTTAATAGAGATGATCTTGAAGATGGTGGTGCTTCTCAATTTTATAAATGTGTTTCAGAAGTTAGAAAGAAATCTCTGGAAACTACTATTGAGCTATTAATTCCAGATTTCTGTGGTAATTGGCATGCGCTTGAGAAAGTTCTGGATTCGAAGCCAGATGTTCTAAACCATAATATTGAAACTGTTTCATCTTTATATAAAAAGGTAAGACCCCAGGGACAATATGAACGAACACTAGAGTTACTTAAAAGAATAAGGAATTACTCTCCTCAAGTTTATACAAAGTCAGGTTTTATGCTTGGTTTAGGGGAAAAAGATGAAGAGGTTTTGAATCTTTTAATGGATTTAAAAAGAAATGATGTAGATATAGTTACTATTGGACAATATTTATCACCTGGTCCTAACCATTTACCTGTTCAAAGATTTGTCAGCCCTTCAAAGTTTAATTACTTCAAATTATTTGGCGAAAACGAATTGGGCTTTATGCAAGTAGTAAGTTCTCCATTAACTCGAAGTAGTTACCATGCTGAAGAAATACAAAAACTAATGAAAAAGTATCCAAGATAAATTAATTTTTTATTGATTAATATCGATCCATTGATTTAATTTCCA
>QCLA01000046.1:0-3202 GCA_003214935.1 Prochlorococcus sp. AG-412-F02
AGTGACAATGAAATGAAAGCCGTCAAATCAATACAAGAAAAATTTCAACTTAGATCTACTGTTGCAGTTCTTGGATTCTCTGTTAGAACACTTAGTGAAATGATCAAAGACGAGAAATTAATAGAGTCAATTAAAACATATGCAAAAAACAATAAAAATTCTTCTCCAATCAGACAATCACAAAATAATGCAGAAAATGAAACAAAAACAACTCCTGACCCCTTTGCAAGACCTCTTAAAAGTTCCTCAAATGAAGAAACACAATCTAATGAATTAGAAAAGGATGACAACTAAAAAAAGGATTCTTTCAGGAGTTCAACCAACTGGAGATCTACATATAGGGAATTGGCTTGGAGCAATAAATAATTGGGTAACTCTTCAAGAACAATATGAAACATTTCTTTGCGTAGTTGATTTACATGCAATAACTGCCGCATATGATCCTAAAGAATTATCGAAAAACACTCTTTCTACTGCCGCTTTATATGTCGCTTGTGGGATAGACCCTAAAAAATGTTCTATTTTTATTCAAAGTCAGATTGCTGCTCATTCAGAACTTTGTTGGATATTAAATTGCATGACGCCAATAAATTGGATGGAAAGAATGATTCAATTCAAAGAAAAATCCATACAACAGGGAAACAATGTATCTATTGGATTATTTGACTATCCAATCCTGATGGCTGCGGATATACTCCTTTACGACGCTGACTTCGTACCAGTAGGAGAGGATCAAAAACAACATCTTGAACTTGCACGAGATATTGCACAACAAAGAATTAATGCCAAATTTAGTAAGGATAAAAACATTTTGAAAATCCCTCAGCCAATAATTATGAAGAACGGATCAAAAATAATGAGTTTAATTGATGGTTCAAAAAAGATGAGTAAAAGTGATCCTAATGAAGGTAGTCGTATTAACTTATTAGATGCACCTGAAATAATCACGAAAAAAATAAAAAGAGCAAAAAGCGACAGTTACATTGGAATAGAATTTAATAACCCTGAAAGAGCGGAATCTAAAAATCTTCTGATGATTTATTCAATATTATCTGGGAAAGAAATTTCACAATGTGAAAATGAATTTTCCGAGACTGGATGGGGGACATTTAAAAAGTTAATTACGGAACAACTTATAGAATCACTTGAACCTATACAAGAAAAATATAAAGTCTTAATGAATGATCCATATCAATTAAATAATATTCTTAAAGAAGGGTTAGAAAAGGCTGAAGATTTAGCAAATAAAACTCTAAAAAGAGTTAAATCAAAATTAGGCTTCTTTGAAATGGGGAAATAAATTATGCCAATAATCACCTTGCCGGATGGTTCAAAAAAGGTTTTCGAAAAAGCTGTAACTATTCTAGAAATTGCACAGAGTATAGGTGCTGGATTAGCTAAAGCAACAATTGCTGGGAAAGTAAATGATGTTCTTCTTGATGCAACTCTTCCTATAAATAAAGATTCCAAAGTTGTAATCATCACCTCTAAAGATAAAGAAGGCATTGAAATAATTAGACATTCCTTTGCTCATCTTATTGGTCATGCAGTTAAACAAATTTACCCAAATATTAAAATGGCAATTGGGCCTGTAATTGAAGATGGTTTTTATTACGATATTTTTTCAGAATACAGATTTACACCAGAAGATTTAATTAAAATTGAAGAACGAATAAACAAGTTAATTAAAACAAATTATGATGTCGAAATTTTACAAGTTTCAAGAGAAGAAGCAATTAAAACTTTTAAAGAAAGAGATGAGACTTTTAAATTACGAATAATTGAAGAAATTCCTGAAGAAGGTCTCATCAATTTATACAAGCACGAAGAATATATTGACATGTGTAGAGGACCTCACGTTCCTAATACAAGACATTTGAGGCACTTTAAGTTACTTAAATTATCAGGTTCATACTGGAGAGGCAATAGTGAAAATGAATCTTTACAGAGAATATATGGAACTGCATGGGCTAAAGAGAAAGAACTCAATGACTACTTAAGAAGAATTGAAGAGGCGGAAAAAAGGGATCATAGAAAACTTGGGAAAAAACATTCACTATTTCATATACAAGAAGAATCTCCAGGTATGATTTTTTGGCATCCCAATGGATGGACAATCTACCAAGTACTTGAAAAATATATAAGAGAAATACTTAAAAAAAATGATTATCTAGAAATTAAAACCCCACAAGCTGTTGATAAATCTCTTTGGGAAAAATCGGGGCATTGGGAAAAATTTAGAGACGATATGTTCACTACCGCATCAGAAAATAGAACTTATGCAATTAAACCAATGAATTGTCCATGCCATATTCAAGTATTTAATCAAGGTTTAAAAAGTTATAAGGATTTACCTATTCGGCTAGCTGAATTTGGTTCTTGCCATAGAAATGAGCCCTCTGGTGCTTTGCACGGCTTAATGAGAGTAAGGAACTTTACTCAAGATGATGCACACATCTTCTGCACAGAAGATCAAATTCAAGAAGAAGTGTCTACTTTTATCGATCTTGTTTTCGAGGTTTACAAAACTTTTGGTTTTGATGAAATCATTATCAAATTATCAACCCGTCCTGAAAAAAGAGTAGGTAGTGAAGAGATTTGGGATAAATCAGAGGATTCTCTTTCCAAAGCTCTCGAGAATAAGAATCTCAAATGGGAACTACAACCAGGTGAAGGTGCTTTTTATGGTCCAAAAATAGAATTCTCGTTAAAAGATTGTCTTAATAGAGTCTGGCAGTGCGGAACTATTCAGGTTGATTTCTCAATGCCTATTAGATTGGATGCAACTTATGTAGATATTGATAATGAGAAAAGAAATCCAGTTATGCTTCACAGAGCAATTTTAGGATCCTTTGAAAGATTTATCGGAATCTTAATTGAACAATATGAGGCTAAATTCCCAATTTGGCTTGCTCCTTATCAAATAATTTTATTAAGCATTACCGATAGAAATATTGAAAAATGTTTAAAGTTTAATGAATTAATAAATAATAATGGTTACCGATCAAAAGTTGATATTAGAAATGAAAAAATAGGTTATAAAATAAGAGAAGCTACAATAGGAAGAATTCCATTAATTGCAGTTATTGGAGATAAAGAGGAGGAGATTGATTCAGTCGCCTTAAGAGCTTTAGATGGAAAAAATTTAGGAATTTTCAACTTACCTAATCTATACAAATTAATGGATGAATTAATAGTAAAA
>QCLA01000047.1:0-2778 GCA_003214935.1 Prochlorococcus sp. AG-412-F02
TTATATCTTAATGGAATGGTAGCTTCTATTGACGGGGAAAGACTTATTAAAGATCAATCAATTGGAAATATTTATGATCCAGAGGAAATCGGCAAAGACTTAGCTAAAAAGCTAAAAAATCAAGGTGCCGAAGAAATCCTTAGTGAAATATTTGAAGAGTTCAGGGAAAAATAAAACATTTTTTAATCAATTAATTTAGGATCAATTTCTTTCATATACCTATCTTCACATTCTTTAATTACTTCTACCGCTTCTTTAATTCCATAAAAACCATTAACATTACAAGTTCCTGGTTTCTTTAGATCTTTATAGTGTTCCCAATAATACTTTGTTTCTTTTAGCCAATGTTCTCCTAAATCATCAAAAGTAGTGATATGATCCATCCTTTTATCATCTGCGAGAACAGCAATTACTTTATCATCAACCTCTCCACCATCATCAAATTTCATCACACCAATAATCCTTGCTTCTACTATTGATCCAGGTACTAACGGTTCAGTTACCCCAACTATTTCTATATCAAGAGGATCTCCATCCTCATCCCAGGTCCTTGGGATACATCCGTAAGCGAAAGGATAGGCAAGAGATGAATAACCCACTCTATCAAGTTTTAAATGACCAGTTTCAGTAATTAATTCGTATTTATTTATAGTATTTGAATTTAATTCAACAATTGTATTAACTATTGATTGTGTACTATCTGTGAAAGCATCAAGTATATGCAATAAATTTGGTGTAACCCTGCTTGGAGGTTGATTAAGATTTGCCATCAAAAAATTATTTTTATTTATCTTACATCCTCACACCCAAGGAAATTCTTTAAAAGTAATTCTTAACAAAAATCATTTATCTTAGTTTTTAAATGATTAATAAAATATTCTGATGATAGTTCTTCACCAGTAATATTTCTTACTAGTGCCATAGAATTTACAGATCTACCATGTTTATGAATATTATTTTTCAACCAGAAAATTATTTTTTCATATTCACCATTTTCAATCAAATTATCAATCAACCCAATATCTCTTTCCATTTGAGAAGATATTTGTGCACTTATAAGATGACCTAATAAATATGAAGGGAAATATCCAAAGGCTCCTTCACTCCAATGTACATCTTGCAGGCAACCTTCTGAATCATTAGACGGCCTAATTCCTAAAAGTTCCTCATATCTTTTATTCCATTCATATGGAATATCTTTAGCTTCTAAGTCACCTTCAATTAAATCTATTTCAAGTTCTGTTCTAATTAAAATATGTAAACCATATGTCAATTCATCTGCCTCAACTCTGTTTAAACCTGCTTGCAAATGATTAATAGATTTCCAAAGTTCTAAATAATTGTTAAGTGCACAACCTTCTGAAACAAACTTTTTGAAAAATCTTTTAGAAAAAGATTTAGATTTAACTATCCTATTTTCCCAAAATAAAGATTGGCTTTCATGAACACCCATAGAAGTTGCTTGACCTAATGGCCAGGCAAACCATTGATGACTTTGAGAAGGTAGGCCCTGTTCATAAATAGAATGTCCCCATTCATGAGCAGTTGCCAAAAAACTTGAAAATGGCTCCCCTTCAACAATTCTAGTTGTAATCCTATAATCATTTGGTCCTAATGTAATAGAAAAAGGGTGAGGTGATTTAGCCACGACAACAAGATCTTTATTTCTACCAAATTCATCAAGTAATTTTGAACATAAATTTTGCTGTGATTCCGGACTTAAATCCCAACTGTTTTTTTTGGATTTATTAATTGAAGAAAGAAGAGATGGAATAGTTTCTCTTAGAGGTTGAAACATATTATTCAACCACTTCAAAGTCAAATCAGGTTCAAAAGGCTGCGCAAGGGTCTCCCATGGAGAATATATTTCAGATATTTGTTTTGCTTCTTCAATTCGTAACTTGATTAACTCTTCAAAAAATGGGAGGAATATAGCAAAATCAGATTTTGTCTTGGCTTCTTGCCAACTTTCATAACCTTTAGATTTTGCTTTAGCTAATGACTCAACTAATTTAGGATCTAAATTTCTTTGTCTATTAAATTCTTTTTCTAATAATTCAATATTTCTTTTTTTTTCCTGAATAATTTGTGGATTCTCAGAATGCCTTTCAGAATCTAATAGCTCTATACTTGCAGATTTGATAAAATTTGCAAACTCTTCTGAAGAATTTCTTTGATGCAAGATTTTTGCAATATATGTAAGTTGCTCGGATCTCCAAGAAGCTCCTTTCTTTGGCATCCCTGTATTTTGATCCCAATAAAGTGTATTTTGAATTGATCCTAATATTTGAGTTTCTTTAAGATAAGCACCAAGCTTATTCCATTCAATTTCAGCCAAAAATCCATTTTTTAGTTGTCTTTATCTTAAGATAAAAATTTTCAAGTCAGTAAAAAATTTTCAAACTATTTGGATAATAGAATATTAATTATTTTGGTTATTATTTTTATGGAACAAATATTTGCAACATTAAAATTCATGACCGATGGTGAAGGTTTTATTGATATTACAAATGACCTAAATCTCTTTATTAAAGAGAATGATTTTCATTCAGGAATTTTTAATTTAACCTTACTTCATACAAGTTGTAGTTTAACTATTAATGAAAATGCAGATCCCAATGTTCTGAAGGACTTAAAAAAGTACATGCAATCCATAGTCCCTTATGACTGTTATTCATCTTTATCAAAAAATAGTGAAAAAGTTTATTATGAACACTATCAAGAAGGGGCTGACGATATGCCTGCGCATATCAAAACTTCTTTAACAAACACCACTTT
>QCLA01000048.1:0-2675 GCA_003214935.1 Prochlorococcus sp. AG-412-F02
CTTGTGATGGTCCAGGAAGAGGAGGTACATGTCAAGTTTCATCTTGGGACCATGTATTCTTGGCTCTTTTCTGGATGTATAACTGTATATCAATTGTTATCTTCCACTTCTCTTGGAAAATGCAAAGTGATGTTTGGGGACTTACAGGAGGCAACTTCTCTCAAAGTGCTATCACAATTAATGGCTGGTTAAGAGACTTCCTTTGGGCTCAGTCATCTCAGGTACTAACAAGTTACGGTGAAGCTATTAGTATGTATGGATTGATGTTCTTAGCAGCTCACTTCGTATGGGCATTTAGTTTGATGTTCTTATTCAGTGGAAGAGGATATTGGCAAGAATTATTTGAATCAATATTATGGGCACATAATAAGCTTAAACTTGCTCCAACCATTCAGCCTAGAGCTCTATCAATTACTCAAGGTAGAGCGGTTGGTGTAGCGCACTTCCTACTAGGAGGTATAGCGACTACTTGGGCTTTCTTCCATGCACGTCTGTTTGGCCTTGGCTAAATAACCTGAACTTCACCTTTTTAATTCAATGGCAACAAAATTTCCATCATTTAACCAGGGTCTAGCTCAGGACCCAACAACCCGCCGAATATGGTACGGAATAGCTACTGCTCATGACTTTGAAAGTCATGATGGGATGACCGAAGAGAAACTTTATCAGAAGATATTCTCAACTCATTTTGGACATCTAGCAATTATTGCTCTATGGGTAGCTGGTAATCTTTTCCATATTGCTTGGCAAGGTAATTTTGAGCAATTTGTTCTTGATCCAACTCATGTGCGTCCTATAGCTCATGCTATTTGGGACCCTCATTTTGGAACAGGTATAACAGAAGCAATGACACAAGCTGGAGCTAATGGTCCAGTGAATATTGCTTATTCAGGCTTGTACCATTGGTGGTACACAATTGGAATGAGAACTAACGAACAACTTTTTCAAGCTTCAATCTTTATGAGTATTTTAGCTTGTTGGGTTTTATTCGCTGGTTGGTTACATTTACAGCCTAAATTCAGACCTACACTTGCCTGGTTTAAAAATGCTGAAGCACAATTAAACCATCATTTATCTGTTCTGTTTGGTTTCAGTAGTATTGCTTGGACTGGACACTTAGTTCACGTTGCAATTCCTGAATCTAGAGGTCAGCATGTTGGCTGGGAAAACTGGTTAACAGTTCTTCCTCATCCTGCAGGATTAGCTCCCTTCTTCACTTTAAATTGGGGTGCTTATGCTCAAAACCCAGATTCATTAGATGCTGTATTTGGAACAACTCAAGGAGCAGGAACAGCTATATTTACTTTTTTAGGAGGCCTTCATCCTCAAAGTGAATCTCTATGGCTAACTGATATTGCACATCATCATATTGCTATCGGTGTGGTACTAATTATTGGTGGCCACATGTATAGGAATACATTCGGTATAGGTCATACTTTAAAAGAAATAACTGAAGCTCATAACACAAGGCATCCTAATGATCCACATAAAGGTTTCTTTGGGATTAGTCATGATGGTATTTATGAGACTGTTAATAACTCCTTACACTTTCAACTAGGTTTAGCATTGGCATCTCTTGGAGCTGTCACCTCTCTAGTTGCTCAACATATGGGAGCTCTTCCTTCATACGCCTTTATTGCTAGAGATTACACTACTCAGTCAGCTCTATATACTCACCATCAATACATAGCTATGTTTTTAATGGTAGGAGCTTTTGCTCACGGAGCTATTTTCTTTGTACGTGACTATGATCCAGAATTAAATAAGGATAATGTTTTAGCTAGAGTTTTAGGAACTAAAGAAGCATTAATAAGTCACTTAAGTTGGGTGACAATGTTATTAGGATTCCATACTTTAGGTATATACGTTCATAACGACGTTGTTGTAGCTTTTGGAAATCCAGAAAAACAAATTCTAATTGAACCAGTATTTGCTCAGTTTATACAAGCAGCTCAAGGAAAAATGATGTATGGCTTTAATGCTTTATTATCTGATCCTGCAAGCTCAGCTACTATTGCAGCAAATTCTATGCCAGGAAATCACTACTGGATGGATTTAATTAATAGACAAGACGCTCTAAGTTCTTTCTTACCTATTGGACCAGCTGATTTCTTAGTTCATCATGCTATTGCACTTGGACTTCACACAACAGCTCTAATACTTATTAAAGGAGCATTAGATGCTAGAGGTACAAAATTAATTCCTGATAAAAAGGATTTAGGTTATGCGTTCCCTTGCGATGGTCCAGGTAGAGGTGGAACTTGTGATAGTTCTTCATGGGATGCTATGTACTTAGCAATGTTTTGGGCTTTAAATCTCATGGCATGGGTAACTTTCTATTGGCACTGGAAGCATCTAACAATTTGGCAAGGTAATGTAGCTCAATTTAATGAGTCTGGAACATATCTGATGGGTTGGTTCAGAGATTATCTTTGGTTGAATTCATCACAGTTAATCAATGGATATAATCCATTTGGAGTTAACTCTCTATCACCATGGGCTTGGATGTTCCTTTTTGGCCATTTAGTATGGGCTACTGGCTTCATGTTCTTAATATCATGGCGTGGTTATTGGCAAGAACTAATCGAAACATTAGTTTGGGCTCATCAGCGCACACCAATAGCTAACCTTGTTGGATGGAGAGATAAGCCTGTTGCTCTTTCCATTGTTCAAGC
>QCLA01000049.1:0-2588 GCA_003214935.1 Prochlorococcus sp. AG-412-F02
CATCTCGATTTAGCTTTATTTTTTGCCTCTATTGAAGTTTCAGCGACCACAAAACCAAATTCATGTTTCTCTTGCATAAAACTTGGATCATAACCTCCAATATTAACGAACCATAATTTTTTTTCGAGATATTTCTCTTTATTTAAATGCTTATTTTGTTTGCCATTTTTTTTTAAATTTATCTTAAAACCATCAATCGAACTAATTTTCTTATAACTATCTATATGCAACCCTTTAATAGATCCAAACCAACTCTTTCTCAAATCACCAAATGTTTCCTCAATTGTTGAACCTATAACCCATCGAACATCATGTAGTTCAATATTTGCTTTAGGGGCTCTACCTCCAAGAACAACCAAAAAAAGATATTTTTTATTATTGTCCATTAATTCTTATCAATCTAGGTAAAAGTATTTTAAGCAAATTATATTAACTTGCTATTTCTTTAAAAAAAACCATCATGAAAGTAACCACTTTCTATCAAGTTTTAATTCTCAATTAAAAGAGACTATTAAATTCCTTTTTTAAACTTTTATATTCTGAATCTATATTGTTAATTAAGCTATCTAGGCCATCTTTTATATCTTTCAATTCATTAATTCTTTTTTTACTTTTCTCAAAAATTATTTTTTCAAATATTCCTGGCTTTGCATTCTCCATCCAATATCCTCCAAAACAATAAAATTGATTAGGGACAATATTGATTAAGAAATTATTCTTATAATTTTTATATTGATCAATCATCTTATTTATAAAGGCACCTCTAGTTTTGCTAATCCCTAATTTTGAAAAATCTTTTGAAACAGATTTAATTCTGAAGGATAAGTTTTTTCTTTGTTCAATTGAATTACGAACTAGTATTTTTTCAAGAGAGTAACAGTAACTAAATAATTGTGTATTTTCTTTTTTTGAAGGATATATAACACTAAATAAACTGCATATAAGAGAAGAGGTTAAAAGTAGTTTTCTTAACATTTTTAATTAAAGACACTTTAAATTCTACATCTAATTTACTTAATTATTTATTAAATATTTGCTATAAACTCATAATAATTTGCTTTTATTACAGAAACTTAATTGAGAATAAAAAATTGATTTTATTACAATTAGTTTGATCTCAATACTCAATAAAAAGTTTAGCTTTTAATCTAAAAGAAGAACTTTGATTACTATTATTAAATCAATTTTTATGAATTTCAAAAAAGCTTTTATCTTTTCTCAATTTTTGCTGATAACTTTTCTAGTTGGCTGCACTTCAAAAGTTGAGGAAACAAAAACTCCTGCACTCTTTGACACCAGAAGAGAAGCTAAAAAAGCTGCCAAAAATTTCAATTGCACTGGAGCTCATAAGATGGGTGATAAGTGGATGCCATGTGCTACTCATGAATTACATAAAAATGCTAATGCAAAACAAAAAAAGAATCACAATCATAAACACCATAACCATTAAAACTTAAATGCAAGATTCAAAGGGCACGAATCAGAATATAAATGATGGTCCTGCACATTGCGGAAGCAAGCCAAAAAAGATTGCAATTGGGATAGCTCCTCTTGGATATATATCAATTGGAATAGTTCCCATGGGCATTGTCACTATTGGAATTGTTCCAATGGGAGTAGTTTCTCTTGGTGTAGTTGCAATGGGGGTAATAAATGCATCCATCGTTGGAATGGGTGTTTTCTCAGCGGGAGTAACCACTATGGGTCTAAAGGTTTGGACTCCTGTTGGCCCTACTTTGGAACAAATTAATAGCCAAAATAACTCTTCAGATTCAAGAAATATTTATGCATATCCCACAAAAGCCAAAGCTATTCAAGAAGCCAAAAAACTTGGATGCAAAGGGGTTCATAAAATGGGTGACTTATGGATGCCTTGTGCAATTCATGGCTTAGGAAAATAAAATAATTGAAGTTAATATAAATGCAGTTAAATTAGTATTTAATTATTAATGGAATTATTGCACCAGATTTTCCCTAAATGGCATATATATTTAGATATGTTCTTACTTGGTTTGGGAACTTATATTTACCTAAGAATTACTAAAAAAATAAAAACAAAATAATTAAATGATATTAACAAGAGTTTGCCTAACTCTAAAGCGACCTCTCTTACAATCTAGTAATTTTTTTTTAAGAATATCTACTCTTTTAGAAAAAGTATCATAATCAAAAGATGTGGTGGACTATCAATCATTAGATTCCTCCAATTCAATAAATAAAATTTACTACGATTATTTTTCGTTGTATATCAGTATTTATGTTCTAAAAGATGAAACAGCTTGTTGAAAGTGGATATAATTTTAAAAGGTTTTAATCTCTTTTTTTTATGTCACTACATAACAGTCCAAATATCATCAAATACTGCGTAATTACATCTACAGCAGCAATAGTTCTAATATTTATTTCTTTGATTCCAGTTTCAAGAAAAGCTGCTTACTGGAATCGCTGCATTGATAAAACTGTAAGTTGGATGAATGAAAACGAAAAAGATTTAAAAGTTTTGACTAAAGAAGCAAAAGAAAGTCTTAGTGTAGCAGTATGCAATGGTGCTGTTTATGAACCTAAATTTAAAATAATTAAGTAGTCTA
>QCLA01000050.1:0-2538 GCA_003214935.1 Prochlorococcus sp. AG-412-F02
CTTGCTGGAACCGAAAAATTAGAACTTGTAACTAAAACCGATCCATCTCTTATTGGTGGTTTCGTCGCGAGTGTAGGATCTAAAGTAATTGATGCTAGTCTTGCCTCACAAATCAGAAAACTTGGTTTATCACTTTCCAAGTAAATTTTAAATCAACCTTAAATTCTTAAATCCATGGTATCTATACGCCCTGATGAAATCAGTTCAATCTTAAAACAACAAATAACTGATTATGACCAATCCGTAAGTGTTAGCAATGTAGGAACTGTTCTACAAATAGGTGATGGCATTGCAAGAATATATGGCTTAGATCAGGTCATGGCTGGTGAATTATTAGAATTTGAGGATGGTACTGAAGGTATTGCTTTAAATCTTGAAGATGATAATGTTGGAGCCGTGCTAATGGGAGAAGCTCTAGGAGTTCAAGAAGGAAGTAACGTAAAATCTACAGGTAAAATTGCTTCTGTTCCTGTTGGTGAGGCAATGCAGGGAAGAGTTGTTAATCCTTTAGGTCAACCAATAGATGGGAAAGGGGAAATTGCAACAAGTGATACTAGACTTATCGAAGAAATGGCGCCTGGAATAATTAAGAGAAGATCAGTACATGAACCAATGCAAACAGGTATTACATCTATAGATGCAATGATCCCTGTAGGAAGAGGCCAAAGAGAATTGATTATTGGTGATAGACAAACTGGAAAAACTGCTATTGCAATAGACACGATTATCAATCAAAAAGGTCAAGACGTAGTTTGTGTTTATGTCGCAGTAGGTCAGAAATCGGCATCTGTAGCAAATGTGGTTGAGGTTTTAAGAGAAAAAGGAGCTCTTGAATATACTATTGTTGTTAGTGCAGGAGCATCTGAAGCCGCAGCTTTACAATACTTGGCTCCATATACTGGTGCAGCAATAGCTGAGCATTTTATGTACCAAGGCAAAGCAACACTAGTTATTTATGATGATTTAACTAAGCAAGCACAAGCTTATAGACAAATGTCTCTTCTCTTGAGAAGACCACCAGGAAGAGAAGCTTATCCTGGGGATGTTTTTTATTGTCATAGCAGATTACTTGAAAGGGCCGCAAAATTATCTGATGATATGGGCGGTGGTTCAATGACAGCATTACCAATTATTGAAACTCAGGCTGGTGATGTTTCTGCATATATCCCAACAAATGTTATTTCAATTACTGATGGACAAATTTTCCTAAGTGCAGATTTATTTAACTCAGGCTTACGTCCAGCGATCAATGTAGGTATTTCAGTTAGTAGGGTTGGGGGAGCTGCTCAAACAAAGGCAATTAAGAAAATTGCTGGAACGCTGAAATTAGAGTTAGCTCAATTTGATGAATTAGCAGCATTTTCTCAATTCGCTTCTGATCTTGATGAGGCTACTCAACAACAACTTGAAAGAGGTAAACGATTAAGAGAGTTGCTAAAACAAGCACAATTCTCACCATTAAATCTTGCTGAACAAGTTGCAGTTGTATACGCAGGTGTTAAGGGTCTGATTGACGAAGTTCCAGTGGAAGATGTAACCAAATTTGCTGCTGAACTTAGAGAATACCTTAAGATTAATAAATCAGAATTTATTGAGGAGATTCTTAAAGAGAAGAAATTAAATGATGGCTTAGAAGCAACACTAAAAGAGGTAATAAAAGAAGTTAAATCTTCAATGCTTGCCACAGTTTAAATTTATTTAAGGAAATATCATGGCAAATCTTAAGGAAATTAGGGATCGAATTGTTTCTGTTAAAAATACTCGAAAAATAACAGAAGCTATGCGATTAGTTGCGGCTGCAAAAGTTAGGAGAGCACAAGATCAAGTTCTAAAAAGTAGACCTTTTGCTGATAAACTTGCTCGAGTTTTGGAGAATATTCAATCGAGAGTTCAGTTTGAAGCCGTAGATTCTCCTCTTTTATCTAAAAGAGATGTAAAAACAATTTCTTTGGTATGCATAACTGCTGATAGAGGATTATGTGGAGGATACAATACCAACATAATCAAGAAGGTAGAAATTAGGTATGCAGAGTTGATTAAACAAGGTTATGAACCAAATTTGATTTTAGTTGGTAAAAAGGCAATAGGTTACTTCCAAAATAGGAAAGATAGATACGTAATAAAAAGTACATTCAAAGAGCTAGAACAGGTGCCCACAGTAAAAGATTCTGAAGGTATAACCAGTGAAGTATTAGCTGAATTTTTATCAGAAAGTGCTGATAGGGTTGAGATTATTTATACTAAATTCATTACCCTTGTAAGTTGTGCACCAGTAGTTCAAACATTGTTGCCACTAGATCCTCAAGGTATTGCAGATGACAATGATGAGATTTTTAGGTTAACAACTAAAAATAGTAAGTTACTTGTTGAAAAATCAAATATTGAAAAAAGTGATTCAGAGAAATTACCATCAGATATTGTTTTTGAGCAAAGTCCGGATCAATTGTTAGACTCTTTATTGCCACTGTATTTGCAAAATCAAGTCCTCAGAGCTCTTCAAGAGTCAGCAGCTTCAGAACTTGCTTGTAGGATGACTGC
>QCLA01000051.1:0-2032 GCA_003214935.1 Prochlorococcus sp. AG-412-F02
GTTGTGATTAAGAACGTTTTGCCATAATGCGTATCCCATAGGAGCACATCCCATGGGCAAGCCTGGATGTCCACTATTAGATTTATTTACTGCATCTACAGCAAGCATTCTTATACTATTTACACACAGTGATTCTAATGAAACAGATGCAGCGACCATTGTTTTAAATTAAGGTAAGTTGGAAATTACAGAATTGGTTGTGATCAATTTATTTTGCTGAAAGCGAGGCAAACGTTGTGACCACCAAAGCCGAAAGAATTAGAAAGAGCAACTCTTATTTGAGCATCTCTTGCAATATTAGGCACATAATCAAGATCGCAATCAGGATCTGGATTGACGTAGTTAATTGTAGGAGGGATAAAATTATGTGTCAAAGAAAGTATACAAGCTACAGCTTCTATACCTCCTGAACCTCCTAAGAGATGACCAGTCATCGACTTAGTAGAGCTTACAGGAATGAGGTAAGATCTGTCTTTAAAAATAGATTTAATTGCAGAAGTTTCATTTTTGTCATTAGCTGATGTACTAGTTCCATGAGCATTTATGTAATCAACTTGTTCAAGACTGATGGAACTGTCTTCAATTGCAAGCTTTATAGCTGCTGCACCTCCAACTCCCCCTGGTGAAGGAGCGGTAATGTGATGAGCATCGCAAGTAGTTCCATAGCCAATGATTTCAGCATAGATTCTTGCATTCCTTTTTTTTGCATTTTCAAGAGTTTCCAAAACGAGAATTCCAGAACCCTCTCCAATTACAAAACCATCTCTCTCGGCATCAAATGGTCTACTTGCAGTTTGGGGACTGTCATTTCTAAAAGAAAGAGCTTTAGCACTTGCAAAACCAGCTACTCCAAGAGGCGTAATACTTGCTTCTGCTCCTCCACAGATCATTGCATCTGCTTTTCCTAGCTGGAGCAATCTAAAAGAATCTCCAATAGCATTTGAGCCGGCTGCACAAGCAGTGGATACGGCTGAGCTTGGCCCTTTTGCACCCAAAGCAATAGCAGCAAGTCCAGTTGCCATATTTGGAATCATCATAGGGACTGTAAATGGGCTTACTCGTTTTGGCCCTTTATGACTTAGTATTTGAGCCTGAGTCTCCATTGTGAGCAAGCCGCCAACGCCAGAGCCAATAATCACTCCAATTCTTGCTGCATTAGTGTCATTTATCTCAAGACCAGAATCATTAAAAGCTTCTTTAGCTGCTATGACTCCAAACTGTGAAAAACGATCCCACCTTTTTGACTCTTTTGCTTCAAGAAAATTTTCAGACTGAAGATTTTTCACTTCTGCTGCAAATTTGCAAGGATGTTGTTCAGGATCAAAGAGTGTAATATGTGAGACACCATTAGTCCCTTTTTGAAGGCCGAGTAAATATTCATCAATGTTATTACCAATAGGCGTTACAGCTCCGATACCAGTAACAACTACTCGATGGAAATTAGGCATCCTAGATTAACCTTTCTTGTCTTCGATAAATTTAACAGCATCCCCAACTGTTGCGATACCTTCTGCTGCTTCATCAGGAATCTCAATATCAAATGCTTCTTCTAAAGCCATTACTAACTCAACGGTATCGAGTGAATCTGCCCCTAAATCGTTTTGGAAGTGTGAATCAGATTTGACTTCTCCTGACTCGACACTTAATTGCTCTGAAACAATTGAGCAGACTTGTTGAAGGATTTCTTCTTGTGACATAGTTTATGGAATTTACTAATTATCTATATGATTTTATGCCCTAGAGTTAACAAGAGTGAAGCATATCTTAATTTTTTTAATTTCTTTGTAAGACAATAGTATTATATAAGCTAGGTTCTCAAAGACAATTTTTACATGTCACACGCAGTTAAAATTTACGACACTTGCATTGGATGCACACAATGTGTAAGGGCTTGCCCTCTAGATGTTCTAGAGATGGTACCTTGGGATGGCTGCAAAGCTGGCCAAATTGCCTCTTCACCAAGAACGGAAGATTGTGTAGGGTGCAAAAGGTGTGAGACAGCTTGCCCAACAGATTTTCTAAGTATTAGAGT